>JAFRKV010000050.1 GCA_017431515.1 Lachnospiraceae bacterium
AACCGGTTGCGTACGATCGAAATAACCTTGCGCAGATGCTTAGAGAAGCCACGCCCCGAAATGAGTGAGCGTCATTTTCATGCAACTTGACATGCCGGAGGAAATCCCCCCGGCGGAGGGGGAATTCGGTTAAACTGCCGTATAAGAGAGAGGAGATGGGTAAGTTGAGAATAGATCCAGTGATAAAGATGCACGGTACCGTTACCGTGCCGGGGGATAAATCCATTTCGCATCGGACGGTGATGCTGGGTGCAATTTCTGAAGGGATTACGGAAGCGGAAGGGTTTTTGCCGGGGGAGGATTGTCTGTCTACGATTCGCTGTTTTCGACAGATGGGAATCGAGATCACACAGGAAGATACCAGGGTCATCATTCATGGAAAAGGGCTGCACGGTCTCAGCGCGCCGGGTGGAATGCTGGATGTGGGGAATTCCGGGACCACCATGCGGCTGATGTCCGGGATCCTGGCGGGACAGCCGTTTCAAAGCATGCTGGACGGAGACGAATCCATCCGGAAACGCCCCATGGGACGCGTCATCACGCCCCTTCGCGAAATGGGGGCTGCAATCGAAGGAACGGGAGAGAAGATGACGGCGCCGCTTACGGTTGAAGGACAGCGGCTTCATGGTATTTCCTATACGTCTCCGGTGGCTTCCGCGCAGGTGAAATCCTGTGTCCTGCTGGCGGGACTTTATGCAGAGGGAACAACGACAGTCACAGAGCCGACTCGCTCCAGAGACCATACGGAACGGATGCTGACTGCTTTCGGTGCTGATCTCTTGGTGGACGGAAACAGCGTTTCGGTGCAGCCGGAGCCCAAACTATCCGGACAAAAACTGCAGGTGCCCGGGGATATCAGCTCAGCAGCTTATTTTATCGCAGCAGGGCTGCTGGTGCCGGGTGCAGAGATTCTGATCAAAAATGTCGGGATCAATCCCACCCGAGACGGGATCCTGCAGGTGGCGTGCGCCATGGGCGGAAATGTGGAACTTATCTCGGAACGGGAGGTCTCGGGAGAGCCGGTGGCGGATCTTCTGGTGAAGAGCAGCCTGCTGCATGGAACGGAAGTGTCCGGCCATATGATTCCGACGCTGATTGACGAGATTCCCGTGATTGCGGTTATGGCGGCCTGTGCCGAGGGAACTACCGTGATCCGCGATGCCGCAGAGCTCCGTGTAAAAGAGACCGACCGGATTGCCACGGTTACCGAAAATCTGCAGGTCCTTGGGATTCAGGCCGAAGCAATGCCGGATGGCATGGTGATTCACGGAGGACAGTTTGCCGGCGGCACAGTCAATTCCTTTCTGGATCATCGGATCGCCATGGCCTTTGCAGTGGCAGGGCTCATCGCCAAGTCGCCGGTCACGATCCGCGACGCGGAATGCGTGAACATTTCCTATCCCTCCTTTTTTAGTGATCTGAATGCACTGCAGAAGTAGAAGCAAAGGAGGCACGTTATGCCCAATTTGAGAACCTTATACCGGATCATGAAACAGACTAGCGGGATCCAAATCTTTACGTATTATATGGTGTTTGTCTTCCTTTCTGCACTTTTGATCCTTCTTGTAGAGCCGGAGATCACCAACTATACGGATGCGCTGTGGTACTGTTACGCCGTAATCTCCACCGCCGGCTTCGGCGATATCGTGGTGCATACCATCCTTGCCAAACTTATTTCCGTGGTGGTCACAGTCTACTCCCTTGTGGTCATCGCGATCCTGACCGGTATTGTGGTCAATTTCTATAATGAGATCCTGGAGGCCCGCCGCAAGGAAACCCTTTCCGCATTTTTAGACCGTCTGGAAAAACTGCCGGAATTAAGCCATGAAGAGCTTGTGGAGTTGTCGAAACGCGTGCACCAATTCCGGCTGAAGAAGAAGTAGAAAAGTCCGCTTCCGCGAATTTGTTTTCAAAAATTGTGCCAGACGACATGTTTCATCGTATCAAAATATAGAGCAATGAAAAAAAGGAAGGATTCCCAATGAAACTCACAGAAAAAAGAAACGTTGAAAAAGCAGAAAACAAGGAACAGACCAAGGCGCCCATTGCAAAAGCAGGGACAGAATTGACTGAGGATGAACTGAATCAGGTGTCCGGTGGTGTTGCTCCCAGAGGGGATGGCGCTTATTTTTGGTATGATAACAAAACTGATTTAAGGCGTTAACAAAGAAAGGCACAAAGCAGTGGACGATAATATGTGGAGTACATGACTGGCTTCTTTCGTGGACTCCACTGGAAGAAGAGCTGAAGCCATCCCCTACTGCGCCCGACTGAAGCCCGACTGAGTGGGACGGAGGTCCAAAATTTCATAACTGACCGCTGCCTGACGATCCCCCGTGACCCTGGATCCGGGTACGCGGTCTGCTTCAATCATATCTTTTGTCTATTTTGCATCAATTCACATTTCCCGAAAAAAGATTTTGGTAGATATTGCCTAATTCGCCGTTCTTTTGTAAAATAAGAGTATCTTTTTGAACGGGAGGTTTTACACATGAATGTATTTACCACGGACAAAATCCGAAACGTTGTGTTACTTGGCCACGGGGGCGCCGGAAAGACCAGTCTTCTGGAGGCGATGGCCTTTCTTGCCGGTCAGACAAGCCGTATGGGGAAAATCACGGACGGCAACACGATCAGCGATTTTGACAAAGAAGAGCAGAAACGGCATTTTTCCATCAATACCACAGTGGTCCCTGTGATCTGGGAAGATACCAAGATTAATTTCCTGGATGCGCCGGGTTACTTTGATTTCGCCGGGGAAGCAGAAGAGGCCGCAAGTGTAGCGGATTCTGCGATTATCGTCGTATCCGGCAAGAACGGGATCGAAGTCGGAACCAAGAAAGCATGGGCCATCTGTGAGAAATATAAGCTGCCCCGCATCGTGTTTGTGACGGATATGGATGTGGACGAGGCCAGCTACCGACAGGTGGTGGAGGATTTGCAGGAACTGTATGGCAAAAAGATCGCGCCTTTCCACCTGCCGATCCGCGAGAACGGTGCATTTATCGGTTATGTCAATGTCATCCAGCAGCAGGCCAAGAAATGGACGGATCAGGGTAAGATCGAGAAGATCGAGATGCCGGAGTATTCCAAAGAAAACCTGAATCTCTGCCGTGATGTGCTGATGGAGTCTGTGGCGGAGACCAGCGAAGAGTTCATGGATCGGTATTTCGGCGGCGAAGAGTTCTCAGAGGATGAGATTCGTCAGGCGCTGCGCGTGAATGTGGCGGATTGCAGCATCGTCCCGGTGCTGATGGGATCCAATACGTTAGCCCGCGGCATGTATACGTTGCTTGTGGATATCGTGAAATACCTGCCCTCTCCGGATAAGCGCAAACTCGCCGGGATTAACGCCAAGACCAATGAGGTTTATGAAGCGGATTACGATTTCTCCAAGCCCAAGTCGGCCTATGTGTTTAAGACCATCGTGGATCCGTTTATCGGGAAGTATTCTCTGATCAAGGTCAATACCGGCGTGCTGAAAACGGATGATGTGTTGTTTAACTATCATAAAGACGCGGAGGAACGCGTCGGCAAGCTCTATGTCATGAATGCGGCCAAGGCTGAGGAAGTGAAGGAGCTCCATGCCGGTGATATCGGCGCTCTGGCGAAGCTGGCTGTGACGGAGACCACGGATTCCCTGTCCACGAAGGCCAATCCCATCGCCTATATCAGGACACAGATGCCGGTGCCTTATACCTGCATGCGTTATAAGACCAAGAATAAAGGAGAAGAGGATAAGGTCTCCACATCCCTGCAGAAGATGATGCAGGAGGATCTGACCTTAAAGGCAGTCAATGACAGCGAAAACGGACAGACCGTGCTCTATGGTCTCGGCGATCAGCATCTGGAAGTGGTCTGCAGCAAGCTGCAGAACCGTTATAAGGTGGAGATCGAGCTTTCCGAGCCGAAGACGGCCTTCCGCGAGACGCTGCGCAAGAAATCCGATGTGGAATATAAGTACAAGAAGCAGTCCGGCGGACACGGCCAGTACGGACACGTCAAGATGACCTTCGAGCCTTCGGGGGATCTGGAGACGGCATATACGTTCGAACAGACCGTTGTCGGCGGCGCCGTCCCGAAGAACTATTTCCCCGCAGTGGAGAAAGGCATTCAGGAAGCCGTTCAAAAAGGCCCGTTGGCAGCATATCCGGTCGTTGGCGTGAAAGCAGTGCTTTATGACGGTTCCTTCCATCCGGTGGATTCCTCCGAAATGGCCTTTAAGGTGGCCGCATCCCAGGCCTTCAAGAAAGGCTTCATGGAAGCGAATCCGGTGCTTTTAGAGCCCATCGCAACACTGAAGGTCGTGGTGGAAGACGGCAAGACCGGCGATGTCATGGGAGATCTCAATAAGCGCAGAGCCAGAGTATTGGGCATGAATCCTGTGGAAGCAGGCATCACCGAGATCACAGCGGATATCCCCTATCTGGAACTTTACGGATATGGCACGACCCTTCGTTCCATGACAGGCGGCGGCGGTACCTTCTCTTATGAGTTTGCACGTTATGAACAGGCCCCGGCCGAGATTCAGGAGAAGCAGATCAAGGAACGGGCGTCCAAGATCGACAAAGGCGAGGAATAATCAGATCATATGAAAAAGCCGGTGGCTGCGATTCTAACTGTATGGATGACGTTTTTCTTTGTCCTTCCGGTGGAAGCCGCGCCACCGGCTTTTTCTGTGTCCGCAAAGACCGTGGAAGTGGATGCCGGACAATCTACCAGAGACTACGATTACTGGGCAAACCGGTTTCCGAATGACAAGCGGATCACATTGGAAGACCTTTCCTATGCATTCTTGGAGGCCTTTTCGATCCCGGGGCTTCCGTCCACCAGGGAAACCGATTTGAATGAAAATAAGACCAGCAGCCTTTCTCTTTACCCGCAAGGGCTTTGCATCGCGGGGGAATATCTTCTTGTGACCGCCTACAGCGATGAAAAAGGAGCGCCGGGGTGCTTGTATCTATTTGACCGGGAGACAGGCGAATACCTGGCCACGCTGGGGCTCCGGGACAGCTCCCACATGGGCGGCATCGCCTGTGATGGAGAGGATGTCTGGATCTGCCATTCCGATGACAACACGCTGCAAAGAATCCCCTATACCTACATTCATGCAGTGGGCAAAGCCGCCTCCAAACAGCTCATCGATATCTCGGACTGGGCCGAGACCTATCCCGTACAGAATACGCCATCCTGCATCACCTGTGTCGGGAATCACATTCTGGTGGCGACGACGTCGCTGCTGCTGCGTTCTCAGATGGTCAGTTACCGGTTTGAAAACGGCAGACTGATTCCGGAAAATACCTATACGATTCCGACCAAAGTGCAGGGCGTCACAGTGGATGAGGACGGCACCGTTTTCTTAAGCGTTTCCTACGGACGCAGGAATTCTTCGCAGATCAACGTCTATCCTTCCCTTGCGGAGCTGCATAACCCGGCCGCGGAACCGGCGCTCATGATCGAACTGCCGCCCTGCAGCGAGGAGATCGCAATCGACGACGGCCAACTGCTGGTCCTGTTTGAATCCGCGGGCTACAAGTATTTTGAAGGGAGCGACGGGCTCGGCAAGACCACGGCCCCGATTGATAAAGTCTTGTCAATTGACCTTGATTCTATGGACTGATTTGTTGTATTCTATAGGAAGTCCGAAAAGGAGAGTGTTTGAGATGAGATACAATTACAAGAAAATCGAGCAGAAATGGCAGCAGAAATGGGATGAGGCGAAGGTCTTCGAGGCGAAGGATCTATCCGATCAGCCGAAATTCTACGGACTGGTGGAGTTTCCGTATCCTTCCGGCGCCGGAATGCATGTGGGACATATCAAGGCCTACTCCAGCATGGAAGTGATCGCGCGGAAACGGCGGATGCAGGGATATAACGTCCTGTTCCCCATCGGCTTTGATTCCTTCGGTCTGCCTGCGGAGAATTACGCGATCAAAACCAATACCCACCCCCACGACATCACGGTAAAGAACGTGGAGAAGTTCAAGGATCAGATGAAGGCTGTTGGGTTTTCCTTTGACTGGAGCCGCGAGATCAGCACGTCCCTGCCGGATTATTACAAATGGACCCAGTGGATTTTTTTGAAACTTTTTGAAAACGGGCTTGTGTTCCGGGCAAAGACCCTTGTGAATTATTGCCCCCATTGCAAGGTGGTGTTGAGCAACGAGGACTCCCAGGGCGGGAAATGCGATATCTGTCATTCGGATGTGGTGCAGCTTCCGAAGGATGTCTGGTACTTAAAGATCACGGAATATGCGGATAAACTTTTAGACGGGCTGGAAGACGTGGATTATCCCGAAAGCATCAAACAGCAGGAAGTTTCCTGGATCGGAAAATCCACGGGCGCCTTTGTGGATTTCTCCATCTCCGGGATCGATGAAAAACTGACGATCTACACCACGCGCTGTGATACGCTTTTCGGCGTGACCTTCATGGTCATGGCCCCGGAGCATCCCCTGCTGGATCAGTACAAGGATCGCATCCAAAACTGGGATGCGGTAGAGCAGTACCGCTCGGAATGCGCCAAGAAAACCGAATTTGAGCGGACACAGCTGGTCAAGGACAAGACCGGCGTGAAGCTGGATGGCTTCGTTGCGGTGAATCCCGTGAATGGCAAAGAGATCCCGATCTTTATCGCGGACTATGTCATGATGGGATATGGCACTGGCGCCATCATGGCCGTGCCGGCGCATGACCAGCGTGACTATGAATTTGCCAAGAAATTCGGCGTGGACATCATCCAGGTCATCGAGGGAGGAGACATCGGAGAAGCCGCTTACACCGGCGACGGCAGGATGATCAATTCGGATTTCCTGAACGCCTATGACAATAAAAAGGATTCCATCGCTGCCATGCTGGAATACCTGGAAAAGGAAAAAATCGGGCACAAAGGCATCCAGTACAAGATGAAGGACTGGGCGTTTAACCGCCAGCGTTACTGGGGTGAGCCGATCCCGCTCATTCATTGCGAGAAATGCGGGACAGTGGGCGTGCCCTATGAGGAACTGCCATTAACCCTTCCGGAGGTGGAGAACTTCGAACCCGGTACGGACGGACAGTCCCCGCTGGCGAAAATCGATTCCTTTGTCAACTGCACCTGTCCGAAATGCGGCGGCTCTGCAAAAAGAGAGACGGATACGATGCCGCAGTGGGCCGGGTCGTCCTGGTATTTCCTGCGGTTTGTGGATCCTCATAATGACAAGGCCTTCGCGGATCCGGAAAAGATCAAATACTGGATGCCGGTGGACTGGTATAACGGCGGGATGGAGCACGTCACCAGACACTTGCTGTATTCCCGGTTCTGGCATCATTTCCTGTATGACATCGGCGAAGTGAACACACCGGAGCCCTACGCGAAACGATCCTATCAGGGGCTGATCCTGGGCTCTGACGGGGAGAAGATGAGCAAGAGCAAAGGAAATGTGGTGGATCCGCTGGATATCGTGGAAGAGTACGGTGCGGATACGCTGCGGACCTATGTTCTGTTTATGGGCGATTATCAGGCGGCTGCGCCCTGGAATGATGATGCGGTCAAGGGGTGCAAGCGTTTCCTGGAGCGTGTGGCTTCCCTCCCTGAGATCGCCACGCTTTCGGAAGAAGACCCGGCGCTGGAGAGCAAGCTCCATAAGACCATCAGGAAAGTCACCGAAGACATTGAAAATATGAAATTCAACACCGCCATTGCGGCATTGATGACATTGATCAATGACTTCACCAAGGCCGGCGCCATCACAAGAGAGGATCTTTTGCTTTATATCAAGCTGCTGTCTCCCTTTGCACCGCACCTTTGCGAAGAGATTCATGAGTTTCTCGGCGAGGACGGATTCCTTGCCACGTCTTCCTGGCCGGCATATGACGAAGCAAAGACCAAGGATGCCACCATTGAGATCGGCGTGCAGGTCAACGGCAAAGTCCGCGCCACGGTCAGCCTTCCGGCCGACTGTGAAAAGGATGCCGCGCTTTCCCTCGCAAAAGAGGAACCGGCGGTGCAAAAGTATCTGGAAGGCAAGACGCTGGTGAAAGAAATCTATGTGCCAGGCAAGATTTTAAACTTCGTTGTGAAATAGCTTAGCGAATTCGAGCAAAGCGAAGAATGAGGTTAGCTATTTCCATACAGGGGCACTGGCTAGAAACGCAGGAATCTTTGATTCCGATGCGTTTCTGCCCCTACTTGATAATGAAGCAAGTGCGAAAGCACGCAGGTGAATTTAGTGGCATCGGATGTGAAATAGCTTAGCGAAGTATGATATAGATAAATGCAGCATAAACACACAAAGGAGACTCCCATGGAAAAAATCAAAATGCAGACCCCCCTCGTCGAAATGGACGGGGACGAAATGACAAGAATCCTCTGGCAGATGATCAAGGACGAACTAATCCTCCCGTTTGTGGATCTGAAAAGCGAGTATTATGATCTTGGCCTGAAACACCGGAATGACACCGACGATCAGGTGACCGTCGATTCCGCGGAAGCCACCAAAAAGTACGGCGTGGCGGTGAAATGCGCCACCATCACCCCGAATGCGGCCCGCATGACAGAATACGACCTGAAGGAAATGTGGAAGAGCCCCAATGGCACCATTCGCGCGATCCTGGACGGCACAGTGTTCCGCACACCCATCCAGGTCAAAGGCATCGAGCCCTGCGTGAAAAACTGGAAAAAACCCATCACCATCGCGAGACACGCGTACGGGGATGTGTACAAAGCGACGGAGATGAAGGTGGACGGCCCCGGCAAGGCGGAGCTTGTTTTCACCGCAGCAGACGGGACCGAAAAGAGAGCCCTCATCCATGAGTTTAAAGGCGCCGGTATCCTGCAGGGGCAGCATAACATCAACGAGTCCATTGCAAGCTTCGCCAGAAGCTGTTTTGCCTATGCATTGGATCAAAAGCAGGAGCTTTGGTTCTCCTCCAAGGATACCATCAGCAAGCAGTATGACCACACCTTCAAGGATATTTTTGCCGAGATCTTTGAAAAGGAATACAAGGCGAAATTTGAAGAGGCGGGGATCACTTATTTCTATACCCTGATCGACGATGCCGTGGCGCGGGTCATGAAGTCTGAGGGTGGCTTTATCTGGGCCTGCAAGAATTATGACGGAGACGTCATGAGCGATATGATCAGTTCCGCTTGCGGGTCACTGGCCATGATGACGTCGGTGCTCGTTTCTCCTCACGGATACTTCGAATACGAAGCGGCCCACGGGACAGTACAGCGTCATTATTACAAACACTTAAACGGCGAGGAGACCTCGACGAATTCCGTGGCGACCATCTTCGCCTGGACCGGGGCATTCCGGAAACGCGGCGAGCTGGATCATCTGCCGGAGCTTTGCCGTTATGCGGATGCGCTTGAAAAGGCATCCCTTGCGACCATCGAATCCGGGCGGATGACAAAGGATCTCGCGCTGATCACCACCTTGCCGAACCCGGAAGTCTTAAACAGCGAAAACTTCATCAAGGCCATTCGTCAGGAACTGGAAAAACTCCTTTAAGAGGGGTTACAGATTTCAAAATCGAAAAACGATGTCTGCCTTTGAGCAAGGAGGAACGACTTTGGCGAAGGACATTTCAAAAGCCGTCATCCGACGATTGCCGCGTTATTACCGGTATCTCGGGGAATTGATGGAAGAAGGCGTGGAACGCATTTCTTCCCATGATCTTTCTGAACGGATGCATGTGACCGCCTCCCAGATCCGTCAGGATCTTAATAATTTCGGCGGGTTCGGTCAGCAGGGATACGGGTATAATGTGAATTTTCTCTATGAAGAGATCGGCAAGATCCTCGGTCTCACGCGCCGGCATCCGATGATCGTGATCGGGGCGGGGCATCTCGGACAGGCAATTGCAAACTACGTGAAATTCGAAAAGCTCGGTTTTTTGATCATCGGGCTTTTTGACGTTGATCCGGCCCTTGTGGGAACTGCCGTGCGGGACATCCCGGTGCTCTCGATCTCGGAACTGCCGGAGTTTCTGCAAACCCACGAGGTGGAGATCGCGGCGCTGACCATGCCGAAAGCGGAGGCGGATTCCATTGTCAACACGTTGACCGGTAACGGGATTCGGGCCATCTGGAATTTTGCCCATGTGGATCTCGCCGTGACGGACATGGTGGTGGAAAACGTCCACCTTTCCGACAGTCTGATGGAGCTTTCCTATCGTATTTTACAAAGCGAGTAACAAAGAA
Source organism: Lachnospiraceae bacterium (assembly GCA_017431515.1). Taxonomy (GTDB): domain Bacteria; phylum Bacillota; class Clostridia; order Lachnospirales; family Lachnospiraceae; genus RUG12461. Next base: position 10,187 of record JAFRKV010000050.1, read on the forward strand.
GTATGGATGAAAAAAAGGATTTCAGTCAACTGATCAAAGCAGCGAAGATTCCGATTCTGATTCTGGATCAGAAATGGCATCAGCTTTTCCTTGTCAACGGGAAACCGGAAGAGATCGAGGAAAAGGAGCAGGAACTGAATGAGCTTTTGCAGAAAGAGGCGCGCTGCAAGCAGGATATCAAGGACTACAAAAAGGTGAAACAGAACCTCATGGACGGCATCGTGGCCGGTATGGATGACAGCAGCGAACAACGCACCATTGATGTAGAGGAAAAGAAGCGGCTCATTGACGACGCCAATGCCAAGATCGACGAGTTGGAGGATATGCTGCTGGAGATTCCGCGGCAGATCCGGGAGACCAACGAAGCACTCATGGTGATGACTGCCGATTACTGCTATGACAATTTCCGGAAAAACACCGAAAAGATCAATGAGATCTCGGCCTGGATCAAGCAGGTGCGGCATGATCTGAAGGTCAATGTGGTCAAAAAGCAGAACCGGGAGATCAACACCAGGCAGATGTATGCCTATATGCATGATGTCTTCGGACCCCAGGCCACGAATCTGTTTGACCTCCAGAATATGGACATCAATTTGAATTTCCACGAAGAGAAAAAAGAAGAAAAGAAAGAGCAGAAGAAGGAATCCACCTGATCATGGAATATCTGGTAAATGCGAAGGAAATGAAGGCCTGTGACGAGCAGACCTCCAAAGAATACGGGATGCCTCCGGTGGTACTCATGGAACGGGCGGCAGAGGCCGTTGCAGCAGAGGTGATAAAGCGGACGAAGAAAGAGGCTTCCATCCTCGTCCTCTGCGGCGGTGGCAATAACGGCGGCGACGGCTATGCTGCTGCGCGGCTGTTGTTTTTGCAGGGATATGATGTGAGCCTTTACGCTCTTGCCGCTCCCGCGAAGGGCTCTCTTTGCGAGAGTGAGCAAAAGATCTGCCGAAACTACGGGATCAAAGAACTTTCCGCTTTGCCGGAAAAGGAACCGGATGTGGTGATGGATGCCGTTTTCGGCACCGGACTCTCCAGAGACATCACAGGACCCATTGCAGAGACGTTACGGGTCGTCAACGCCTGGGCCTGCCAACGGATCGCCGTGGATATTCCCAGCGGCGTTTCTGCCGATCACGGCAGGATTCTCGGCATCGCCTTTCAGGCGGATCTCACCGTGACCTTTGCCTACAGGAAACTGGGGCAGATCCTGTTTCCCGGTGCCGCCTGCTGCGGGGAACTCCTTTGCGCCGATGTCGGGATCACGGATCACGGCTTTTTAAACCGGATGCCCCGAGTCTGCAGCCTGACAACGGAGGATCTTTCCCTGCTGCCGGAACGGAAGGCGGACAGCCATAAAGGAGATTTCGGAAAAGTGCTGGTGATCGCCGGTTCTCCTTCGATGTGCGGAGCAGCGGCATTTGCCGCAGAGGCGGCGTATCGCATGGGCGCCGGACTGGTGCAAATCTTTACGGCGGAGGAAAACAAAACCGCGCTGCAGACCCTGGTTCCGGAAGCGCTGCTTTCCACTTATAAAAACGAGAAGCATGACGAAAAAACGCTGATTGAAGCGATCCACTGGGCGGACGTCGTCCTCATCGGCCCCGGGCTGTCCACCTCGTCCACCGCGGAGAAAATTCTGAAGACTACCTTAAAAAGCGTCTCCGTTCCGTTGGTCATCGACGCAGACGGCATCAACCTGCTGGCCAAGGAACCGGAGATCTTAAAAGGCCCCCATACGGACGTGATTTTGACGCCGCATATCGGTGAAATGTCACGACTGACCGGAGATTCCCCCATGTATATCAAGGAAGAACGGATGCGGATCGCAGAAGACTTCGCTAACGAATACAACGTGATCCTCACCTTAAAGGACAGCCGGACCGTGACCGCCGTGCCATATGGCAGGCTTTATCTCAACCGGAGCGGAAATCACGGGATGGCCACAGGCGGCAGCGGAGATATGCTGTCCGGCATGATTGCAGGGCTGCTTGCCGTGGGAGCGGGTGCAGAGCATGCCGCGGCGCTGGCGGTTTTCATGCACGGCCTGGCCGGGGATCTGGCCGCAAAGGAAAAGGGAGCAGCCTCCATGCTGGCGCGGGATCTTCTGTCCATGCTGCCGGAGATATGGAAGAATGCAAGGGAGCAAACACCGTGATACCGACCATAGACCGTTTTCAGCGGATCCGCGCAGAGATTGATCTGGATGCGATCCGCTTCAATCTGGAAAATATGAAACAGCACCTGCCCGATGGGACAGAGATGTACGCCGTGATCAAGGCCGAAGGATATGGACACGGTGCCGTGGAGATTGCGCAGGAGATCGAAGACCTTCCTTATCTGCTCGGGTTTTGCGTCGCGACAGCGGAAGAGGGCGTGACTCTGCGGGAAGCCGGGATTCAGAAGACGATTTTGATCCTCGGCTATACGTTTACGGAAAGTTATGACGCCATTGTACAGCAAAATCTGACGCCCACTATCTTCTCCCTGGCCTCGGCCGAGGGGCTTTCTGCCGCTGCGGCAAAGCAAGGCAAAACCATTCCCTTTCATTTGGCCATTGATACCGGAATGAGCCGGATCGGACTGCAGGTGACAAAGGAGGATGCAACGGTCGCGGGTGAGATCATCCGTCAGCCGTACCTGTCCTTTGAAGGGATTTTTACCCATTTCGCCAAAGCGGACGAAAGAGATAAGACCGCAACGACGGCGCAGTACCAGCGCTTTTTGGAGATGCTTTCTTACCTGAAGGAACAGGGGATCACGATTCCGAGAACTCACTGTGCCAACAGCGCCACCATCATGGAACTGCCGGAATACGCCATGGATGCTGTCAGGGCCGGGATCACCATGTACGGGCTCCTTCCTTCGGCGGAAGTGGATCCGACACGGCTTTCGCTTGCGCCCGTGATGGCGCTTACCAGCCATGTTTCCCATGTCAAAACCCTGACCGAAGGCCGCATGATCAGCTATGGCGGCACCTATACGGTACACGGAAAACAAACCATCGCCACGGTGCCGGTGGGCTATGCGGACGGATATCCCAGAAGCCTCTCCAACTGTGGCGAGGTGCTGATCAAGGGGAAACGCGCCCCCATCTGCGGACGGGTCTGCATGGATCAGTTCATGGTGGATGTGACCGAGATCGGCGAGGTACAGGTGGGCGATGAGGTGCGGCTCCTCGGCGCCCAGGGGGAAGAACGCATCACGCTGGAGGAACTTGCGGAGAAATCCGGACGGATCAATTACGAGCTGGCCTGCGATATCGGCAAGCGGGTACCGCGGATTTTCCTGAAGGGATCCGAAATCATCGCGACACGCCAGTTTTAGCGAATAAACGCAAAATCTAAATGGCGTTTCCGGAATGGGTTGTGTTCAAAAATGAAAAATGCTAAAATAGTTTACAAAGTGTAGAAGAGGAGTCAAATTGTCATGTCCGGACATTCAAAATTTGCGAATATCAAGCATAAAAAAGAGAAAAATGACGCTGCCAAAGGCAAGATTTTTACCATGATCGGCCGCGAGATCGCGGTTGCGGTGAAGGAAGGCGGGCCGGATCCGGCCAACAATTTCCGCCTGGCGACGGTGATTCAGAAAGCAAAAGCCAACAATATGCCAAACGACACCATCGAGCGCGGCATCAAGAAGGCTGCCGGCGAAGGCGGCAATGTCAATTACGAGGTCTGCACCTACGAAGGCTACGGCCCCGGCGGCACGGCCATCATCGTCAAATGCCTGACGGATAATAAGAATCGTACCGCGGCAAACGTCCGGAACTGCTTTTCCAAAGGGCAGGGCAATATCGGGACACAGGGCTGCGTCTCCTATATGTTCGATGAAAAAGGCCAGATCGTCATTGACCGCGAGGAATGCAGTATGGAAGCGGACGATCTGATGATGCTGGCGCTGGATGCCGGCGCGGATGATTTTACCGAGGAAGAGGACAGCTTCGAGATCTTAACCGATCCCGCTTCCTTTGAGGCTGTGCATCAGACCCTTCAGAAGGAAAACATCCCCATGGTCAGCGCGGATGTCAGCCTGATCCCGCAGAATTACGTGGAGCTCACGGAGGAAGCAGATCTTGCCAATATTCAAAAGATTCTGGATCTGCTGGATGAAGACGACGATGTGCAGGAAGTCTACCATAACTGGAATGAGTAAGAGGAGCGCTCGCTTATGAAACGGATTTTATATGCTGCATCTGAATGTGTACCGTTTATCAAGACAGGAGGTCTGGCGGATGTCTGCGGGGCGCTGCCGAAGGAATTTGATAAGCGTTATTGGGATGTCCGCGTGATCATTCCGAATTACTCCTGCATTGACTGGAAATACCGCAGTCAGTTTGAGTATCTGACGAATTTTTATCTTACTGTGGGACCGGATCTCCAGGATAAATACGTGGGGATCTTCCGCTACGTCAGAGACGGCGTCACCTACTATTTCATCGATAATGAAGAGTATTTCAATTGTGTCGTGCCTTACGGCGACATCCGTTATGATATCGAAAAGTTCTGCTTTTTCTGCAAAGCAGTGCTGTCCGTCCTGCCGGTGATCGATTTCCGGCCGGATATCATTCACTGCCATGACTGGGAGACCGGGCTGATTCCCGTGTACCTGAAAAATGAATTCCAGGGCAATATGTTCTACTGGGGCATCAAAACCATGATGACCATCCATAACCTGAAATTCCAGGGGGTCTGGGATAAGAAAACCTTAAAGGGTCTGTCGGGACTTCAGGATTATCTTTTCACACCGGACAAGCTGGAGTTCCATAAGGACGCCAATATGCTGAAGGGCGGTCTCGCCTACGCGGATTATATCACCACCGTCAGCGATACCTATGCCAAGGAGATCCAAACCCCGTACTACGGCGAGGGCTTAGACGGCCTGCTTTCCTCCCGCCATTTTGACATGATGGGGATCGTCAACGGCATTGATTATGATACCTATAATCCTGCCACGGACCGCAAAATCTATGTCAAATACGATCAGTCGGATTTCCGTAAGAAAAAGTTCCGCAACAAAGAGGAACTGCAGAAAGAACTGGGTCTCGTACAGGATAAACGCAAGATGATGATCGGTCTCGTAAGCCGTCTGACGGATCAGAAGGGACTGGATCTTGTCGCTTATGTGATGGAGCAGCTGGTGGATGAATTCACGCAGCTGGTGGTCATCGGAACGGGAGAAGAGCGGTATGAAAACATGTTCCGCCATTACGCATGGAAGTATCCGGATCATGTGTCTGCGAATATCTGCTATTCCGACGCGCTGGCGCATAAGCTCTATGCGGCGGCGGATGCCTTTTTGATGCCTTCCCGATTTGAGCCCTGCGGCCTGACACAGCTGATTTCCTTCCGCTACGGGACTGTGCCCATCGTCCGCGAGACGGGCGGACTGAAAGATACGGTGATCCCGTTCAATGAATATGACAATACCGGCGATGGTTTTTCCTTCGCCAATTACAACGCGCATGAGATGCTGCGCATCATCAATTACGCAAAAGAGGTCTTCTTTGACAAAAAGGCAAAGTGGAATAAGATGATCGAGCGCGGCATGGGCAAGGATTTCTCCTGGCAGAATTCCCGCATTAAGTATGAGGATCTTTACAACTATCTGATCGGCGATCAGATTGAAGGATCTGCAGATTCGGAGTAAGCAAAGAAGCAATGACTTATCTATATGCCATCTTGATGGGAGTGATTCAGGGACTGACCGAATTTCTCCCTGTCAGTTCGTCAGGACATCTGGCGATCTTTCAGATCGTGTTCGGCGTGGAGTCGCCCGGGCTGTTTTTTGATGTGCTTTTGCACATCGGGACGCTGGTCGCTGTATTCATCTGTTTTTACAAGGATATCGGAAAAATGATCGCGGAGCTGTTTCTCATGATCCGGGATCTGTTTTTGCACAAAAAGGTCCTGACCAACGCTTACCGCAAGATGGATCTGATGCTGATCGTGGCCACGATCCCCACCGGGATCATCGGTGTGCTGGACTCCGACCTTGTGGAGAAGGCCGGGAAGATCCTGATCTTCCCCGGCATCTGCCTGCTCATCACCGGCGTCATTCTCCTGATCGCGGATCGCTGTCCCGAAGGGAAGAAGCTTCCGAAAAACACCACCTTTACCAATGCGTTTCTGATCGGGATCGCCCAAGGCGCAGCCACGCTTCCCGGCATTTCCAGATCCGGCACCACCATCACTGCCTGCCTGCTTTCCGGATTTCAGAAAAAATATGCGGTGAAGTTTTCCTTTTTGCTTTCCATTCCGGCGATCCTGGGATCGCTGGTGTTTGAACTGAAAGACATTGAGCTTTCCGCCATCAATTCCCATGATGCGCTGTGCTATGTGATCGGCATGATCGTGGCCGCCGTCGTGGGTTACATCAGCATCCGCACGATGCTTGTTATCGTTCGGAAAAAGAAGTTTCTTGGTTTTGCGATCTACTGCTTCGCCATCGGCGCGGCTTCCATCATAGGCTATTTTGTGATCTGATATGGCAACGAAAAAGACAACCAGAAAAAAAGCAGCCGCTCATAAAGAAACCCCAAAAACCTCCTTTCGCGGGGAGGTTCTTCTTTGGTGCATGCTGGCGATCTGCATCTTATTGTTCCTGTCCAATTTCGGCATCATCGGTGTCGTCGGCAATGCCATCAGCGCCGTGACCTTCGGCCTGTTCGGGGTCTTATCCTATGTCTTCCCCATCATCCTGTTTCTTTCCGTGGCCTTTGCAATCTCCAACCAGGGAGAGCGCACCGCTGTGATAAAGCTGGTGGCGGGCGGAATCTTTTTGCTGTTTCTCGCAGGTCTGATCCAGCTGATCTCGGATAAGGATGTGGTCAGTACTCCGGTTAGCGCGTTTCTGGACGGCTTCCATTTCCGTGACGGAACGGGAAGAGCGGGGGGCGGCTTTTTCGGCGGAATCATCACCGGCATTTTCTGTCCTGCCATCGGAAAGGTGGGGGCTTATGTGATCACCATCATTGCGTTGATCATTTCCCTGGTGCTCTTTACCGGACGTTCCGCCATCGGCGGCATCAAGAAGGGTTCCAAAAAGGTCTACGACAAAACAAGAGAAGGAACGGCGAAAGCCCGGGATTTGCGTAACGAACGGCGGCAGCTCCGCATGGAAAAAAAGGCGGAAGCCGGCGTCTCTTTTGACACGACCTTAAAAAAAGAGGAGGAGCCGGATCTGTTGGCGCAGCATGTGCCTGCTTCCGACGAACTGACGGAGATCGGAGAATCGGAGGATCTGAATGTGGGCTCCAGACGGAAGGCGGCAGTATTCCCCACGGATGCAGCCATGACGACCTCCGATCAGGTGCGGCCCATCGCACCTGAGCCTGATGTAGAATCGGAAATCGCGCCGGCAATCGAACCTGCGATCCCGCCTCTTGTGATCCATCAGGAGGAACCGGAAGAAGATGATGCGGAACTCTACGATTTTTCGGAAGAGGTGGGCGCTCTGGTCCGCGGCAGCGAAGTGGCGGCCATGGAAGCGGCAGCGCCGGTCATGAAGGAAGCATCTCAGACGCCTGTGAAGCCCATGCACAAGAGCAAGGCCTATGTCTATCCGCCGGTTTCCCTTCTGACAAAAGGCTCCAAGGGCAAGAAAGGCGGCAACGAAGCGAAGCTTCATGAGACCGCGCAGATGCTGGAGCAGGTGCTGGACACCTTCGGGGTCAAAGCGAGGGTGACCGATGTGAGCTGCGGACCCACCGTCACCCGTTATGAACTGCAGCCGGAGATGGGCGTGAAGGTCAGCAGGATCGTCGGACTTGCGGATGATCTGAAACTGAATCTGGCGGCGGCGGATATCCGGATCGAAGCGCCGATTCCCGGAAAAGCCGCAGTGGGCATCGAAGTCCCGAACCAGGAAAGCACCCCGGTGTTTTTCCGGGAACTGGTGGAATCCAATGAATTCAAAACGGAAAAGAGCCGCATCGCGTTTGGTGCGGGCAAGGACATCGGCGGCAAGGTGATCGTGGCGGATATCGCGAAGATGCCCCATGTGCTCATCGCAGGCGCCACAGGCTCCGGCAAATCCGTTTGTATCAATACGATCATCATGAGCATTCTCTATCGCGCCGATCCGGAGGATGTGAAGCTCATCATGATCGATCCGAAGGTGGTGGAGCTTTCCGTTTATAACGGGATTCCGCATCTTCTGATCCCGGTAGTGACGGATCCGAAAAAGGCCGCCGGCGCGCTGCACTGGGCGGTGCAGGAGATGACGGACCGTTACCAGCGGTTCGCCGAGGTCAAGGTCCGCAAGATCGAGGAATACAACGCCAGGATCGAGGCCATGACAGATGTGCCGGAGGAGGAACGTCCCCAAAAGATGCCGCAGATCGTGGTGATCGTGGACGAGCTGGCGGATCTGATGATGGTGGCGCCGGGAGACGTGGAGGATGCCATCTGCCGTCTGGCGCAGCTGGCGAGAGCCTGCGGTATCCACCTCGTGATCGCGACGCAGCGTCCCTCCGTCAACGTCATCACGGGCCTCATCAAAGCAAATATGCCATCAAGGATCGCTTTTGCAGTGACCAGCGGCGTGGATTCCCGGACGATCCTCGATATGGTGGGTGCGGAGAAGCTGCTTGGCAAGGGCGATATGCTCTTTTACCCACAGGGTCTGCCTAAGCCTCTTCGGGTGCAGGGGGCTTTTGTTTCCGATTCCGAAGTGCAGGCCGTGGTTTCTTTCCTGAAGGAACGGAACGGCGAAACCGAATACGACAGCGAACTGGAGGATAAGGTCTCTGCGGCGGCAGCCCAGCAGGGGAGCAGCAGCGCCGTCGATATGACGGATTCCTCCGGAGACGGAAGAGATGATTATTTTATTGAGGCCGCGAAGTTCATCATTGAGAAAGACAAGGCCTCCATCGGGATATTGCAGCGGCGTTTCAAGATCGGCTTTAACCGTGCAGCACGGATCATGGACCAATTGGAGGAAGCCGGCATCGTCGGACCGGAAGCCGGCACAAAGCCCCGGGAGATTCTGATGAGCATGGAGCAACTGGAAAACTATCTGGAGGAGAACGGCTGATATGGCAAAACTGATCGACGGAAAAGCAATTGCGCAGGAAATCAAAGACGAACTGATGCAGGAGATCGCCTCCATGAAAGAACGGGGCATCGAGGGCGCGCTGGCGGTGATCCAGGTGGGATCAGATCCGGCCTCTACCGTCTATGTCTCCAATAAAAAGAAGGCCTGCGAAGCCCTGGGACTTCGTTCGGAAAGCTGTGAGTTTCCGGAGGACGTGACGGAAGAAGCCTTGCTGAAAAAGATCCACGAATACAATCATAATCCCAGGATTGACGGCATCCTGGTGCAGCTCCCGCTGCCATCCCATATTGATGAGAAAAAAGTGATCGATGCCATCGAACCCACCAAGGATGTGGATGGCTTTCATCCGCTGAATGTGGGCGCGCTTTTGATCGGAGAAAAAGGACTCATCAGCTGCACGCCGGCGGGGGTGATCGAGCTTTTCAAACGCTCCGGCATCGAGATCGCCGGGAAACACTGCGTGGTGATCGGAAGGAGCAATATTGTGGGAAAACCCATGGCAGTCCTGATGCTGCGGGAAAATGCCACAGTCACCATCGCCCATTCCAAAACCAAAAATCTGGAGCAGATCTGCCGCAATGCGGATATCCTGATCGCCGCCGTGGGGAAGCCGAAGATGATCAAGGCCAGCTATATCAAAGAAGGCGCGGTGGTGATCGATGTGGGGATTCACCGTCTGGAAGGCAAAAAACTCTGCGGTGATGTGGATTTTGACGAGGTGGAGCCGCTGGTATCCGCCATTACGCCCGTACCGGGCGGTGTCGGGCCCATGACCATCGCAATGCTGATGAACAACGTGGTTCTCGCAATGAAGGAACATTATGGTTTGTGATAAATGCGGCGCTGAGGTGCCGGCAGGCAGCATCTACTGCAATGTCTGCGGTTCCGAAATCCAGATCGTGCCGGAATACAATATTCTGGAAAACGACATTCTGGATTCCTATATCGGAATCGAATTGCGCATGCCGGAACCGGAGCCCGAAGAAAAGAAGCAAAAGAAAAAGCGCATTGCGAATTACTCCGGCCGCTTTTACCGGAATATCGCGATCATTGCCATCGTCATCGCAGTGATCGTGCTTCTGGTGTCTGTCTTTGTGATCCGTTATTCCATTTCCAGAAAGACAGAAGCGTCCTTTGATTATCAGATGATGGAAGCCATGCGCTATTACGGCGAAGAAAATTATGAGATGGCCATCTCCTATTTTGACAAAGCGCTTTCCATCACGCCGAACAGCACGCAGGCTTTGTCCTATCAGGCAAAGTGCTACGAAAACATCGGGGAGCTGGCCGCGGCGGAGAGCATCTATCATTCCCTGATCGAGCTGGACAATACCAATCTGACAGCCTATGAGGATCTGGTGAATATTTATAAGGCAGAAGATGCGTATGAAAAGATCCGGACCCTCCGGGATACCACAGAGGACCAGCGGGTGCTCGCACTTTTAGAGGAATACACTGTCGCCGCGCCGGTCTTTTCGCTGGAATCCGGGGAATACGGCGATGATCTGACCATCACCATGGACAGCAATGATCTGGCCATCATCTATTACACCACCGACGGTTCCGATCCGGTGGAGAACGGACTCGTCTACGAGGGAGAGATCCATTTTGACGGTGAAGGGCGTTACCAGTTGAAGGCAGTGGCACAGAATGCGCAAAACCTTTACAGCGATGTGGCCAGCGCCGATTATGTGATCAAGTATGAGAAGCCGGAGATGCCGAGGACCAGTCTTCCCAGCGGCGCGTACCTGGGGCAGCAGATTGTGTCCATCGAAGTGCCGGAGGGGTGCAGCGCTTATTACACGCTTGACGGAACGACGCCCACAGTCCGGTCCTTCCGCTACCAGACGCCCATCGTCCTGCCGGGCGCAGGAGAGTATGTATTATCCGTGGTTTACATTTCAAATCACGGGAAAGTCAGTGACACCGGGGTGTTTACCTACGTGATCACGGGATAAAAAGGAAACGCAATGGATTCTGCAGAGATCAGTATCAACATTCCCTCCGCCCATGTGGGGAATGTGTTCGGACAATATGATACCTACGTCAAAAAGATTGAGCGGGCGCTGCATGTCAATGTGGTGATCCGGGATGACCGGATCAAACTGCTGGGGGAGGAAAAGGGCATTCAGAGCGCCGCCGACGTGTTTACGGAGCTTTTACATCTTTCACAGAAAGGAAATGAGATCACGGAACAACAGGTCGATTATCTGCTTTCACTGGCAGAACGAAATGAAACGGAAAAGATCCGGGAAGTGGATTCCGAAATCATCTGTCATACAGTAACAGGCCGGCCCGTGCAGCCGAAGACCCTGGGGCAGAAGCAATATGTGAAAGCCATCAAGGATCACATGATCGTTTTCGGCATCGGCCCTGCGGGAACCGGGAAAACCTATCTTGCCATGGCCATGGCCATTACGGCGTTTAAAAACGAAGAAGTCAGCCGGATCGTCCTGACGCGTCCCGCCATCGAAGCGGGAGAGAAGCTGGGATTTCTCCCGGGGGATATGCAGAGCAAGGTGGATCCCTATCTGCGGCCGCTGTATGACGCCCTGTATCAGATCATGGGAGCGGACAGCTTCATCCGGAACATGGAGAAAGGGCTGATCGAGGTGGCGCCCCTTGCCTATATGCGCGGGCGGACCTTAGACAATGCTTATATTATCTTAGACGAAGCGCAGAACACCACACCGGCGCAGATGAAAATGTTTCTGACCAGGATCGGTTTCGGCTCCAAGGTGGTCATCACCGGAGATGCGACCCAGAAGGACCTTGCTCCCGGCCAGAAGTCCGGGCTGGATCAGGCAGTGAAGATTCTAAAGGATGTGGAAGGCATAGCAGTCTGCAGGCTGGGAAGCGAGGACGTCGTGCGGCATCCCCTGGTGCAGCGCATCGTCAAGGCTTATGACGATCACGAGGCGAAACAGCTTGCCAAAAAGAACAGGGGGCGCGTATGATTCCGGAATCCAAATTCGCCGGACTCCGCATCCGGAATATCCTGCTGATCATCGGCTGCTATCTGCTGCTGACTGTGTTCTTTTATCTGCGGTATACCTTCGGGTTTGAACGGCTTATTATCAATCTTTTTTTGATTTTCTGCTTTGCGGTGCTGTTGCTCCTTGTGACTGTCAGCAGGCGAATCCGCGGTGCCATCAACGGCAATCTTTCCGAGACCTACAGTGGTCTGATGCGGAGCATGCTGCTGATGACTGCGATGCTGATCAGCTATTCCTTTCTGCCGCATTATACGGCGCCCTTTCTCGTCTTTGCCTTCTTTATGACGGAGGTGTCCGGATGCGAGATTGCGCTGATCACCACCAGTTTTGCGGCCATCTTTTTTACCATCAACGCCAACGGCTCGATCTATGAACTGGCGGAATATCTGATCCTGATCCTGGCCGGTGCGGTGCTGCCGCCCATTTTTGAAAACGAAAAAACGCGGCCCGCTATTTCCTTTATCACATTTTGCTTTTCCGTCGTGATTCCGGGGATTTTTTCCTACATTCCTGCAGGACAGATCAATCTCTATGTGGTGATTTTCGCCGCAGTGACGGGACTTGTCACAGATTTGCTTTTCATACTGTTATTTGATAAAATGAAGGTTGTTGTAAAGAAACAGGAAGAACGGAGCATTGTGGATATCGTTTCCGATACCTACCCCTTGGTGCGGGAGATCCGTTCCTTTTCCCCTGCAGATTACACACATGCCAAGGCAGTGTCTGTCCTTGCGGCGAAATGTGCGCATGTTGCCGGATTGGATGCGGATGTGGCCGCGGCTGGCGGGTTTTATTACCGTCTCGGGATCCTCGGCGGGGAGCCGGTGGTTCAAAACGGGGTTCTGCTGGCACAGTTGAATTGCTTTCCGCAGCCGGTGATTACGATCCTCGCAGAATATAACGGCCAGGAGCATACCATCAGCACACCGGAATCCGCGGTGGTGAATCTGGTGAACCATCTCGTGTCCCGGTTCGAGCATCTCCGGGATCAGACCAGCCAAAGCGACTGGAATCGTGAGATCGTGATCTATCAGACCTTAAACGAGCTTTCGGGCTCCGGACTTTATGACAAATCGGGGCTCAGCATCAACGCGTATCTTAAGATCAGGGAATTTCTCGTGAGAGGGGATGATCTGTAGATGACGATCCTATATGAGGAAAAGACCGGGGATGCGTTTCCCTTTGTACCGGAGGCATTGGCCCGGGAAGTGATCGAAGGGGTTTTGAAAGCGCTTTCCTTTCCATTCGAAGCGGAGATTTCGCTGACGCTGGTATCAGAAGCGGAGATTCAGGAATTAAACCGCAGTTTTCGGGGAATTGACCGGTCGACGGATGTATTGTCCTTTCCGCTGATCGCTTTTGATGCACCGGGGGATTTTTCCGGCATCGAAGCGGATCCGGATAATTTCAATCCCGACAGTGGGGAAGTGATGCTGGGAGACATCGTGCTCTCCACCGCCCACGTCAGGGCGCAGGCGAAGGAGTACGGACATTCCGAAAAAAGAGAGTATGCCTTTCTGATCGTACACAGCATGCTGCATCTTCTGGGCTATGATCATGAGACTGCCGAAGAAGAGCAGGAGATGACCGCGATGCAGGAAAAGATCCTGACGGATCTTGGTATTTTACGATGATTTGCCGGGCAACCGGATAATCATAGAAGCAACAAATGGACACAAGAAGGAGATGTATGATGAAGAAAAGAGTTTTGGCAGGGATTCTTGCTGCCGCACTGGGGCTGATGGTGATCGGCTGCGGTGAGAAGGAAGAGCCGGCACAGACAGAAGTGGAAACCGAAGCAGTTCCGGAGGTGGTGATCGTAGAGCCGACGGACAACGGAGACGAAGCTGAAGAGGAAGAGGAAGCGGAAGAGTCTGCAGTCGCGCCGGATGGCATGGCGGCCAGCCGTCTCACCGGTGAGTGGATCGATAAAGACATCGCAGGAGAGCGTCCTTTTGCCTGCATGATCGAAAACGGCGAAGGTGATCTGCCGTTTTACGGTGTTTCCAAGGCAGACATCATCTACGAAGCATTGGCAGAGTCCAACATTACCCGTATGATGGGTATCTGGCAGGATTATGAGTCCGTGGACAAGATCGGTACCGTCAGAAGCTGCCGTTCCTATTACGCAGCGGCCAGCAAAGAGTATCAGGCAAACTACGGACACTGGGGACTTTCCCTGTTCGCGGCACCCACCCTTGCAACCATGACGGGCTATGACATGGACGGCATGGGCGGCAGCAATTCCTACCCGAAGCAGATCCGTGACAACTCCCCGGCATTTGACGCGTTTTATCGCGAATCCGGCCGTTCCTCCGTGCACAGCGTGACGGTGGACACCAAGAAGATCAAGCCGGACATCGAGAAATACGGCGACAAGTACGGTTATGAAAAGGATGTGGATCAGACCCTTCCGCCGCACTTCAAATTCGCAAATCCCAGCGAGACCGTGACATTGGATAAATTCTCCACGGCTGAGGACGCTGTGGTCGTCGTGCCGGGCGGATTTACGGATAAGAAGCGTTACTTCGTATACGATGAGGACACCGGTCTTTACACCGCATACCAGAAGGGCACCAAGCAGATCGACGAATGCTACAACGAGCCCATCACCTGCAAGAACATCATCATCCAGAATTGTGATTACGAGATTTATTCGGGCATCGACGCGGACTATGATTCCCACAAATACAAGAACATTCAGCTGCACGGCACGGGCACGGGCTACTTCATCACCGAAGGCAAGGCCATCAAGATCAACTGGGAGAAGCCCCAGGGTGACATGGACGGCGAGATTACGCACTATTACAACGAAGACGGTGATGAGATCACAGTCAACTGCGGCACCACCTGGATCAACATTGTGCTGCCGGATTATGATTCCTACAGCAGCCGCCCCACCAAGTTCTACGCATCGGAGTCTGAATATAAAGGATAACAGCTTCCATGAGCGGCAATCAAAAAAGTAACACCAATTTTCTGATGCAGGGGTCGATCCTGGCGGCCGCATCGATCATCAGTCGTGTGATCGGTCTGGTTTACCGGATTCCCCTGCAGCGGATCATCGGAGATCGGGGGATGGACTTTTATGCCACCGCCTTTGAGGTGTACAGCATCCTCCTTCTGATCTCCTCGTACAGCCTTCCGCTTGCGGTCAGTAAACTCGTTTCGGCGAGGGTCGCAAAAGGGCAGAGAAAGAATGCCTATCGCATGATGCGAGGGGCATTCCTTTTTGCGTTATTGACAGGAACGACGGCAGGCCTCATTGTGTGGTTTTTTGCGAAACAGATCACCCAGTATTTTGAAACGCCGCTCAGCTATTTTTCCCTGAAATTTCTCGCGCCCTGTCTCGTGGTAGCGGCGGTCATGGGCGTCTTTCGGGGCTTTTTCCAGGGCCTCGGGACCATGGTGCCCAGCGCCATCTCACAGGTCATCGAACAGATCGTCAATGCCGTGGTCAGTGTGATGGCGGCATACTTCCTGTATCAGTACGGCGCAAAGATCGGCGCGGTGCTGGGAGACCCGGAAAAGTACGGATCTGCCTACGGAGCTGCCGGCGGGACACTGGGAACCCTCAGCGGCGCCATCGTCGGCTTTTTGTTTATTCTTGTCATTTTCCTCTTGTACCGCGCCATTTTAAAGCGCCAGATGAAGCGTGATCATTCCGTGCAGGAGGAAAGCTACGGCAGCATCATCAAAATCCTGATCTTAACGATCGTCCCGGTGCTGCTTTCCACCACGATCTACAATGTCAGCGCCATCATCGATACGAGGATCTTTAAGAATGTGGCCTTGCTGCAGGGGTATACGGCAGTGGATATCGGTGTCTGGTGGGGCAAATACACCGGCAAATACCGGCTGCTTATCAATGTCCCCATTTCCATCGCATCCGCTCTTGCCGCCTCCACAGTGCCGGCGCTGTCCGCATCCCACGCAAAGAAAGACAGGCGCAGGATTGAGCATCAGATCAATGCGGGAATGCGGCTTTCCATGATCATCGCCGTGCCCTGTGCAGTGGGTCTGCTGGTATTTGCAGGTCCTGTCATGGAGCTGCTCTTTAATGACACCAGCGAGATCGCGGCAAGGATGCTGCAGTCCGGCTGTATCGCGGTGATCTTTTATTCCCTGTCCACCTTGTCAAACGGGATTTTACAAGGGATCGACCGGATGCGGGTTCCCGTCATCAACGCGGTCATTTCCCTGGTGGTACATATCGGGTCCCTGTATGCGTTGCTGTATCTGGGGAACCTGAATATCTATGCCGTGATCCTGGCAAACGTCATTTATGCCGTATTGATGTGCGTCTTGAACCAGATCGGCATCCGCAGGGCCACGGGGTATCGCTTTGACATTCTCGGCATTTTTCTCAGACCTGCGATTGCGGCTGGCGTCATGGGCGTCGCCTCCTTCGGCCTTTATAAGCTGGTGCGGCTTCTGTTCGGAAACGGGGTCTCCACCATTGTGGCCATGATCGGCGCATTCTTCATTTATTTCGTTGTTTTGCTTTTGATCAAGGGCATTTCCGAGTCGGATCTGAAGAAACTGCCGAAGGGACATCTATTGGTCTCTTTGGCAAAGAAAATGCATTTGCTGCGGGATTGAGATCCTAAGGAGGTAAAAGGATGTTCAAAAGAAAAAAAAATGCAGAAGAGGAATTTCTCGAAGAAACCGAGGAGCAGGCAGCCACAGAGGTCGTCAAAAAACAAAAAAGCGCCATCCGCATATCCGGACTTCAGATCGGTTTTTCCTTTGTCTTTCTTGTACTGGGTACGTTGCTGCTCTTTGTGCCCCAGATGACGCCGGTGATTCTTTGTTATTGCCTTGCGGGCGGGGTCATGGGGATCGGCGTGATCCTGATCGTCCGTTATTTCCTGTCCGAAGCCTATCAAAACATCAGGCGCTATGGCTTTTCCATCGGTGTGATTCTGATCCTGTGCGGATCCGTCATTCTGGCGCGAACCGGTGCCATCTCGGAATATCTCATTTTGGCGATGGGGGCGCTGATGCTGGCGGCAGCGGTCTTTAAACTCCAGAACGCGCTGGATCTCAGGGCCATCAAGGACCAATACTGGTGGATCTGGCTGCTCATCGCCTTTTTGTTTGCCATCTTCGCGACGGTCATTCTGGTCAATCCCTTTTCCGATCAGAAGTCCCTTTCGCAGTTTGCATCGGTGCTTGTGTTCATCGACGGTCTTGTGAGCCTGGTGGGCACATTCTATCTGTCCTTTCGTCTGCGTTCCTGGGAAAAGAACCGGGATGAAGCGCCTCTGACCGTAGAAGCAGAACCCAAACAGGAGCACAGCACGCATCCGGATCCGACGGAGAAGTCCCGGGAAGAGGATCGTTCTGGCGTCAGAACCCCGGGCATTCAGGAAGATTTTGACGAAGGGATCGATTGATGAGATCGGATGTGATCATTGTGGGCGCAGGGGCGTCAGGTCTTACCGCAGCCATCTTCGCGGCGCGATCCGGAGCCTCGGTCAGGATTCTGGAGCACAAGGAATCCGCCGGGAAAAAGCTGCTGCTGACGGGAAACGGGAAATGCAATCTCTCCAATCAGGTGATGGATCCTTCCCTTTATCGCGGCGCAGAACCGGGATTTGTCACTTCGGTTCTGGAAACCTACGGGAAAGAGCAGACCATCTCCTTTTTCCGAGAGATCGGTGTCCTCATCCGGGAGAGAAACGGATATCTTTATCCGCAAAATGAAGAGGCGTCCGGTGTCCTGCGTGCCTTACTCTTGGAATGTGAGAGATGCGGCGTTTCTATCGATTATGAAATCGGGATTAAAAAAATCCTGCCGCAAACAGACGGGTTTTGTTTGGAAACGAAACAAGGGGCGTTTTTCAGCAGAAGCTGTGTACTGGCCACAGGCGGATGCAGCCGGAAGGAAACAGGGAGTGATGGCAGCGGTTTCCTATATTTGGCGGCGCTTTCCCATACCACCCAAGATATTGTTCCTTCCCTGATCCAATTGAAGGCAAAAGCGTCGTTTTTGAAAGCGACTGCAGGAATTCGTGCAGATACAAGCCTGACACTTTACATCGATGAGACCCCTGCGGCGACGGAAGCAGGGGAGTTGCAGATGACTGAGGACGGGGTTTCCGGCATTGCCGTCTTTCAATTGAGCCGCTATGCGGCAGTTGCGCTGAAAGAAGGAAAAAACGTTTCCCTGGTGGTGGATTTTCTGCCGGCTTCCGGGGATGCTGATGCTGTCGCAGCCATGTATCAAAAGCTTTTTGACGGCAATCCGGCAGATCTGTCCTTGTTGCTTGCGGGGTCTGTCCACCGGAAACTGATTCCCGTGGTCCTGGAGCAATGCGCCGTCCCGGACAAACCGGGAGCGCAGGTGACGAAAGAGGAAATGGCAAGGCTTGCGAACTGTCTGAAAGCCTTTGCATTCCCCATCATCGGGACCAGAAAACTGAACGACGCACAGGTGACCGCCGGAGGCGTGGATACCCGCGAGGTCGACCGGGAAACCTTAGGATCAAAAAAGACCCCGGGACTCTATTTCTGCGGCGAGATGCTGGATGTGGACGGTCCCTGCGGCGGTTATAATCTCCAATGGGCCTGGAGTTCCGGCATGTGTGCCGGTAAGCACGCGGGGGAATACAGCCTCTCTGCAAAAGAACTGCACTCATGATTCGGATTGAAGAATGTAAACTTGATTTAAATTTTACGGAAAATGACCTGACAGAGCGGATTTGCAAGATCCTTCATGTCAGGGCGGAAGAGCTGCTTTCGGTGGAAGTGGTACGAAAAGCTGTGGACGCCAGAAAGAAACCCCATCTGGCCTGTGTTTTGACCGTGGATGTCCAGGTGAAGAAGGAAAAAGCCGTGGCGCACCGGGGAGGACGGGCATCTCTAAAGATAATGGAGCCCATCCGGTATCATTTCCCCAAATGCAGCGCGAAAAAGGGCGGCACCCGTCCTGTGGTGATCGGAAGTGGTCCCTGCGGGCTCCTCTGTACCTATGAACTGGCGCTGCACGGCTTTCGTCCCATCCTTTTGGAAAGGGGAAGCGAAGTGGACGCACGCTGCCGGAAAGTGCAGCATTTTTTTTCGACGGGGACTTTGGATCCTGCAAACAACGCGCAGTTCGGGGAGGGCGGTGCCGGCACATTCTCGGACGGGAAATTGAACACCTCCATCAAGGATCCTTCCGGGCGCGGAAGAGAAGTGTTAAAGCTTTTCGTGGCAATGGGCGCCGATCCGGACATCTTATCCGACGCAAAGCCCCATCTCGGCACGGATGCGCTGATTGGCATCCTAAAAAATCTGCGCCGCCGGATCACAGAGCTTGGCGGCACTATGCGGTTTGACAGCTGTGTGACCGATCTGATGACAAAAGACGGCACACTCACAGGCCTCAGGATCAACGGCGATACCATCATGGAAACCGATACCGCAGTGCTTAGTATCGGGCACAGCGCCAGAGATACGATCCGGATGCTCCGGGGGAAGGGACTTCTCATGGAGCCGAAGCCTTTTGCGGTGGGCTTTCGGATCGAACATCCGCAGACCTGGATCGACATATCGCAATACGGATTTTCCGATCATTCCGTGATCTCTGCCGCACCGTATAAACTGACTGCCCAGGCAGAGGGCCGTGGCGTCTACTCCTTTTGCATGTGTCCCGGGGGCTATGTCATCAACGCTTCCTC
The DNA here is from genome assembly GCA_017431515.1 of Lachnospiraceae bacterium. Taxonomy (GTDB): domain Bacteria; phylum Bacillota; class Clostridia; order Lachnospirales; family Lachnospiraceae; genus RUG12461. Next base: position 29,910 of record JAFRKV010000050.1, read on the forward strand.
GGAGCCGGAAATGCTCTGCGTGAACGGCATGAGCTATTCCGATCGTGCCGGAGCCAATGCCAACAGCGCCATCGTGGTGACCGTGAAGCCGGAGGATGTCAAGGGAGACGATCCCCTTGCCTTTCTGGCCTTTCAGGAGACACTGGAGCGTAAGGCTTTTATACTGGCGGGCGGCGCTATCCCCCAGCAATTATACGGCGATTTTCTGAAAAACCGGATCAGTACCGCTTACGGCGCCTTTGAAAGTACCACAAAAGGAGCCCATGCATTTGCCAATCTGCGGGATCTTTTGCCGCCGGCCATGACAGACGCATTTTTATCCGGCATGGCGCGTTTCGGCAGACAGATCCAAGACTTTGACCGGACAGACGCGATTCTGTCCGGCATCGAAAGCAGAACTTCCTCTCCGGTGCGGATCAAACGGGATGTGCAGGGCGTATCGTCGATCAAAGGCCTTTATCCGGCGGGAGAGGGCGCAGGCTATGCCGGCGGGATTATCTCCGCGGCAGTGGACGGGATCCGCACAGCAGAGCAGGTTGCCATACGGCTTTCGGCACAGCCGGACTCCGTTGCAGCCGCAGCGCAAGGGGCTGTGAATCGTAACGAATAAAGGGGAAGGGAGCTTCCAATGGCGGAATACACCCCCATGATGCAGCAATATCTGCAGACCAAAGAAGAATATCCGGATTGTATCCTGTTTTACCGTCTCGGTGATTTTTACGAGATGTTTTTTGAGGACGCCAAAACCGCTTCCAAGGAGCTGGAGCTGACCCTTACCGGCAAGAACTGCGGCATGGAAGAGCGGGCTCCCATGTGCGGCGTGCCTTATCACGCCGCGGACACCTATCTTTCCAGACTGGTGCAAAAGGGCTACAAGGTGGCGATCTGTGAACAGATCGAAGACCCGAAGGAAGCGAAGGGCATCGTGAAACGGGAAGTGATCCGCGTCGTGACCCCCGGCACTAATACGGATCCCTCGACCATGGACGAGACCAAAAACCATTACCTCATGTGCGTCGTTTACCTCGATGACAAGTACGGCATTTCTTTTGCGGATGTCACAACGGGGGATTACTACGTGACGGAAGTGGATTCCGAGCGCAAAATGCTGGATGAACTGCATAAATGGCAGCCTGTGGAGCTGATCTGCAACGAAGCGCTGATGATCAGCGGCTTGGATCTGACCGATCTGAAGGAACGGCATGGGATTGCGGTATCGCCGCTGGCTGCGTGGTATTTTTCCGATGATCTCTGCGAAACCACCCTAAAGGAGCATTTCAAGGCTGCAACGCTTGCAGCCCTCGGTCTTTCCGATTCCGGAAGCGGCGTGATCGCCGCGGGCGCGCTGCTGAAATATCTGTTGGAAACCCAGATGGTGGAGCTTTCCCAGCTTTCCGCCATACACCCTTATGTCACGGGCAAATTCATGGTGATCGACAGTTCCTCCAGACGAAATCTGGAGCTGACGGAGACCTTGAGAGAAAAGCAGAAGCGGGGATCCCTGCTGTGGGTGCTGGATAAAACGAAAACCGCCATGGGCGCCCGGATGCTCCGTTCCTTTGTGGAACAGCCCCTGATTGAACCGGAACGGATCAAACGCCGACAGGATGCCATCAAAGAACTGAATGCCCAGGTGATCACCCGGGACGAACTTCGGGAATACCTGCATCCGGTCTACGATCTGGAGCGGCTGATCGCGCGGGTTTCCTATCAGACGGCCAACGCCCGGGATCTCATCGCCTTTCAAAGTTCCATCGGGATGCTGCCGTCCATCAAAACATTGCTGACGGATTTTCAGTCACCGGAGCTGAAAGAGATTACGGAAACCATGGATCCGCTGCAGGACCTTTACCGCCTGATCGATGAGGCGTTGGTCCCGGATCCGCCGCTTTCCCTCCGGGACGGCGGACTCATCAAACCGGGATTTCATGCCGAGGTGGACCGGCTCCGGGAAGCCAAGGTAAACGGCAAGCAGTGGCTTGCGGACCTGGAGCAGCGGGAGCGGGAAGCCACCGGGATTAAGAATCTGCGCGTTCGCTTTAATAAGGTGTTCGGCTATTTCATTGAAGTGACCAATTCCTATCTGTCCATGGTGCCGGATACTTATATCCGCAAGCAGACGCTGACCAACGCGGAGCGTTTTCTGACGCCGGAACTGAAGGAGATGGAGGAGACGATTCTCGGGGCGGAGGAACGTCTGATGTCCTTGGAGTATGAACTTTTCTGCGAGCTGCGGCAGGCGCTTGCAAAAGAGATCGTGCGCATCCAGCGAACCGCAAAAGCCGTCGCGGCGTTGGATGTCTTTGCGTCTCTCGCCCTGGTGGCGGAGCAAAACCGGTTCTGCTGCCCGAAGATCAATACCCACGGCAGGATCGAGATCAAAAACGGCCGTCATCCGGTGGTGGAAAAGATGATTCCTAACGACCTTTTCATCCCCAATGACACGCTGCTTGACAACGACAAAAACCGCATTTCCATCATCACAGGACCCAATATGGCAGGGAAATCCACCTATATGCGTCAGGTGGCGCTGATCGTGCTGCTGGCGCAGATCGGAAGTTTTGTACCTGCGGACGAAGCCGATATCGGCATCGTGGATCGGATCTTTACCCGTGTGGGCGCCAGCGATGATCTGGCCAGCGGTCAGAGTACCTTTATGGTGGAAATGACCGAGGTGGCCAATATCCTGCGGAATGCCACGGCGAATTCCCTCCTCATTCTGGATGAGATCGGGCGCGGCACCAGCACTTTTGACGGGCTCTCCATCGCCTGGGCGGTGGTGGAGCATATCAGCAATCCCAAGCTTCTCGGCGCCAAGACCCTTTTCGCCACCCATTATCACGAACTGACCGAGCTGGAAGGGAAGCTGGACAACGTGAACAATTACTGCATCGCCGTCAAGGAGCAGGGGGAGGACATCGTCTTTTTGCGGAAGATCGTCCCCGGCGGCGCGGACAAAAGCTACGGCATCCAGGTGGCGCATCTGGCCGGCGTGCCGGAATCGGTGACGGAGCGCGCCAAGGAGATCGTGGAGCAGCTTTTGCAGAACGACCTGACCAAGGCGGCTTCCCAGATTTCCGTGCGGCAGCCCTTTTCCAATGTTGGGCTGGATGAAGTGGATATGACTCAGATGTCTCTGTTTGATACGGTCACAGACGATGCCATCGTGGAGGAGTTAAAAAACCTGAAACTTGCCAACATGACACCGCTGGAAGCGCTGAACAAACTTTATGAGCTGCAGAACAAACTCAACAACCGCTGGTAACCAGCAAGGAAAGAGGATGAGGCATGCCGGAGATCCGTGTGCTTGCGAAAGAAACAATTGATCTGATCGCTGCGGGAGAGGTGATCGAACGCCCTTCTTCCGTGGTCAAGGAACTGGTGGAAAATGCCATTGATGCCGGAGCCACCGCCATTACCATCGAGATCAAAGACGGCGGAATGGAGCTGATCCGCGTGACGGACAACGGCTGCGGAATCGAAAAATCCCAGGTGCCGCTGGCCTTTTGCTCCCATGCCACCAGTAAGATCCGCACAGCAGCGGATCTTGACGATATTTTTACCCTCGGCTTCCGGGGGGAAGCCCTCTCCAGCATCGCCGCCGTCGCCCGGGTGGAAATGATCACAAAGACCGGAGACGCTTTGCTGGGCACCCGCTATGTGATCGAAGGCGCAAAGGAAGTCAGTCTGGAAGAGATCGGCGCCCCGAACGGCACCACCTTTCTGGTACGTCAGCTTTTTTTCCACACGCCTGCCCGGAGAAAGTTCTTAAAAACCCCGCAGACGGAAACGGGCTATATCCATACGTTGCTGCAGCATATGGCGCTGTCACACCCCGACATCGCCTTTCAGTTTCTGTCCCACGGGCAGACCAAGCTCTACACCTCGGGAAATGACTCAGCGGAGGAGATCATCTACCATCTCTACGGAAAAGAGATCGCTTCTTCCCTGATCCCCGTCCATGCCGTTTCCGGCTCCATGAAGCTTACCGGTTTTATCGGCAAGCCCATTGTCACCCGGGGCAACCGCAATTATGAAAACTATTTTGTCAACGGCCGTTACGTGAAAAGCGATCTGATCGCAAAGGGGATCGAGGATGCCTACCGGACCTACCTCATGCAGCATCAATATCCCTTTACGGTGCTTTCCTTTACGGTGGACGGACATGATGTAGATGTGAATGTCCATCCCCAGAAACTGGAACTGCGGTTCTCCAAAAGCGAGGAACTCTACCGTTTCCTGTCGGAAAGCATCCGGGACAGCCTGCAGAAAACCGAACTGATCCCGGAAGTGCCTTTTGGAAAAGAGGCCCTGGCAGAGACGCAGAAGCCAGAAGCAGTGGCTCCCTTGCACGATGAATTGTCCAAGCTTGATCGCAGCGATGCATCCGCACCGGAACAGCTTTCCCATACGGAGCCCTTTGAAGAGGCGCGTCTGCTGCGCTTAAAGGAATTGATCCGCGCGCAGATTGCGGAGGATTCCCCTTACGAACCGAAATACGATCAACGTGATGCAAAGACCTTTGTACCGCAGCAAAAACAGGAGCAGCCTTCCTTTGAGCAGCAGACCCTGCCCTTTTTTACGGAAGAGACCAAGCAGCAATACCGGATTTTGGGACAGGCTTTTGCCACCTATTGGCTGGTGGAGATGGGAGAGGAACTGTTTCTCATAGATCAACATGCGGCCCATGAAAAAGTGATTTTTGAACGCCTCATGAAGCGGAAAGAGGAAAAAGAGCCCTTGTGTCAGCAGATCGCGCCGCCCATGGTCCTTTCCCTTTCCACGGCGGAAGAGGAGACGCTGAAACGCTACCGGGAGGACTTTACACACCTGGGCTATGAAATCGATCATTTTGGCGGTTCGGAATACCGCATCACAGCCATTCCGGCGGATATTTACGGACTCAATGAGCGTCAGCTCTTTCTCGAAATGCTGGACGACCTGACGGAAAATGAGCGCCTTCGTGATACGGATGCACTTTATCTGAAAATCGCCACCATGTCCTGCAAAGCTGCGATTAAAGGGAATATGGCCATCTCCACGGAAGAATTCCAGGCTTTGTTTGACGAGATGCTCACGCTTGACAATCCTTATCATTGCCCCCACGGCAGACCCACGACGATCCGGATGAGCCGTGCGGACCTGGAGCGGAAATTTAAGAGGGTGCTTTGAGATGGACGAACAGAAAGCTCCCCTTGTCATTATCGCAGGACCCACCGCAGTCGGAAAAAGCGATGCCGCCGTAGCCCTGGCCAAAAAGATCAACGGCGCGGTGATTTCCGCGGATTCCATGCAGGTTTACCGCGGGATGGATATCGGCACCGCAAAGATTACTCCGGAGGAGATGCAGGGCGTTCCCCATTATCTCATCGATATTCTGGATCCGGACGAACCCTTTCATGTGGTACGGTTTCAGGAACTGGCGCAAAACGCCATCCGGGAGATCACCACTGCAGGAAAGATCCCCATCCTCTGCGGCGGCACCGGTTTTTATATTCAGGCGCTGTTGTACGGGATCGATTTTACGGAGACCTCTACGGATCCCGTCCTGCGGGAGGAACTGGAAAATCTGGCCAAAAACAAAGGCTCGGAAGCCCTGCACGCCATGCTGGAAACAATGGACCCGGATGCGGCTGCGAAGATCCATCCTCATAACATCAAACGCCAGATCCGCGCCATCGAATTTTACCGGCTTTCCGGTCAAAGGATCTCAGAGACCAATGAGAAAGAGCGGCAAAAGCCCCCTGCTTACCATGCGGCCTATTTTTGCCTGACCATGGACCGGAAAAGGCTTTATGAGCGGATTGATGCGCGGGTGGATCAAATGATGGAAAAGGGGCTCCTGCAGGAAGTCACACGGCTGAAAGAAAAAGGCTACCAAAGAGACCTGGTCTCCATGCAGGGGCTGGGTTACAAGGAGATCCTGCAATATCTGGACGGGGAGTGTTCACTTTCCGAAGCCGTCTACAAGATCAAACGGGACAGCCGTCATTTTGCCAAACGGCAGCTCACCTGGATGAACCGGGAAAAAGACATTCTCTGGGTTCCCAGGGAAGCCTATCCGGAGACGAAGGATGTCACCTCCTTTCTGTGCCGGAAATTAAGAGAAAAGGAGATCATCGGATGACCAACTTAAATCTGGATGCCATATCCGCCCAATACGAACGCCTGGGCATCGCACCGGAGGTGCTGGACTTTGCCGGGAAGATCGAAGAGGCGCTTGCGCCTCGATTCCGCGCCATCGACCAGAACGCGGAATTTCACCAGCTCCGGGTGCTTTCGGCCATGCAAAAACACAAGGTAAGCGCTGCCTGTTTTGAAAGCTCCAGCGGTTACGGCTATGATGACATCGGGCGGGAAACGCTGGAAAAGGTCTATGCAGAGGTGTTTGAAACCGAGGACGCCCTTGTACGGCCCCAGATCACCTGCGGAACCCATGCACTGGCGCTGGCGCTGATGAGCAATCTCCGTCCCGGGGATGAGCTTTTGTCTCCGGTGGGAAGACCTTATGATACCTTAGAGGAGGTCATCGGGATTCGTCCGTCCAAAGGATCTTTGGCGGAATACGGCATCACCTACCGTCAGGTGGATCTTCTGCCGGACGGCGGCTTTGACTATGACGGGATCCGTAAAGCTGTCTCAAAAAAGACCCGCATGGTAACCATTCAAAGATCCAAGGGCTACCAGACCAGACCCTCCTTTTCCGTCGCCCAGATCGCGGAACTGATCGCTTTTTTACGCGCGCAGAAGGAAGACCTGCTGATTCTGGTGGACAACTGTTACGGCGAATTTACGGAACTTACCGAGCCCTCCCAGTACGGCGCGGATCTCACGGCGGGATCACTGATCAAAAATCCCGGCGGCGGGCTCTGCCGGTGCGGCGGGTATCTGACCGGAACCAAAGAATGCATCACACAGGCGGCCGCCAGGCTTACGTCTCCGGGTCTGGGGAAGGAAGTCGGCGCCAGCCTTGGGTTCATGAGAGAGTTCTTTCAGGGGCTGTTTCTTGCGCCTGTAGTGACCGCCGGCGCGCTGAAGGGCGCGATCTTTGCCGCCAATCTATACGAGCGGCTGGGCTTTCCGGTGATTCCGAACGGAACAGAAGAGCGCCACGATATCATTCAGGCCGTGACCCTGGGCTCCAGGGAAAAGCTGATCGCCTTTTGCGAAGGCATCCAGGCGGCGGCACCGGTGGACAGCTTCGTGACTCCTGAGCCCTGGGATATGCCGGGCTACGATGATCCGGTCATCATGGCGGCCGGCGCGTTTGTTCAGGGTTCCTCCATTGAACTCAGCGCGGACGGCCCCTTAAGAGAACCCTACGCTGTTTATTTTCAGGGCGGCCTGACCTGGTACCATGCGAAGGCCGGGATTCTCATGTCCCTGCAAAAACTTTATGAGAAGAAACTTGTTACCATAGGGCTGATATGATAAGATTGATAGGCAATGAACAGCCGTTAATTGAGGAGGATGCTGTCAGTGGGAAATAATATTTACGGAGTGGACCTCGGTACTAGGAATCTGAAAGTCTATTCCAAATCGCTTGGAAAAGTATTCAACGAAAAAAATACCGTTGCGATCAAAGGGAAGGATCGTCTCTATGCTTACGGCGACAGGGCATACGATATGTATGAAAAGGTGCCGGAAGAGATCTCCATCAAATTCCCCATCAGCAAGGGCGTGATCGCGGACTATAATTTCATGCAGACCATGCTCTATGAATTTCTGGAAAAGAACACCAAAGGAAAGGTGCGGGGCGCCGAATTCGTGGTGGCTGTGCCTGCAGACATCACAGAGGTGGAAGAGCGCGCCTTTTTTGACATTTTCTACAAGAGCACGTTGAAAAGCAAACTGGTGCTGCTCTGCAAGAAGCCCATCGCCGATGCCGTGGGACTGGGGCTGGATGTCAATCAGCCCACCGGGATCATGGTGGTGGATTTCGGCGCGGATACCACGGAGATCTCTGTCATCTCTCTGGGGGGACTGGTGATCTCCTCCCTTCTCGATTTCGGCGGCAACCGGATCGACGAATCGATCTTAAACTATATCAAAAAGAGCTTCAGCCTCGTGATCGGACAGAAGACCGCCATGGGCTTAAAGGAAAGCCTTGCCTCCGGCATCGGCGGCAATGTGGATTCTTCCGTGGTCGTCGGGCGCAATCTCGTTTCCGGTCTGCCGGTGGAGATGGAAGTGACGGCAGAGACCGTCAATGAGGCCATCAAGGGGGACCTGAATTCCATCTGCAACTCCATCAAGATGATTCTGGAACGGACGCCCCCGGAGCTGGCAAAGGATATCATCCATGACGGGATCTATATTACCGGCGGCGGTTCCCAGATCCGCGATCTGGATACCTTGTTTACGGAGATCACCGGCATTAAGGTGAATACCTGCGATACGCCGGAGGAGACCGCAGCCCGCGGGCTGGTGAAGATCGTGTCCGATCCGAAATACCGGCATCTTGCCTACAGCAAAAAGACCCGTATCCTGGAGTAATGCCTTGAGGAATCTATGAGACGACGTACATTCAAACGGAAAAGCAAAAATGCGCTTCCTCCCCGGTATCTCCTGCTTATCGTCACGGTTTCGTGCATCGTTGTCATGCTGCTGAGTTTTACGTTAAATCTGTCCGGCGGTCCGCTGAAAGTGGCTGCCGGGTATGTTTTTACCCCGATGCAGCAAGGGATCAACCGTGTCGGCATGCTTCTTTCCGATTCCATCGGAAATCTGGCAACACTGAGAGAGGTGCAGGCGGAGAACGAGGATTTAAAGCATCAGATCAATGACCTGACGAAAAAACTCAATACCATCCAGCTGGAGCAGTATGATGTGGAGAACTATCGAAAGCTCCTTTCTTTGGATGAAAAATATCCGGATTACGAGAAAGTGGCGGCGCATGTCATCGGAAAGGACACCGGCAACTGGTTTTCCACCTTCCTCATTGACAAAGGCTCCAATGACGGGATCGAGGTGGATATGAATGTGATCGCCGATGACGGGCTGGTGGGAATCGTGACCTCTGTGGGTGCGAATTACGCCAAGGTGCGCGCCATCGTGGACGACATCAGCCAAGTCAGCGCCATGGTGCTGTCCACCTCCGACCTCTGCATCGTCAACGGTGATCTGATCCTCATGAATTCGGAGCAAAAGCTTGCGCTTTCCAAGCTGAAGGACGACGATGACGAGGTGCATGTGGGCGACGCCATCGTCACCAGCACGGTCAGCAGCAAATACGTGCCCGGCCTGATGATCGGCTATATCAGCAGCCTTGATTATGATTCCAACAATCTGACGAAATCCGGCACCATTACGCCGGTGGTGGATTTTGAGCATCTGCAGGAGGTCCTGGTAATCAAATACCTGAAGGATACCTCGGGATTGGAGGCGGAGTAGGGATGGCCAGGAAATTATCCATTGCGGCGATCATCATCGTTTGTTTTCTTTTGCAGAGCACCATTTTTCAGGTGCTTTCTTTCGGCTCCATCAGTCCGAACCTGCTGGTCATCGTGACGGCTTCCTTCGGGTTCATGCGCGGACGGAAGGAAGGACTATGGGTCGGCTTTTTCTGCGGCCTTTTGATCGACCTGTTTTTCGGGACCTATCTGGGCATCTACACTCTGATCTATGTGTATATCGGCTATGTCAACGGCATGTTCCGGAAGTTTTTCTATCCGGAGGACATCAAACTCCCCATGCTTTTGATCAGCGCCAGTGACCTAGCCTGCAATATGATCATTTTTGTACAGTTGTTTTTGTTCCGAGGCAAATTCAATTTGTCGTATTACTTTGTCCATATCATGCTTCCGGAATTGATCTATACGATTCTGGTCACGTTGGTGCTGTATTTTGTGATCCTCAAGATCAACCAGAAGCTGGAGGAAGTGGAAAGAAGGAGCGCTGCAAAGTTTGTTTGAAACGATCAAGGAGTTTTTCGGAAGGGTATTCCGCTCCCGGCTGCTTCTGCTGCTGATTGTCATGGTCATCCTGACCATCGTGATCCTGCAGAGATTGTTTACGCTTCAGATCGTGAACGGAGAGTCCTATCAGGAAAACTATACACTGAAAATCGAAAAAGAGCGTGTGCTGGACAGTACCCGCGGCAACATCTTTGACCGTGACGGAAATCTTCTTGCATATAACGAACTGGCGTATACCGTCCGCATCGAGGACAACGGCAGCTACGAAAGCACAAAGGAGAAAAACCGGAAGTTGAACGAAGAGCTTGCGGAGATCATCCGCGTGCTCTACAAAAACGGGGATCAGATCCAGAACGATTTCGGCATTCAGATGACCAACGGCCGCTATCGCTTTGCTTCGGATGGCAACGCGAAGCTCCGGTTTCTTGCGGATGTCTACGGAAAAAGCAGCACGGACAAGCTGACCGCTGCGGAACGGGAGTCCACGCCGGACGACGTGATAGCGTATCTCGCGGGGGACAAGAAATTCCAGCTTTCCGCCGACGATTACGATCCGGCAGAGCTGTACCGGATCGTGGTACTGCGCTATGCCATGTCCCAGAACAGTTATCAGAAATACATCCTGACGGATGTAGCCACGGATGTCAGCGACGAAACCCTTGCCTACATCAGTGAAAACGAATACCGCCTGCAGGGCGTGACCGTGGAGACCAGCACCATCCGCAAATATGTGGACAGCAAATATTTCAGTCATATCATCGGCTATACCGGCAAAATCGACGCGACGGAATATGAGACCTACTCACAGGATAACGATCAGTATTCCCTTACAGACACCGTCGGAAAGGCGGGCATCGAACAGGTGATGGATTCCGCCCTGAAAGGGGAAAAGGGATACGAGCGGCTTTACGTGGACAATCTGGGAAAAGTCGTGGAGACCGTGGAAACCGTGGAGCCGAAGGCGGGAAACGATCTTTATCTTTCCATTGACAAGGATCTTACCGAAGCGGTGTATAACCTCCTGGAGCAGGAGATCGCCGGAATCGTTTACTCCAAGATCGCCAATCTCAAGGAATACAATGCTTCCTCCGGCAGCAGCGCTTCCGACATCCTGATCCCGATCTACGATGTGTATTATGCGTTGATCAACAACAACGTACTGAATATCGATCATTTCGGCGAGCCGGACGCCTCGGAAAACGAAAAGCGGATCGAAGAGGCCTTCTTGCAGAAAAAGCAGTCGGCCCTTGCCATGCTCACCACCCAGCTCACTGCGGAGGATGCGCTTCCTTTCAATCTTCTGGATGAAGAGTTGAAGGATTACATGAATTATATCGTCACCATGCTGGTGGAAAACGATATCCTCTTAAGCGATCAGATCGACCGGACCGACCCGGTCTATCTGGCATGGAGATCCAGGGAGATCAGTCTGCAGGAGTATCTGCGGCACGCCATCGAAAAAAACTGGATCGATATCACGCAGTTCGAGCTGAACGAGAAATATTCGGATTCTTCGGAGATCTATGATAATCTGGTGGCTTATATCATCGACACGCTGGATCACGACCGCACCTTTGCCAAAAAAGTGTATAAATACGTCATCGATCAGGATATGATCGGAGGGCGCACCCTCTGTCTGGCGTTGTATGATCAGGAGGTACTGCCCACCACGGATCCGGATTATCAGCCTCTTTTGTCGGAGCAGATGAGTCCATTTGATTTTCTGCGGAAAAAGATCAAGAGTCTGGAACTGACTCCGGCGCAGCTGGCTCTGGACCCTTGCTCGGGATCCTGCGTCATCACTAATCCCCAGACAGGTGAGCTTTTGGCGCTGGTGACTTATCCCGGGTATGATAACAACCGGCTGGCAAACAACCTTGATTCCGCTTATTATCAGCTTCTGCAGGATGACAAATCCCTGCCCCTTTATGACCATGCGACCCAGGAGGAGACGGCGCCCGGTTCCACCTTTAAGATGGTAACCGCCACGGCAGGGCTTACGGAAGGCGTCATTACCACGGATGAAAAGATTCAGGACAAGGGTGTTTACGAAAACGTGGCCAACGGTCCCACCTGCTGGATTTACAACTCCTATCACATGACCCATGGGTTCATTGACGTTTCCGAAGCGATCCGTGATTCCTGCAACTATTACTTTTATGAGGTTGGCTACCGTCTGGCCAACGGCTACCTTAATTTCTCCGATGAGCTGGGTATCAAAAAACTGACCAAATACGCGGAGGAATACGGTCTCGGGGACAAGACCGGCATTGAGATCCCGGAAAGTGCGCCCCACATTGCCACGGAATATCCCGTCACTGCCAGCATCGGACAGTCTGACAACAACTATGCGACAGTGCACCTGGCCCGTTATGTCATGGCGTTAGCAAACCGCGGCACGGTCTATGATCTGACGCTGCTGCAGAAACTGACCTCTCCCGACGGGCAGGAGATTGAGGCTTATGCCCCGAAGGTGAAAAACGAGATGACGGACATCGCATCCTCCACCTGGAGCGCGATCCAGCGCGGAAATGCCATGGTGGTGGAAGAGCAGAGTTATTTTGAGGATTTCCCCATCGCCGTTGCAGGCAAAACCGGTACGGCGCAGCAGATCGTGACCAGGCCGAACCATGCGTTGTTTGTCTGTTATGCGCCTTATGACGGTACCGGCAGCGCCATCCCCAAGGTCGCCGTCGCCACCAGGATTGCCTACGGTTACTCCTCGTCCAATGCGGCGGAGGTGACCTCCAAGATCCTGAAATACTATTTCGGCTTTTCCACGGAGGACGAATTGCTGTCCGGAGAAGCAGAAGACATTGTTACCAATAACCGTGTGACGGATTAACGGGTACCCATTTATGATAGAACGAAGCGTTACGGAGGAATAGCTATGCGGGAAGCAGTCGTGTTAAAAAGCAACCGGTACGGGATTCAGCTGCATCTGAATCCGGAGATCCCTTTTGACGAGCTGTTGCAGAAGATTCTGGAAAAGTTTTCGGAGTCCGACAAGTTTTTTAAGGATGCCAGCTTCGCCATTTCCTTTGAAGGGCGGGAGCTTACTGAAGAGGAAGAGACCGCCATCGTGGAGGCGATCAACGAGAACACCAACACCCATGTGATCTGCATCGTAGCGGAGGACGAGATCCGGGAGGAAATCCTGAAGCGGAAGACGGAAGCGGAGATCAAAAGCATCCCCTCCTATAATCCGAATGAAGCGACGTTGCGGTACGAATCCGTCAAAAGCGGAGATGTCCTCATCGCGGAGCAGAGCCTGGTGGTCCTTGGGGATGTAGAAGAAGGCGCCACTGTGACCACCGCAGGCAATCTCATTGTGCTGGGAGAACTCAAAGGAAATGTCTGGGCAGGCTCCGGCGGAAGAGAGGATGTCTTTGTCTTTGCCATGAACCTCTCCCCGGAAAGCCTTCGGATCGCTTCGCTGATGTATGCCGCCACAGAGGAAAAACGTATCGGCTGGAAAGAACGGAAAAAGAAACATCAGCCCCGGGTTGCGAGAATCGTGCAGGGCTGTGTGCAGATACAGACGTTTGAAGGACGCTCATGAAAGCATTATGGAAATCGTATCATATCCGGAATTATAATTTCCGGCTCATCGTGTATGTCATCATTCTGACCGCCATCGGCATTGCCGTTATCGGCAGCGCGAATGAGGATTATCAGGCGAAGCAGACCATGGGATTATTCTTGGGTCTCCTCGTGATGGTCGTCGTGTCTCTTGTGGACTACGGCTTCCTGATCAAGTTCGGATGGGTCTTTTATATTCTCAATATTGTGCTGCTTTTAATGGTCCGGTTTGTGGGGACGGATTCCCACAGCGCCACGCGGTGGGTGGAGATCGCCGGGGTGCGTTTTCAGCCCTCGGAGCTGGGCAAAATCCTGCTGATTTTGTTTTTTTCCTATTTTTTCATGAAGCATCGGGAGAAGATCAATACGCTGCCGATTTTGCTTTTGTCCTTTGGTCTGGCGGCAGTGCCGCTGTATCTCGTTTTGCGTCAGCCTGATTTGTCCACCACCATTGCCACCGGCTTAATTTTCATTGCACTCTTGTTTGTTGCCGGATTAAGTTATAAAATAATATTGGCGATGCTGGCGATCAGTGTTCCGGCAGTGATGATTTTTCTCAGTTTGGTGCTGCAGCCGGATCAGACGATCATCGAGCATTTCCAATGGCTGCGTATTATGGCATGGCTGTATCCGGAGGAATACCCCGAGACGGCGATGCAGCAGACCAATTCCATTACCGCCATCGGTTCCGGTCAGTTATGGGGAAAAGGGCTGAACAATACCGATGTCACTTCCGTGAAAAACGGCAATTTCATCCCCGAGCCGCAGACAGACTTTATCTTTGCGGTGGCCGGAGAGGAAATGGGGTTTGTGGGCGGCGCCATCATTGTGATCCTGTTGTTTCTGATCACGCTGGAATGCATCCTGATGGCCGCAAAAGCGAAGGATCTCGCGGGAAAGCTGATCTGCAGCGGCATGGCTGCGCTGGTCAGTTTTCAGAGCTTCATGAACATCGCCGTTACCACCGGACTGTTTCCGAATACGGGTCTGCCGCTGCCCTTTGTCAGCTACGGGCTCACATCACTTGTGACATTGTTTGCCGGGGTCGGTCTGGTACTGAATGTGGGGTTACAACAAAAGCGCTTCTAGGGCGCTGACAAAAGGAGAGAAGGTAGTATGAATATCGGGTTGATCGCGCATGACTCCAAGAAAAAGCTGATGCAGAATTTCTGCATCGCCTATCGTGGGATCTTGTGCAAGAATGAGCTCTATGCGACCGGCACCACCGGAAGACTTGTGGAAGAGGCCGCGAATCTGACCGTCCACAAATTTCTGGCCGGACATCTCGGCGGCGTGCAGCAGCTGACGGCGCAGATCGAGCATAACGAAATTGACCTTGTGATTTTTCTGCGGGAGCCGCTGACGCCGCAGTCTCATGAACCGGATGTCAACAGCGTGGCCCGTATCTGTGATACGCATAATATCCCGCTGGCGACGAATCTGGCGACGGCTGAGCTTCTGGTTCGCGCACTGGATAGAGGAGATTTGGACTGGCGTGAAATGTACAAATAAACGACTTCTGTTACCGACAGTCGGCATCCTGCTTTGTCTTGCGGCCGGCTGCGGACAGGATTCCAATGCGGAAGTAGTTTCGCCCTTTCCGCAATATGACACCTCGGCGTACTCTTTTCAATCAAGCGCCACGGGGTCGGATGTATCCATTTTTTCAAAAGATCTCTGCGTCATCGGCAGAGAAAACACTTCCCTTGATAATACGCATTATCAGAACGTCGGCGGTGCAGGGCTTTTTGACCGGAATACGACGGAGGTGCGTTATGCTTATAACGTGCATGAACGCCTCTATCCGGCCAGCACCACCAAGATTTTGACGTTGTATCTTGCTGTCACGAGCGGCAAGATGGATGACATCGTCACCGTCAGCGCCGACGCCGTCAATCAGGCCAGTGACTCCTCTGTCTGTGATCTCTCCGCAGGAGACCAGATTTCTCTCAGGGATCTTTGCTACGGGATGATCCTGCGCAGCGGCAATGACGCTTCCGTTGCCATCGCCGAATATCTGGGCGGGAGTGTCGAAGGGTTCGCAGCAATGATGAACCAGACCGCCAACGCCCTCGGCGCCACCAATTCCAATTTCGTCAATCCCAACGGTCTGCCGGATGACAACCATTACACCACGGTTTACGATATGTATCTGATCTTAAACGACGCGGTGAAAAACGAGGAATACTTTAAGATCCTCACCACCGCGGAGCACACCGCCAATTACACCAACGCGGCGGGAGAGGACGTCACCAAGGAATGGAAGACGACCAATCCTTACCTGATCGGGAAGGAGGAAGCGCCTGCGGGCGTGACGGTGCTCGGCGGCAAAACAGGCACCACCGGCGCCGCCGGATATTGTCTCATCAACCTCATCCAAAACACCGCCGGAGATTATCTGGTATCGACGGTATTCAAAGCGGACGGACGTTCCAACCTCTATCTTGTCATGAATGAAATGATGGGGAATTATGCGAATTAGCGGTTGTTTTTCTTCACCGCCTATACTATAATAAAACAAGGATCGGAAGCGGTTTTTCCGGATTCAGAACACATTGGAGGGTAAGCCTATGATAGAGATCATTGCCGGAGAGCAGGGAAAAGGAAAAACAAAATACCTTTTGGATAAGGTGGCTGAGGCAGTCAAAGAAGCGCCGGGCAACATTGTTTTCCTTGATAAGAGTCAGAAACACATGTATGAGCTGAACAACAGGGTCCGCCTGATCAATGTAGGGGATTATCCGCTGACGAACTGCGATGAATTTCTCGGATTTATCTGCGGAATCGCTTCTCAGGACAATGATTTGGAACAGATGTATCTGGACAGTTTCCTGACCATCGCAAACACGAAGGCAGAAGACCTGACACCGGCCATCGAAAAGCTGGATATCATCAGCGAGAAGTTCAACATCAAGTTCGTGATCAGTATTGCATGCGCTGCAGACCGGCTTCCGGAATGTGCAAAAGCAAAGTTGATCGTATCACTTTAAAATAAGGTTCGGGGGGTGCCTTAAGATCAGCTTAAGGCACCCTTTTTTTATGAGTACTGGGAGAGATTGGGAAAATGACAAAAGTGCCATGCGTGTAAAGGCGCCATGACGTGCTGGCAGGTCAGCGCGCCTCTTCACGCAAAGGTCACAATGTCGCTTCGCGACATGTGACTTTTGTCATTTTCCAATAAAACCTATGGCAGCGAAAGACAAAATCGTCAAATACCCCCGTGGTACACATATCAATCTGGGCGTGATCATCTTTATCTTTATCCTGGTCTACGTCACGTATCATCTGATCGCGTATTTTACAGCTACGCATCTCGCGGTCTATGAAGTGGAGTACGGCACCATCGCGGAAAGCAATACCTATCAGGGTCTGATTCTCCGTGACGAGGATATCTTTCCGTCCAATTACACCGGAGAGGTGAATTATTATCTGAAAGACGCCTCCAAAGCAGGGGTGCAGACCATGATCTACTCCGTAGACGAAAGCGGCAGCATCTCCAGCCTGATCGATCAGAACGCGCAGAGTCTCGGGGAACTGGACGATGAGAGTCGCAGCGAGATTCAGGAGTCTGTCCAGGACTTCTCCAACACCTATGAGGATGACGCATTTTTCCGGGTCTATGATTTCAGGCAGTCCCTCGAATCACAAATCATGGAATCCCTCAACCGGACAGCGCTGGACGTGGTGCAGAACAGTGCCTCCTATGCGGCAGGCATGGGCTCTTTTCATATCGTGAACGCACAGGAGCCCGGAGTGGTTGTCTATTATACCGACGGGTATGAGGATGTCACTGTCGACACTTTTCTGCCGGAGCAGCTCAATGAGCTGGATTATCACCGCAATAATCTGAAGGCGAATCCCACCATCAATGCGGGAGAACCTGCCTATAAGGTACTCACCAATGAGGATTGGAACATTGTGGTTCCGGTCGACGAGAATACCTATCAGTCCATGCAGGGCAACAGCACTGTCAAAATCCGGTTTTTATCGGATTCCGAGACCGTAAACGCTTCCTATGAATTTCGTGATCTGAACGGGGCGCATTATCTGATCCTGTCCCTCAACAATTCCATGATCCGTTATGCCAACGACCGGTTCGAAGAGATCGAGCTGCAGACGCCGGAACAGACAGGGCTCAAGATTCCGAACAGCGCCATCACCCAAAAGACCTTCTTTGTGGTGCCGAAGCATTATTTCTCACAGGGCGGAGATTCCTCAGGCTATGGCGTACTCCTCGTGAAAGAATCCGAAGATGGCGCGCAGGAGCTGGTCTATCAGCCCACAGAACTGTTTTTCGAGACAGAAGATGCCTATTATATCAGCGAGGACGCCCTTCAGGAGGGCAGCGTCATCCAGGACCCCGTCAACGGCATGCAGTTTACGCTGCAGAACACAGCATATCTTTCCGGGGTCTACAACGTCAATAAAGGCTATGCGGTGTTTAAGCAGATCGATGTGCTCTATCAGAACGCGGAATACGCTATTGTCAGGACAGGCACGAAATACGGGATCTCTCTTTATGATCATATTGCCTTAAACGGCAGTGATGTGACGGAAGGAGAACTGGTGAACTGAGGTTGATCGCTCCCACAATGAAATATTCGCCCCTTCAGCATTGCAATGGACCGGCAAAACGGCAGTTTAACAGCATTGCCTCTCCGGACGGTCGTCCTTTGGATGTCGCAAGCACAACGGTCTGCAAATGCTCGCTCGATGTGCTTCTAACCAGATTTGCCAATGTATCGACCCCGATGCAACCGCTCGCAATACGCTTCCATGCGTATGCTCGCTCTCGCGCACATCCATGTGCGCTCGTTGCAAGACTTTGAGAAATCTGGTAAGAATCA
>JAFRKV010000051.1 GCA_017431515.1 Lachnospiraceae bacterium
AACCGGTTGCGTACGATCGAAATAACCTTGCGCAAATGCTTAGAGAAGCCATGCCCCGAAATGAGTGAGCGTCATTTTCATGCAACTTGACATGCCGGAGGACCCCCCGTCGGAGGGGGAATTCGGTTAAACTGCCGTTTACCTACGCTGTGCGAGCAAATAGTAGAAGGCATCCTGGAGGCCTGCTTCCGGGAAGAGCTGCTGCTCCTTCAGGCGCGTAAACGCCGGGAAGGTCGAGAGCAGCCAGGATGCGTTGTCTTCGTTTTCCTCACGGGTGATGGTGCAGGTGCTGTAAAAAAGCATCCCGCCGGGTTTGACGTAGCGTACCGCGACGGAGAGGATCTCCCGCTGGAGGGCGGCAAGAGCCGTGATGTCCTGCGGGGTGATGCGGTAGCGGATCTCCGGTTTGCGGGAAAGGACGCCGAGACCGGAACAGGGAAGATCTGCAATGACCAGATCTGCGCGAGACTCCCATGCGGGATCAAAGATCCGTGCATCGGAAATTTCGGCGTGCATATTTAGAAGATGACAGCGTTCGACGTTTTCACGGATCATGGAGACCTTGGCGTCGGTAAGGTCGCGGCAGGTGGCGCTGCCCTCGTCGCCGATACGGCCGGCCAGAAACAGTGACTTGCCGCCCGGGGCGCCGCAAAGGTCGAGGACTTGCATGCCGGGCTGTATCGGAATCTCGGATAACGCTTTCATGGAGCTTAGATCCTGTACGAAAAACAGACCGTCACGGAAGGTCTGCATCGCCGGGAGGCGTTCGATACCGGAAAGGAAAAAGGCGTCGCTCAGTGTCTCGACAGGGGTCGCCCGGACACCTTCTGCTTTCCAGGCTGCCACTGCTGCCTCAGCCCGTGATGCCTGTGAAGCCGGGTCATCGGGAAGCTGCTTTGCCAAATGCACGGTCAGGGGCCTGCCGCCGAAAAAGCTTTGCAGGAGTTCCTCAGTCTTTGCTTTCCCGTAAGCCTCCGTCCAACGATCCACGATCCACTCCGGCATGGAATAACGGATGGACAGGGAATCAGGCAGCTGAACGTTCTCCCGGTTTCTTTCGATGCTGCGGAGCACGCCGTTGACGAATCCCTTGAGATTGCGGAAGCCTCTGCGTTCCGCCAGCTTCACGGCCTCATTGACGGAGGCATGGGCGGGGATCCCGTCCATATAGAAAATCTCGTAGACCGCCATCCGCAGGAGATTGCGGATCACGACCTTTTGCTTTTTCACCGGCACGCTGGAGAATTGCCCGATGATTTCATCCAGCAGCAGCATGTTTTCCAGCACGCCCTCCACCAGGCGTTTGATCAGCGATCGTTTTCCTTTTTCAAAATAGGCGTACTTGTCCAGAACATCGCGAAGCGCGATATGACTGTAGACTTGTCCGTTGGTCACGGAAAGGAGAATGTCCAGGGACAGCTCCCGCGCAGTGGGCTCCTTCATAGGACCGTTCCCTGCGGCAGCGGATATCCGCGGAGAAAGGCGGCTGCATCCATCCGCTTTTTGCCTTCCAGCTGCACCTCGGTCAACGCAAGGGCGCCGTCACCGGTCTGTACCACAAGCGCCTCCTTCGTGTCGAGGACGCTGCCCGGGGCAGCTTTTTGCGCACCCGATGCGTTCTGACAGACGGTCGCTTTCCAGATCTTTAAAGTCTTATTGTTTACCATGGTATAAGCGCCAGGCCAGGGGGAAAGACCGCGGATCCTGCGTTCCAGCGTTTCTGCCGGTAGCGTCCAGTCCATCTTACCCATGGATTTTTCGATCTTGCCGGTATGGGTGGCCTTTGCATGGTTCTGGGGCGTATAGACTGCCGCGCCGCTTTCGATCAGCTCTATGGTATCGCAAAGGAGCGATGCCCCCAGTACCGAAAGTTTGTCAAAAAGGCTGCCCGCGGTCTCCTCCGCATCCAGCGGGATCGCTTTCTGCGCCACGATGTCACCCGTATCCACGCCGGCATCCATCCGCATGATGGTGACGCCGGATTCTTTTTCCCCGTCCAGCACGGCCCATTGGATGGGCGACGCACCGCGGTATTTCGGCAGGAGGGATGCATGTACATTGATGCAGCCGTAAGGTGCCATGGAAAGGATCTCCTCCGGCAGGATCTGCCCGAAGGCCGCCACCACGATCATGTCCGGGCGATGCTCCCGCAGCGTGGCGATGTTTTCCGGATCCCGGATCTTTTTCGGCTGAAACACCGGAATGGAACGCCGCAGCGCCGCCTCCTTTACCGGCGAACAGGAAACCTTGCCGCCTCTGCCCTTGGGCTTGTCCGGCTGGGTCACCGCGAGGACGATCTCATGTCCGCGCTCTGCCATTGCTTCCATGATGCCCACGGAAAAATCCGGGGTTCCCATAAAAATAATACGCATCTTATTCCTCTGCCTCTTCGTCCGACTCCGCCTCTTCCTCTTCCGGCTCCTGATACTCGATGTCATGGATGGGGCCTTCCGCGATCTCCGTGTACATATGGCCGTCCAGATGGTCGATCTCATGGCAGAAGGCCCGGGCCAGAAGACCTTCTCCCTCTGCCGTATATTCCTCCAGGTTCTCATCGAAGGCGCGGATCTTCACATGGTTCGGGCGGGTGACCAGCGCCGCTTTTCCGGGAAGGGAAAGGCAGCCTTCATCTCCGGTCTGCTCGCCGTCGGACTCCAAAATCTCCGGGTTGATCAGCACGTAAGGATGCTCGTCTCCGATATCCACCACGCAGATGCGCTTTAACACCCCGACCTGCGGGCCTGCCAGACCGACGCCATTGGCTTCGTACATGGTCTCAAACATATCGTCAATCAGTTCCCTGATCCGGGGCGTGATCTCCTTCACCGGTCTGCATTTCTTTTCCAGCACGGGGTCCCCTTGAATCCGAATTTCACGTAATGCCATTTTCTTTTTCCT
The DNA here is from genome assembly GCA_017431515.1 of Lachnospiraceae bacterium. Lineage (GTDB taxonomy): Bacteria > Bacillota > Clostridia > Lachnospirales > Lachnospiraceae > RUG12461. The sequence goes on from JAFRKV010000051.1 coordinate 2,899, forward strand.
CGTCTTTCTTTTTTCAAAACCCGTCAGCGGGGTCAAAATCAAATCTTACCAGAAGCCTTGAAAAGGCCGGATCCGACAGCGCCGCCTCTTCGATCCTGTCTTTGACGCGGATCAGGGCTTCATAGTCCTTGTCCTTGCAGTACAGCACCTTTTTGTAGTAATCGTTCACCTTGGCGATGGCCGCATCCGCAGGGCCGACCATTCTGATCTCCGGAAACTCCCGGCGGATGATCCCGGCGATCCTTTTTGCCCCATCTGCCGCCGCCTGCTCATCCTTATCCGACACCAGGAGGTTCAGCATATGCCACACCGGCGGATACTGCATCATCCGGCGATAAGCGATCTCCTGTTCATAGAAACCATCATAATCCTGCCCGGCCGCGTTGACAATCCCATAATGCCCCGGATGGTAGGTCTGGATCACGACATTCCCCGGCAGTTCGCCGCGTCCCGCCCGTCCCGCCGCCTGGGTCAGCAGGTCAAAGGTGCGCTCCGCGCCGTGAAAATCCGGAATGTTCAGCGAAAGATCCGCAGCCAAAATGCCCACCAGCGTCACGTTGGGGAAATCATGGCCCTTGACGATCATCTGGGTCCCGATCAGGATATCCGCTTCCCGGTTGGAAAAGGCCGTCAGGATCTTTTCATAGCCGTCCTTCTCCCGGGTGGTATCCAGGTCCATCCGGAGGGTTTTAGCACTCGGGAACTGTTTTCTGACCAGTTTCTCCACCTTTTCCGTCCCCGCCTTCATCCCGCCGATATAAGGAGATCCGCAGGAGGGACATTTTTGCGCCGCAGGGATCTGATAGCCGCAGTAATGGCATCGCATGGTCCGGTCCCGATGGAGGGACAGCGACACATCACAATGAGGGCATTTGATGGCCTCGCCGCAGGACCGGCAGACCACGAAACCGCTCATCCCCCTGCGGTTTAAAAACAGCATGATCTGCTCTTCTTTCGAGAGCTTCTCCTCCATCAGTTCTACGAGCCTCCGGCTGAAGATGGAGCGGTTCCCCTGCATGAGCTCCGCTCTGAGATCAATGATTTCACACGCCGGCAGCGGCCGTTCCTCTACCCGTTTCGTCAAAGGAAGCAGCACATACGCCCCTTCTTTCGCGCGGTAAAAGCTTTCCATGGAAGGCGTCGCAGATCCCAGCACCACAGAAGCGCCGGACATCTCAGCCCTTGCGATGGCCGTCTCTCTCGCATGATACCGCGGAATGGTTTCGCTCTTATAGGAGGTTTCATGCTCCTCGTCGAGAATGATCAGCCCCAGATCCGGAAACGGCGTAAACAGGGCGCTCCGGGGCCCGATGATGATATCGATCTCCCGCTCCTTTGCCCGGAGATACTGGTCATACCGCTCTCCCGCCGGCATTTTGGAATTCAGGATGGATACCCGGTCATGAAACCGTTCATAAAACCGCATCACGGTCTGATAGGTCAGCGCGATCTCCGGGATCAGCATGATGACCTGTTTCCCTGCTGCGACCACTTCCTCGATCAGCGTCAGATAGACTTCCGTTTTTCCGCTGCCTGTCACGCCGTGCAGCAGGTAGGTGTGTTTCTCTCCCCGGCGGAAATCACCGATCATCCGATCCGCCGCTGCCCGCTGCTCCGCATTCAAAAGTTTTTTCCCGCCGCCTGCCGTCAGGGCCGTGCCCTTCACAGGATTGCGGTAATCCGGCCGTTCCTTTTCCACGGTCAGCATCCCGGCTGCCGCAAGAGACCGGATCGTCGGCGCCGCCACATGGAGCTTTCCCGTGACGAATTCCTTCGGGATCCGCTTCTCTTCGATCAGTTCCTTCAACAGCCGCGCCTTGGCATGAAAATGTTTTTTCTCATATTCCGCAAGGGCGATCTGCGCCTCCTCCGACGCCGCCTTCAGCACCAGAATCTCTTTTTCCTTCCGCTGCGCCCTTTTATGAACCGGCAGCACGGTTTTCAAAGCCGCGTTCATGGTGCCGCCGTAGCTGCGCTTGATCCATGCCGCCAGTGCGATGAGCTGCGCTTCTATGGGAACCGCCGTCTCATCAATCCCTGCGATCTCCTTGAGTTTTTCCTCCTCGTAGGACGGACTCTCCGTCACCTCCACGACGACGCCGGTGCGGAGGTTCCCGCCTTTTCCGAAGGGGATCGTCACCTGCACGCCCGGGCGGACCTGCTCCAGCAATTCCTCCGGGATCCGGTACTGAAAAACCCTATCTACTTTTTCGTGGGAGATGTCAATGATGACATCGGCATATTTGGACATGGTGATTTACTCCGCAGATTATTATAACGTTTTTACATGTCTCTGAATAGTGTCCGCAACAAAATTTCCTCTTGAAGGAATGTCCCGTTTTCGATATGATAAGGTGGAAAAAACAATGATTTACAGACGAAAATCGTTCTTCGGAGGTATCCCATGCGACACTTGATGAGTCCGCTGGATCTTTCCGTCGAGGAGCTGCAGGAGTTATTAACCCTTGCGCAGGCCATCGAGAAAGATCCGGAGCGCTATGCCCACATCTGTGCCGGGAAAAAGCTTGCCACGCTCTTCTACGAGCCCAGCACCCGTACCCGGCTCTCCTTTGAAGCCGCCATGCTCAATCTCGGCGGCAGCATCCTCGGCTTTTCCAGTGCTGACAGCAGCTCCGCCGCCAAAGGCGAAAGCGTTTCCGATACCATCCGCGTCATCAGCTGTTACGCTGATATCTGTGCCATCCGGCATCCCAAAGAGGGCGCCGCTCTCGTTGCTTCTCAGAAAGCCCGCATCCCGGTCATCAATGCCGGCGACGGCGGACACCAGCATCCCACTCAGACCTTAACCGATCTCCTTACGATCTATTCCTTAAAGGGTCGTCTCGGCCATTTAAAGATCGGTCTTTGCGGCGACCTGAAATTCGGGCGCACCGTACACTCCCTGATCCACGCGTTAATCCGTTACCCCGGCATTTCTTTTGTGATGATCTCACCGGAGGAGTTAAAGATCCCCAGCAACCTGAAGGAAGATGTGTTAAACGAACGTGCGATTCCCTATGTGGAGACCGACCGGCTGGAGGAAGTCATGCCGGAGCTGGATATTCTCTACATGACCAGAGTACAGAAAGAACGGTTCTTCAACGAGGAAGACTATCTGCGGATGAAAGATTTTTACATCCTGGACAAAAAGAAAATGGAACTTGCCCGCAAGGATATGCTGGTCATGCATCCGCTCCCTCGTGTCAATGAGATTTCCGTGGATCTGGATGATGATCCGAGAGCAGTCTACTTTCAGCAGGCGCAGTACGGCGTCTTTGTCCGGGAGGCTTTGATCCTCACGCTTCTCGCCGATGCCGGAAAGATCACGCTTCCGGAGAAAGGAGGCGCAGCATGTTAAACATCAGCGGAATTCAGGAAGGGTTTGTACTGGACCACATCAAAGCCGGCATGAGTCTGGATATCTACCACGACCTGCATTTAGATAAGCTGGACTGTACCGTCGCGATCATCAAGAACGCGCGCAGCCAGAAAATGGGAAAGAAGGACATCATTAAGGTGGAATGCCCCATCGACGCACTGGATCTGGACATTCTCGGCTTCATCGATCACAACATCACCGTGAACGTCATCAAAAATGACCGGATCGTGGAGAAGAAAAAACTGGAGCTTCCGAAGACGATCCGCAACGTGATCCGCTGTACAAATCCGCGCTGTATCACCTCCATCGAGCAGGAACTGGAGCAGGTCTTCGTACTGACAAACCCGGCGAAGGAAATCTACCGGTGCAAGTATTGCGAAACGAAGTATAAGGGGAAGAAGTTTCATTAAAATTCCTGCATATCATGACATTGAGGTCAGGAGTGCTATGCGATTGAGTCGCTGCGCACTTTTGACCTCAACATCTTTGCATGATTTCATGATCATCCTGCCTTCTTGAAAATCGCGCTCTGCAGAGGATTTGCAAGAAACGTCTTTCTGGCTTCCTTCCCGTCACCATACTCTTCGTGATGCCATCTCTTATCCTTTCGTTTCTTCACTTCCTCATTAAAGGCCCGGTCCTCCTCCTCGATCTTTGCAAGCTTCGAAAACTCCTGCTGCCCGAAGAGATAGTTTTCATTGTCGATGGAAAGATACGTGCTGCCGGGATCCACGGAAAGCTGGGAGAGATCGTTTATCTTGTCGTAGTCCCCATCCTCTGCTTTCAGGAAAAACCTGCCCTGTGGCGTATCCGATTTCCAACCTGCCAGTCTGAAGAATGCCTCTGCCTTTTCCCTGGCAGTTTCAAGGTGGGACAGGATATCCTGGCAGCGCTTTTTGATCCCTTTCACCTTCGCCTCGGAAAAATTCAAAAGTTTGAGATCCGCTTCCATCTGCGGGTCATCCCGGGTTGCGATTTCGCGAATCTGCTTATACGCCACATAGTCAAAGTGCAGCATCGATGGGATCTCCAGATCTCCGTTTTCATTGCTGAGGGTATTCATATCCTTTCTTCGCTGCTCCATCTCTTCTTCCGTATACTCTTTCTCCGTAGATCCTGCTGCCAGCTCCGCCACGTCCGGATCCTCCCGAAAGAGATTGGCATACGCGTACAGCATATTCTGGATCCAGTAATCCAGGAACCCGGAGTGAGATGCGCACCACTGTCTGTCATAGGTATTTTTAGGGGTCAACGTGGAGAAATCATACTTTTCATTCAGTATGTGCAGTCTGTCCAGCAGCCGGAACACTTCCTGCTTCTCCTCTTTCTTCAGATCCGTCCGGAGACCGTTGGCAATGTTTTCCTTAGCCGTTCCATAACGCTTCGGATCCAGAATTTCTTTGAGTCCCGTAAAGATGGTTCCTAATTCCTGACTGACCTCTTCATACTCCTTCTCATCCGTTACCTCATTTTTCCCCTCCGGATACTTGGAGTCCTCTTTCATTTGATCCCGCTTGTAAATCGAACCGTACCAGTTCGCATCGCCCTCACCTTCCTTTGTCACAAAGGAAGTGAAGTCGCTATGCTTAAAGTGCATCAGAACTTGCCCCATGGACTTTTCCGGCTGCAGATTTTTAAACATTGTACTCGGAGCTTCCTTGATAGATTTATGTCGTCCGTACTCATTACTAAATCCCCTGAGAACCGGTTTGGTTGCCTTCTCGATCCAGTCCGGACATTTGATCCCGAAATACTTTTTGTTCACATACTTGTATTCCGCGCTCCCTTTTTTCAGGGTTTTATTCAGTCCCGGGAGAAATCCGTTTTTCTCCCCTGCAACGAGCTTTTCAATACTGCCTTCTCCAAAGGAATTGTCATGATCATAGGACATGATCTTTTTGATCACGATGGTGCCTTTCTCCTTGTCCTCATCAAATTCGCATTTGAAATTACGCCCATGGCGGTCTGTCTGATTGCATACAACATCAAACGCCTGCAGCCGCATGAGCTGCCGGACGGCATCCGGCGTGTAGTGAATCTTCATCTGTTCCTTTTCCGCCCGTTTGATGAGGTTTACAAACTCTTCCCCCTTGGCTTCCTTCATGACCGTGCAGAAACGCTCCACCATTTGACCGTTTCGATCTTTAAATTTCACCACCCGGGTCTCCGACCCCGTGATGACATCCTCAAAGCCCATTTTCTTCGCAAGCTGATAGGTGGCGGTATTATTGGCGGCCGCGATCTCCTTGGCTTCGGAACCCTGGCGCTCTCTGATCTGGCCAAACAGCTCCACTTCCTTCCCCAGAGAAACCCGGAACAGTTTTCCGATGGCGTTCTCCGACTGATCCCGGAACACATTCAGGATATCCCTGTCCCTGTTGGCATCCAGACCCAGTTTTTTCGTGATCCATTCCAGCTCTGTCATTTTTTTCAAAGGCTCACCTGCCCCGCCTCCCGCTGCCTCTCCCATATTATTCTTACGGTAGCTGCAGATATAGACTGCCACGCCATTTAATGGATGTTTCTTGTCCTTGGAAGCGGCTTCCCAATCCACATCAGTGTCATCCACATGATCCGCCGCGTAATTATGGGTTTCCAGTTCACTGAACATCTTGTCAAAATCATGCGCCAGCAGGGAGACCACCTTTTCGCTGACAGCAGTACGGTTCGCGTCATCCGCACGGGTGATCCGCGTTTTCAGAGCCCGGATGAAAGACAGTGCCAGCTGGTAATCCGAAGCTCCCACATGGCCATCTTTCAGACGGCGCTCTTCCACATTCGCCCCGCGATTCTCACTGCTATAGTTCAGCTGTGTTTCTCTTCGATCCAGAAATCCGGAAATATCCTCACTGATCAGAGGGATATTCTCCTTAATGAAATAATTCTCACCGTTGTTAGTTGCCTTAATCTTATAAACATCCGTGGAATTTCCTTCATTCTGCCACTCTGTGGATCCTTCCTCTGCCTCTAAGGTCAAATGCTGCTCGGTAAGCTGCTGCAGGGATCGCTCCCTTAATATCTCCAGATTGTTCTCTTCCAACCCGGCCTTTACGGTAAGGGACTCCAACAGCGCACCAAACTTCAGTTTCTCTTCCATACAGCGTTTCCGCACTTCGTTCACAAGACCGAGGCGCCGGATTCCGGCAGAGTACTTCCCGCCGCCCTGCTCTCTCTTTTTTTTGAAATAGTTATCGCAGGCTGCCACGCACTCATCCAATGCCGTATTCAGCTTTTCGCGAAGCTCCGGCACATCCACAAACTGCGCCCCATTCTCGTCCTCTTTGACATATTCGGAGAGATTTTGGGAGATCAGATTGGTAACCAGATTCAGGGTCTTCTTCACCCGAACCATTTCCGGTGAATCCTTTCCGGTGAAAAAGAGCCAGTTCCACTTGTCCGTGCTGAGCTTGGCGCTTAAGGCCTTAAATGCGCTATTTTCCGCCTGGCGCTTATTTTTATAGGACGTGCCGAAATCCGATTTCAGTGTCCGAAGGCGCTCCTGCGACTCGATATAGTCCTGGTTGATCTGGTTTTTGTTGGTCTCTCCGTGATACTCAAAAAGAGCAGCATCATAATTTCCCTTCACCTGATATGTTTCATGCTTTGAAAGTCGAATGGTACTGGTTGCCTTTCGAATCTGCTGTTGCTGTAATTGTTCATCCATTGTTTTTTCCTCCCTCTTCTGAGAAAAGACCGATTACTATGCTTCGGCTGTGATACTCTGACCGCCTAGGAATTGAAGTATTCCACGCCGGTTACCCGTAGTCTCTCCGGAATCTCATCCCTGTTCTGGTCCGCCTCCGAGCGGATGCGTTCCTCCTCGAAAAATCGCTGCGTCATCCTTTCTGCAGCGTCAAAAGAAGCCTCATAAAGTCTCGTGACGATCCGTGTACGGATCTTGAATAATTGCATCATCTCTGAAAGCGGATCCCCCTCCCGCAAAGTGAGGGAAATCAGTCCGTCACCCTCTGAATCGTTGAACGCTTCCGTAAGCACCGCGGAAAAAAGCGTCTGCCGGATTTCCTCCGGTATTTCCCGATCTCCATGAAAAAACTCCAATGGATAATAAGTAGATGCCACCTTTCTGACCGGAACTGCGCACCGAAGCTTGCCGTCTTCCAAAAATACGAGGCTGGTTCTCAGATCCTGCGTGGCTGCCGCCTCCGATCCGAAAATCTTTTCTATCCGCTTCTTTACTTTTTTCAGTACTTCCTCAGGAAGTTTCGAAAAAGATTTGATCGAAGGATTCAAAACGTCTTTTGCGGCAAGGGTTTTCTTTTTCAATTCGTCAAGGTACAGCAGCACCTCCGCACTTTCCCCGGGTACAGGCAGAAAGCCCCGATCCGCAAGATAACCATCCAGAGTATATCCCTCCGGTACTTTTGTGTTTTTCGTCTCCTTTATCAAAACCCTGCTCCAAAAACGTACTTTTTTCCGATTATCTGCTGCCAGTTTGAACGCGACTCTGAGCAGGCGGTCTCCGTATCCGCATCCCCGATACTCCTCCGCTACAGCAAGCCAATATACGTCAAAGGACTCCGCCTCCTCCCTGAGAATCAATAGTCCCGCCGCCTCAGCACCCTCCGGCGTTTTCTGAAGCAGTCCGAAAGGCGTCAGTTCTTCTCTGTAAAGAAGCGACTGCAGCTCGGGGGGCAAGAGCTCTTCATAATAAACACGGTTGGCAGGCTCAATTCTTAAAATGTCCATAGATTCTCCTTCCTGTGAAAAACAAGTGCATTTTTCTGCCTCTTATTACTTTGTACGATGATTCTGAACCGGTGGCAAAAAAAACAACACAATCAAAGATCATTTGGGGATTTCTGTGAGAACCGGGGTCCCGAACGGTTCCGGTTTTGGATAAACGGCAGGATTTCAGAAAACACTTTTCGCAGCGCTTCTAAATCCTGCAGCAGCAATTACAAAACAGATTGATCAGCAGCATACTGATACACCAGCTTCCCGTTGAGGAATAGGGTCTCCCATAGCCCTGAGACATGTTCCGGTACCAGTCTTCCTGATTCTGGTAGCCGCCGCTGCCTCCGTAGCCGAAGGGATTGCCGCCGCTGCCGTCCGCATTGCGGTAGCCGCCGTAAGGGTTGCCGTTTCCCTGGCCGTAATTCTGCCCGGTAAACCCCTGCTGACGCATCTTCATGATCTGATCATACGCCGCCTGGATCTGCTTGAACCGTTCCTCCGCCTGTTCCTTGTTGGGATTATTGACATTGGCATCCGGATGATACTTCCGGCTGAGATTGCGATATGCGCGTTTTACTTCGTCGTCTGTGGCGTTCGACGGGACGCCGAGCACCTGATAAGGGTCAAAGAATGCCATCTTCTCTTACTTCTTTTTCTGTTTCTTTTTCTGCAGGATCTCGTACTTGCTCCACACCCCGGAATACAGGATGTTTCGAATGATCTCCGCATGCTGCAGTACCGGAAGCCGTTCAAAGGACCTCGCACATTCGCTAATCTGCGAAGTCATGTAACACTTGCACAGGGTCTCGTATTCCTCCGGACTCTTTTCTCTGGAAAGCGTCTTAAACGGATTATAGGCATGGGTCTTTCTGTCATGGGGCAGATCCTCATACGCATCCATCAGATAGATGAACTTGCCGAGGTAAAAGCCAAAGCAATGCAGCTCCTCATGCCACTCATCCTCTCTCCAGGCAAAGATCTCCGCCAGCAGCTCTCCAAAGATGCCGGACACCACATCGGGATCCTCTGCCTTCTCCTCTTCCGCCTTGGAAAGCGCATCCAAATGGGCTTTGATCGCCGCATTCTGCTTCTGGCGCCGCGCTGCCGCTTTTTCGTAATCCGCTTTCAAGCGGTCTGCCATCCGTTTCTTAGCCCCGTTCTTTTCATCCTTCCAGTCATCCAGCAGATGATAATACCCCAGAATCAGGTTCATATCTGCCGCGTAGTCCGTCGCTTCGTTCAAAAAGGCGGTGCGTTTTTTAGCGGGATGCAGCGCGCAGGTGAAGGACTCCTTCTGGCCGGGAAGCTCGTACAGTCCGGACAAAAGCACAATCAAAAACGTCATATCATAGGCCAGGAGCATCTGCCCTTTTGTGCCGCAGTTCTCCTTCAGCTTCCTGCAGAGGCCGCAGTAATAAGCCCGATATGCCTTCTTTCCTTCTTCCGGTAACGTTTCTTCATTGATGTTGATATATCCGAACATAAAACCATCGTAAAACTGACCGTCCGGACTGTCAACGCATGCACCGAAGATTTTAGAAAAATTTTAGAATTGAGCAGGACTGTAAGCCGGGTTATGTCGTGTGTGATCATCTATCTAGGACTGCCGTTGCCGACAGCCTCGAGCGACCAACCTGAGACTGGCGGGCCGCGTCATCGTCTCGTTTCGGTCTTGCTTCGGATGGGGTTTACAATGCCGTCCCTGTTGCCAGAAACGCGGTAGTCTCTTACACTGCCCTTTCACCCTTACCCCGTCGGCGCGCACGCTGACGAGGCGGTTTGCTTTCTGTTGCACTTTCCCGGGAGTCACCTCCGCCGGCCGTTAACCGGCATCCTTGCCCTATGAAGCCCGGACTTTCCTCTCCTGCGGGATTTCTCCACTTGCAGCAGCGATCACACGTCCTGCTCATATTGAACACTTAATGAGCGGAACTCCTGTTCCGCGAATTTAGTGTGAAAATGCACCCGGACACTTGGCGAGCGCTTGCGCGGGCCTTAGTGACCGTGGTGCTTCCTATTCAGAGTCCGAAGCACCCTCCCCCGATGAATTCGCGGATCAGGGAGTTGCTGCCGATCTCTTCCGACGGGATCGGAAGACAGTAGTCCAGGAATTTCAGCAGCCGTTTTGCTTCCTGATATTCCGGGGAGTTCTTCTCCACTGCGAAGAGCAGCGGCTCGGCGTAGGTTTTCATGACGGCCAGTTCGTAGATATGGCCGGAATTGAAAATCACGTCCGCCTTCTCCTGGAAGGGGAAGATATAGTTTTCTTCTCCGCGGCGCACGGAGGGCCACATGGCGATCGTATCCCGGGCGGAACTGCCGCGGGTTCTGGCGTCGCGCACGATCCGGCGCAGGAGTCTGGCGTCTGTCGTCGGCAGATAATTGTGCTCGTCTATGTTCAACACCGCCAGTGCACTGATGTAGACCTTAAACATATGCTCCGGTGCAATGGAATAGGAAAGCTTGTCGTTTAAGCCGTGGATTCCCTCGATCACAAGTACATCATCTTTTTCCAGCTTCATGCGTTTGCCGATGGGTTCCCGTTTGCCGGTCTTGAAGTTGAAGATCGGCGTCTCCACTTCCTCTCCCGCAAGAAGCGCTGTAAGGTCCTTGTTCAGCTGCTCGACATCCAATGCTTCCAGACATTCAAAGTCGTAGTTTCCATCCGCATCTTTGGGGCAGTTCTCACGGTCCACATAATAGTCATCCAGCGGGAAGGGATGCGGCCGCAGCCCCTGCGCCCTAAGCTGGATCGACAACCGGTAGGAAAAGGTGGTCTTTCCGGAGGAGGAGGGTCCCGCGATCATGACAAATTTCTTTTCACGGTTCGCCGCGATCGTCTCCGCCAGAGTGCCGATCTTCTTTTCCATCAGCGCTTCCTGCGTCAGGATAACATCCTGAATCCGGCCTTCCACGATGGCGTCATTCAGATCACCGATGGTGGTGATGCCGCAGATCTCACCCCAGTTTTCGAATTCGCGCAGCGTTGAAAACAGTTTGTCGCTGGGCACAAAGGACCGCACCTCATGCTCCCCTTTCCCGGGGTGCATCAGGACGAATCCGTTGTGGTACGGCTCGATGGCAAAGAGGTCGAGATATCCTGTGGAGGGCACCATATAACCGTAGTAATAATCCCGGTAACCGTCCAGATTGTAAACATTGATTCTGGAACTCCGGCGGTAGCGGAACAGCGCTTCCTTATCCTTCATCCCGCATCCCGCGAAATAAGCCGTCGCCTCTTCCGTATTCCAGCTGTCCTTTGTGATCGGCAGATCCTGCGCCACGAGAGAACGCATCTCCTCTTCCACCGCTTTCACAAATGCTTCCGTGACAGGATACCCTTCCGTCATCTCGCAATAGTAGCCGTGTCCGATGGAAAAGAGCACCACTGCCGTGCTCTGATAGGAACCGACCACTTTATGCACGGCCTTTTCCATCAGAAGCGTCAGACTCCTCCGATACGCCTTGCGTCCGGCCGGTTCATCCGTCGTGACGAAATGCAGCTCTCCTTCATCCGTAATGCCCTTGGAGAGTTCCCGGAGACGATAGTTGATGGAAGCCAGCACGATCTTTTGCGGATACTGCGCCTGATATTCCTCCGCCAATGTTTTTAGAAGCGTTTTTCTCTTGACCAGCCGCTCTTCGCCCGCGACCATAATGCGCAACATCTCATCCGCCATGTTCTATCTCCTTTATGATCCTTATTTCATCACCGATTTCATTCAGCCGCTCTTTCCCGGCGGCTGAGCCGGACGAGGAGAGCTCCCTCCGGATCTCCTCCAGCACCTGCAGCCTCCACCGCAGAAACCGTTGCAGCGTCGCATCTTTCCCGGAAAGCAGATTCCTTCCGTACAACAGCTCCGCCTCGCTGTACGGCGGCTCCCCAGCGCCGTCTTTGTCAACGAGCAGAAGAAAATAAAACTTCCCGTCTTCTTCCACCAGCCGCTCCGTCTCGATCACATAGCCTTTTTGCAGCAAAAACGCCCTGACATGTTTCACCTCGGACTGAGGTCCGAGAAGGAGCGTCCTGATGCCGAGGGTGCGCGGGTCATTCGCTGTCAGGATCCGCATGATCAAAGCACCGCCCATACCAAGCAGCGAAACCGTATCCGCTTCCCCGGGCTTCAACTCCGAAAGTCCGTCAGACCGGCGCACCTCAATCCGCTCCTGCAGTCCCGCTTCCAGAATATGCGCCTTTGCGCGGGAAAGGGGACCCTCTGCCACATCCATCGCGAACGCCTTCCGGATCCGTCCCGTTTCGCAAAGGGAAATCGGCAGAAACCCGTGATCCGTTCCGATATCGGCCAGCGCTGCGCCATCAGGCACCAAAGACGCTGCCGCAAGAAGGCGTTCTGACAGCCGCTGCATCAGTCCAGATAATCCTTCAGCTTCCGGCTGCGGCTCGGATGCCTCAGCTTCCTGAGCGCCTTCGCTTCGATCTGGCGGATCCGCTCTCTGGTGACATTGAACTCTCTGCCCACTTCCTCCAGGGTACGGGCCCGTCCGTCCTCCAGGCCGAACCGCAGCGTCAGCACCTTCTGCTCGCGTTCGGTGAGCGTGCCGAGCACTTCCTCCAGCTGTTCCTTCAGCAGGGTGAAGGTCGCCGCATCCACCGGCACCGGAACATTGTCATCCTGGATGAAATCGCCGAGATGGGAATCCTCCTCCTCACCGATGGGTGTTTCCAGAGAAACCGGCTCCTGGGAAATTTTCAGGATCTCGCGGACCCGTTCTTCCGGCATATTCATCTGCACCGCGATCTCCTCCGGGGTGGGTTCGCGCCCCAGCTCCTGCAGCAGCTGTCTGGAGATCCTGATCAGTTTGTTGATGGTCTCCACCATATGCACCGGAATCCGGATCGTCCGCGCCTGATCCGCGATGGCGCGGGTAATGGCCTGTCTGATCCACCACGTTGCATAGGTGCTGAATTTATAGCCTTTGCTGTAATCAAATTTTTCCACCGCCTTGATGAGGCCGAGGTTGCCCTCCTGGATCAGGTCCAGAAACAGCATGCCGCGCCCCACATAACGCTTTGCAATGGAGACCACGAGACGCAGGTTCGCTTCCGCCAGTTTTTTCTTGGCAGCCTCGCCTTCCCGGTTGATGGCGCGCTGTTCTTCCAGTTCCTTCTCCAGGGTGGCAATCTTGTGTTTCGCTTTTGTATTTTCCAGTTCCTCCCGGATCCCGCGGACTCTTTCCTGTGCTTCCAGTCCGGCCTCCATCTGCTGCGCCAGCGTGATCTCCTCCTCCGCGGACAGCAGCGGCACCTTCCCGATCTCCTTCAGATACATCCGGACCGGATCCTCGATGGAAACGCCGTCCGGAACCGAAAGATCGATATTCTCTACTTCGACCTCTTCCTCGTCGTTTAAGAACTGCTCCTCGTCAATCTCCTCCGTCTCCTCCTCGGCGAGGTTCATGACGTCCACATCCTTTTCCTCCAGGTAGTTCAAAATGATATCGAACTTCTCGTCATCCAGATCAAACCCTTTGAAAAAGTCGTTGATCTCCTGGTACTCCAGGGTATTCTTTTTCTTCCGCGCGATGGCTTCCAGTTCCGGCAGCTTCTCCAGAAAATTACCCATGGTGACGGTCGTTTCCTGCCCCTGCTCCTGGTCCGCCTTTTCCTCTGCGGCCTCTTCCTGCGCTTTCTTCCCGGCGGATTTTGCCGCACGGCTCTTCTTTGCGGGCGCTTCTTCCACCGGTTCCGCCTTCTTTGCGCGGCTCTTCTTTGCCGGTGCTTCTTCTTCCAGCGGTTCCGCTTTCTTCGCACGGCTCTTCTTTGCTGGTGCTTCTTCCACCGGTTCCGCCTTCTTCGCACGGCTCTTCTTTGCCGGTGCTTCCTCTTCCACTGCCGCCGCTTTCTTTGCCGTGGTTTTCTTCACAGGCTTTTTGCTTTCCGCAGTTTCCTTCGCCGCCTTCTTAGCGGCCGGCTTTTTGGTCTCCTTGGTTTCTTCTGCTTTCTTTTTTGCTGCCATATTGTGCGCTCTCCTCTTTTCTGAATGAAAACTATTTTATATGGAAAACCGGATGTTTCTAAGTTTCTCCAGATCCTTTTTATCCCGGATCGCCTGCTGCATCGCCTCCAGATCCAGCGGATCCGTCTGCCTGGTCCGGTCGGCGACGGCGTTCTGCTTCACCTTGATCACCGCGTCCCGCAAGGCTTTTTCCCGTTCCTCCGGGGTGTCTATATGCTCCAGCGTGGCGTGAAACAGCGCTGCCACTTCGCTCTGCTCCTCTTCGGAAAAAGACATCAGGATCTTTCCCGGCTGGAGGATGCCTTCGTCGTGCTGCGCAAATACCAGCTCTGCCGCCCGCCGGTAGATGTCGTCCGTAAAATCCGCCGGCGTGAGAAACGGGCTGATCTGACCAAACAGGCTTTCATCCTCTATGAGCCATGTCAGAAGCAGTTTCTCGGCTGTCCTTGTGCCGTCCTCGGTTTTTTTCTCCTTAACGCCGCTCTTTCTTGCCGGGCGCTGCGCCGCCAGTCCCTCTTCCGTTCCGAGCCGGTGCACCAGCTTCCGCAGGTTGTCAAACCCGATATGATAAGTCTCCGCCACCGCCTCCATGTAATTGTCACGTTCCACCTCATCCGTGAACTCCAGAAGCATTTTGGCCACCGCCTGATGAAAAGCGGTTTTGCCCGTGGGATCCGTCACATCATAGTCGTTCTGAAGGATGCGGACGCGGAACAGAAAGCTGTTTTCCGCGGAAGCGATCCGTTCCTCAAACGCTTCCACCCCCAGGTTCTTGATAAATTCGTCAGGATCCTTATACGGATCAAGATGTACCACGCGGCTTTGCAGCCCCGCCGCCCGCAAGATCGGAATCGCCCGCAGCGCCGCTTTGATCCCGGGGGGATCGCTGTCAAAGGTCAGGTACACTTCCTTTGTATAGCGTTTCAAAAGCCCCGCATGCCCCTGCGTGAACGCTGTCCCCAGCGCCGCCACCGCATTGGTAAAGCCTGCCTGGTGCAGTGAGATCACATCCATATAGCCTTCACAGAGCAGCAGATACGGCCGTTTCGTTGACCGGGCTTTATGCAGGGCGTATACGTTCCGGCTCTTGTCGAATAACAGGGTGTCCTGCGTATTCAGATATTTCGGTTCCCCGTCGCCCATGACTCTGCCGCCGAACCCGATGACCTTTCCGCGAAGATCCTGGATGGGAAACATGACGCGGTTCCAGAACATGTCATGCCAGCCGTTTTTCTCATCATACTTCGCCAGGCCAGCTTCCTTGATGAGCAGATCCTCGTACCCGCATTTCTTTAGATGCCGGTACAGATCATCCCGATACTTGTCGGAATAGCCCAGGCCGAACTGCCGCATGGTTTCGTCGGAGAGTCCGCGGCCTTGAAAGTAGGAAAGCGCCTGCGCCCCGTGGTCGCTCCGAAGCAGCGCATAAAAATATTTCGCCGCTTCTTTGTTGATCTCCAGGAGCTTCTCCTTTTTCCCGGCCCGCTGCTTTTCCTCCGGCGTCTCTTCCCTCTGGGGAAGCTGCACCCCCGCGCGCTCCGCCAGATACTGCACCGCCTCCGGAAAAGTCATATTCTCATAATTCTGGACGAAGGTGAATACATTGCCCCCGGCGCCACAGCCGAAGCAGTAATACATCTGCTTGTTGGGAGAAACGGAAAACGACCCCGTCTTTTCATTATGAAACGGGCAGAGCCCGAAATAGGTGCTCCCCTTTTTTTTCAGTTGCACAGACTGCCCGATGACATCCACGATATCATTTCGCGAACGCACCTCTTCGATCAGTTCATCGCTGTAGAAGGGCACCTCAATACACCTGCCAATCCTTCGGTATCTGATATTCCTTAAACTTCATGATCGCGTACTCATCCGTCATCCCGGACACGTAATCCGCCACGATCCGGTCCTTGCGGCCGTCCTGTTCCAGCATCTTCTGAAACAGCGCAGGCATTTCCTCCGGATGATCCATATAGAATTCAAACAGCCACGCCACCAGATCCTTCGCCTTTGTCTCTTCCCCTTTTGCCTCCGGATTCCGGTACACGTTTTCAAACAGATATGCTCTCAGATCCCAAAGCGCTTTTTCCACGTCTTCCGACATGCAGATATCCGGCTTGTCATAGCTGCTGATCACGATGTCATGCACCAGGGTATTTAAGCGTTTTCGTCTGGAATTGCCGAGGATCCTTGTGATCTCCTTCGGCAGGTCCTCTTCTTTTAAAATATGCGCGCGGATGGCATCATCGATATCCGCATTCACGTAACTGATCTTATCGGAAAGCCGGACGATCCGTCCCTCCAATGTGGACGGTCTCGTATTCATCTCATGGTTTAAGATCCCGTCCCTGACCTCCTTCGTCAGGTTCAGGCCGCGACCTTCTTTCTCAATGGTCTCCACCACGCGAACGCTCTGTTCATTATGCCGGAAGCCGCCCAGTTCGCCCTCTAAGTAACCATTCAGCACCGACTCCCCCGCATGCCCGAAGGGTGTATGTCCCAGGTCATGGCCCAGTGCGATGGCTTCGCAAAGGTCCTCATTCAAACGCAGTGCCTTCGCGATGGTACGGGCATTCTGGGAAACCTCCAGCGTATGCGAAAGCCTGGTGCGATAATGATCCCCTCTGGGATTCAAAAAGACCTGCGTCTTGTTTTTCAGACGCCGGAAAGACTTGCAGTGCAGGATCCGGTCACGGTCTCTCTGATACACCGGGCGGATGTCGCACTGTTCCTCCGGGTAATCCCTGCCCTGGCTTTTTTCACTCAGCGCCGCATAGGGGCTTAACGTATTCCGTTCTATTTCTTCAAGATTTTCACGAATCGTTTTGTCCATATCCTTTTGCCGCCTCACTTTCCCTCTCAAAAGGAATCTCTATTATTAATATTCTGCGCTCATCACGCTTCCCCTTTATTTTTTCAAAAAAAATCTTCGCCCGGTTCTTCGGACGAAGATTCTCTGCAATTTCGTTTCGCCTGCTTCCTCAGATATGAACCACCACCGGCGTCCCGATGGTCACCATGCTGTAGAGCGCCGCGGCATTCTGGGCCGGCAGATTCACACAGCCGTGAGAGCCGTTTGTCTGATAGATCGTGCCGCCAAAGGAGCTTCTCCAGTTTGCGTCATGCAGTCCGATCGCTCCGTCCGTAAAGCGCATCCAGTAATTCACCCACACATCCCAGTCGGGTCCTTTCAGACGTTTCCCCGGCACCATGGCCTTGATGGAGAAAAAGCCCGTCGGGGTTCCCCGGCCTTTATTCGGATTGCCGGTCACGCAGGGGCTGACAAGGACTGCCACGCCGTTCAGATAATAGATCACCGTCTGTGTCGTCAGGTTAATATCCACATAAGTCTCCGGCATGCCCGCGGGACTCGTCATGATCGCTCCCGTCGCATCCTTCGGCAATGCCGCCTGAGCTGCCGCCTGCTGTGCAAGCAACGCCTGCTGCTCTGCCGCCGCCTGGACCGCTGCTGCCTGATCCACGCCTGCCGCTGCCGCCATCTGCTGATAATTCAGATAAAGCTGCGTCAGCTCTTCCGGACTGATCGTCGCCGCCTGGATCCGTTCACCTCCGATCATCCCTGCTGCAACGACAACTGCCGACAACAAGACTGTCAGTAGTTTTTTCCCTTTCCGCATTTTCATCACTCTTCCTCTCAAAACTCCCCGTCAAAGGGTGGTTCAAACGTAAAAAACCTTTCACATTATAGCACTTTTTGACGAAAAAGCAAGGAAAAGCGCAGTTATTTTCAATACGAAAAAAGGCATTCCATGAAACTGCATGAAACGCCTTGTTTCTAAGTGCGGAAGATGGGACTTGAACCCACACGAGATTGCTCTCACAAGATCCTTAGTCTTGCTCGTCTGCCAATTCCGACACTTCCGCCCGCTGTTTGACAGCCCACTAATGATAACGCACGATCAAAAAAAAGTCAATGCTTTTTCGAGGCCCTTTCCGAAAACTTTCCCTTGACACCCTATCCGAAAAGCGGTAGTATAGTCGTTGCAAGTGTCCCGGAGCGTTATGATTCCGAGCATTGCAAAAATAAGCAGAAGTGGCGGAATTGGCAGACGCGCAGGCTTCAGGTGCCTGTGGTCGCAAGATCGTGTGGGTTCAAGTCCCATCTTCTGCATAAAATACCCCGAGCCGGAAGGCCCGGGGTATTTTATGCAGAAGGGAACTTGAAGCTCTGACGAGCTCCTCGGTCCGCGCTATACGACCGTCCACCGGACGGTCAGCGCCCCATCTTCTGCTCTGGTGCTCTCATTCAGAAGGGAACTTGAAGCCCCTCTTCTGCATGGGGTGTTTTCATCTTGCAATGTCTCTCCTATTGCTGTAAAGTGAAAGTGCCTGCAACGCAGGGATGCGTCCCAAGCGTTTCCTTATCGGAAGGAGGATCTGCCATGTCCTGGGCATATGCGTTTCATATCGTGTTCTATGTCTGTGCCCTGCTGATCTGCGGCACATGCCTTTTCTATACCATTTTTCGCAGGCGGGTCGCCCGGCTGCAAAACAAGCTCTATCTACTCATGCTTTCCATCGTGATTTTGAATTCTGTCTGCGACATAATCTCGGTCATCGCCGAACCTTCCTCCATGACCAGCGATCCTGCGTTTCTGGTCATCCAGATCGCGCATTATTTGTATTTTTCCGTTCATTCCCTGCTGGCGCCGACGCTGTTGTTTTATGTCTGCTGTGTCAACGGCATGTTTCCGCAGCTGTCCCTGAGGCGTCGCATTGTCTATCTGCTCCCCTGTCTTGTCACGGTTTGTTTGGCGCTTTTGAACCCGCTGAATCACTGGGTCTATGGTTATGATGCAAACCGGCTGTTCCGGCGCAACTGGGCCGAGATGCTGATCTATGTGGCTGCCGCGGTTTATCTCGTGGGCTCTGTCATCTATCTGCTCTGGTTTTGGAACGCGGTCACGAGAAGAAGCCGCATCGCGCTGACCGGCGCTTTTGTGATCGTGATCACCGGTGTGCTGGTCCAGTTCTTCTTTATCGACATCAAAAGCGAGCTGCTGGGCGAAGCAATGGGACTGCTGTTCCTCCTGCTCATCGTGGAGAACGAGGACGACCGGCTGGATGTGGATACCAATACCTATAATCGGAAAGGCTTTCTTCTCGACATCCGGAATTTCATTCTGACCAAACGTTCCTTCCATGTATTTATCATCAATGTTGTCAACACCGATATCGTGCGCCGCCTCACCGGTGCTTCCAATATGTCCACGCTGGCAAGGCTTGTCGCTTCCTATTTCCGGACGCTCGTGCCATCCTACCAGGTTTACCATACCAGCTATTCCACTTTTGCCCTGCTTTATTCCGGCGGCAAAAAGGAAGCCGACGCCATCGCGGCAAACCTCGAGCAGCGCTTCCGCGAAAGCTGGGCCTGTCTCGATATCAGCATTATGCTGAACGCAGTTATCCTCTATGCCTCCGTGCCGGAGGAACTGAAAACATCAGACGAGATCCTTTTGATGCTGGACAGCCCCTTCCCGAAATCCAGTGCGGGAGAAGTGCTGCACGGCGCGTCTCTGAACTATCTCATCCGTCGCGCTGACGTGGAAAAAGCGCTCCACACCGGCATTGCGGAGCATCGTTTCGAAGTGTACTACCAGCCGATCTACCGGATGAGCGATCTTTCCCTCCACGGTGCGGAAGCATTGCTGCGCTTAAAAGACCCCGAGCTCGGATATATCCCGCCGGATGAATTCATCCCTGTGGCGGAACAGATCGGCATCATTGATGAGATCGGGGATTTTGTGCTGCATGAGGTATGTCAATTCCTGCAAAGCGGCATCCCGCAGGAAAAAGGCATGGACTGCATCCATGTCAACCTGTCCGTGATCCAATGCATACAGGCCGGTTTTACGGAGCATGTCCTCTCTCTTGTTGACAGCTACCATCTTTCCCACAGTCTCATTAATTTCGAGATCACAGAGACGCTTGCCGCCAGCGATTACCAGACCCTTGCCAACGTGGTATCCGCGCTGCAGTCGCAGGGCTTCCGTTTCTCCATGGATGATTACGGCACGGGCTTTTCCAATATGCAGTCCATTTTTGAATTGAGTTTTGATGTGATCAAGATCGATAAGAGCATTCTCTGGGGTGCGGAAGCTGGCAGCATCGGAAAAGCGATCCTCGAAAACAGCGCCCGCATGATTAAGCAGATCGGAAAAGAAATCGTCGTGGAAGGCGTGGAAACCGATGCGCAGATCGAACTGCTGCGCGCCCTCGGCGTGGATTACCTCCAGGGGTATTATTTCTCCAAGCCGATTCCCCGGGATGCGCTCATCAAATTCCTTTCCTGAGCGGATCTTCTCCGTTCCGTCCAAAGCAGCAACGTCAATAATACCAAACAGATGAGGGAAACCGCTGCCCCCGGAACGATTCCCGGCGTCCGGTACGTGAGCAGGATCTCATGGGATCCCGGTGTCACCGGAATTGTCAAAAACGCATTCATGAACTTCCCCGTTTCCGCAGCCTCTCCGTCCACCTTTGCGGTCCAACCCGGCTCTGCCGGTATCATCACCACCAGTTCTTTTCCTTCCGGTGCATCGATCCTTCCGCGGATCATGGTGTCCGAATACGCCGTCATCTCCATCGCATTTTCATTAAGTGCGGCAACCGCACTCTGCACAGCTTCGTCCGAGATGCGATATACCGTTCCCGCCACCGCCTTGTCATCCGACGCCCGCAGCGTCACCCGCTCTCCTGCCCTCAAATACCCGAGATCCAGAAAATAATTATGGGACGTCTTGGAAAACGTGGTCGTTCCCCTCTCCGTCAGGACGTCCACAGACTGGGCGGAAAGGTTGGGATGTTCCGCAAAATAGTATCCGTCCGTCTCCGGGGTAAAAAAGGCATCCGCATTTTCCGCCTGCAATTCTCCTGCCCGTACCATCAGATCCTCTCCGGCGCCCAGCATCCTCCCCAGATAATTCACGTTCAATACCCGCTCTTCCTGTCCGCCGTAGGTCCAGTCCTCCGCCAGACCGTCTGGTGCCAAAAATCCCAGGGGCGTCACATACGTATTTTCATAGAGAAAAACCCCATCCTTTGTGGCGATGCAGATGCGATAGGGATTGTCCCCGTCGGCATGGTCAAGCAGCATGTATTTCACGGAAAGCATCGAAGACAGCAGCGGCGTGGCGCCGTTGTAGCAGTAGTAATTACCCAGTCCCTCCATTCCCACAGACCGGTAGGCGTCCGCCACCTTCTCGTTGGTCAGCGAGGAAAACAGCGTGGCCGCCGGATATCCGGAGAGACAGTTTTCATCCTTCATCAGACGCTCATATTTTTCCGTCCGGTAAAAGGACGGATCTTTTTCGCGCTGTGCGGCAGTCAGGGCTTGATAGTCATTCAGCTTCTGCAGGTAGGCGCTGCGGACCGTGGTGGAAAAACCCGTCTTCCCGAAGTGGATCGCGCTCTCTGCCACCACCACCACAAGCGCCGCGGTAAAGAATACCTTACGGAGCTCTTTTGAGCCGGAGACCGCAAGGTAAAAGAACAACGCCTCTGCCACCAGAAAAAGCAGCGTCCCCGCAATATAAAGAAGCCGCTCCTCGTCTTTTCCCGCAAGCGCGATCCAGACAAAAAGGGCAAGACACCCGGCTCCGGCGATGAGTGCATCCGTCCTGCGGCTGCCGTCGCGTTTGAGCAACGCCTCTCCCGCCAGCATCAAGACCAGAAAGATGCACAAAAACGACTGACGCGCCGGAAGCCCTTCCGGAAAGTGCATCCCGTGCCACAGGAAATCCAGCGCATTCAGATTAAAACTGATCAGCAGAAAAAGGAGCAGCGCGAACTTTGCAATCCTGATACACGGCCGGATTCTGCGGTTGCAGAGATACAGCAGACAAAAGAACAGCGCCGCGGATCCGCAGAAAAGATTCGGCAGTTCCCCTTCGATGGTGGTCACCGGCGAGAGAAACAGAAACTGTCCCGCGCCGTCCGCGGCAGAAAAATACCACGACAAGCTGTCTGGAAAGGAATCCCCGGAAACCCCGCTCTGCCCCAGAAGGCGTATTTCCGGAATGAGCAGCACGGCAGAAACGCCGCCGGAGAGCACCGATACCGCCAACACGCGCAGGAAGCTCCTGACCCGTTCTCTCCAGGGAAGCCGCCACTCCGCTGTCACGATAAAAAACCAAAGGAACAAAAAGACGCCGATCATGAATGAAATGTAATAATTGGACCAGACGGAAAGCGCAAACGTCACGACGAAAAGCCCGCTCTTTTTCCGTCGGATGACCATCTCCATCCCAAGGAGGATCAACGGGAAAAGTGCCACGCAGTCGAGCCACATGACATTCCAATAATAAGCCGCCATGTACCCGCTGAGGGCATAAAGCACTGCCGGAAACAGAACCGCCGGAGATTTCGTCCCGAGGTGTCCCCGTGCATAAACCGCAGCCGAAAACCCGCAGAATCCTGTTTTGATCAGGATCAGTGCCGCCATGAATTCCAGCAGATGCGTCCGGGGACAGAAGAACAGAAACAGATTCAACGGACTCGCCAGATAGTAAGCATAGGTCCCGAGAAAATCCGACCCGAGCCCTAAATTCCAGGAATACATCAGGCTCCCGCCGTTTTGCAGACGCTGCCGGAATTCCTCAAAAAACGGCGCGTACTGATGGTACATATCGATGTGCAGAACGGCCCTGTCCCCGAAGGGGTAGACCCCTTTTACGACATAGATCACCCCAAGCGTCAGCGCCGGCAGTAAAAACGCCGCCATCAAAACCCATGCTTTTTCTTCTTTCCATCTTTTTTTGAGGGTCATGGCTCTTCTCCCGCCGCGTCAGCGCTGTCGAAGATTTCATAGTACTGCACCGTCCGATAGTCGAGGGTCTCCCCCTTCTGTTCCTGGGCGCGGGAAACCTCTCCGTTCGCATCGGTCAACTGCCGGCCGGACAGCACCGGGAAACGCGTTTTCTGTTCCAAAAGGAACTCCTCATAATCGCTGCAGGGGACACCCAGCGCTTCCAGCGTCTCCGCGGCCAGATAGTTTGCCGAAGTGTCGGCGCCGCTCTTTTCTTCGATATCGTAATTCGCCCAGATCACGTACGGCACCAGATAACGTTTCTGCTCATCCTCTTCGGACAGGGCGTCCGCCTGCTTGCCGTTTGCGGAAAGGATCGGCGCCACCACCGCGTCGCTGGGCTGATGGTCTCCGAAAAAGACGATCGCTACAGGCTCCGTCTCGTTTTCAAAATAAGCGACCAGCTTTTCCAGCTCCGCGTCCGTGATCCGGACCAGGGAAAGATACCGGTCCAGTGTCGCACTTCCCAGTTCCGGGGCGGTGATCGTTTCCGGGAAGTTCGGATAGGATTCCCCGTACCCGCCGTGGTTTTGCATCGTCACATTAAACAGAAGCTGCGGTCCATCGCCTTTCTTTGCTTCATACAGCTCGATCAGTTTTTCAAAATCACTTTGATCACTGATGTAATCCCGGACCCGCACCGGTGCGAGGAAACTGTCCTCAAACAGCATTTCGTCAAACCCCATCTTCGGATAAGCGCCGGTCCGGTTCCACCCGCCCGCGCGGTAGGGATGGATCGCAGTCGAAGCATAGCCGTAAACCTTCAGCGCATTCGGCAGTGCATCCGGCATGGGCTTCGTCAGATACTGCTGGTAAGGAATGCTGCCCTCGGGGAGAAATGCCATGGTGCATCCCGTGAGATATTCAAACTCCGTGTTGGCGGTATTGCCGCCCTTGACGGAAACCGCCAGATTTCCGGTCACTGTGTTTTCCGCCCCCTGTTGGAGATGATGCACAAAGGGCATGGGATCCTCATTTGTGGTAAACTCCCCCAGCACCGACAAATCGGAAAAGGCTTCATCCATGATCACGATGATGGTGGGATACTTCGTGTCCGCTGCGTTCCGTCCCGCTCCTGCGCCTGCCCCACCATTTCCTGCCGCGCCCGCCTCCGCGATGAATGCCTGGGCCTTTTCGGCAGAGTACCCTTCCGGCTTTTCCACCACAAGATACTGCAGATCCATGAGATAGGTCGCGAAAAAGCCGTTGCGCATCGCCATGATTTCCGGCGTGAAGAGGAAGGGATACAGATCCCACTGATCCACGCCCCGGTCAGTCTGGATCCACCCCGTGAGTCCGCAAAACACAGCGATCGACGCCAACGCGCCTGTGATCCGCGTCACGATCTTTTTTCTGGTTCTGCCCCAGAGCCTCCATTGAGCGGGCCATTGCAGCACAAACACCAGTGCAAACAGCAAGAATACAATCACCTGGCGTTTCCCGAAGGGCAGCTGGTAATTATCCAGCACGCTCACTCCCGTGCCGATGGAAAACCAGTCCCAGGGCACGATGGGTGTGGAGCGGAACTGCAGCACCACATAGTTCATAAAGCCGGCAAAGGCAAAAAACGCTGTCTCCGCTTCCAGCGCGATCGCCAAATTTCCGATGGCAAAGAAAAGCGCCAGCATCAGCACTTCAAACAGCAGGATATTCAAAATCTGCGCTTTCCACCGGGTCTCCACAAACGGATTGATGGAGAAGGACTCCATCAGATAATAATCCGCCACCGGCCCGAGCAGCATGGGAAGCAGCATCCAGACGCGGAAGTCTTTGCTTCCTTTCCAAAAGGTTTTGAGATTGGTTATCAGTCGTTTCATCGTTTTATGCCGTGTATTGCTCCATTCTTAAGATGAATTCTTTGAACCGCGGTAGCGTAAAGGCGATCTTTCCATAAGTGCCTGTACTGATCAGTCCGTTCTCCTTGAGATTTTCCCTGTACGGTGAAAACTGATTCGGCTCCATGTTCATTTCCTCCCGTACCTCTTTTACGGCCATTGAGTCACTATGCGCAATCGCACATACAACGGCTCTTTCCTTTGCCGTCAGTTTGTCCCAGATTGCTTTATACGCACCATCATAGAGCATTGCATCCAACTCTGCGAGCACCTGCTCGTCAATCTCCGTTTTTTTCATGTCCCATAAAATGAACCCCAACAGCTGAAATGCATAAGGGTATCCCATGACCGTTTTTGAAAACAAAAGGGCAGTCTCCTCCGGAACTGAAAAAATCTCACCGTATTTTTTTTCCACCAACAGCGCATTCAATCCTTCCAGTTTGATCCGCGGAAGCCGGCGCAAAAATGTTCCGTTCTTGGAATTGGAAAGAGCGCTGAAGTTTTCAGGCAGCGCGGTCATCAGTAAAAAGACCGGCAACCTCTCTCCGATAAATGCCTGATACGAATGTGAAAAGGTTTTCAGATGCTTGCTGTTGGATGCTTCATCGATGGCGATCAGCACTCTTTTCTTTTGTTTGTCCGCCTCCTTCAGCATTTTCCGCAAGATGGTCTCACGATCAGAGAGTGAACGCATCGAGACATCGGCACCGAAACCCGCCACAGATACATCCGCACCGGTGAGCTGCTCTTCCTTCAAATGAATGTGTTCGGATAACTGGCTGATCGCCGAAGCAAACAGGTCGAGATCCGGATTCAGCCGGATCACCAACCACTCCTTTTTTGTGGAAAAATGATTCTGGATGGACGTCATCAGGACCGTTTTGCCGCATCCGCGCACGCCAATGATCACATAGGCACACGACACAGGGTGTGCATTCTCAAAATCACTGATCACTCTGTGATATTCTTCTTTTCTCGGGATTTCCGATTGCGGTTCCATGCCGAAGATGACAGTAAAAGGATTCTCACGCATAAAAACTCCTTATCCTCTGATAGGTTATTTTCTTATATCTTCTTATAGGTTCGAAAATGTCTTATATCTCCTTATAGGTTTGTAAATATCTTATATCTTCTTATAGGTTTTGTCAAAAAAACCCGCAATCCCATGTATAGCAAGGATTGCGGATCATGAACCACACGCAGAGGGTGGGATTCGAACCCACGCACCGGGAAACCGACCTAAAGCATTTCGAGTGCTCCCTCTTGGACCACTTGAGTACCTCTGCAAGTTGTGCCGGTCAGTTTGACCGACACAATGAATGATACAATACTGTTCAATACAGCCGCAAACAGCAACTGTTTGCGGCGTATGAAAAAACACCGGTGGTGACGCGGGGGACATTGGAATGCCGAAGGCCGTGCCCCGCGCGTATCTGTTCGGAACTTGGTTCTGAACAGATACGATTATACTTCAATCCGATTCAGTATGCAACTATATTAGAACAGCCCCGTGATCTTTCCGCTTTCGTCCACATCGATCCGATAGGCCGCCGGCTCTTTCGGGAGGCCCGGCATGGTCATGATGGAGCCTGTAATGGCAACGACAAAGCCCGCGCCGGCGCTGACATAAACCTCCCGGACATTCAGCGTGAAATCCGTGGGCCGTCCGAGTTTTTTCTCGTCATCGGAAAGGGAATACTGGGTTTTTGCAATACAGACCGGAAGCTTTCCGAAGCCGAGATCAGTGAGTTTCTTTAATGCATTCTGCGCTGCAGGCGTATAGGAGACGCCGTCCGCGCCATAGATCTCTTTTGCGACGGTTTCAATCTTTTCCGCCAACGGAAGGTCGTCCGTGTAAATGGAGTGGTAATCGGATTTCTTGTTCTCCAGGGTTGAAAGCACCTTCTCTGCCAGTGCGATGCCGCCTTCGCCGCCCTTTGCAAACACTTCGGAAAGGGCAAATTCGCATCCTCTCTCCTCGCAGAACTGTCTGACATAGGAGATCTCCGCCTCGGTATCGGTTGCAAAGGAATTCAATGTCACCACGATCGGCACGCCGTATTTCTGCAGATTTTCAATATGCTTCTCAAGGTTGACGATGCCGCGTTTTAAGGCGTCCAGATTCTCATTGCCAAGATCCGCTTTTGCCACGCCGCCGTTATACTTCAGCGCCCGCACGGTTGCGACGAGCACCGTGCAGTCCGGTTTCAGCCCTGCGATCCGGCATTTGATGTCAAGGAACTTTTCTGCGCCGAGATCCGCGCCGAATCCGGCTTCCGTGACGACGATATCTGCAAGTTTCAGCGCTGTCCTTGTGGCGCGGATGCTGTTGCAGCCATGGGCGATGTTGGCAAAGGGTCCGCCGTGCACGATGGCGCCGGTGTGCTCCAGCGTCTGGATCAGGTTGGGCTTCATGGCATCCTTCAGCAGCGCGGCCATAGCGCCCACCGCCTTCAAATCTCCGGCCGTCACCGGCTCATTGTCCAGGTTATATGCGACGATGATGCGGGAAAGACGTTTTTTCAGATCCTCCATATCGTCTGCGAGACAAAGGATCGCCATGATCTCCGTTGCGACCGTGATGGCAAAATGATCTTCCCTCACCACGCCGTCCGCCTTCGCGCCGAGTCCCACCACGATATTACGGAGCGCGCGGTCATTCATATCCATGCAGCGTTTCCAGATCACCTGACGGGTGTCGATCCGCAGTTCATTCCCCTGCTGGATGTGGTTATCCAGGATCGCCGCGAGAAGATTATTTGCGGAAGTGATCGCATGAAAATCGCCTGTGAAGTGCAGATTCAGATCTTCCATCGGCACCACCTGCGCATACCCGCCGCCGGCTGCGCCGCCCTTGATGCCAAAGCAGGGTCCGAGGGAAGGCTCGCGGAGAGCCAGGATTGCTTTCTTGCCCATCTTTCCAAATGCCTGGCCGAGGCCGATGCTGGTGGTGGTCTTTCCTTCCCCCGCCGGCGTCGGATTGATGGCCGTCACAAGCACCAGCTTTCCGTCCGGGTTCTTTTCGATGCGCGAAAGCAGTTCATCGGAAAGCTTGGCTTTGTATTTCCCGTAAAACTCAAGTTCCTCCTCCGTGATGTCATACTGCTTTGCAATCTCCCGGATGTGCAGCATCTCTGTTTCCTGTGCGATTTGAATGTCTGATTTCATGGCAGCTCCTTTCCTGTGCATCCAATGCCACTAACTTCCTGGCAAAAAATGAGCACCTTCAAAAGAAGGTGCCCAGACGGTCGGCTCTTATGATGCATAAGCACACTGTGTTTTGGATGACTCCGCTCACATGATCCGTCAGCACTTATGCACATCCATTATGTTAAAAGAAGCAGTTTGTTTTGTCAAGTCAATTGGCTGCGATTTTTCAGCCGTTTTTTTCAGTCGTATCTTCAGCTGCGAAAATCGCTATGTCTGCAGCCGGTTCACCCTCCTCAGCACAAAGCTGATGGGATGATAGAGCACCAGCATGATCACCACATTCCCGATGCAGTGGACAAAATCCCAGGGAATTCCCGCGATCCACCAGGTGACGGCCGTGGTCCAGCCGGAGGCGATGCCCCCGGAACTGAGGCCGATAAAAAAATAGGGGATCGCGCAGAGCGCCCCAAAGCATAACCCGAAGATCCCGGAAACCACCGCCATCAAGATCGCCGATGCTTTTTTCCGGAGGAGCCATGTGATGAGCACCAAAAGCGGCCATGCGTACAAATACATGATCCACCAAAGCTGGATCCCGTAGATGGCCCCCTCCAGCAGGATGAACACCGGCACCACCGCAACCACCTGCCACCCGAAATACAGTGTGAACATGATCAGCCAGAAGCTGGTAAGCTCAATATTCGGCAGGCCGCTGAGGGCAAATTTGGAGACCTCGATCACCGCAACCATGAGGCCGATCTGGGCGATGGACCGCGCCGACAGTTTTGGTTTTTCTGCCGCGTCGTTATTGTACTGTTTCATATTTCCAGAGGTATTCATCCCCATCCGTCACAGGCTGCGCATCCGCGCCGTACTGACCGTATTCCCCGTTGACGTACAGCGTCCAATACGCGCCGTCCTTCTCATAAACCGTGCTCTCGCCGTTGACCACTTCCACCATGATGCCATAATCCCCGTCAGAACCCTCATAGGAAAAACCGACATTGCTTGTCTCCAGTTCGTCCATGGCCTGCTTCAAAAACTCCGCATCCGTAATCAGTTCATACTCCGACGTATCGCCCGCGCTGCCGGTCACTTCGATCTTGATGTCCTTTTGTCCGGCCTTTGCGGCAGGTTTTTTCACCACGTAGATGATCGCAAAGACAGCAATGAGGGCTGCCAGAATGCACACCGCGATGAGAATGGTTTTCTTTTGGTTCTTCATTATTTTTCTTCCCCCTTCAATCGATTAGGGGAAATTTATCTGCCCTACTCGCCGCGCGGGGCGCATATAAAAGACCCACCCGCAACTCCGGGTGAGTCTTTGGATACAACGCCGGCACCGTTTACCGTCCATATGAAATCATTTGCCGGTCAGTGATTGAACACCCCTGCCAGATTCCAGCAGGCCGCTTTGATCGTGGAGTTGAAGGTATGCAGTTCCATCTCCAAAAACGGGATGTCATACATCTCGCAAAGCATGCGCTGTACCACGCAGCCCTTGGCATCCGCTGCGTCATGCGCGAAGATCACCAGATCCGCCGTACTGAGCAGCTGGATCGAGTGGCCAAGATACCAGAGTCTCTCATGGGTATGCTCCACAGCCTCCGGTGGCGGCGCATCCTGGGAATAGTAGTCGATGTATTCAATCTCCTTTTCCCCTTCAAAGCCCTTCGGCGGATGCTCCTTCAGATAATCGGTGCAGATCTTGCGGTTTTTCATGATCTCCTTTTCCGAAAGACCCGTCATCTTCTGTGCGATAAAAATACGTTTCATGTCTTTCCCCCTTCCCATATATCATTGATCCTCCTATGTTAATCTCTATTTCTACTATACTTCCAGCCGCCTGCAAACGCAAGTCGTTTATTCATAATACACACACCGGTAGGTGAAATCTTGTGGATTATCAAGCGTCACATTCAGCAGCGTATCGCCTGTTGAAAAATCCACCACAGACATGCAGTCTGCGTCTTTCGCCGCACAGCCCCAGCCAATCACAAACAACTCGTCTTTCACACGCTGTGCGGATCCACAGGCCATAGAGAACTTATTGCCCACAGCATAGCCGCGAAACGCCTTCAGTTTCTTTGCATCCGTGTCCACATAATAGCAAACGACACGTGAGGCTTGATTACTGTTGTGGTTGTCAAAGGTCATAATGTAATTGCCGTCCCAAGTCACATAATGTTGGCAGTTGGTCTTTTCGACTTCGCACAGCCCGAACTGGTCATTGCCTCCGGAAAGAAACCATTTGATCTGATCAGTCTTTTTCGTTCTGTCCAAGCAAAGGATGCTGCTGAGATGCCGATAGGAAACGATGAGGTCACCGTCTTCGGTCAAACGCATTGCGTTGAAATGCACATAGTCCGGGACATCCGTCGTCACATTTCCGAAATCGTTCGCATCTTTTTTTCCGTCCGTCACTGTCAGCTGATACAGTTCCGGATAATCAACGGTTTTAAAGTCCCACACCACTTTGCCATCCTGGACCTCCTGCAGATAGGAGTACACGACACTGGATCCGTCCGGGTAATCCGGTATGTTATAGACGGTATCCTTAATGTAGCCCGACAAAAAGTAATGATCCAGATCCACCATCAGAAAATCATGTCCGTCCAGCGGATGTCCTTTTTCCACGGTATCGGATGCTTCAAATGTAATCCGTTTTACTTCATTGAAATTTTCATCCAGAATCACGCGCTCGCCCGCGCAAAGCCTTCCATCCCCCAGTTGTCATAAGCGCCTGTCTGGTCATGATAGCTGTAGTAGGTCTTCCCGTCTATCACATGTTTCTTAAAATCCCAGAACCCGGTCTGAACACCGTCTGCAACCGGCTCTTCATGTTTCGACCAGATCAGGTTTCCTTTGCCGTCCAGCATGATCAGATTCCTGCTGTACACAAAAGAAAGGTAAAAAGCGCCCGGCAGATCTGTCTCTCCCGTCACATGATACCCGCAAAGACCCGGCGCAGGTTCTGCTGCAGTTGTTGCAGCTGCCGCGTCCTTTGCCACAGCGCCCGTTGCCACGGGATTCTGCACCTGAGGAGTCTCTGCCCCGCAGGCTGTCAATCCTCCGGCAAGCGCCATCGCCAGTAACCACCCAATCACCTTTTTTCCTACGCCCATGTTTCCCTCCTTCTATCTGTATAAACGGCAGTTTAACCGAATTCCCCCTCCGACGGGGGGTCCTCCGGCATGTCAAGTTGCATGAAAATGACGCTCACTCATTTCGGGGCATGGCTTCTCTAAGCATTTGCGCAAGGTTATTTCGATCGTACGCAACCGGTT
>JAFRKV010000052.1 GCA_017431515.1 Lachnospiraceae bacterium
GAGCCTTCCGTATGATCAAGCACCAGATAGGTAGTGGACATATACCCTTGCATCCCGTCAGGGGCGGTCACCTCATACCAGCTGCTGTTGGTCTTGGCGATGACCTGCACGAAGGAGCCGTTCTTATATGTCGCCAGCACCTTATACTTGGTGCCCGGCCCGGAACGCAGGCGCAGGGTGCCTTTCCGGGTTTCCGCGCCGGAGAAGTCTGTGTTTACCCGCCAGACCTCCGTCCGGTTGTCGTCTCCCGGCGCGGTGAAGTTCACGCGGGGTGTCATGGCGGCAGGCACCGGAGCGCGGAGGATGCATCCCTCCACCAGCCGCTGCCATTTTCCGGCTTCATCGATGGGATGCACAAGCGTCAGTTCATATTCGCCGTTCAGCGTTTCCGTCACCTCCGCCGACAGCGGAGCCAGGGTTCCGTTGCCATTGGTGGAAAAGTCGGTGCAGTCGGCGGGATAGACGCAGATCATGGGGTATCACCTCCAAAAGGGTAAAAAGAAAGCGCCGCCCGTGTGGACGACGCCTGATGAAATAAGGTGTTATGCTTTACGCTTGAGAAGCCAGAAATGATTGATTCCGTCCTTTGAGTCTGATACTGTGCATCCAAGAGACCTTTTCTTCTCAGGATCTCGTGGATAGCTACGCAGCAATAAACCAATTGCGATGTTTGCAAAGGCAGTATTATTCGCTTTACCGGGAATAATCTGGAAAAGCATAACATAATCCCGACCGTCCTCTAATACGGGAATATCTGAGAAAAAGTCCTTTACGAATTTCCAGCCATGTCTTTCGTACACGATATCGTTATCAGGGTTTTCAAGTAGTTTTACGTAGACGGGTTCTTCCTTAGTGTCATCACTTTCATCATATTCTGAAAACTCGATGTCGCTGTCACCACCCCGATTAATCTGATCTTCAAAAAAGCTGTTTACATTGTCGATCATTTCCCGATAGGTGACCACGTCTACGCCAAATTCCTCCATAGGATCATATTGCTCCATAGATTTGCGCACTTCTTCCTGTATCGTCTCCAGTTTCTTCCTCATGCTATCCATTTCGGCCTTGTATGACATCTGGATCTTTTTGATTTCTTGCAGTCTTTTTTCCTGCTCGATAACTTTCGCCTCCAGAGCGGTGTAAATTGCAAGCGTGTCCTTATCAAGCAGTTCTCTGATTTCGTCAATCGCAAACCCAGCAGCTTGAAGATTCTTGATTTTGACAAACACAAGAGCCTGGTCTTCGTCATAATAACGATAGCCCGACCATTGATCCACCTTAACCGGTTTCAGTAGATCGACATGATCATAGTAGCGCAAGGTCTGAGGATTACATCCGCAAAGCAGAGCAAATTGCTTGATCGTCATACCGTCTGCCTCCTTTCGGACTGAATGTATCATTACAGTTCAGTGTAAGGTCAAGCACCTTTTGAAAAAAAGTTTGCCTGACAGAAGCATTGGTAGTATATCATAGAAAATTTCAGCCCGAAATGACGATTTCATTACAACATACGCCAATTCGGCTGGATGACAATCTTCGTCACCGCCCCAGTCCAACTGATGGCATTCGCTCCCGGCTTCAGCACAGGGAACTCACCATTCATGTGGTCGTTCATCAAGGTGGTGCCCTGGTAGGCTTCCTGAAGCACAGAATCAATGACGATACTCCCGGAGATGTTCTCCAGTTCTACAATGGTCGTGCCGACCATGAGCGTGATGTTCCCAGAGCCTGTGACCGTTAGGATTGGCTCGGAATACACGCTTCCCGGATTCGTGATGATCGTCCCGGAAGCAGTAACCGTGATGTCTGCGGCGGCATCGGCATAGAAAAACGGATAACAGCGGAAATTGACCGCGAAAGTACAGTGTGGATTGCCCCGGAGCACCTTTTCAAAAGGGATCTGGTTGGCGATCCGTGCTTTGTAGTAGCCGCCCGTCCGGTTGGCAAAGGTCACTGTACCACTGCCTTTGAGCCAGGCGGCGATAGCCGTGATCTGCGCAGGATCAGAGATGAAGCAGGTGGCGGTCAGGATCATATCGTCATAGACGTCTTCGCCTTCCATTTGCGTCAGGCTCCCCGGCCTGCCGGGCACATTGGTCTGGGTGCTCCGCTCCAGTGGAATGGTGATGGGTGGCTGCTCCGTCACGTGGATGCCGTAGGTGCGGCAGTCCACCCCATTCCAGAGAAAATAGTCCTGCATGAGAATTCCTCCAAATACGTCAAAAGGCCACCTTTTGACGGGTGGCCCTTTGGCGGTTGATTGTGATCAGTCGATTCGGCGGACGACATCAATGCCGTGGATCGCCGCGAGGGTCGAGCCGTA
>JAFRKV010000001.1 GCA_017431515.1 Lachnospiraceae bacterium
GATTTCATGTCGAAGACCTGCTGCGCCCGCAGATGGTCGGAGAGGTCCGAGACCGTGTAGTTGGCCTCCTTCATGATCCCCTCCTGCAGCACCCCCTCCCGTACCAGCAGCAGGGGGGACCCGCACACGAAGGTGCGGAACCGCCGGGACCGGAGGCTCAGGGAGGCCACCGCCTGCTGGACCAGATACAGGGCCAGTATGGGCACCACGCTGTAGAGGAGGGGGATATCCGTGTCCGCGATGGCCGTGGAGGCAAGGTCCGCGATAGCCATGGTGATGATCAGGTCGAAGGGCTGCAGATCGGCGATCTGCCGCTTGCCCGTCATGCGCAGGATGAAGAGGATGAAGATGTAGAGGAGCACAGCCCGCAGAAAAAGTATCAGCATAGGGTCAGCATAGCCGAAAAATATATTTCCGATTCTTTAAAAGAAAAGAGGGAAAAAAGGATTTATGTCGAATTTAATAAAAGATGGGTCATAATGAGGACTCATAATGCATGAAAACTTGCAGGAGGGAAAAATGTTGACCAACATGAGTCTATGGGCAATGGTTGCGGCGAATACCGATCTTCCGTTCCCCACCGTATTCGTGCTGGGCTTCGGCACCGTCTTTGTAGGCTTGCTGGCGCTGATCCTGATCATCACCCTGTTGGGCAAGATCCTGGGCAAATCCGCGGCCAAGGAAGCTGAGAAGGCGGCGAAAGCCGTGCCCGCACAACAACCCGCCGCGCCCGTCGCCGCCGCGGCCGAACCGGAACCGGCGCCTGAGCCCGTGGTGGAGGAGATCGAAGACCGCCAGAGCATGGTGGCTGCCATCTCCGCTGCCATCGCCACCGTCATGGGCGAGGACGTCAGCGGCATCCGCATCGTATCCATTACAAGAATGAACTGATTTTAGGGAGGAAACAAGAATCATGCGTACCTTTAACGTCAATGTGAATGGTGTTCTGTATCAGGTGGAAGTGGAAGAGATCGCTGCCGGCGCCCAGCCGCATGAAGTATGTCTCTCAACGGCGTCTGTTTGCTGTTCTTACCGGTGATTGCGGAACCGGAAAGACGACCGTTTTAAGATATCTGAGCGAAACGCTGGACCCGCATCATTATCGGATGCTTTATGTTTCGGATTCGAAACTGACGCCCCGAAATTTCTACCGCCTGCTCCTGGAGCAGCTTGGTGTCGTATCCAGCTGGTACTGTGCAGAAGCTAAGAGACAACTGCACGAACAGCTCTCGATCATGAAAGCTGTTGATGATGTTACAGCGGTCTGTGTTGTAGATGAAGGGCATCTGCTCAGTTTTGAGATGCTCGAAGAAATCCGCTTTCTGCTGAACATGAAGTTTGATTCCTACAACCCGATCGCACTGATTATTTCCGGGCAGAGCGAACTGTGGAAACAGCGATTATCGTTGCAGAAATGTGCAGCAATCCGTCAACGGATTGATATTCAAAGTACACTGAATCATTACGACCGATCCAGAACCGGAGATTATATCCGGCATCAGCTTTCTTACGCAGGATCCAGAGGAGATATCTTTACAGATAAGGCAATCGACCAGATCTATGACTACAGTACCGGAATTGCACGCACAATCGATAAGGTCTGTACAAATGTGTTGATCTATGGAAGCCAGAACCGCCTCAGACTGATCGACGATCATGCGGTCAA
>JAFRKV010000053.1 GCA_017431515.1 Lachnospiraceae bacterium
CCAATCCACGTATATCAGAGTGGCCAATGCCGGGAACTGATACCCGAGGCTCTTTCCAGATGCCTTCAGCAACAATTTAATAAGTTTGTGGTGATCTCTGAAATTTTGTACTTGACAGGAGGTCATTACATATCAGTCTTTCCGCAATGCTTCCGCGATATAAGGAGACGGGACTTGTCCCTCTCCTTTTTCATTTTTGACCGCCAATAGGATCAGCTCCTTTTTGGCTCGGGTCATCCCCACATACACCATCCGCCGCTCCTCTTCCAGTTCCGAGGGCAGCATCGCCTTGTGGTACGGCATGACGCCGTCATTCATGTCATAAAGATACACCCGGTCAAACTCCAGCCCTTTCGCTCCATGCAGCGTCGCCAGCGTCACTGCCTCCGGATCCTTTGCCCCTTCCTTCTCCTTTTGCCAAAGCTCCTTTGTAAATAACGCAATATGCGCTTTCCACGCCTCCATCGAGGCGAATCCCCTTGCCGTTTCCTGCAGGTCGTCCAGCCGCTCCGTCAGTTCCTGCACCGGGAGATTCCGTTCGTTTGCGTATTCCGCGATAAAGTCATCATACCCGATCTTCTTCCGGATATAATTCACGCCGGCATAAGGGTTCATCCTGCGAAGATGCATGAGATCGGCGATCAACGTCTGTATGCGTTCTGCGATCCATGGCTTCTCCGCATAAGCCGACGCCAGCTTCTCCAGAGAAACCGTCTCTGCAGGCACCGCGTTCCGGCTGAGATAGCGCTTCGGCCGGTTCATCACCCGCAGGAAGTCCGATCGCTTCCTGCTGCCTGCGGCAAGGGAAAAATAGGCAAACAGATCCTGCGCCACAAAGTGCTGGTAGGGATTCGGGATATGCTCCTTGCTGCGGATCGGGATATCCTCTGCCATCAGGCACTCCGCCAATGTCCACATCCTGCGATTCGTGCGGAAAAGCACCGCCGTCTGTATCCGGCGGTCTCCCTTCCGTTGTTCCTTCAGCTGCGCGATCACATACGCAAGCTCTCCTCTCCCGTCCGAGAAGGTACGGACCGTCACAGGCGCACCGTCTTCTTTGGAAGAGATCAGTTCTTTTTCAAACCGGTTCTGATTGTGGCGGATCAGCCGCTGCGCCGCCGTTACCACGTTCCCCGTGCACCGGTAATTGGTTCCGAGCAAAACCTTCCTGCATGCCGGATAATCCTCGGGAAAATGCAGCATGATCTCCGGCGACGCCCCGCGGAATCGATAAATGGACTGGTCATCATCTCCCACGACGAACAGATTGTCCTGGGGCGCGGCAAGGAGCTTTACGATCTCATACTGAATCGGATTGATGTCCTGAAACTCGTCCACCAAAAGATACTGAAAGCGCTCCTGCCAGCCCCTCCGCAGTTCCTCCTTTTCCGAAAGCAGCCGGAAGGTCTTTGTCAGGAGGTCATCAAGATCGAAGAGCCTCCTCTTTTGCTTTTCCTCTTCATATTCCGCAAAAATCCGCGAGAACAGGCCATCGGCACTTTCTCCCTCCGTAGCCGTCTGATTGCTTCCCATGGTGTTTTTCCGATAGCTGATTTGCCGCAGGTAATCATGCACGCACTCCGCTTCTTCATCACATTTGATCCCGGCGTGAAGCACGGCATTTCGCACCAGCGTATAACGCTGCTCTTCACGCAAAATACTCTGTGCGCCGATCCCGTATGCATGTTTTAAAATCTGGAAAAAGATGGCATGGAATGTGCCGAAGGTGACTGCTGACTGCTTCTGTCCTGTCAGCAAAAGGAAACGATCCCGCATCTCTGCTGCGGCGGCTTTTGTGAAGGTGACCACCAGAATCTGTTCCGGCGGTTTCTTTCGTTCCTGCGTCAAAAACCTGATCCGTTCTGTGATGACTGTCGTTTTGCCGGACCCGGGTCCGGCCAGGACAAGGCACGGTCCGTTCTCGTGCCTTGCCGCCTCCATTTGTGTCGAATCTAACATGAATCCTCCTTGGGGCTGCCTATGGCAATTCCGCCCCCAGCTTTGCGATCGCTTCCCGGATGCGGGATAACGACTCTTCTTTCCCGAGAATCTCCATCAGCTCTGTGGCGCCCCCCGGCGTTGACGGTTTTCCGGAAAGGGCTGTCCTGATGGGCCAGAGCACATAGCCGTTTTTGTACCCTTTTTCCTGCGCAAACGCCGTAAGCGCCGCATACAGTGCGTCATTGGAATAATCCGTCTGCACTTCCAGCACCGGCAGCACCTCCTGCAGCAGGGAATAGGAACTCTCCGGCGTGGTCTTCATTTTTTTATGCGCGTAGAGTGCGATGTCATAAGACGGCACCGCTTCAAAGAAATCCACCAGCCCCGGAATGTCCGGGAAGATCTCGATCCGGCTTTGCACCATATGCAGAATCTTCTCCTGATCACAGTCCCGCTTCACCGTTTCCGCAAGAATCGGCCCGGCCGTCTTTTTGAACTCCTCATAGGGAAGCTTCTTAATATATTCCCCGTTCATCCATCTGAGCTTCGTATAGTCAAAGACCGCCGGCGCTTTGTTAATATGGTGGTAATCAAACTTTTTGACCAGTTCCTCCAGAGTCATGATCTCTTCATTATCCTCGGGGCTCCAGCCCAGCAGCGCCACAAAATTCACCACCGCTTCGGTGAGAAACCCCTGTTCGATAAGATCCTCATAAGAGGAGTGTCCGCTCCGTTTGCTGAGCTTCTCATGCTCCTCATTCGTGATGAGCGGACAGTGGACATACACCGGCACTTCCCACCCAAACGCCTCATACAGGCGGTTATATTTCGGAGACGAAGACAGGTACTCGTTTCCCCGCACCACATGGGTGATCCCCATGAGATGATCGTCCACCACATTCGCGAAATTGTAGGTCGGATACCCGTCGGACTTGATCAGGATCATATCGTCCAGCTCCGCGTTATCCACCGTAATGGATCCGTAGATCTCATCTTCAAACGTCGTCGTCCCGGTGCGGGGGTTATTCTGCCGGATTACATAGGGCTTCCCTGCCGCCAGATTTGCTTCCACTTCCTCTTTGGAAAGAGACAGGCAATGCTTGTCATACAGGGAAATCTCTTTCCCCGCCACCGTCTGCTTTAAGGATGCCAGCCGCTCTGCGTCGCAGAAGCAGTAATACGCTTCTCCCTTTTCGATCAGCTTCTTTGCATACTCCAGATAAATGCCCTTTTCCTGACGCTCGCTCTGGACATACGGCCCCACGCCGCCGTCCTTATCCGGACCTTCATCATGGAGAAGCCCTGTGGCCGCGAGGGTCCGGTAGATAATGTCCACCGCGCCCTCCACGTAGCGCTCCTGATCCGTATCCTCGATGCGGAGAATAAACTCCCCGCCCGCATGCTTTGCAATCAGATAAGCATACAGCGCCGTTCTGAGATTCCCGACATGCATCCTGCCTGTGGGACTCGGCGCAAACCGTGTTCGAATTTTCATTTCTCTCTTGTCTCCTGCTTTTCTTAATTATTCCCGATGCATGGAAAACTGATCCATGGGGTAGTTTGCAAGGTTTCCGTGGATCGACCGCCCGTCCGCCTGATTGAGTAGTTCGTCCCTGCTCTTTTTGGTGGAGATATAGTCATTGAACGCGCTGGGCCCGCCGACGCAGCCGCCTTCGCAGGCCATGCCCTCGATGAAGTCCTCTGGAAGCTTGCCCGCTTTCAGGAGCATGAGCGCTTTCTTGCACTCTTTTGCCCCGTTGGCGACGCAGACCTTCGCATCATCCACAACCCGCCCGTTCTCTCTCAGGCTCTGGAGCACAGCCGCCGTCACACCGCCGGAATTGCCGAACCGTTTTCCGTAAATGGAAGCCTCCTGATAAGTGGTGTCGTCCAGCCGCAGGGTCACTCCCTTCGCGCGCATGATCGCCCGGATCTCGCTGTAGGACAGGGCGTAGTCGGCATTCCCTTCGATCTTCTGGTCCACGATCTCGGATTTCTTGGCCACGCAGGGCCCGATAAAGACCGTGACGCAGTCCGGATCCTTGGATTTCAGCATTCTGGAAACCGCGGCCATCGGGGAGATCGTAGTGGATACCCGGTCCTTCAATTCCGGGAAGTGCCTGCGCACCATGTTCACGAACGCCGGGCAGCAGGAGGTCACCTTCTTTTCACCCACCTGATAGGCTTCCTGCCATTCCTCCGCTTCATAGGCCGCCGTCATATCCCCGCCCAGGCCGACTTCCACGAATCCGTCAAAGCCCAGCTCCTCCACGGCCTTTTTCCAGCTGTTCATGGTGATATCGGGGCCGAACTGTCCTTCCGTCGCCGGCGCCACCATCGCATAGACCTTTTTCTTCGGATCCTTCATCGCGTTGATCACAGGCACGATCCACCGTTTCATGCCGATAGCGCCGAAGGGGCAGCTGTGAATGCACTGGCCGCAGCGGATGCATTTCTTCTCGTCGATGACGGAGATCCCGTGCTCGTCATAGGTGATGGCATCCACCGGACAGGCATTTTTACAGGGGCGTTTCAGATGCGCGATGGCATTGTAAGGACAGGCTTTCGCGCAGTGCCCGCATTCCTTGCATTTCTGGGGATCGATGTGGGAACGGTCTCTTCCCGCTTCAATGGCGCCGAATTTGCACGCATTGATGCAGGCTTTCCCGAGACAGTTCTGGCAGTTTTCCGTCACCGTGTAGGTGCTGATGGGGCAGTCCTCGCAGGCTGCGTGGATGACCTGAATGATATTGCCGTCATCCACCGGACCGGAAGCCTTTCCCTCGCAGAGCTTGATCCGCTGCCGGATGATCTCCCGCTCTTTATACACACAGCACCGGAACTGCGGCGTCGGCCCCGGAATGATCTGATACGGGATATCCTCCCTTGCCGTTTCCAGATCTCCGTCAAACGCATGCTTTGCGACGACGCGCAGCACCTCATGCTTGACCTTGATCACATTTTCATCCGCATTCATCATGGCTTTTTACCTCCTTTATGCATCCCCCAGAATTTTGTCGATGGTCTTTAACACGCTTTCCATTTCAGCACGCCCCGCCGGATCCTTCTCCAGCAGTTTTTCAATATGGGCGCGTTCTTCTTTGATCTTGCCGGTGCCGTACTCGATCCGCTGGCGGAGCTTCTGCCGGCGGACGATCATGTTATGCTTGACCTCCACCATTTCCCGGGGATCGATGAGCGCCTCCGGCGTCGAGATCCACACCGTCGCGTCATAAAGCCGGTACCCCCGCAGGAGCTTTAACAGCTTATCGCTGTAATAACTCAGATCCTGACTGTTGGCTGAGAACTTCGCCCGCTCGCGCACCGCCTCCTGATAATCCTCCCAGGTTTTCAAAAGCTCTCTGGAGGATCTCACATGGTACTTCTCCGAGGTGTAATCCACCGCGTTCTTGATGTTGACGTATTTGATCCGGATTTTATTGAGGAGCTTGATGGCATGGTTCAGGTTCACATCGCACTGTTTGATCTCCTGCTCCTCCCTCATCAGTTTGAGATACACAAAAAATCCCGCGATCGCCAGTACTGCGCAGAGAATGACAAAC
This sequence comes from Lachnospiraceae bacterium, assembly GCA_017431515.1. Classification (GTDB taxonomy): domain Bacteria; phylum Bacillota; class Clostridia; order Lachnospirales; family Lachnospiraceae; genus RUG12461. The sequence continues at coordinate 5,505 of JAFRKV010000053.1, forward strand.
AGCGTAATCAGGTGCAGCTTGAACGCAAACTCCAGCACCAGCATCATGACCACAAAAGCGATTGCCGTGGAAAAGAGCGCCCTGAGCAAAATCCGGTAACGGTGGGTGGCGTCTCTGGCGTCCTCCCCGTACATCTCCCATTGCACCTTTTCGCTTTCCAGATAGTTCATATCCCGTTCCAGGGTCGCAAGATACGCTTCGTTGGCGGCAAACCGCTCAATCACATCCGGCATCCGCTTCTCTTCGCGCTCCATTTCGCGAAACACCACATCCGAGATCTTCTTTTCCTTTTTCAGAAGCTTCTCGCGGTCCTTTGTCAGCTTCACCACATGCTCCGCCGTTTCGGACAGCACCTTTTTCTCATCCTCCGGCAGCTCCTGCAGTTTCTCCACATCGGCCAGATAAGAGGTCACCACGCGGTACTCCGCCCGGGCATCCTCCAGCTCCCTTGCCATCTCGATCAGCTCTTCACATCCGTCCACCGCCGCATGGGACGCCGACACAGGATAGGCTCTTTCGTCTCTGGCCAGATCCTGCTCGATGTCTTCAAACGTCGGCTCTTTTTTTCTTCTGCGAAACAGTTTGGAAAAAAACGACATGCCCTGCCTCCGTTACATCACCTGGCTGTATTTGCGGTACGCATTTTTATATTCGTGAATCCGCTTGAGAAGCGTCTTGTAAAACCCGTCTGTATCGCTTTCCCTCAGCCGTTCCTTTGCGTCTCCAATCAGCGTCAGATACGACGGATCCTGATTCTCTCCGGATACGGGAAAGCCGGATTTCCGATAGGTCCTGCACAGTTCCAAAAGCTTCAGCGTATATTCCGACTGGTTCTTGGCTGCCGCCGTAAAAAAGCATTCCTCCGCCTCCGCGAAAAGAAACAGCCCCGCGTATGCACAGCCCAGGTTGTGCCAGACATTGCCCACTTCCTGCTCCGACTCCTGCCGCCTTTCCCCGGATTGCAGAAGCATGCGGTATTCGGTGATGGCCCGGGCGTACATTTCCCGTTTCAGGTAATGGTCCGCGCGGATCTTTCTGCACTGGAACGCCGATTTGTTGCGAAGCCCTTTCAAAACCGCGTCGCATTCCTGCAATTCTTCCTTATTAAGATATCCGCAGCCTAGGAGGATCGTCATAAAGAAGGGATAAGCCGCATCCTCCCTCCGCCGCACCTGTCGCAGTTCCCCGGCGAGTTTCGTCTCCCCCAGCTCATGCTCCACAAAGAGGATGAAGTCTTCACTCATCAGATCCTGTTCCAGATTGTAGAGGTTATGGCGAATATAGTAGCAGAGCTCTTCCATGGTGTAAATATTCAGCTCCGCGCTTTCAATATAAAACGGCTGCGCCGCGATTTTTCCGCTGCATAAGATCAGTTCACTCATGAATCACATACTCCCAGCTTTTTTCCGTCGCCCGGACAATCTCCCCAAAGCCCAAGTCCTTCACGGTCACGCGAATTTTTTTATCCGACTCCGGCTTGGCCGTGATCCGCAGCCGGCTCGTCTTATCCTCCCGCTCCGGAAAATCCAAAAGCTCCACGGACTGGATCTTGGCGTCCCGGCTCTGAGGCTCCTGCAGCCAGAAATCAATCTCCGGCTTGCCGCTTAAAATCACCTCCACCGTGCCCACCGCGTCATACCAGCTTTCCCCCGCGGTGAGAAGCGTCAGGAACGAAAGTTCCCTTTCGTTTCGCACCTTGACGCTGACGTTGACCTTCAGCTCATTATCTCCCATGTAAACATAGTTCCAGGGTTTGACGCCTCCCTTTACAAGGGCGGCGTAGCTGGCCCCCTTGGAATAGAGATTGCGCCCGAGGAACGCTTTCCTGCCGCGGCATAATACCCGTAGTGATTCCTTCATCCAGCTGCTGTCAAACCCGTCTCCGGTCAGATAGGAGGTGGAAACGATCCGGTGCGCAAAAGCATCCTCGATGACTTCCGTAAACATCTCATCCAGATCCCGATAAAGCATCCCGTAATTTTTTTCCACGATCTGAATCGTCTGGGGCGTGGTGCGTTCATTTCTGGAAAGGGCATAAAACCGAAGCATCCCCTCTGTCAGGTCAAACAGCGCCACCTCATGCAGATACAGATCCTCCGGCTGGCTCAGGGCGTAATAGTAAAAGCTCTCCCGGTTGTCCACCAGATGCACCTGCTCCTCCCGCAGGTCATTTTTTTTCAGCACCCGCTTTAAGATCCCCACGCTTCCGGGCACAAGCTCCGGCACGGTCACCACAAGCTTTGCGATCTCCAGCTGATTGCCCAGCCGCCGCGGCAGCATCAACACCTTCCGGATAAACAGCGCCAGCAGCTCCTCCGCCTGATACACCGCATCCTCCACCTGGACCTCTTCTCCCGCAAGGGCTCTGCGGTAAAGATTGTCGACGACCACCACTTCCTCCGTCGCCGTTTTACTCACGTCATCTCCGTAAAACCACTGCCCGATTCCCTTTCTTTTGCAGATCGTCATGGGAATCTGATACTGCTCGCTTCCGTTGATGCGGCTGATGGTTTCCGGCTCTTTGGAAAGCTCCGTGCAGGAGCTGATCATGGCAAAATCCGGATTCAATTCCAATCCCAGATACAGTTTTGGTCTGTCAGTCAGCATTTTGATACGCTCCTATAACGCGCGAAACTCTCGCCGGACGATTTCCATCTTTGCTTCGTATTCGTCCATACATTTGATCAATTCGTCCGCTTCCTTCAAGGTGTGATGCAGCATGATCTCGTTCAGCAGCGAGAACCGTGTCTCCGGAAGTTGTGAGAAGACATCCACGTTGGTGATCTGGTCGGACAGCACCACCTTTTCCGTCCCGTCCTCTTCCTCCGTGATGTAATACTGGATGCTTTCCCCGAAGAACAGCACAAACTGCCGCACAAAGATCCCGCCGAACATATGCTGCATTTCTTCCGTGATATATTGATCCGGCGCCTCCGGCAGCGCGTAATGCAACCGCACGCGGCGTTTCGGATCCGTCCTGAATTCCAGAAATGTCTTATCGTAAAACTGGTACTTCTCCAAAAGCCGCTGCGGCAGCTTCCGGTAAAACGCAAAGTACATCTCCTGCTCGATCAGCTCCGCCAGCAGCTCGTCCATCCATTTTTCATCTTCTTCCGAAGTCTCCGGCAGCTCGGTATGATACTTCAGCAGCGCCAGCTTGCAGATCTCCGTCAGGTCCGCCCCGTCCAGAAAACGCTTCTTCAGTTCTTCAAACAGCGCCGCCGGCGTCACCGCTTCCCGCACAAAATAGCAATAGGAAACATAATTGGCATAGGCTTCCATCACAAGCTGTCTGCCGCCGCCCTTCTCATAGCTTTCAAACACATTCTGCACTGCCGGCGTCATTCTGGCCGCATACAACGCCTGCACCAGGATCCGTTCCTCCAGTTCAAAGGCGTCGATGCCGAAATTCTGAGCCGTGCGCCACACCGCTTCCATCTCCTCCGTGGGTGCATTCAGGCATTTGCAGAGATAGGTCAGCATGATGTCGTTGTACTTATGGCTGCGGAACGCTTCCATCGTCAGCGCCAGCAAAAAATCATCCTCACCGTAGTCCGTGCTTTCGATCTTGAAAGAAACCAGCGGCACCAGTTTCCCGGGGTCGATAAGCTCCGTCCCGAACTGCTGGAGCATCAGGTACGCTTCCTGATACATCTTTTTCTCGATCAAAAGCTCCGTCAGCTCCACCCGATTCTCTGTCGGAAGCCGCTTCCCGTCAATGATCCGGATGTACGCCGTCAGTTCCGCCGGGTCAGAATAATCATCATAGAGCCTTACCAGAAGCGGGCACAGTTTCAGCTTATAGGCATCCGTGATCTGGTCTGAGGACATGAGCAGCCGCAGATTGTCCCGCTCCGCATGCAGAGACTCCCGGAAATGTTCTTTCCCGGAAAGATGATGCAGAACGTATGGCAGCCGTCCGTCCGCCAGCGAAATGCACTTTGCCAGATAATGCACGGGATTCATGAGCCGCTTTAAGGTCAGCTCCGCCGTCAGCGGTGAAAACCGGCGTCCCTCCGCATCCTCCGCTGCGATGCTGTAATGGTTGGTGTAGAGCCGGATCAGGGCGCTGTGATCCCGTACCGGCACGCGCTCCGTCTTTTTCAGTTCCTCATGGACGACCACGAGAGAGACGATATGGGGATTTGCGCATTGCACCTGATAGGTAAACATCAGATGCTCCATGGAAAGCGCAATCTCTTCGTTGATCATCCCTTCTGACAGGAGATCATCATAGATGATCGCCAGATCCTCGCTGATGGCGCCCTCCCGCATCTCATCCAGTGCGAAGCTCTCCATGCTGCGGCGGTATTCATAATACAGTTCCTGGTTTTTCTTTTTCTCCTTGGTGATCCTGGCAAAAAGCTCGGCCTTCTTTTCCTTCGGCAGCGTGCTGCTGTATTGAAAATACATCTCGATGACCTTCGGCAGCTCCTCGGCCTTGCCCATGTCCATGGACAGAAGATACGCTTCGGAAAGACCCGTGATCCGCAGGTTCAGCTCGACGCCGCGTTCAAACCAGTAAAAATACTTTGGATCGGAAGTATGCCCTGTCCTGATCAGGTAAGAGCAGACCGCCTCCACCATATCATCTCTGGGATAAGCTTCATAGGTCATGCAGAGCAGCTTGTAAAGAAGCGGATGAAACTCTCTCCGCTGTTCCGAGCGGGAGGAAATCTGCATCGCCAGGTCTTTGGAGAGCGCCTGCCGTTTGGCCGCCCAGTACAGCACCTGAATCTCGAAATCATCCAGACGCTCCAGCATATGGGGGTCCATCCACATCTGGTAATAGGCCTCCATATAGAGGTACGGGCTCCTCGCCCCCTCCATGCAGCGGGTTTTGATGGCAGCCAGACGCTTCACATCGTTATCGCAGAACTCTTCGCGCAGAAACAGCCGGATCCAGAACACTGCCAGATCCTCCGGATTCCGGTGATAAATCTCCTCGATCTCCTCCGTCAGCCTGTCCACATAATTGCTCTCCCGCTCCGACAGGGTGCATAGATACAAAAAATAGGCGTAGACCGGCGTATCCTTCGCTTTTGCTTCCTTCCGGTACTCGTCCAGAATCCAGCGGGCTTCCTGCTTTTGCTGATTGACCAGCAGCGCCTGCGCCTGCATGAGCACATACCAGTCGTTTTCCGGATCCAGTGCGGACAGATGACGACACAAATCGATGGTGCGCTTCGCCCACTCTCCGGTCACCATGCGCTTCAGCCGGTAGGAAAGATAGTCCTCCGTCAGGCGTATCCGCCCTTTTGCGATCTCGGAACGGACGCGGCGCGCTTCTTCCTTCTCCTCGCTCTGTGAAGCGCCAAGGATTTTAATCTTCACCTGCTCGGTTTTGCGCAGGGACTCCACCGTCAATACGGCGTCATTTTCTCCGGCATGCATCGCCTTGCGCCGGAGCAAAAATACGATCTCTCCGCTGCTGCCGTTCAGATCCGCCCTGGTCAACGTCTCCTTTTCCGGCACCAGCACCGGGCTGTCCGAACGGATCGTGGCAAAAAACTCCCCCTGTCCCGTGACCGTCAGCGCAACCGCGTCACTGACGTCCTCCTCCGGCAGTTCGTAGGTTTTTTCCTGCTCCGCCAGGGAAAAATCCACCGGCTCCTTTTTCGCGCAGGCAATCAAAAACTCCTCCATGCTGTTCGTGGCATGGAGCGGGTCAAGCAGCGCCTCATAGGCCAGGCGCTCCTTCCATTCAGTTTCTTTGAAAATACTGCGGAATACCGACGAGGAAAAGATTTTGACAGCCTCTTCAGGGCTTTCTCCTGCCAGTCTTTGGAAATCCTTCAGGGAACGGATCCTTCCGATGCTGGATAGCGCGTAGGGTTTCGTGATGGTGACAACAAAAGAAAGGCTGTATTCACATTGATTACAGATCAGATAAAAATAACCCTTTTCTATGTTGCCTTCATGCAGCCCTTCGCTGTGAAATTCATAGCGAACGACCGCTTCTTCGCCTTCAAACTGCGGCGTCAGACAGTTCATCCGCATCCCGGAAGTATAGACGATCCCCCGGATCTTTCTCTGATCCACGGACGAAACCCGAAACTCTCCGGTCGCTGTCTGTCCCTCCAGTACCTCGAGCTCTACCTTGTCCGATGAAATCTTCAAGATCGGTCCGGAATACGCAATCATCCCTCCGGCCAGCTCTTTCATCCGCTTACGCACGACACCACCTTCGGAGTCATTGATTCCATTGCATTGATTTTTTACAGATACTGTATATAATTATATAAGATTTTCAGGTGGCACGCAAGGAATGATGCATATGATACTAAAACACAAAGACCACTTTCACGGCAGTGATCTGGAAAAGATAGAAAAGATCTACGGGATCAGGCGCGAGGAAATCACAAGCTACTCCGCCAACGTGAATCCGCTTGGCATTTCACCGGAAGCGGCCGCGGCGATCGCTTCGCATCTCCACTGCATCGAATCCTACCCGGATCGGGAATATGCGGCGTTAAAGCAGAGCATCGCGGACTATGCCGGGTGCGACACGGCGCAGATCCTGGTAGGAAACGGCACCACGGAGCTGATCTCCCATGTCATCGCGACGACCATGCCGAAAAAAGCGCTGATCCTCGGTCCTACCTATTCCGAATATGAACATTCGGTTTCGGTCTGCGGCGGTTCCTCCGTCTATTTCCCACTGCAGGAAAAGGACGGCTTTGCCCTCCGGGTGGAGGCGCTCACCGAAAAACTGACAGATGATACGGATCTGCTGGTGATCTGCAATCCAAATAATCCCACCGGCACCTGCATCGGCATCTCCGATATGCGGCGGATCTTAAACTGCTGTATGGAGCACGGGATTTTTGTCATGGTGGACGAAACCTACATCGAGTTCGTCGCAGATCTCAAAAGCGTCTCCGCCGTCCCCCTGGCCAATGATTATAACAACCTGGTCGTACTGCGGGGCGTCTCCAAGTTTTTCGCTGCGCCTGGACTTCGGCTCGGGTATGCCGTTACGGGAAATGCCAATCTCCTGTCCAAAATCACGGCAAACGCCGATCCCTGGACGATCAATTCCTTTGCGGAGCTCGCCGGAACCGTCATGTTCGGCGACAAAGACTATATTGAAAAAACCCGTTCACTGATTGCGACGGAACGGGACCGGATGTATCAGCTATTCTCCGATTCCGCCCGTTTCAAGGCTTATGCCCCCTCGGCCAACTTTATGCTGCTGAGGATTCAGGAGGAGGGGTTGAGCGCGCAGACCCTGTTTGAAGCCTGCATCCGGGAAAAAATGATGATCCGGGACTGCTCCACCTTCCCGTTTCTGGATGAGCATTATATCCGTTTCTGTTTCCTGATGCCGGCGCAAAACGATCTTCTGGCTGCGAAGCTGCTTTCGGAAGCTTTGTGAGCGTTTTTCTCTTTATCACTACATATTCTTTTCCCTCCTTATAGATGAACGTCTTGCTTTGATTTTTTTTCATTTTCATTTCATGCGGGAGCCATTGAATCATCCTGGATCGTGAAAACCGCATAACCCGCAGGTTCCACCCCACTCCATCGGAATTTGACAGTTGGGGCAATAATATGGGAGGTTTGCTGGGTTGTTAGGATCCAGCTTTTTTCTGGCCTCTTTCAGTTCTTTTTCCACCTCCGGCAGACCATTGAGCGTGGAGACAGAATCCTGATGCCAAATCTTGATTCCCTTTACGCTAGTATATACGAATCACTTCCGTAGCTGGCAGGAATTTTATCGAAAAAACGCTTTATTTTGTCTGACAATTTAGAATTTTACTTGCATTTATGGGAAATAATTTATTAGTTTAATCAAATTATAATTATGTAGAATACTCCTATCTGGATTATATTTTCGCCCACTACACCAGCCATGAAAAAACCTCCCTGTTTGCCCTGATATGTATTTTATTCGCCAACGCATTTTCTTCACTCTTTTTCCATTGATTATCCCGTCATTCTATGGTGCATTCTCTGGTTAAAGGTAAATTTAATACTTCTTTTGTGCATCATTTTCCGATTATATCTGAAATAAATTATCATGATCTAGGGATGATTTTTAAAAAATCGCTCATGTTGTGCCGATTTGGCAGAAACAGTACTCCGTACAACGAAAAACGCCGGCTTCCCTACTACGGAAACCGACGTTGGTGGGTTTTTCCATTGTGCAATTTTTCAGGGCTTTATTTGCCCGTTTCAGAGGTTTTTCATGGCTCTACCTTTGGAATATCCAACGAAGTCATAAAAACTCCGATTTACCCCTTCTACGCCTTTGCGGATAAATATTCATGGATTCCCTTGGCAGCTGCTTTTCCTGCCCCCATGGCCAGGATGACGGTTGCTGCGCCGCTGACGGCGTCTCCGCCGGCAAATACAGCCTCCTTGCTGGTGGCACCGGTGGCTTCCTTGGCAATAATGCATTTGCGCTTGTTGACATCCAGTCCTGCCGTTGTGGAGGAGATCAGCGGATTCGGCGATGTACCGAGTGACATGATCACGGTATCGCAGTCGATCTCGTATTCGCTGCCCGGAATCTCCACGGGGCTTCTGCGCCCGGATTCATCCGGTTCTCCCAGTTCCATCTTGATGATGCGGATGCCCTTTACCCAGCCGTTTTCATCCACCAGAATCTCCTTCGGGTTCTGCAGAAGATCAAAGATGATCCCCTCTTCCTTCGCGTGATGGACTTCCTCCACCCGGGCGGGACGCTCTTTTTCGCTTCGGCGGTAAACGACATGCACCTCCGCGCCGAGCCGTAACGCCGTGCGGGCCGCATCCATCGCCACATTGCCGCCGCCTACCACGACAACCTTCTCCCCTCTTTTAATCGGGGTATCATGGCCTTTAAACGCCTTCATCAGATTGTTTCTGGTGAGAAACTCATTGGCGGAAAAGACGCCGTTCGCCTGCTCTCCCGGGATGCCCATAAAACGCGGCAGTCCTGCGCCGGAACCAATGAAGATCGCTTCAAACCCTTCTTTTTCCAGCAACTCATCGATGGTAACAGACTTGCCGATCACCACATCCGTCTCGATCTTGACACCCAAAGACCGGACATTCTCCACTTCCGCCTTCACCACCGCATCCTTCGGCAGACGGAATTCCGGGATCCCGTAGACCAGCACGCCGCCGGCCTCATGCAGCGCCTCAAAAATCGTCACGTCATAACCGTATTTCGCCAGATCTCCCGCGCAGGTCAGACCCGCCGGACCGGACCCGATCACCGCGACCTTACGTCCGTTCTTTTCCTTCGGCGGCTCCGGCTTCACGCCGTTTGCCTTCGCCCAGTCCGCCGCAAACCGCTCCAGTTTACCGATGGAAACCGGCTCTCCCTTGATCCCGCGGATGCACTGCCCTTCACACTGGCTTTCCTGGGGGCAGACTCTGCCGCAGACCGCCGGCAGCGTCGAAGACTCCGACAGGATCTGATAAGCCGCTTCATGCTGTCCTTCTTTGATCTTCTCGATAAAAGCCGGAATGTTGATGGAAACAGGACACCCTGCCACGCATTTCGGATTCTTGCAATTCAAGCAGCGGGAAGCCTCTTCCATGGCTTCCGCTTCATCATACCCGAGGCACACTTCCTCAAAATTTTGTGCGCGTTCCTTCGGATCCTGCTCTTTGATCGGTACTCGTTTTAATACATCTACGCTCATTTTACGTTTCTCCTTAACAGTTTCCACAGTTTCCGCTGTGCGTGTCGCCCTCCTGCTGGCGGAGCAGCGCGCGTCCCTCTTCCGTCTTATACTGCTGGACGCGTTTCATCGCGCCGTCAAAGTCCACGAGATGCCCGTCAAATTCAGGGCCATCCACGCAGGCGAACTTCACCTGGTCACCGACCATGAGCCTGCAGGCGCCGCACATCCCGGTGCCATCCACCATGATCGGATTCATGGAGACGATGGTGGGGATCTGAAGCTCCTTGGTCAGGAGGCAGACAAACTTCATCATGATCATGGGACCGATGGCCACGCAGTGATCATAGCGGATGCCCTCGTCATACAGCGCCTGCAGCTGGTTCGTCCCCATGCCGTGGAAGCCGAAGCTGCCGTCATCCGTGGTGACGTATACGTTTTTCGCAACCGCCTTCATTTCGTCGATATAAAACAGGAGATCCTTTGTCCTGGAGCCCATGATAACATCTGCATCCACGCCATGCTCATGCAGCCATTTCACCTGCGGGTACACCGGCGCGGTGCCGAGGCCTCCCGCGATAAAGACGATCTTCTTTTTCTTCGTCTCCTCCAGATTTTCTTCTTCGCAAAGCTCAGAAGGCTTTCCGAGAGGACCGACCACATCCAGAAAGCCGTCTCCGCTCTTCAGATCCTTCATCCGCTCCGTGGAAGCGCCGACGGTCTGCACCACCAGCGTCACCGTTTCCTTTTCCCTGTCGTAATCACAGATCGTCAGCGGACTGCGCTCTCCTTTTTCATCCGTCCGGACGATCACAAACTGCCCGGGCAGACACTTTGCTGATACACGCGGCGCTTTGACTTCAAATAAGTAGATCTTATCCGCCAGATTCTCCGCTCGTTGAATTGTAAACATCCTCTCTCTCCTTCTTTTTGAAAGTATGACCGGTGCCCCGCACCGATACAGGCATTTCTATGAAAAATACACCAGTTCGTCCTCCGGCCGCTCCGCAGGAACCACCTTCGCCGGATACAGCACCGGGCCTTTCCCTTTGTATTCCTTTACAAACTCGATCCTGACCTCTGCCGTCAGGTCGATCCAGCTTTTATGGGGGATCTGATCCGCGTCCGCGTACTTGCATTTGAAGCCGATAAACTGGATATCCGCCTCGCAGCAGGTCATGGCAAACCGCCCCGGTACGAGGAATCCCTTGCCTTTGTTTTTCTCCGGATTATACACCAAAGCCAGAAACCGGATCGTTTTGCCCTTGTATTTCTCCGGGTGCTCCATGGCGTCCAGATACCAGATGCCGTAATCCGCATCGGAGATATCGAGAAAGTCCTGGGTGATGTCAAAGGGAAGGTCTTCATCGCCGCCCTGGTCGATGGTCCCGTCCGCGCGCTCGTAGACGATCTGCGCCGCGCGGTTGATGGCCTTCACCGTCCGCCGGAATTTCGCTTTCGGCGTCTCGTCGTCACACCGGTTAAAGATCACCACATCCGTCTTGAAGATCTGCTCCTTCATCATCTGGCGCATGTTATTGTAATACAGCTCATAGGTGCCTGCATCCACCGTGGCCAGGGACTGAACGATCATCCAGCCTGCTGGCAGCGTCATTTCCAGGATCGTCGCAATCTCCCAGGTGCCGTTGTACTCGATGAACACCTGCTCCGGCTGGAACTCTTTGTCCCACGCCGCCAGATTCTCCGCTGTGAAGGTCTCTTTGTCCTCCGCCATGACGAGATGGGCGTTGATGGTCTTCAGCTTCCCTTCGTCATATTCGATCTCACCGTCATCGCAGGCGATAATCAGCGTCCTGGCGTCATTTCCGAACTCCTGATCAAACAGGGTCTCGTTGATTAGCGAGGTCTTGCCGCTGTCCATAAAACCGGTCATCAGATAAACCGGGATCTCTTTCTCCATACGTTCCTCCTGCCCTGTCGCTGTATGCTTTACAGTCCGAACAGCTTCTCCAGACGATGCTCGTCAATGTCCGTTCCGATCACCACCAGCCGTCCGGTGTAATCCGGCTCTCCGTCGCGGATCTCATACTCGCCGGACACCATGTCAAAGTAGATCCACTTTCCATCGGTGCATTCCACAATACCCTTGGAACGGAGAACGTTGCCATATTCTTCTGTCTCCGCAAAGGTTTTTAAGGCATGCTCGATCACGCTGCGTTCAAACTTGTGCGGCGTCTCTTTTCCCCAGCTGGTGAAGATATCGTCCGCATGGTGGTGATGGTGGTGCTCATGGTCATGATGATGTTCATGCTCATGTTCATGATGATGCTCGTGCTCGTGCTCATGCTCATGCTCGTGCTCATGTTCATGCTCGTGCTCATGATGATGCTCATGCTCATGCTCGTGATCATGATCATGGTGATGATGCTCCGCTTCATGCGCCGCCGCATCCTTGAGATGCTGCTCCTCCGCGCGCATCTGGATCTCCAGCGAATCCTGTCCCTCCATAACTTTCAGGATCTGATCCCCGCTGATCTGCTCCCAGGGCGTCGTGATCACCGCCGCCTTCGGGTTCAACTCCTTGATCATCTCCTGGCAGAAGGTCAGCTGTTCCTCCGTCGCCTTCTGGGAACGGGAAAGCAGCACCGTCGTCGCATACTGCAGCTGGTTTTCAAAAAACTCTCCGAAGGCCTTTTTCTGCTTCGCAGCCTTCAACGCGTTGACCACCGTCACCAGCGCATTCAGCTTCACGTCCTCTTCTTTTTCAAAATCAATGACGGATTTCATCACATCCGAAAGCTTGCCCACCCCGGAGGGCTCGATGATGATCCGGTCCGGGTGGTATTTGACCAGCACCTCCCGCAGGCTCTTGGCGAAATCACCCACCAGCGTGCAGCAGATGCAGCCGGAATTCATCTCCGTGATCTGGATGCCCGCATCCTTTAAGAAGCCGCCGTCAATGCCCACCTCTCCGTATTCGTTCTCGATCAGGACGATCTGCTGCCCCTGCAGGGACTCCTCCAGAAGCTTCTTGATCAGTGTGGTCTTGCCTGCGCCGAGAAATCCCGACACGATATCAATTTTCGTACTCATGACTTTTCTTCCCTTCCCTTCGTTTCATCCGGTTCATTCACTCCTCCGGACACGGAACTTTCCCGCGCCGGCAATGGATCGTTACATCTTTTCCGGCGCCTCAAACCCCAACAGGTCTATGCACTGCAGCATGACATCCCGCGTCAGCGTCAACAGCCGGATATAGCTTTTCTGCTTGTCCTGATCCTCCTCCGCAAGGATCTTGGTCTCATGGTAAAAATGGTTGAACGCATTGCAAAGTTCATAAACAAACGCGCAGATCTTGTGGGGCGCTTTTTCCTCCGCCGCGTTCTCGATCATGGCGTTAAACCCGGAAAGCCGCAGCATCAGGTTCTTTTCGCTTTCGGTCGTCGCATCGGCGATCTCCGTCCCCTGGGCTGACCCTCCGCTTTCCGCGTACTTCCGCAGGATCGACTTGATCCGCACGATGGTATATAAAAGATAGGGCCCGGTATTGCCTTCCGAGGAGGTAAAACGGTCAATGTCAAACACGTAGTCCTTGGACGCCTGATTGGAAAGATCGCCGTATTTCAACGCCGACAGGCCGACGATCTCCGCAGTCTCCCTGGCGCTCTTCGGATCCGTCCCGGGATCCGCTTCCAGGATCCGCTCATACATCCGGTCCTCAATCTCTTTGATCAGGTTGGAAAGGAGCATCACCCCGCCGTCTCTGGTTTTAAAGGGCTTGCCGTCCTTCCCGTTCATGGTGCCGAAGCCGATAAACTCCAGGGAAACCGATTCCGGTACGATCCCGGTCTTTTTCGCACAGCGGAATACCTGCACAAAATGCAGCTCCTGACGTTTATCCACAATGTAAACCACTTCATCCGGCGAAAGCTCCTGCATCCGCATCACGAGGGTGGCCAGATCCGTTGTCGTGTAAAGAGACGCGCCGTCCGATTTTAAGATCATGCAGGGCGGGATCTCCTTCGTATCCGTCTCCTCCGCCACATCCACCACCAATGCGCCTTCACTCTCATAGCAGAGTCCCTTTGCCTTCATCATCTCCACCATGTCGGCGATATAGGGATCGGCGTCGGACTCCCCTTTCCAGAGGTCAAAGGAAACCTTCAGCTTCTCATAATTCTTCTTCAGATCCCCGACGGAAAGGGACAGGATATGGGAAAGGATCGCGCGGTATCCCCTTCTCCCCTGCTGCAGCTCATGGGTCGCGGCAAGGGCGCGCTCCTTATAGGCTTCATCCTCCTTGGACTTTGCGCTTGCGGTGGGATAAATCTCCTCCAGCTCGTCGATGGTAAACGGCGGCTCTTTAGGGTATTCTCCGTCATAATCCGGATCAAAGTACGGCAGATCTCCTTTCCGCTCAGACAGTTCCGTAATGATAAGCCCCATCTGAAGCCCCCAGTCTCCGAGATGCACATCTCCCGTGACTTCGTGCCCCATATAGCGTAAAATCCGCTTGATGCTCTCTCCGATGATCGCGGAACGCAGATGCCCCACATGAAGCGGCTTCGCCACATTCGGCCCGCCGTAATCCAGAATGATCTTCTTCGGCGCAGCCACCGGATCCGACCCAAACCGGGGGTTTTTCTGCATTTCGGACAGGTAAGACGCGAGAAAGCTTTTTTTCAGTTTAAAATTCAAAAATCCCGGCTTTACGGCGGAGATTTCTTCGAACATGGAATCGCGGTCCTCCGACAGCTTCGACGCCACCTCTTCCGCAATCATGATCGGCGCCTTATGGGCCGTCTTTGCCAGTGCCATGGACCCGTTGCATTGAAATTCGCAGAGATCCGGCCTCGCGCTCCATACCACCTGTGCGTACTGTTCGTCAAGCTCCAGCGCCCGAAACGCCAGCGCCACATATTCACTGATCACATCCAGCAGTTTTTTCATTCCGTCATGACCCCTCTCCCCGCATGTTCTGCAGCATGTCCGCAAAGGCATCCTTTTTCTCCGACAGGATCGCCGCCACCTGGGCTGCCTCCTCCTCGTTGTCAAAGGCCTTCTGCCCGTAGACGCCGGATGCGCCCGTACGCTCCCGCCACGCTGCCTCTTCGTCGGAAACGCCCTGCTCCGCCGCGGCCGCAGCCGCATAGGCTGCCTCCTGCTCCGCCATCAGCTTCGCGTCATCCTCCGCTGCCTCTGCCTGAAGGCGCTCATAGATCTCCCGGGCGATGCGCGCTGCCTCATCCTCCTCCGGCTCCTCATCCGCAGCCACCTCTTCCGGTTCCTCCGGCTCCTCCGGCTTTTCTTCCGGCTTCGCATAGCGCACGCGCCAGTATTTGATGACCGACCGTCCCATCTGGTCTTTTTTCATCCGTTCTTCAATGGTATCACTCATGCGGCTACCTGTCCCATTTCTCGCTCAATGCATTGATCTGATCCGCAAACTTCGCCAGTTCCTTGTTGGGGATGCCTTCGTTCCTCCGGATGACCTCCATGAGGCGTTTTCCCGCCGCAAGAAGCCGCGCAAAGACATTGGAGCTCGCTTTCTCGGAAGGCTTTCTCTGCCTTTTCTCATGGTTGCCGACCTTGATCATCATACCGGTCGCCAGATCAAAAAGATCCCCGCTGTAAGGCGCGTAAGCGTCATATCCAAGGCCGTTCAAGTGGGTTGCGAAGGCCTCGCAGGTGGTGTCATCTCCATGCACCACAAACACTTTCTTCGGCTTCTGCTCCATGGCGGAAAGCCATGCGCTCAGATGATCCCGGTCCGCATGTCCGCTCATTCCCGGGAGCTGCTTGATCTCCGCACATACTTCGATGGTCTCGCCGAAAAGCCGCACCTCCTTCGCGCCGGAAAGAAGCGTATTGCCCAAAGTCCCCGGCACCTGAAAGCCCACGAAGAGGATCGTGCTCTCCGGCCGCCAGAGATTGTGCTTCAAATGATGCCGGATCCGACCCGCTTCGCACATGCCCGACGCAGAAATGATCACAACCGGTTTTTTCAGGAAATTGATCGCTATGGATTCCTCGCTGGTGATTGCGGTATGCAGGCCGCGGAAACGAATGGGGTTGATCCCCTTTGCAAGGAGGGAAAGCGCTTCCTCATCAAAGCACTCTTCGTCATTGTTTTGGAAGATATTGGTGGCCTCCACCGCCAGAGGACTGTCGATATAGACCTCAAAATCCTGATATTCCGGCAGCAACTGCTCGCTCTTGATCCGTCTCAGATAATAGAGCATTTCCTGGGTGCGTCCCACGGAAAAAGCGGGAATCACCAGATTGCCGCCCCGCAGGAACGTGGAGCGGATCACATCGGCCAGCTCCTCCGCGTAATCCGGGGCAAGATTGTGCAGCCGGTCTCCGTAGGTGGATTCGATCACTACATAATCCGCGCCGGGAAGCTGCGCCGGGTCTTTGATCAGCGGACGCTGCCCGTTACCTAAGTCTCCGGAAAAGATGATTTTGGTTTCTTCCCCGTCCTCCTGCACAAAAAACTCGATGGACGCGGAACCGAGAAGATGCCCCGCATCGGAAAACCGCGCCTTCAGGGTATCATCAATCGTCAAAAGCTCTCCGTACCGGCAGGGCTCAAACAGACGCAGCACTCCCGCCACATCGGAAAGATCATAGATCGGGGTGACCTCCGCCCTTCCGGAACGCTTCGCTTTGCGGTTTTTCCAGTCCGCTTCCTGAATCTGGATGTGAGCGGAATCCCGCAGCATGATCTCGCAGAGTTCGCAGGTCGCATGGGTCGCATAGATCTTCCCCCGAAAGCCGTGGCTGTATAATAACGGCAGCAAGCCCGAATGATCGATATGGGCATGGGTGATAAAGACATAGTCGATGGATGCCGCATTCACAGGAATGTGCTGGCTCTCATAGAGATCCGGCCCCTGCTCCATCCCGCAGTCCACGATCATGGATCTGTCCCCGAATTTCATATAATGACAGCTGCCTGTCACCTCATGCGCTGCGCCCAAAAATTCCAGAAGCATTTCGTCCCCCTGTGAAATGATGTTAAGATGTTAAGGTCAAAAGGCACATGTCACGAAGTGACATTGTGGCCTTTGCGCAAGAATCCGGTCAGACAAGCCAGCTTGTCTGCACGGATTTCTGCGCAAAGTGCACATGCGATTTCATCGCATGTACACTTTTGACCTTACCATTTTGCCCTTACCATCATGAAATACAAGCCGGGACGCCCAACGCCCCGGCTTGTCTCATGCATTGTCCAAATTATTTTCTCGTGTTCCGCAGAAAGTCCGGAATCTTGATGTCCTTTTCCGGGATATTGCTGACCGGTCTCCCGGGATTGTTCAGGTTGGAATTGAAGATATCCTGGGGCTCCGGCTGCTTCGGCTGTACCGGTGTCTGTACCGGAGTGCCGCCGGGCTGCGTATTGGAAAGGGATTTCTGCTGCAATGCCGCTGCCTGTGCCTGGGTCTGCGCGAAGATATCCTTCTGTGCGGCAGTCGTCGGAGTCGCGGTGCGGGTGATGCCCTGGGTGGTATTCAATCCGCTGTAACGCATCATGCCCGGAATATCGCTGCGGGTCGATCTCTCATCAAGGCCGGTGGCAATGACAGTGATCTTGATCTTATCCTTCATCGTGTCATCTTCTCTTGCACCGAAGACAACCTCCACATTCTCCCCTGTCAACTGGGTGACATATTCCGCAGCTGCGCTTGCATCATTCAGCGCCACATCACCGGTGACATTGAGGATCACATGGCTTGCGCCGTTGATGGTCGTCTCAAGCAGCGGACTGTTGACCGCCAGCTGTACCGCTTCCAGAGCCTTCTCATCGCCCTCTGCGATACCGATGCCGATATGGGCGATCCCTTTGTCTTTCATGACATTCTGCACATCCGCAAAATCAAGGTTAATCATTGCCGGAATGTTGATCAGGTCTGTAATGCCGTGTACCGCCTGCTGCAGCACTTCATCCGCCTTTGCAAGCGCATCCGCCATGGAGGTGCGGCGGTCTACAATCTCAAGAAGCTTATCATTCGGGATCACGATCAGCGTATCCACGCTCTCTTTCAGCTTTTCGATCCCGGCAAGGGCATTGGTCATGCGCGCCTTTGCCTCAAACTTAAAGGGCTTCGTCACAACGCCGACGGTCAGAATCCCCTGCTCTTTTGCGATCTTTGCGATCACAGGCGCTGCACCGGTACCGGTGCCGCCGCCCATGCCGCAGGTGACAAACACCATATCCGCGCCTTTGATGGCTGCATTCAACTCCTCCGCGCTCTCTTCTGCGGACTTCTCGCCAATCTCCGGTCTCGCTCCTGCGCCGAGCCCTTTCGTAATCTTTTCACCAATCTGAATCAATGTGGGAGCCTTGCAAAGCATCAAATCCTGCTTATCCGTATTGACTCCGATATACTCTACCCCTCCGATGTTCTCATCGATCATACGGTTTACCGCATTATTCCCGGCGCCGCCTACCCCAAGCACAATGATCTTGGCGGCTTTATCCGTCTCTGTTGTCTTAATCTCAAGCAAGGTAGTTCCTCCTTCTTTCTGCGCTTCCCGCGCTCTATTCTCTCTCCTCAAATGAACCTATTCAGCCACATAGGTATACTATACTTTTTTTCACGAAAATAATCAATCCCTTTTTACCGCGACATGTGACTTTTCATCGGTGTCACTGCATCCTCTCAAACGTGACATCCGTGGTATCCTCCGTCCAGGTTTCCAGATGCAGTGTCCCTGCCATCCCGTCGATCTGGGGCAGGATCTTCTCCAGCCGCACCAGTTTTTCCGTCAGGTTGTCCTCGCTCCCCAGTTTCACCGTAATGGGTCCGAACACCACGCTCATATTGCCGCTTCCGTCATAGACGATGCCGTCGGCATGAAGGTTGTATTTTCCCAGATTCTGGGTCAGGGTCAGGAGCGTCCGCAGCGTCTTTTCCGACAGATCCAGTTTTTCATACACCACCGCGTTTTCGCAGGGCAGACCCGAGATCTGCGGCACGCCCTCGATCTGCTTGGTGCTGATCTCGATGACGAATCCGTCCTTGTCAAAATAAATGAACTGCCCCGTATTCTCATCCGTCAGATACCCGATGGGTCCCTTTTCGTACACCAGCACCGACAGTTTTCTCGGGCTTTTCATGTCCACCGTCATCGTGTCAATGAAAGGCATCGCCTCTGTTTTTTTGAAACGGTATTTGAAATACACATAGAGCGTATTCCAGCTGTAGCGGTCATTCTGCACCCACTCCCGGATGCTCTCATCGTCGTAAAGTTCATTCCCTTCGATCTCCACCTCCCCCACGGTGCAGACCGTGACACAGAAAAAACCAGTCAGCACCGCAAACAGAAGGATCGACAAAAACACGATCCAGCGGATCTTTCTATTCTTTTTTTCACGTTCCGTTTGATAGACCATATATTCAGCCCTCGAACACGATCCCGCGGGACACGGAAAGCGCCAGTCCCATCTCCGCCAGCAGAATCGAGATGGACGTGCCTCCGTAACTGATAAAGGGCAGGATGATACCGGTGTTCGGGATCGTATTCGTCACCACCGCGATATTCAGCAGCACCTGCAGGGCAATGTGGGCAAGGATCCCCACCACAATCAGTGTCCCGTAAAGATCCGGTGCGTTGTTCGCAATGATCATAAAACGCCACAGCATCAGGATAAACATCAGGATCACGCAGACCGCACCAAACAGTCCCAGTTCCTCGCAGATGATCGTAAAGATCATGTCATTCTGCGCTTCCGGCACAAAGCCCAGCTTTTGCATGCTCTCTCCCAGACCTTTGCCGAATACCCCGCCGGAGCCGATGGCATAAAGCCCCTGCAGCGTCTGGTAACCTCTTTCGTAGTCCTCCGGGTGCAGCCAGACGCGGATCCGCTCGACGCGGTAACTGGCCACGAGCAGGAAAGCCCCCATGGCGCCGGCCGCGATGACAATGATCCACAAAAAGTGGGAGTACTTCGGGCTTGCCACAAACAGCATCACAAACGCAATCCCGGCGATGATGATCCCCGTGCTCAGGTTCTCATAAGCTACCACCAGAAACAGTGGCGCGATCCGAAGCAGGATCTTCGAAATGTTTTTCAGCGAATCCAGATGCTTATCATGCCGGCAGATCACCGAGGCCAGATACAGAATGACGGCGATCTTGGCCAGCTCCGACGGCTGGAAGGAAACACTTCCGAAGTAGATCCAGCGCTTGGAGCCGTTGATGTCACGCCCGATAAAAAGCACGGCGATACAAAGCACGATGGCAAGCAGATAGATGGCAAAGGAAAGTTTGTCCCAGACCCGGTACGGGATCAACGTCGTGATCAGCATCCCGACGATCCCCACCGCCACAGCGATCAGTTGTTTCTTCAGGAAATAGGCATTGTCTCCGAACTTCAGCTGGCCGTTATAGGAGGACGTGCTGTACAGCATGACTAGGCCGAAAAAAACCACGGTCAGAATGATGATCAGAAGGCTGTAATCGAAATATTTAATCTTCTTTTGTTTTTTTACTTCGTTCCGCTCATCCATGGGATTTCTGAAGCTCCATCACGAGCTCTTTGAACTGTTTTCCCCGTTCCTCGAAATTCACGAACATCCCCCAGCTGGCACAGGCCGGCGACAGCAAAACCGCTTCTCCGGAAGAAGCGCACCCGGCTGCCCGATGCACCGCGTCGGCAAAGGTCTCGACTTTCTCATAATCCAAGAAGCCGCATGCTTCACAGGCTGCCGCGATCTTGTCCGCGGTCTGCCCGAGGAGGATCAGTTTCTTCACCTTGCCTGGGAAGGTGTGGATCCACTCCTCGTAGGTGGCATTCTTGTCATATCCGCCGCCGATCAGAACCGTCCGGCGTTCCATGGCTTCCACCGCTTTGATCGCCGCATCCGGATTTGTCCCTTTGGAATCGTTATAGTAGCGCACCCCGTCGATCTCCGCCACGAATTCGATCCTGTGCTCCACTGCTTTGAAGGATGTCAAGGCCGTGATGATCTTTTCCCGCGGCACCCCCATGGCACCGGCGATGGCCGCAGCCGCCATGGCATTCTCATAATTATGTTTCCCCAGGATCTGGAGTTTTGCAACCTCGATCAACGGCTCTGCTTTCCCCGCAGACGCCGTATATATCACACCATTTTCAAAAAATAATCCGTCATTTAATTTTTTCTCCGAAGAGAACCAGACCACGTTACAGGGCAGCGTCTCCCCAAACGCCCGCAGCACCGGGTCCTCATAATTCAGCACGACGGTATCATTCTTATCCTGCCGCGCTGTAATCCGTTCCTTTGCAGCGATATAGTTTTCCATGGTGTGATGCCGGTCCAGATGATCCGGCGTGATGTTCAGAATCGCGGATACCTCCGGATGAAAACGATCCGTAGTCTCCAGCTGATAGGAACTGATCTCGGCCACCGTAACGGTCTCCTCCGTCATGGAACAAGCCTCTTCCGTATAGGGAATCCCGATATTGCCCACCACGCGGACATCCCCGAAATGAGCAGCCAGCAGCTCTCCCGTCAGCGCTGTCGTGGTGGTTTTCCCGTTCGTACCTGTGATCGCGGCGAGTCTCCCCACGCCGCAGACATACGCCAGTTCAATTTCTCCGGTAATGGGGATCTGCTGCTTTCTAAGAAGCTGTACCTCCGGCTTTTCCGGTGACACCCCCGGGCTTAAGACCGCAAGATCCAGTCCCCGGATCTTTTCCTCCGTCAGCGCACCGAGGACGATTTCTGCGTCCCGGAAGGCCGCAGAACGGCTTTTTACCTCGTCCACCGACAGCTTGTCGTTCCCGTCATAAATCAGAAGCAACGCACCCTTTTTCTGCAGCAGCTCCGCGGCGGCGATGCCGCTCTTTCCGGTGCCGAATACCAGCACCTTTTTCTGTTGAAATTCCATTTTCTTTTTTCCTTTACCAGACGATCCCCAGCAGCCCCACCGTGCAAAGCAGGACCGTAATCACCATAAACACAGCAACCACACGGGTCTCCGACCAGCCGCCCTTTTCAAAATGATGATGGATCGGCGCCATGCGGAATATCCGTTTTCCGTGGCTTATTTTAAAATAACTCACCTGCAGGATCACGGAAAGCACCTCGATGAGATAGAGCCCACCCACGATGGCAATAAAAATCGGCAGATTCATCGTATAGGCGATGCCTGCCACAAAGCCGCCCAGCGCCAGTGATCCCGTATCTCCCATAAATACCTTGGCCGGGTAGGCATTGAAAAGCAGAAAGCCCATGAGCGCCCCTGCAACTGCGCCTGCCGCGACTTCCACCTGGGCGCCGAGAAAGATGGATGCCACTGCAAAAAACAGCGCCACAGGAATCGTGACACTGGAGGACAATCCGTCCAGACCGTCCGTGAAGTTGACCCCGTTGACGGTGCCGATCACGGCAATATAGAGAATCGGGATCGCGACCCAGCCGATGTCTATCATCGCGCCGGAGAAAGGAATGCGGATCAGCAGTGAAATATCCGAAAAGAATAGAAGATAGCCTGTAAACTCCGTTGTCACGAGAATCTCCAGCAGCATCTTCTGCCAGGCACGAAGCCCGTCGGGACGGCGGAGCACCACCTTTAAGAAATCATCCAGAAAGCCGATGAGGCCAAATCCCAGCGTCAGCACAAGAACGGGAATGATCCGCGGGCACTTCCCCGCGAAAAAGACTGACGCCACAAAGATCGCGATCAGGATCATGATCCCGCCCATGGTCGGTGTCCCGTTCTTGCTGTCATGATTTAGGACTTTACGCTCCGTCTGGCCGATTTTCAGCCTCCGCAGTGCCGGGATAACAAATGGTCCGAGGCACGCTACGATCGCAAAGGCGATCCACATTGCCAGCATGGTTTCTTTGATCATATTCTTCTCCGTTGTTTCCGGGAAAAGGCTTTCCCTGATTATCTCTCAACGTGAAGATTATACGGTATTTTCGGCTTTACTGCAAGGGAATGTCCGCCACGGGAATATCCACCACAGGGATATCCGTCACGGGCAGGACATCCGTCGGGATCGTCATCAGATCTGTGGCAGGCGCATCCGGCGCGGACTCCTCCGGAGCAGGCTCTGCCACCGGTGCTTCCGGAACCGCCACATCCACGGCAGGTTCTGCCGGAGCCGCTGCCGCTGCTGCCGCTGCCGCCGCTTCCGCTTCTGCCTCGGCCTGTTCCGCAGCGATGGCTGCTTCGTATTCCTCCGGCGTCATTTCGTCCGGATAGATATTAAGATACGGCAGAATATCCGTAAAGATCTCTTTTGCAATGCCCATGGCAAAGGTGCTGTGATACTGCTCTTCCGCGTTAGGTTCGTCCACCACCACATAAACCACAGCCCGGGGATGATCCGCCGGAATATAGCCGATGAAGGACACCAGATAGTTGACGCCGTCACGGGGCACTTTCTGCGCCGTGCCGGTCTTGCCGCCCATGGAATAGCCGGTGACCTTGGCGCTTTTTCCGGTGCCGCCGCCGCTGACCGTCGCGTAAAGATAACTCTTGATCATCTCGCTGGTGCTCTCGGAAACTGTCTGCTTGATCAGCTTTTTCCCGAATTCCTCCACAGTATTACCGTCGGCATCCGTGATCTTTTTCATCACATGGGGCTGATAATAATACCCGCCGTTGATCAGCGAGGAAAAGGCGCTCGCCATCTGGATCATCGTGCAGTTGTAGTTCTGTCCGAAGGAATTCGTGGCCAGATCGATCGTCGTCATGTCGTCGAGGCTGTAGATCAGACTGTCCGTCCGCGCTTCGCCGGGAAGGTCGATGTTGGTCTTCAGCCCGAATCCGAAAATATGCTGATATTTCGTGAAGTTCTCCTTACCAATGACATAAGACATCTGCATCAGCGCATCGTTGCAGGAATTCATGATCGCCTGCTCGATGGTTTCCAGCCCGTGTCCGTGCCGGCTGACGCAGTGAATCTTGTAGCCGGAAATCTCTTCATAGCCGTCGCAGACGTAGGTCTCATTACCGCTCAATGTCCCGGTCTCCAGCCCGCAGGCCACCGTAAAGGGCTTGCTCGTGGATCCCGGCTCATAGGTGGCGGTCAGGCAGTAATTCTGCCAAAGACCGTTTAAGAAATTCAGTTTATCATCATCCGTCATCAGCGCCTGCTGCTCCGGCGTGAAATAGGCCGACAGATCCCAGGGATTGGAGGAGTCATAGTTCGGATACTGCGCCATGGCAAGGATCTCGCCGTTATTCGGATCCATCACCAGCGCCGCGGTATGGGTACTGCCCGCGCCCTCTCTCGCCACGTTTGCGTTTTCCACCTGGAAGTTCTGGATCTTCTCCTCCACCACGCCCTGGATATTCGCATCCATGGTCAGCACCACATGATTGCCGTCCACTGCCTCTTTGATGGTTTTTTCAAAATTGTTGTCCGCGTTCAGGTAGCCGTATTCCCTGCCGTTCACGCCGTTTAAGACGCGGTTGTAGGAATTTTCCACGCCGGCCATGCCGACGTTGCCCGACGCGATAAACCCCACGAGAGAGCTTCCCATGGAGCCGTAGGGGTATTGCCGTTCGTATTCCTTTTCAAACCAGACCGCATTGCTGAGATCCGGATAGTTCTCATTGTCGTCCTGCATCTCCACAAAAGGCTGGACTTCGCTGTAGGGGAGTTTCTTCAAAAGAACCGCATAGCGGCTGTCCGGATTTTCGGAGAGCCTTCTGCGCACATCATTCATGTCCAGCTCCGGAAAGCACTGTGCCAGCGCCGCAAGGGTCGGCTCCACGGTCTCCTCCTTTGCCAGCAGCACATTGCAGTCTAAGATCACGTTGTAAACGTCCGTGCTGGTGGCAAGCACCGTCCCCTTCCGGTCCGTGATATCACCGCGCTGATAGGGGATCGTCTTGCTGTCATACTCCTGCTGGGACAGCACGATCTTCTGATACTTCTCGCTGCTGGTATGCTCAATATAAGTTAACCGCACGATCAAACCAATTAAAGCCAGTGATACGATTGCAAATAGTATCACCAGCTTTTTTTGCATCCCGCGATTGATCCGTTTTTTCTCGCGTTTCTTTTCCCGTTTCTGTTTCGCTGCCACGACGGCGCTCCTTAGTCCGGAATATCGGCGTACTGATTCATGTAATCTGCATTATCCACTGAATAGTATACCACTTGATCCGATCCTGCATAGTGCATTCCGAGATCCGTGATCGCAACCTGTTTGACATAGCGGAGATCCGTCGTGGTGTTCAGGCGTTTCGCCGCCGCGCTGTTGTCCGCCCGGACATCCTCCAGCTGGCTTTCCAGCTTGGAAATATTTTTCAGATGCGCGGTCAGATCCGACTGCAGTTTGATATAGCCGGCCGAAATCACAGCTGTGATAATGCCCGCAACCGTCAGAAACGTCACATATCCTCTGCCGAAGGAGAGGGCTCTCATCTGGTTCCGGCGAATGGCTTTCTCCTGGCGCGCCCTCTGCTCTTCCTCGATCCGCTGCGCTTCCAGTTCTCTTCTGACCTGCGCCTGCCGCTGCCGCTTGTAGGCATCATAATCCGGCGCCTCCCGAAGTTGTCTGGCCGTATTACCCTCTACCGCATACGTGCTTCTTCCGGTTCTTGCTGCTGCTTTCATAACTGAAACTCCTCTGCAATCTTAAAATTTGACATCCTTTTCAAATATTCTAAGCTTTGCGCTTTTACTCCTCGGATTTTCTTCCTGCTCTGTTTCCCCCGGCAGGATCGGTTTTTTGTTGACTGCGAATCCCTTTGGCTTCCTGCCGCATACACAGACCGGAAAATTGCTCGGGCAGGTGCAGGGATGTTCGTTTCTTGCGAAGGCTTCTTTGACGATGCGATCCTCCAGCGAATGGAAGGTGATGATCGAAAGCCTGCCGCCGTCTTTCAAAAGATCGATCATCTCGTCGATGCTGTCCGACAACACGGTTAACTCCTGATTGACCTCGATCCGTATCGCCTGAAACGTCCGTTTCGCGGGATGCCCGCCGCCCTTCTGCGCTTTCATCGGCATTGCGGATCTGATGATCTGTACCAGCTCGCCTGTAGTTTTGATCGGCTTTTCTTCCCGGGCGATCCGGATATTTCTCGCGATGCTTTTTGCGAACCGCTCCTCGCCGTAGTCTCTGAGGATTTGAAAAATCGCGTCCTCCGGATACTCATTCACAACCCTCTCTGCCGTCAGTTCCCGGCTTTGGTCCATCCGCATGTCCAGAGGCGCGTCCTCTTCCCGGTAGGTGAACCCCCGTTCTTTGGTGTCCAGTTGAAAAGAGGAAACCCCGAGGTCCAGTAAAATCCCGTCCACCTGCGGAATGGAGAGGTCCTTTAAGATCGAGCCCATCTCCCGGTAATTGCCTTTGACGATGGTCACCTGGCTCTGCCAGGGCCTCAGCCGCTCTTCTGCCGCGCGGATCGCATCCGCGTCCTGATCGATCCCGATCAGCCTTCCGTTCTTTTTCAGTCTCCGTACCACGCCTTCCGCGTGTCCGGCTCCGCCCAGTGTCCCGTCCACGTAGATCCCGGCCGGGTTGATCTTCATCTGTTCCAGTACTTCCTCATAAAGCACCGAGGTATGTTCGAATTTCATGGGCGCCTGCTCTTTTAAATGCTGAGTCCGTATTCCGCCATCTTCTCCGCGATGGAATCCATGTCGCCGAAGCCGCTTTCTTTCTCCCAGCGCTCCTTGCTCCAGATCTCCACTTTGTTCATCACACCGGCGGATACAAGGTCTTTTGTAATCCCCGCATAATCACGGAGCACCTGCGGAATCAGTGCCCGCCCCTGTTTATCGATCTCACAGGTCGCTGCTCCCGCAAAGAAGAATCGTGCGAATTCTCTTGCTTCTTTCTTGATCAGCGGCACTTCCTGAAATTGTTCTTCGATCCGTTCCCACTCTTCCTTCGGGTAAAGGTAAAGGCATTTATCCAGGCCCTTGGTTGCGACGAATTCATCGCCAAGCTGTTCCCTGAATTTGGAAGGAACGATCACCCGTCCCTTCTGGTCGACGGTATGATTGTATTCGCCCATGAACATAAGATTGTTCCTCGCTCCACTTCACACCATTTTCTACCACTTTCCTCCACCAACTAACCACATTGTACCCCCGTCTTGTAAAAAATGCAACAAAAAATGCCGAAAAATTGAAAAATTTTCGGCATTTTCTACATATAGTGGTGTGAGATTTTGAAACAACTAAATGTAGTTGACGCTGAGGCAAAAAGTAGGGCTGGGGCATTAGTCACATGGCACATATGTGCCATGTGGAATTTGCACAAAGGTTCGGCCGGACGTGCTAGCACGTCCGCGCGAACTTCTGTGCAAATCGCATATGCGGCGTAGCCGCATTTCGCTAATGCTCCAGCCCCTTTTTACCTCAGCGTCATCTCACTATCCTTGATACAATTCCTGGGAGCGCTCCCGGTTCATTCTGACACATTCCTCCACAAAAGCATCCACCGGCAGGTCATGCAACTGGGTCTTCTGGCCGCGGATCGTGACGGACACGGTGCCATCCTCCTTCTCCCGGTCTCCGATCACGAGGATGTAAGGATCCTTCATGGTCTTAAAACACTTGATCTTTTCATTCATGTTCTTGTCCGCGTAGTCTGCTTCGACGCGGATCCCTGCGGCGGTCAGCTTTTCCTCCACCCGTTTCGCATAGGCGTTGTGCTCTGTACGGATCGGCACGATGGCCACCTGATACGGCGACAGCCAGAACGGGAAATCCCCCTTGTAGTTCTCGATCAGGATGCCGATGAACCGTTCCAGGGAACCGAAGATCGCGCGGTGAATCACCACCGGCTCCTTCTGCATGCCGTCGCTGTCCTGATAGG
Source organism: Lachnospiraceae bacterium (assembly GCA_017431515.1). GTDB lineage: Bacteria > Bacillota > Clostridia > Lachnospirales > Lachnospiraceae > RUG12461. Next base: position 32,869 of record JAFRKV010000053.1, read on the forward strand.
TCAGTTCAAAATTATGGGGAAGCTGGAAATCCAGCTGGATGGTCCCGCACTGCCATTCCCGGCCCAGAGCGTCCTTCATCTGGAGGTCGATCTTCGGCCCGTAAAAAGCGCCGTCTCCCTCGTTGATCTCATAATTCCCTTCCCCGTATTTTTTGTCCAGGATATTGGAAAGGGCTTTCTCCGCACGATTCCACGCCTCGATGTCACCCATGAAATCCTCAGGTCTGGTGGAAAACTCCGCGCGATAGGTGACGCCGAAGGTGCGGTAGATCTCGTCCGCGATCTCCATAATGTCGCCGATCTCTTCCTCGATCTGGCTCTCCATCACAAAGGTATGGTCGTCATCCTGCCGGAAGGACTGCACGCGGAACAGGCCGTTCAGTTGTCCGCTTTTTTCTTTCCGGTGCACCACATCCAGCTCGTTGTAACGGATGGGGAGCTCCCGGTAGGAATGCATCGTGCGTTTATAGGTCAGCATCGCGTTCGGGCAGTTCATCGGCTTCGCCGCCATCATGTCGTCATCGGAAAGATGCACCTCCGCAGCGCCGTTCTCATCCCATTTTTCGTTCAGGTCGGGAACGATAAACATATTGTTCTGATAATGTGCCCAATGTCCGCTGATGAGCCAGAGTTTTTTGTTGTTGATCACCGGCGCAGATATCTCCTGATACCCGTGCCGTTCATGAATCTCGCGCCAGAATTTGATCAGGGTCTGATACAGTCTCCACCCTCTCGGCAGCCAGTAGGGCATCCCGGGCGCGGTCTCCTGGAACATGAAAAGATCCAGCTTCGGCCCAAGCTTTTTATGGTCGCGTTCCATTGCTTCCCGGATCAGATTCAGATGCGCCTTCAATTCTTCCTTCGTGGGGAACGCATACACATAAATCCGCTGCATGGAGTCGCGCTTCGCATCGCCTCTCCAGTATGCGCCGGAAGCGGACTTCACCTGAAACGCCGCCGAAAGCAGCTCCATGGAGTTCTCCACATGAGGCCCTCTGCAAAGGTCCACAAAATCCTCCCCTGTATAATAGATGGAAATCACTTCTCCCTCCGGAAGGTCCTGAATCAGCTCCGTTTTGAACTTCTGTCCCTCAAAGAGCTGTAATGCTTCCTCTCTGGAGATTTCCTTTCTGATCCAATCCTCTTTCCGCTTCATAATCTCCCGCATCTTGTCCTCGATCACGGGATAATCCTCCTCCGTCACCGGCCGCGGAAGCACGAAATCATAATACAGTCCGTCGTCGATCTGCGGACCGATGGCATACTGTACTTCGTCCTTTCCGAAAATCTCAATCACAGCCTTGGCGAGAATGTGCGCCAGAGAATGTCGGTAAACACCGAGCAATTCTTCCTTCATTTGGTTGCTCCCTTCTTCGGCATGAGGTGTCGCCAACGAAGTTGGCGACGGAGTCCTGATGCCACTTTCTGTTTTCCCTATCTTCAAAAAAAATCCCCCGCGTCCTAAGACGCAGGGGACACGACTTCAACTGTTATTTCTTCTTGTCATCATCCTTCTTGCCGAAGATGCTGCCTGTCATCATCTGCTTTGCGGGCTGTGCAAGCTTGCTCTCTGCCGCGGTCTTCACTGCGGTTGCGGTCGTCTTTGCAACTGTTGCCGCATTCGTAACCGCTGTCTTGACTTCCGTCTTTGCTGCCTCCACCTTCTTAGCGGTGGTAGCTGCTGCGGTCTTCACTGCCTCTGTCGTCTTCTTTACCGTCGTGGAAGCCTTTGTAGCAGTCATCTTCTTTGCTGCAGGCTTCTTCGCTGCGGTGGTCTTCTTAGCAGTCGTCGTAGACTTCTTCGCCGTCGTGGTCTTCTTTGCCGCAGGCTTTGCAGTGGTCTTCTTGGTCTCTGCCGTCTTCGTAGCTGTCGTTGCTTTCTTTGCAGTCGTCGTAGTCTTCTTTGCAGCTGTGGTAGACTTCTTCGCCGTTGTCGTCTTCTTTGCGGTGGTCTTCTTTGCTGCAGGCTTCTTCGCTGCAGGCTTCTTTGCTGCTGCCTTTGCCGGTGCTTTCTTTACCGCTGCCTTAAAGAATCCCAGTGCATCTTTGTTGCCCTGGATATCAGCGCCTCTCTGCTCTGCTTCGTTCGCATCGATCTTTCCGCTGATCAGATCCAGAATGGTATCCGGATCAGAAAATACACGGACATCATGATCATTGTAATCATATCCCTCTACATCAATCTCATTCTCCGTGACTTCCACATAAAAGCATCCCACCTCGCTTGCAAACTCCACTGCAAGGTGACCCTGCACAACCTTTGGGTCAAGCTTTTTAGCCGCAGCATCTGCTTTCTTAACTAAATCTGCAAATTTCATTTTCTCTCTCCTCCATCAGGGAATGTCAAATTATCCAAAAATGATTATACCGTCTTTTCTATGAATTGCAATACTTTTTATGGTTTCTTTTTGGAAAACGCAAAACTTTTTCAGCTTGCCTGCGCACGCTTCGCTTCGATCTCGTCACGCAATGCTTTCTGCTCGTCCAGTTTCTCCTTGATCGACTTGTTTTCCGCTTTGACTTTTTCCTCGTCTGCCCAAAGTTTGTCTGCCACCGGCTTCCAGTTCTTCGCATACTCCGCACACTTCGCGCAGAGATGCTCGACGGTCTCCGGTGCTTCAAGGTCTGTGGACTTTGCTCCGGTACGCTTGATGATCTCCTGCAGCTTCTCGGGGTTCTCCAGCATCGGGCAGGGACGCAGCATGTTGTCATTGAAGGGCTGACCGTCATGGTAAGCACGGAACAACGGGCTCGTCAAAACCTCCAGCAATGTCTTCTCGCGGATATTGGAATCCGAATAATGGACGAATACACAGGGATCGCAATCACCGTTTGCATTAATATGGAAGAAACGTCTTCCTCCGGCAATACATCCACCGACATACTCGCCGTCGTTCTGGAAATCCATGGCAAAGATCGGCTTCGTTCCGCGATAGGAGCGGATCTTCTCATACATCATCGTACGCTGTTCCGGTGTCGGCATCAGTTCCGGTGCCGCCTTCATGCCGGTGGGCATCAGGTGGAAGAACCAAATGAACTTCGCGCCCCAACTGATGATCTGATCAAAATACTCTTCCGAAGAAACCACCGGAACATTGTCTCTCGTATAAGCACAGGAAATACCGAAGGGAAGCTTGCGCTCACGCAGGATCTCCATCGCACGACGGGATTTTTCAAACACGCCGTCCCCTCTTCTGCCGTCGGTCGCTTCCGCAAAACCTTCATTACTGATGGCCGGAACAAAGTTCTTCACACGCAGCATCTCATCCGCAAACTCCTCATCGATCAGCGTGCCGTTCGTAAAGCTGAGGAAGATGCAGTCGCTGTTCTGCTCGCAGATCTTGATCAGATCTTTTTTACGGACAAGCGGCTCTCCGCCGGTGTAGATATACATATAGGTGCCGATCTCTTTTCCCTGACGGATGATGTCATTGATCTCATCCAGAGAAAGGTTCAGTTTGTTGCCGTACTCTGCCGCCCAGCATCCGGTGCAGTGCAGGTTGCAGGCACTGGTGGGATCCAAAAGGATTGCCCAGGGCGCATTGCAGTTGTACTTCTGACGAATCTCTTCCTGACGCTTCCAACCGATCAGGTTTGCATTCATAAAGAAGTTCGTGAAGATCGTCTTCATGATATCGGCATCCACGGTATGCATGATATCCATGACGAGCTGATACCAAGCGCTGTCCGGATCGTTCACGATCTGCGTCATATATTCTCTCTGTGTCTTAAAACTGTTTTCCGGGGAAAAACGGTTTACCCAGTCGACAATCTTCGGCACGTTTTTCTCGGGGTCTTTTTCCAGATACTTGATCGCACCGTTGATCCCGGCACTGATCAGCGCATTTTTTGCGGATGCCATGATACCCATGTTTTTCTCTCCTTTTCTACTCTAAAAACAAAAACATCTCTGCACACTATTTTTCAAATACCCATTTTAAAGGAAAGCACTTCGATGCGAAAGATACAAATTCTTCTTTTTGTCTAAAAAGGAGATGATTCACATGGCAAAAGATGTGATAAGATGATGACAGGTTCAAAAGAAAAATCCCTAAGAAAGCGGTAGAGAAAGATGACCATCAAAGACCTGGAAATCGGGAGCTCCGGTATTATCAGATCCGTCGGCGGGGAGGGTGCGCTCAGACAGCACTTTCTCGATATGGGGATGATCCCCGGCGCAGAAGTGACTGTTGTGAAGTACGCCCCCATGGGCGATCCCGTGGAGCTTTTGATCCACGGTTATCAACTGACACTGCGTCTTGACGATGCAGATCAGATCACAGTAGACCCGATTCCTGCGCGCGAGGAAGAAGCGCCTGCCAAAAAGAAAAAAAGCAGTGCCGCGTCAATCCACCCCGGACTCGGCGAGGGCGGCCGCTATCACGCAAAAGGAAGCGGCGATCCGCTGCCTGCCGGGACACTTTTGACCTTCGCACTGGTCGGCAATCAGAACAGTGGGAAGACCACACTTTTCAACCAGCTCACCGGATCGAACCAGCATGTCGGGAACTTCCCCGGCGTGACCGTCGACCGCAAGGACGGCGCGATCAAAGAGCATCCGAATACGAGGATCACGGATCTCCCCGGCATCTATTCCATGTCCCCCTACAGCAATGAGGAGATCGTCTCCAGAGATTTTGTCATTCAGGAAAAGCCGAAAGCCATCATCAACATCGTCGACGCGACCAATCTGGAGCGCAACCTCTATCTCACGATGCAGCTCCTTGAGATGAACGTCCCCATGGTCGTCGCGCTCAACATGATGGACGAGGTCACGACCAACGGCGGTTCGATCGACGTCAATAATATGGAGGCAGCGCTCGGTGTCCCCGTTGTCCCGATCTCCGCGGCGAAAAATCAGGGTATTCACGAGCTCGTGGAGCACGCGCTCCATGTGGCGCATTATCAGGAGAAGCCGCTGCGCCAGGATTTTTGCGATGAAAACGAACACGGCGGTGCCGTCCACCGTTGTCTGCATGCATTGACGCATCTACTTGAGGATCATGCAAAGGACGCTTCGATCCCGCTGCGCTTTGCTGCCAGCAAGGTCGTCGAAGGGGATCCACAAGTGCTTGCACAGTTGCACCTCGACGAGAATGAGAAAGAAACGATCGAGCATATCGTCCTGCAGATGGAAAAGGAACGCGGTCTGGATCGGAGCGCAGCCATCGCAGATATGCGGTATGCTTTTATTCAGAAGGTGTGTGCGGCCTGCGTGAGCAAACCGAAGCAGAGCAAAGAAAGCCTGCGGAGCGAAAAACTGGATCGCATCCTCACCGGGAAATGGACAGCGATCCCGCTCTTTGTCCTGATCATGCTGCTGGTCTCCTGGCTGACGTTCAACGTCATCGGCGGCACCTTGCAGAACCTGCTGAGTATCGGGATCGAGGCGCTCTCCGCTTCGGTCGATAGTCTCATGACAGCCGCCGGTGTCAATGCGGCGATCCATGCACTGGTGATCGACGGCATCTTTGCCGGCGTCGGAAGCGTCTTAAGCTTCCTGCCGATCATCGTGACGTTATTTTTCTTCCTGTCTATTTTGGAGGACAGCGGTTACATCGCCCGCGTCGCTTTCGTGATGGATAAGATCCTGCGGCGGATCGGTCTCTCCGGGCGGAGCATCGTCCCGATGCTGATCGGCTTCGGCTGTACGGTGCCGGCGGTCATGTCCACCCGCACGCTCCCCAGTGAGCGCGATCGAAAAATGACGATCCTCCTGACACCGTTCATGAGCTGTACTGCCAAAATGCCGATCTACGCGTTCTTTGTGGATGCGTTTTTCCCGCGCTACAAAGCACTGATCTTCCTTGGGCTCTATGGTCTTGGGATTCTTCTCTCCATCCTCATGGCGTTGGTTTTCAAGCGCACCATCTTCCGCGGAGAAGCGGTTCCGTTTGTGATGGAGCTTCCGAATTACCGGATGCCCGGATTGAAAAATGTCGGGCAGCTCCTTTGGGAAAAAGCGAAGGATTTTCTGCAGCGCGCCTTCACCGTCATCTTCATTGCCACGATCGTGATCTGGCTGCTGCAAAGTTTCGACCTGCATTTCGATCTGGTCAGCGACCAAAAAGACAGTATCCTCGCCGCCATCGCAGGACTCCTGGTACCCCTCATGCGTCCCGTGGGCCTCGGAGACTGGAGAATCTGTACCGCTCTGATCAGCGGTTTTCTTGCAAAAGAAAGCGTCGTATCGACACTGGGAATTCTATACGCTCCGTCTGTCGCAGCGGCCATGAGTGCCGCCACCGCCGCCTGCCTGCTGGTCTTTTCTCTGCTCTACACCCCCTGTGTGGCAGCGATCGCTTCTATCCGCAGAGAACTTGGCACCAAATGGGCTCTTGCCGTCATCGGGTGGCAATGTTTGATCGCATGGCTGGTCACGCTCCTTGTCAATCTGATCGGTATGGGGATCGCGGGCTAGATTCGCGCCGCGCTTCCTGTCACATAGATCTGCCCAATCGAGTAGGAGGCGGTCAATGACCGCCGACCTCTCACACCACCGTACGTACCGTTCGGTATACGGCGGTTCAATCAACTTAACAAGTAACACACCTTACGGTGTAGTAGTCCAGCATAGAGATTAGTCCAAAGTCGGC
>JAFRKV010000054.1 GCA_017431515.1 Lachnospiraceae bacterium
CATGGCGCGGATCGCAACAAATCTCCAGGATTATTTCCACGGCATTCCCGAGCGTGATTACCGCGCTTATCAGATCGACGGAACGCCCACGGATGAACCAGCCATGCATCCCGTCGCTATTACCGCCGTGCTGGGGGCTGCTTCCGTCGCAAGCGAAAGCGCGTATGCGGACGAATACATCCGCGCCTTCTGGCAGACGCCGCTGCGCACGGGCAAACGCCGGTATTACGACAACTGCCTGTACTTTTTCAGCCTGCTGATGCTGGCCGGCATGTATCGGATTTACTGACAGACGGAAACAAAGCGGCCGGGGACAAATACCCCGGCCATCGCTTTATCAGGCGTTTCCGCTTTTCCGACATACATTCGCGGAAGCGGGCACACAGATCATGCGCAGCCTCTTTAACCAGGACCAGGACAACCTAACGGGAGCGGGAGCGGCTAAAAGTTCATATGTCCATATTGCCGGATTACCGCAACAGACCTTTTCTTGCTTTTCTTACTCACCTGTGATATATACTTTCCGGACCGACGCGGAGCTTATCTTTACCATGTACGGTGAGGTATCATCGGGATCACTATCCGGATAAGAGAACAGTTATGCTGCCAGGAGGATTGCATATGAAAAAGGTGTCAGCCATGGCGGCTGAGGCGCAAATAAGGTGAATCAGGTCAGAGCAGATGTAAGCGCTGCGATCATATTCAGCATCGCTGAAAAGGAGATTGTGTCGGATGAGCCTTTTTTATCGTAATCTAAAAAAGATCGGGATCGGTGTAGTCCTGGTTTCCATCGGCAATCTGATCTATGAGCTGATTGTCCGCCAGGTGCTGACGGATATGAACTCTTCCTATATTTATTATATCCCGCTCTATTGGGGGATATGGGTCAAGAATCTGATCGGCGTGGCGGCCGGCGCCGCAGCGCTGGTTTTTTATCAGAAGAAAAAAGGGTACCGTATTGGTACCGTGATCATGTATCTGCTTTGCATGGCGGAGATTTCGGTGATCATCCTGAGCATGACCGGTTCTGTATGGAAGAGGACAAACGGCCTGATCGACCTGACCATGCTGACGATGGCTATTCTTGCCTATACCTTCTCGCAGATCGACCGGGACCTCAATCACTGGAAACGGATCAGCGAGAAGAAGCCGGCTACTCTGGATCTCCGCCTGGAGAATCCCGGTGATTTTTTCAATGCTATCCAGGCCGGACCACAAATGGTGATCAATGAGGCATATGCTTCCGTAGTGAACCGGTTTCTTGCTGCCAAAGGGCCTGTGCCGCTGCGGATCGATCTGCTGTGTGCCGACCATGTTTCGGAGGCGATGCAGGACACGATGCGGGAAGTCTTTGTGATGTACTATGAGATGGAAGAGAAGCGAATCGGCAAAGAACTGGAGGGGAAATACCGCCGCATCATGCTGCTGTTCGTGGTCAGCCTCATTTCGATCGGCTTTCTCCGTCAGTTTACCATCCTCAATGACGAGGTAATCGCCTGGGAGATTATCGGCAATTTTGCAGCTTTCGGCCTTTGGCAGATCGGCGGCATTCACTTTGAGCGGAATGATGGCTATGACAAACTGCTCCTGGTGCATTGCGCCAAATACGCCAAGCTGAACTTCCTGGACAGGAAATGAAAAAAGATTCGGGATGCTTATGCAGTGTCCACTTGTCCACCAAAACCCACAGACCCTTGATTTTCCTGGATTCTTTATGTGAGAGAAGTGGACAAGCTTCGGGGGTGTTGTCCACCAGAATCCGCTGAGCGTTGATTTTCCTGCATTCCTGTTTCAGGAGAAGTGGACAGATTCCGGCCGTGTTGTCCACCTGACCGGTACCGATTTTGAAAGGAAACCGGATACGCTCAAAAAAAGTATAGTTCTTCGGCGGGGGAAAAAAGATTATAGTCAATTGTAGTCTGATTATAGTTGATTGCAGTTTGATTAGAGTATGATCCCTGTGATATGATATCCTCAGCGGAGCAGAATCAGAAGGGCTGGATTGCGGTTCCGGAGTTCCACTCAAAAAAAGTTCCACTCAACCGGAATGCTTTGGGAAATCAGGATTCTTGAGTGGAACTTTGGTGACACTCAAGAATTGGGTTCCACTCAAAACAGATGATGCCGAAGGATTCCCATTC
>JAFRKV010000055.1 GCA_017431515.1 Lachnospiraceae bacterium
GCATTGGTTTTGATGGAATACGTGAACGGCAAGCCTCTGGCAGTATGGAATTCCACACCTTCATTCTCTATCATCTTCGCCCAGATGTATTCGTCATCCGGGTCTTTTATTGTGTGATACCGCGGCATACAGAATCACCCGCCGCCTACTTCTTCTCCGCATGGGCGCCCATCCAGATATCCCAGATGTTCTGCAGCCCTTCGTCATTCACATAAACAAGCGCGTAATACGGCTTTGCATCCGGATATACTACTGTTGCCCTGCAGAGAACGCAGTACACACCGTCCTTTTCACCGAGATAGCCAACCGGCTCGTAGCCGACTCCGGTCAGACCATCCATCGCCTTCTCGAAAACCGCTGTGACATCCTCCGGCATTTCTATCGTTTCCGGAAGGTTCCAGTCGGCATCTGGTGTGGCTGCTTCAGTCTGTGTCTGCTCCTGTGCCTCTGTTTTTTCATCCGCTCCGGCACACGCCGCCAATGACCATACCATCATAATGGCAAGAACCGCCGCTGCTATTTTCTTCATATCCGTTCCTCAGCTTCCTTCATGATTCCTTCCACATCGGCACCAACGATATCCAGTCCCACCGCCTTGATCAGCTCGACATCCCGAATCCCGTAATACCCTTCTGCCAGCGCCCTCACATATCCGTAGCCGAATTCGTCCGGCACATAATTCCCACCGGCAGTTGTTACATAGTACAGTTTCTTCGCTTTGCAGAGAGGGACGGGGATTCCGGCATCGGAATAGCGGAATGTTATTCCGACCACATTGACCTGCTCAAGATACTGTTTCAGGGAAGCGGGGAAGGACAGGTCATAATAGGGAGCCGCCACCACGATCACATCCGCCGCCGCGAACTGGCGGGCAGGATCGAACAGGGGATCCTCAAAGTCCCCGGCTGCAATCAGCTCATCCCGATGGATCAGAAAGTCCCGATCAACCGTAGGGAAGCTGATGGTATCGAGCCTTACCTCTTCCACGGTGCCATTCAGCTTCTCAATCAGCCTGTCCGCCAGCCTTTTTGTCCTGGAGTCTTTGCGTACACAGGCGTTCACATATAAGATCATCTGTCTTCCTCCTCGTTTTTCGTGCCAATCCTGCTCCGGATTATAAGCGGATATGTCATCATCCCAGGAGCGGAGCCACCTCCGCCATCAGGTTTTCCTTGAAATCATCGATCATCGCTTTCCGGAATTTGAACTTTGCCATCGCATCCGGTGTGGCCGCCTTGTAAGCGGTATAGTCCGCGCTGTCCTTCAGCTTGCTTTCATTGGCCAGTTCTCCGTCGCGGAAGTGCAATGCCTCATACTTCACATCATCGAAGCCCAGGAACCATTTCTCCGCAAAGGCCCTGACCGCCTTATCAACCGCCGCATACCGCATCTGGTTGATGATTACGGAAATGTCCTGCCCCATGAACCGCTTCTTATCCTGCTCGATCTCATCCACGATCTGCCGGAGCAATGCCGCGAGCTTTGCGTTGTCCCCTGCGAACTCGTCTATGGTTTCCCTGAGCGTCTTTATCTTCTCCCTGAACTCTTCCTCATCGATCTCATCCTCCGGTGCATCCAGTGATTCCACAAAGTCCCGGAGCAGCCCGACAATGTACTCAAAGTCAACCTTTATTTTGCTGTAGGCCACCAGCTCATAGTCATCATGGATCGGCTCATCGGCAGGGTCATCCTGATCCTTATCCTTCTTTAATTCCTCCAGCACATTTTTGTACATGGCGGCGAGGTCTTCATATTCTTCCTCGGAAAAGCCATACTCGTCCAGCATCGAAGGCTCATATACGGAGAACGCCTTCAGATGGGCAAAGTCATGGTCCAGCGAACGGAACAGATGGATAAACGCGCCTTTCTGCTTCCGGGACAATCCGGCAATATCCTCCGGCGTTCTGGCAAGGTTCCGGACAGCTTTCAGGGAGATGCCGAAAGACTTCTTCACATCATCGAAATCCTCAGAGATTGGGTTTCCCTCGCCGCCCCTGGAATAAAGCCGCAGCGCATAATCGATCAGGCGCTTATACTGGTCGTGTGCCTGGAACGTGACCACCTGTCCGTACTGCTTCTTATCGTCAAAGAGGCGGTTTGTCCGGGAAAATGCCTGGATCAGGTTCTGCGGGTTCAGCGGCTGCCTGTCGATGAACAATGTGGAAAGGCACGGGGCGTCAAACCCGGTGAGAAGCCGGTCAACCACGATGACCAGATCCAGCTGCTGATCACGGCTTTGATATTTTGTTTCCTTCCTAGCCAGACGCTCGGTCAGGTTTGCGTTGTATGCCTGGATGTTGTCAACGCCATACCTGGTGCCGAACATCGCGTTGTAATCTTTCAGGAAGGCTTTCATCCTGTCCTGATTCTCTTTGGATTCTTCTTCGTTCTCGGAGAGGGAATAGGTAATCGCCGCCTTCGGGAAATCCGGGACGGCTTTCTTCAC
>JAFRKV010000056.1 GCA_017431515.1 Lachnospiraceae bacterium
ATGTGGAGTTATCCTACTAAATTAATACTTTGGTTAGGATATAAGACACTATAAAATTCACGATAAAAAGGATTGTAGGATGACATCAGGTGGCTTATATTATCTATATAGTACTTTTGATAGCAGGCATTATCTAGTATAAACGTTTGTAATTAACTGGACTTTTTGAGAGGCAACGTTTCAACCTGAACTTGTTCGCTTGGATCAATCTCATCGGGATGATATTTCCAGTGATAGATTACTGGGTCGGCATTGACCTCTTCAAAGTACTTATATATTCGTTCGACCAGTTCTTCTTTCGTTTTTACACGAATACCCTTTAGGGACTGGCGAGTAAGCTTACTAAAGAACCCTTCAACAAGGTTTAACCACGAACCATGTTTTGGGGTAAATACAAATTCGATTGTTCGTGCTCTTGCTTGTTCTTCGAGGAAGGCACGATCGTCAACAGACAGAGTTATCGTAGCAGCTTTCTTTCCCATAGAATAATGCTCCCTTCATTCGATAGGAACCTTATACTATAGGATCGAAATATAGTCCGGTTATTTAAAAATGTTTATACTAGGCATTATACAAAAGTACGGAAAAATAAGATGCCTATTTTAACATGATTTCAGACCAAAAACAGATCTGGAACGGTGGAGATGGAATGACAACGAGGCGGTGTATACAAAAAAAGGAGCATCAGGAGTTTATGCGATTATCCATCATCGTCCCGACTTACAACTGTGAAGCATATCTGGAGGAAGGCATCCGTTCCGTGCTGGGGCAGCTTCCGGAGGACTGCGAACTGATCCTGGTGGATGACGGATCTATGGACGGGACGCCTCAGATTGTGAAAAAAACCCGGGAAGCCCATGCCAACGTAAAGATCAAGATCTGCGCCCATAAGGGCGCTTCCGGCGCCCGAAACGCGGGCATCGAAATGGCGGAAGGCGAGTATGTGGCCTTTATGGACTGCGATGACTGCCTGCGGGAGGGGTTTTTGTCAGAGGCGCTGCCGATGTTGGAAACCGGCGCAGATCTCTATATCTTCGGCATCCGGCGCATTTTCCTGAAGGAGGAGCCGCAGAACTGGACCGTCGAAGACAAAGTCTATGAAACGGTGTCGGATTTTGCGGATGAGTACATCCGGACAAGAAAGCTGCTCATATATTCCAATTGCAACAAGTTTTATAAAACCGCCATCCTGAAAGAGCATGGGATCCGCTTTGACGAGACGGTTTCCTTCGGGGAGGATCGCATGCTGAACTACGCATTCCTTCCCCATTGCGGCAGGATCGTCACCTCCTCGCTGGTCATGCTGTTATACCTTCAGCGAAGCGAGACGTCCATGTCAAGCAGGCGCATCCCGCATTTTGAAGAGGAGTTGAAGCGGCTTCATGAAGAGAAAATGCAGTGCTTTCTGTCCATGTCCAAAGGCACGACTGAGGAGGAACGACAGGCTTTTGTCGACTTCGATCTGGCGCAGGTGGCGGAGGCAGTGCAGGCGGCTTCCCACAAAACGCCATAATAATTTTTTCATTTTTCTCTTGACAGAAAAAAACGAATGATTTAAAATCCATATCCATAAAGACAAAGGCGTCTTGGAGAAATACTCCTAAGACGCCTTTTTTGCGTTTTTTACCAGCCAAATCCTGATCAGACGAGGCATGGGAAAACCGCAAACAGGAGGGGAAAAGACATGTGTTCAATATTGGGCTTCTGCGGGAAAGATGCCGCGTACGAGGAGATCAAAGACGCGCTTTCCAAAACGCTATCCAGAGGACCGGATGCCAGCCGGATCACGGATACGGGAAACGGATTTCTCGGATTCAATAGATTGTCGATCATGGGGTTGACGGAAAACGGGATGCAGCCCTTTTTGTACAGTGACAAGAAGACGCAAAAGGGTATCGATCCCAAAGATGCTGAAATCGTTCTGGTTTGCAACGGTGAGATCTACGGCTTCCGGAAAGAGAAAGAGGCGCTGATGGAAAAAGGCTATCAGTTCATCAGCGATTCCGACTGCGAGATTCTCCCGGCTCTTTACCGGGAATACGGCACCGGGATGTTTGAAAGACTGGATGCGGAATTTGCGCTGGTCCTTTACGACAGCAGAGAAGAGCAGTACATCGCGGCAAGAGATCCCATCGGGATCCGCCCCCTGTATTACGGGATCACAAAGCAAGGAACCTACGTTTTCGCGTCGGAGCCGAAGAACCTGACAGCCTTGGTCGACCGTGTGGAACCGTTTCCCCCGGGTCATTACTTCAAAGACGGACAATTCGTATGCTACCGGGATCTGTCAAAGGTGACAGCCTTCCATCAGGACAGCGTCGAGACAGTGACCAAAAACATCCATGATCTTCTGATCAAGGGCGTGGAGAAACGGCTGGATTCCGATACGCCGGTGGGATTTCTGCTTTCGGGTGGTTTGGACTCCTCCCTGGTTTGCGGGATCGCGGCATCGCTTCTGGAGAAGCCGCTCCAGACCTGGGCCATCGGGATGGACGTGGATGCCATCGATTTGAAATATGCGAGAGAGGTTGCGGATTTCATTCATTCCATCCATCACGAGGTGATCATCACCAAGCAGGATGTGGTGAATGCGGTGGAAGAAGTGATTGAGGCGCTGGGCACCTACGACATCACAACGATCCGCGCATCCATCGGCATGTATCTGGTGTGCAAAGCGATCCATGAGTCCTCGGATGTCAGAGTGATCCTGACCGGTGAAATTTCGGATGAGATTTTCGGATATAAATACACGGATTTCGCGCCGAATGCGGAAGAGTTCCAGAAGGAAGCGGAGAAGCGGATTCATGAGATTCATATGTATGATGTGCTCCGGGCGGACAGATGTATCAGCGTGAATTCCCTGGAGGCCCGGGTTCCCTTCGGCGATCTGGATTTTGTCGAATACGCCATGGCCATCGACCCGGACAAGAAAATGAATCATTACAACAAAGGGAAATACCTGCTCCGGAAGGCGTTTGAGGAGGACGAGCTGATCCCCGACAGCATTCTTTGGAGAGAAAAAGCGGCATTTTCCGATGCGGTGGGACATTCCTTAAAGGATGACCTGACAGAGCTGGCGGAAAGCAGATACACGGACAGCGAATTTGAAAAAGGGATCGAAAAATACGAACATGCAAAACCCTTTACAAAAGAATCCCTGATGTACCGTGACATCTTTGAAAAATACTATCCCGGGCAGTCTGAAATGGTGAAGGATTTCTGGATGCCAAACAAATCCTGGGAAGGATGCAATGTAAATGACCCGTCAGCAAGAGTGCTTTCCAATTACGGGGAAAGCGGCAAATAAAAAACAGTCAAAATGTAAGGAGGAAATGATCATGGAAAAGAAAAATGTCCCCGAACTGTTTGGTTCAATGGTATTTGATGACAGAGTGATGAGAGCCCGCCTGTCGGCGAAGGTCTATCACGCTTTGAGAAAGACGATCGATGAAAATGTCAAACTGGATGTGGAGGTGGCGGAAGCCGTAGCTGCAGAGATGCGCGATTGGGCAGTGGAAAAAGGCGCCACCCACTTTACTCATTGGTTCCAGCCCCTGACAGGCGTTACCGCTGAAAAGCATGATGGGTTTATTACCCCCTCACCCGATGGTGGGGTGATCATGGAGTTTTCCGGTAAAGAGCTGATCAAAGGTGAGCCGGATGCGTCCTCCTTCCCCTCGGGGGGCCTTCGCGCCACCTTTGAGGCCAGGGGTTATACAGCATGGGATCCGACGTCCTATGCGTTTATCAAAGATCATACCCTTTGCATTCCGACGGCGTTTTGCTCATATTCCGGGGATGCACTGGATAAAAAGACCCCGCTCCTTCGCTCCATGCAGGCCTTGAATCTGCAGGCAAAGCGGATCTTAAAGCTCTTCGGCAAGGAAGTGAAATATGTCCGCACCAGCGTGGGACCGGAGCAGGAGTACTTCCTGATCGATAAAGAGATGTTTGAAAAACGTCCGGACCTGGTCTACACAGGCAGGACTCTGTTTGGCGCGATGCCGCCGAAAGGACAGGAGCTGGATGACCATTATTTCGGCGTGATCAAGCCCAGAGTCACGGCTTTCATGGAGGATCTGAACAGCGAGCTCTGGAAGCTGGGGATCCTGGCCAAGACGGAGCACAACGAGGTGGCACCCGCGCAGCATGAGCTGGCGCCGATCTTTTCCACCACCAATGTGGCGACGGATAACAACCAGCTGACCATGGAGATCATGCAGAAAGTTGCCAGAAAGCACGGCATGGTTTGCCTCCTGCATGAAAAACCCTTTGCAGGCGTCAACGGTTCCGGCAAGCACAACAACTGGTCACTTGCAACCGACACGGGGGTAAACCTCCTTTCCCCCGGAGAGACGCCTTATGAAAATGCCCAGTTTCTGCTGTTCCTGTGCGCGGTGGTGCAGGCAGTGGACGATTATCAGGATCTGCTGCGGCTTTCCGTGGCGACGGCGGGAAATGACCACAGACTTGGTGCAAACGAGGCGCCGCCGGCCATCATTTCGGTGTTCCTGGGGGATGAGCTCTCCGCAATTTTAGATGCCATCAAGACAGATTCCCCTTATCAGGGCAAGGAAAAAGAAGTGTTGAAGCTGGGCGTGCACGTGCTTCCCAGATTTTCCAAAGATACGACCGACAGAAACCGTACGTCGCCCTTCGCTTTTACGGGCAACAAATTCGAGTTCCGGTCCCTTGGCTCCTCCAACAGCATCGCCTGCTGCAACATCATGCTGAATGCGGCGGTGGCGGAAAGCCTGAAGCAGTATGCGGACAGACTGGAAGGGGCAAAGGACTTTGAGTCAGAGCTTCACGAACTGATCAAGGAAGTGATCGCAAAGCATGAGCGGATCCTTTTCAACGGAAACGGTTATACCGACGAATGGGTGAAGGAAGCCACCGAAAAGAGAGGACTGCTGAATCTGAAGACAACGGCGGATGCCATGCCGCATCTGCTGGACAAGAAAAACATGGATATGCTGATGTCCCACAAGGTTTTTACGGAATCCGAACTTCATTCCAGATGCGAGATCATGCTGGAGAATTACTGCAAGACCGTGAATATCGAAGGACATACCATGGTGGATATGGTGCGCAAGAATTATCTGCCGGCCATGGAGGGATATCTGTACAGTCTGGCAAAGACGACTTCCATGATGCGTTCTGTCAGCGACAACGTCAAATGCAACTATGAAGTATCGACGATGGAGAGGTTGTCCGAACTCACCGATGCGATCCTCGACAGGGTGGAGAAGCTGGAAAAAGCCCTGGAGAACCTGAAAGCATTTGATGATATTATCAAAACATCCGAGGCGATCCGCGATGATGTGCTTCCGAAGATGGAAGACCTGCGGAAATACGTGGATGAAGCTGAGATGCTCACCAGCGAAAAATGCTGGCCCTTCCCGAGTTACGGGAAACTGCTGTTCTCGGTTTATTGATTGAAGCGCCGTATAGACGGTGGCGGGTAGAAGCAAAAAGACGGCAGCAAAAACAGGATAAAGTGAGAAAAAAGTCATTCCACAAAGGCGTGGTGCTCCGGCGTGGGATGGCTTTTTTATATGCGCGAGTAGGAGGATGGCACCCTCCTACAGATTCAATCAACAGGAGGTGGATAGTTATGACACAAGAAATTTTGAGTGCACTGGACGGAGAAGTGTTCGCGGTCTGGTTTTTGATTGGCGCGGCACTGGTCTTCTGGATGCAGGCAGGATTTGCGATGTGCGAATCCGGTTTCACCAGAGCAAAGAACGCAGGAAACATCATCATGAAAAACCTGATGGATTTCTGTATCGGTACCGTGATGTGGTTTATCATCGGTGCATCGCTGATGCTGGGTGATAACGTGATGAACGGTTTCGCAGGCGGCATCAGCTTTGATGTTTTTACGAACTACAAGAATTTCGATTATTCGGCATTCGTCTTCAACCTGGTGTTCTGTGCGACCACAGCAACCATCGTATCCGGCGCCATGGCAGAGAGAACCAAATTCTCCAGCTACTGTGTTTATTCGGCAGTGATCTCCGCGATCATTTACCCGATTGAGGCGCATTGGACCTGGGGCGGCGGATTTCTCGCACAGTGGGGATTCCACGATTACGCCGGTTCCAACTGCATCCATATGGTAGGCGGAATCTGCGCCCTGATCGGCGCATGGATGCTTGGTCCCCGTATCGGAAAATTCGAGCGGGACGGAAGCGGAAAGGTGAAGAAAGTCAATGCGTTCCCCGGTCACAACCTGGTCATTGCAGCCCTTGGCGTGTTTATTCTCTGGCTTGGCTGGTACGGCTTCAACGGTGCGGCAGCAACGGATGTACCCACACTCGGTTCTGTGTTCCTGACCACAACGGTAGCACCTGCAGTTGCAACCGTGGTATGTTTGATCTTTACCTGGGCAAAATACGGCAAGCCTGATGTTTCCATGTGCCTTAACGCTTCTCTTGCAGGTCTGGTGGCCATCACTGCGCCTTGTGACGTGACGGATTGCTTCGGTGCTGCCATCATCGGTGCGGTATCCGGCCTTCTGGTGGTATTCGGCATCTGGTTCAATGATTACAAAGCACATGTGGATGACCCGGTGGGCGCTGTGGCAGTCCATATGCTTAACGGAATCTGGGGAACGATTGCAGTCGGACTTTTTGCAACCTCGACAGCCCCGGGATTTGCAGTAGCAGGAATCGACGAAGGTCTTTTCTACGGCGGCGGCTTTACGCAGCTGATCAAACAGCTCGGCGGTATCGGTGTGACGGCGCTTTGGACGGTGGTAACGATCACCATTACCTTCTTCATCATCAAGAAGACGATTGGCCTCAGGGTTTCCGAAGAAGAGGAGATCGTAGGTCTCGATTCCACAGAGCATGGCCTTCCGTCTGCATACTCCGGATTTGCGATCATGGATATCTCCAACACGATGGATGTCAATGAGAACACGAACCTCGGCGAAGCAGATTATGACAAGGCAAGCGAAGCGAAGCGCAATGCTTCCGTTCATGTGGAGAATATGTCTGAAACCTTGCAGGGAACTGTCATGCAGACCGGCATCAACAAGGTGGTCATTATCACGAAGCTTTCGATGTATGACAAGATCAAGAAAGCACTCAATGACCTTGGCGTAACGGGTATCACGGTAACACAGGTTACGGGCTGCGGTATCCAGAAGGGTTCGAGCCAGATGTATCGTGGTGTTGAGATGGATATGACCCTCCTTCCGAAGATCAAACTGGAAGTGGTTGTCAGCCAGATTCCGGTGGACCGTGTGATCGAAACGGCCAAGAAGACGCTTTACACCGGAAAGATCGGCGACGGCAAGATCTTTGTCTATCCGGTCAGCAAGGTCGTCAAGATCCGTACCGGCGAAGAAGATTTCGCAGCTCTGCAGGATGTCGAGTAATATTGACAAATGTACTGCTTTGGTGTAACATACGTTGCATCGAGGCAAAGGCGTCTCAGAGGAAACTCTGGGGCGCTTTTCTCTTTTTCTAGGAGGGGAATCACATGAAGGAACAGAAGAGTCGTTTTGAGAAAGCACGCGCCTACGGTCTTTACGATCCGTCGTTTGAGCATGACAACTGCGGGATCGGCGCCATCATTGACGTGGCGGGAAAAGCCAGCCACACGCTGGTGGACGATGCGCTAAAGATCGTCGAGAAATTGGAGCACCGGGCCGGGAAGGACGCGGAGGGCAAGACCGGTGACGGTGTGGGGATTCTGACGCAGATCCCCCATAAATTCTTTGTAAAAAAACTGAAAAAGGAAGGCATTACGCTGCAAGGCGCAAGATCTTACGGCGTTGGCATGTTTTTCTTCCCGCAGAAGGATCTGAAACTCCGTCAGGCGAGATCCATGTTTGAGATCATCGTCAAGAAGGCGGGGCTGAAGATCCTTTATTGGAGAAAGGTGGAGTCAAATCCGAAGGTGCTGGGATCCAAGGCAAGGGAATGCATGCCGAATATCTATCAGGTCTTTATTGAGCGGCCGGAGGATGCCGGGACGGATCTGGATTTTGACCGGAAGCTCTATGTGATCCGGAGGGAGTTTGAGCAGAGCAGCACCAACACTTACGTGCCGTCCCTTTCCTGCAGGACCATCGTCTATAAGGGGATGCTCCTGGTGGGGCAGCTCCGTACGTTCTTTACGGATCTGGAGGACAAGGATTACGAGTCCGCCATCGCCATGGTGCATTCCCGGTTTTCCACGAATACGATGCCCAGCTGGAACCGCGCCCACCCCAACCGCTTTATCGTGCATAACGGCGAGATCAATACCATCAAAGGAAATGCGGACAAGATGCTGGCCCGGGAAGAGACGATGCATACGGATCTTTTTTCGGAAGAGGATATGACCAAGGTGCTGCCGGTGATTTCCCAGAGCGGATCGGACTCCGCCATGCTGGACAATGTGCTGGAATTTCTGGTGATGAGCGGCCTGGATCTGCCTCTTGCCATGAGTATCATGATCCCGGAGCCCTGGGCTCATAATGAGACCCTGACCCAGGAAGAGCGGGATTTCTATCAATATTATGCCACCATGCTGGAGCCCTGGGACGGACCGGCTTCTATTCTCTTTTCCGACGGGGATGTGATGGGGGCGATCCTGGACAGAAACGGCCTTCGTCCTTCGCGTTATTACATCATGGATGACGGACGGCTCATCCTCTCTTCGGAGGTGGGTGTCCTTCCGCTGGATGAAAAGCATATCATCAAAAAAGAACGTCTCCATCCCGGCAAGCTTCTCCTTGTGGATACGAAGCAGAAGAAGATCATCCTGGATGATGAGATCAAGGAAATGTATGCGCTGAAAAAGCCCTACGGCGAGTGGCTGGACAGCAAGCTGACCCTGCTTTCCGATATCCGCATCCCGAATAAAAAAGTGACAAGGATCGAGGGCGAGCAGAGAAAGAAACTGCAGAAGGCCTTCGGTTACACCTGGGAGGATTATCACGACGGACTGCTGGGGATGGCACTCAACGGCACGGAGAGCATCGGCTCCATGGGAATCGACACGCCCATCGCGGCGCTTTCCAAAGAGTACCAGCCGCTGTTTTATTACTTCAAACAACTCTTTGCCCAGGTGACGAATCCGCCCATCGACGCACAGCGGGAGGAGATCGTGACCTCCAGAACCGTCTACGTGGGCAAAAACGGGAACCTTCTGGAGGAAAGCCCGGAAAACTGCCAGGTCTTAAAGATCAACAATCCGATTCTGACGGATCTTGACCTTCTGAAGATTGAGAATATGAAAAAGGAGGGCTTCCAGGTTTCGAAGATCTCCACGCTTTATTATAAGAGCACACCCATGAAGCGCGTGCTGGACCATCTGTTTGTGGAAGTGGACAAGGCCTACCGGGAAGGGGCGAATATCCTGATCCTTTCCGACCGCGGCGTGGACGAAAATCATGTGGCGATCCCGTCACTCCTTGCGGTGGCAGCAGTCCATAATCATCTGGTGCGCACCAAAAAATGCACTGCCATGTCCCTGATCCTGGAGTCCGGCGAACCGCGGCAGGTGCATCATTTTGCGACACTGCTCGGCTATGGTGCTTCCGCCGTCAATCCGTATCTTGCCCATGCCACCATCGAGGAACTGATTGAAGACGAGCTGCTGGATAAGGATTATTACGCGGCTGTCGATGACTATGACAACGCGATCCTGTTCGGGATCGTCAAGATCGCGTCCAAGATGGGGATTTCCACGATACAGTCCTATCAGGGCAGCAAGATCTTTGAAGCCATCGGGATCTCGGAGGATGTGATCGAGGCGTATTTCCCGGGCACGGTCAGCCGTGTGGGCGGCATCACGCTGGAGGATATCGGCTCCGCAGTGGATGCCCAGCACAGCAAAGCCTTTGATCCTCTGGGACTGCCGACGGATCTGGAACTTTCCGCCCTGGGACGCCATAAGAGCAGAAGTCAGGGAGAAAATCACCGGTACAACCCGAAGACGATCCATATGCTGCAGTATGCCACCAGAGAGGGCGACTACGGCAAGTTCAAGGAATATACCAAAATGGTGGATGCGGAGGAAACCGGGTATTTAAGAAGCCTGCTGGAGTTTCGTATCCCCAAGGAAGGGGTGCCGCTTTCCGAAGTGGAAAGCGAGGACTCCATCGTGCAGCGTTTCAAGACCGGCGCCATGTCCTACGGGTCGATCTCCGAGGAAGCGCATGAGACTCTGGCCATCGCCATGAACCATCTTCACGGAAAATCAAACAGCGGCGAAGGCGGTGAGAGCGAGGAACGGATCCTTTCCGCGGGAACCGATCATGACAGAAGCTCCGCCATCAAGCAGGTGGCCAGCGGAAGATTCGGCGTGACGAGCCGGTATCTTGTCAGCGCGAGAGAGATCCAGATCAAAATGGCCCAGGGCGCGAAACCCGGAGAGGGCGGCCATCTCCCCGGCAAGAAGGTATATCCCTGGATTGCGAAGACACGGCATTCGACGCCGGGCGTCAGCCTGATCTCGCCGCCGCCTCATCATGACATCTATTCTATTGAGGATCTGTCGCAGCTCATTTCTGACCTGAAGAATGCCAATAAGAATGCGCGGATCTCCGTAAAACTGGTATCGGAGGCCGGCGTGGGCACTGTGGCGGCCGGTGTGGCGAAGGCCGGTGCCGGCGTGGTGCTGATCTCCGGCTATGACGGCGGTACCGGCGCGGCCCCCCTTTCTTCCATCCATAACGCAGGCATGCCCTGGGAACTGGGTCTTGCGGAGACCCATCAGACATTGCTTGCCAACGGTCTCCGGAACAAAGTGGTGATCGAAACCGACGGCAAGCTGATGAGCGGGCGTGACGTGGCCATCGCTGCGATCCTGGGCGCGGAGGAATTCGGATTTGCCACGGCGCCGCTGATCACCATGGGCTGCGTGATGATGAGAGCCTGCCAGTCCGACACCTGCCCCATGGGCGTCGCGACCCAGAATCCGGAGCTGCGCAAGCGCTTTGCCGGAAAGCCGGAATATGTGGAAAACTTCATGCGCTTCATCGCCAGAGAGCTGCGGGAGATCATGAGCACCCTCGGTGTCCGGACCGTGACGGAGCTGGTGGGACGCACCGACCTGCTGCGCGTCAAGGAGACGCTGAACGGTCAGGAGAAAAAGCTGGATCTCTCCAGAATCCTTTACGATGTGTCGGAGGAAGACCGGTCGGAGATGACTTTCCAGGGAAGCAAGCTCTATGATTTCCAACTGGAAACCACCAAGGATGAAAAAGAGCTCCTATCCTCGAAGTCCATTCAGAAAGCCATCGAAACAGGAAAGAAAGCCACGGCATCGGTCACGCTGGAGAGTGTGGATCGCACCTTCGGCACGCTCCTGGGTGCGGAGATTACGAGAAAGCATCCGGAGGGACTTGCAGACGATACGATCACCATCAGCTGCAGCGGTTCCGGTGGACAGAGCTTTGGCGCTTTTGTCCCGAAGGGGCTGACTTTAAATCTGACGGGAGACAGCAATGATTATTTCGGAAAAGGGCTTTCCGGTGGGAAACTCGCTGTATTTGCACCGGCGGAAGCGATGTATGATCCTCATGAAAACACCATGATCGGAAATGTGGCGCTGTATGGCGCGACTTCCGGAAAAGCTTTTATCGCGGGCATGGCGGGGGAGCGGTTCTGTATCCGTAATTCCGGCGCCGTCGCTGTGGCGGAAGGTGTGGGAGAACACGGCTGTGAATACATGACCGGCGGCACTGTCGTGATCCTGGGCAGCACCGGCAAGAACTTCGCGGCCGGCATGAGCGGCGGCGTGGCCTATGTGCTGGATGAGGACAACCGGCTTTACCGGAATCTCAACAAAGAGCTGGTCTCCATGGAAAATGTGGAGCATAAGAACGATAAGCGGGAGCTGCGGTCCATTATTGAGGAGCATGTGGCCTGCACAGGCTCGAAAAAGGGGCAGGAGATTCTCGACCATTTTGAGGAGGATGTCCGGAAGTTTAAAAAGATCATTCCGAGGGATTACAAGGTGATCTTAAGCGGCATCGCCCATTTTGAGGAACAGGGCATGGATCCGGAGACCGCAAAGATCGAAGCTTTCAAGGCCTTTGTTGCAGGAGAGGGGAGGTAATCTGTTATGGGAAAATCCACGGGATTTTTGGAATATGAAAGAGTTGAGGGCAATGTCCGGACGGAAAAGGAAAGGGTGAAGGATTTCCGGGAGTTTCACGAAAGACTCCCTCTCACAAAGCAAAAGGAACAGGCAGCCAGATGCATGGACTGCGGGATTCCGTTCTGCCAGGCGGGGATGATGATCGCCGGCATGGCATCCGGCTGTCCGCTGCATAACCTGGTGCCGGAGGTGAATGACCTGGTATACCGCGGACGGATGGAGGAAGCCTATCAGCGGCTTTCCGTGACCCATAGCTTTCCGGAGTTTACGAGCAGGGTATGTCCGGCACTCTGTGAAGCGGCCTGCACCTGCGGGCTCAAGGACGAGCCGGTGTCCACCAAGGAAAACGAAAAGGCCGTGATCGAATATGCTTATGAAAACGATCTCGTCAAAGAGATCGCACCGGAGTACCGCACTGGGAAAAAGGTGGCAATCGTCGGGAGCGGGCCTTCCGGCCTGGCGGCTGCGCAGCTTTTAAACCGCCGGGGGCACAGCGTGACGGTCTATGAGAGGAGAGACAGGATCGGCGGACTGCTCCGTTACGGCATCCCGAATATGAAGCTGGAGAAAAGCCTGATTGACCGGCGGATCGCGCTCATGAAGGAAGCCGGCGTGGAATTTGTGGTGAATACGGATATCGGAAAGGATATTTCCGGAGAGAGTCTTCTAAAAGACTATGACAGTGTGGTATTATGCTGTGGGGCGTCCAATCCGCGGGATATCAAAGCACCGGGGCGGGAGGCAAAGGGCATCCGCTTTGCGGTGGACTTTTTGTCGGAGCTTACGAAACGCCTGCAGGACAGTGATTTTCAGGAGGTTCCCTATGACCTTGCGCAGGATAAGGACGTGATCATCATTGGCGGCGGCGATACCGGAAATGACTGTGTGGGCAGCTGTATCCGTCTCGGGGCGAAATCCGTGACCCAGCTGGAAATGATGCCCTGCCCGCCGGAAAAGAGGACGCAGACCAATCCCTGGCCGGAATGGCCCAAGATCCTGAAGGTGGACTACGGGCAGGAAGAGGCGATCTGGAAATTCGGCAGTGATCCGAGAATTTACCAGACGACGGTGAAAGAGTTTAAGAAAGACAAAAAGGGAAACCTGAAGGAAGTGGTGCTCATTTCCCTGAAAGCCGAAAAGGATCCGAAGACTGGTCGGATGAATATGGTACCCGTGGAGGGGACGGAGAAGACAGTGCCGGCACAGCTGGTGCTGATCGCGGCAGGATTCCTGGGGAGTGAGCAATATGTGATTGACACCTTCGGCGTGGAGACCGACGGCCGGACAAATGTGAAGACGATCCCCGGCGCGCATCTGTCCTCCAAAGACAGGGTCTATACGGCAGGAGATATGCATCGCGGGCAGTCCCTTGTGGTATGGGCCATCGCGGAAGGCAGAAATGCCGCCAAGGAAGTAGACGAAGCGTTGATGGGATTCAGTAATTTATAAACAGGATGTCGGGGTCATAAGTCACATGCCGCTTGCGGCATTGTGACCTTTGCACAAGAATCCGGTCAGACATGCTGGCATGTCTGCACGGATTTTCGTGCAAAGTGCATATGCGATTTCATCGCATAGCACTTATGACCTTAACATGATAAACAGGATAAGGGGTAGAGAATGGCAAAGTATATTTTTGTAACCGGCGGTGTGGTTTCGGGTCTCGGAAAAGGGATCACGGCGGCTTCTCTGGGACGGCTCTTAAAAGCCAGAGGGCTGAAGGTGGCGGCGCAGAAGCTGGATCCGTACATTAACGTGGATCCCGGCACCATGAGCCCCTATCAGCACGGCGAAGTCTATGTGACGGAAGACGGGGCGGAGACGGATCTGGATCTCGGGCATTACGAGCGCTTTATCGATGAGGATCTGACGAAATATTCCAATCTCACTTCCGGAAAGGTATACTGGAATGTCTTAAATAAAGAAAGAAGAGGAGAGTACTTAGGCTCCACGGTGCAGGTGATCCCGCATATCACCAACGAGATCAAGGAGTTTGTGTACCGCGCCGGAAAAGAGAAGGACGCCGATATCGTGATCACGGAGATCGGCGGCACCATCGGCGACATCGAATCCCAGCCGTTTCTGGAAGCGGCGAGACAGATCTCGCTGGAAACCGGAAAGGGAAACAGTCTCTTCATCCATGTGACGCTGGTGCCGTTTCTCCACGGCTCCAATGAGCACAAGTCCAAACCTACCCAGCATTCCGTCAAGGAACTGCAGGGAATGGGGATCACCCCGGATATCATCGTCCTGCGGTGCAACGAGCCGCTGGAAGAGGACATTTTCAAAAAAATCTCCATGTTCTGTAATGTCAAAGAGGACTGTGTCATTGAAAACCGCACGCTCGACAGCCTCTATGAGGCGCCGCTCATGCTGGAAAAGAGCGATTTCTCCGGTGTGGTGTGCAGAGAGCTGGGTATCGATGCACCGGCCCCCGATCTGACGGAATGGAACGAGTTGGTCAAAAGGATCGAAAGGCGCGACAAAGAGGTCACCATCGGCCTGGTGGGAAAATACGTCCAGCTTCATGATGCGTATCTGTCCGTAGCGGAGGCGCTTACCCATGCAGGGTATCTTTTCAACACCTCTGTGCATATCGAATGGCTGGATTCGGAAAAGATCAATGCCAAAAATTATGGGGAAATCCTGTCGAAGGTCTCCGGCATCATTGTGCCGGGCGGCTTCGGAGACCGGGGCATCGAAGGCATGATCCTGTCCGCAAAATATGCCAGGGAAAAAGGGATCCCGTATTTCGGCATCTGTCTCGGCATGCAGATCGCGGTGATCGAATTTGCAAGAAATGTGGCGGGGATCAAGGATGCCTGTTCGGGAGAGTCTGCAAATCCCTCTGCCCATAAGGTGATCGACTTTATGCCGGGACAGTCGGAGGACCGGGACAAAGGAGGGACGCTGCGGCTCGGCAGCTACCCCTGCGTGATAGCGCCCGGAACACTGATGGAGCGTTGCTACGGCGTGACGGAGATAAAAGAGCGCCACCGCCACCGTTATGAATTCAACAATGACTATCGGGAAGCACTGCAAAAGGCAGGACTGGTGCTTTCCGGCAAATCCCCGGACGACACGCTGGTGGAGACCGTGGAGCTGAAGGATCACCCGTTTTTCCTGGGCGTGCAGTACCATCCGGAATTCAAATCCAGACCAAACCGGCCCCATCCCGTATTTAAAGGCTTTGTGGAAGCAGCGATCAGAGGAGGTAAAAAATGAAGTATTCAATTGAAGAGGTGCTGAAATTTATCGAGGAGGAAGACGTGAAATTCGTGCGTCTTGCGTTTCCCGATGCTTACGGCGTGCAGAAAAATATCTCCGTCATGGCGGGGGAAGTCAAGAAAGCCTTTGAGGAAGGTGCACCCATCAACGCCAGAGTGATCGCAGGTTTTCAGGATTGTTCCTATGCCTCCCTTTACCTCCGGCCGAACCCGGATACCATGGCGATCCTCCCCTGGAGACCGGACAGCGGCAAAGTGCTGCGGATGTTCTGCGATGTCTATACCCCGGATGGGGAGGAATATGTTTCGGATACCAGAGCAATCCTGAAGCAGGCGGTGGCGGCTGCGGAAGAGAAAGGGATCGAGTTCAAATTCGGCAACGAGACGGAGTTTTATCTGTTCCTGAAGGACGAGGAGGGGAATCCCACCAGGATCCCTTATGACAAGGCGGGATACATGGATATTGCGCCGCTGGATAAGTGCGAAAACGTGCGGCGTGAGATTTCCCTCACCATCGAACGCATGGGTCTGACCCCCGAAAGATCCCATCATGAAAGAGGACCGGGACAGAACGAGATCGATTTTCATTACGGGAAGCCTTTAAAGGCCGCGGATCAGATGACCACGTTTAAAATGGTGGTAAATACCATTGCGGATCGTTACGGTCTCTGCGCGGATTTTTCCCCCATGCCGCTGCCGGAGAATCCAGGCAACGGTTATCACATCAATATTTACGCGGTGGACCGCGACGGCAGTGACGTGGTGAAATACGCCGCGGCAGGCATCATCGAAAAGATCCGGGATATGACGATCTTCCTCAATCCCACGGAAGCCTCCTTCTCCCGGCTGGGAAACATCGGCGCGCCGGATAAGGTGAATTGGAGCAGCGCCGGGGAATCCGAGCTGATGTATATCGAGACCTACAGAGACAAGACCCGGGTGGAGCTTCGTTCTCCCGATGCCTCCAGCAACCCGTATCTGGTCTATGCGCTTCTGATCCATGCCGGACTGTCCGGCATCGAGCGCAAACTGGCGCTTCCGGAAGAGGTCGCAGGCGCGGAGGCATTTTTGCCCACTTCCAAGAAAGAGGCGGCGAAGCTGGCGGAGACCAGTGAATTCATCAAACGGATCGTGCCGGCAGGCATCGTCAGGGTGTACACAAACATTCGCTAGTCAGGGTAGGGTAGCATGCCAAAAAAGGAAAGTGTCTGCAATTCCATATTGATCGTGTCCGCCTCTGAGCAGTTTGAGTTTCAGGTCAAAAAAACGCTGGTGGGGTTTCTGACCATCGATGTGGTCAGGAGCGTCGCCCTGGGAAGGCGGCATATCCTGGAAAAAGACTATGACCTTGTGGTGATCCAGATGCCGCTGAACGACGAGCCCGGGACAGAGTTTGCCGTGGATGTGGCGGAACAGAGCGAGGCGTCGGTTCTGATCGTATCTCCAGCAGAGGTTTACGCGGATGTCATGGATATGGTGACGGATCACGGCGTCATGGTGGTTTCCAGCCCCTATCCGCCGATGGTGATGGATAAGGCGATCCGTGTGCTGATCGCCACCCAGGGCAGGATCAAAGCGCTGCAGAAAAAGATCCGGACCACGGAGGAAAAACTGGAGGAGCTTCGGATCGTGAGCAAAGCCAAACTGGTTCTGGTGGAGAAAAAGCACCTCACGGAGGACGAAGCGCATAAATACATCGGAAAAAAAGCCATGAATCATGGTGTTTCCAGGAAACGGATCGCCGAGGCGATTCTGGATGATCTGACATAAGGATTTCTGTAAAATGATTTCTCACCGACTTTCTTTTCATCAGATGACAGGCGTGGTATACTGTCACTATATGATCAGGAGGTCGTGTTTTGAAAAAACGTAGATTAACAGCAGTCATTTCTGCAACACTTCTTTTTACAATCTTCCTTCTTTCCGGCTGTGTGCCAATCGGACGCGAAGACCGCGTGGAGAAAGTACAGGATGCAGTAGGGAAAATCCAGGAAAAACAGGAAAAACGGGAAAGTTTCAACGAAAGGACGCCGGATCCCCAGGCGGATTTTTATGATACGCCCCTTGTCGGCGTGGCCAATGACTATTCCTATGACGATAACTGGCTGATGATCCCGGACAAGATCACAAAGGATGTGGATACGTTTTATGTGTATCCCACCATTGTGACGAATACCCTGAAGGATGCGCCCGCCATCGTGGACATCGATGAGCCCATCATGCGGATTGGCGCGTATGATACCTATATCAAAAATGCAACGGCCTTTGAGGAGAGCACGAATGTGTTTGCGCCTTTTTACCGGCAGACCAATATGGCGGCAGTGGCGGATCTCAGAGGACAGGAGCTGGAGGATTTTCACAAGCAGGAGCAGCGCACCGATATCTATGCAGCGCTGGATTATTATTTTGAACATTATAATGAGGGGAGACCCTTCATTCTGGCCGGGCATTCCCAGGGCTCCATTCTCTTAAAGATCGCGCTGGAAGAGTATTTCCGGCTTCATCCGGAGTATTATGAAAGGATGATCGCGGCCTATCTGGTGGGTTTTTCCGTGACGAAGGATGATCTGAAAAACTATCCCCATCTGAGATTTGCCCAGGGTGCCTCTGACACGGGCGTCATTGTTTCATGGAATACGGAAGGCCCCGGAAATAAAGACGCAGACAATATCGTCCTGGAGCCGGATGCGATCTCCATCAATCCGATCACCTGGACCCTGACGGCGGCCTATGCGCCGGCCGATGCCTGTCCGGGCAGCCGCGTAGATGATATGGCAGGCACCCTCGAAGGCGAAGTGGTGCAGCTTCGGTTCGATATCCGTGAGATCCTTTATACCAAAACCACCATCGAGGAACTGGTGGGCCGGGTGATCGAGGATTCCTTTACGGAATATCATCCGGGCATTGCGGATGCGCAGGTGGATCCGGAGCGGGGCGTTGTGATCTGTACCACGGAGTGCGTGCCCTTTATGAAGATCACCAATCCGGATATGCCGGATGTGTTTGGCCCGGAGAGCTATCATAGCAGCGATTATGCCCTGTATTATGACAGCATCGTGGAAAATGTGGAGGATCGGATCGACCATTGGGAGGACCAGCACGAGGAGTGGGAGGCAAAAGACGACTGACCCTGTTGCAATGAACCGAGTGGAATGCTATATCAAGGGATGCCTAGACCTTTCTGACCCCCTGGATCATCCGGAGGAACTTTCCGCGCTGGATGCAGCGCGCAGAGAGAGGATCCGAAAATATAGGACACCGGCGGACCGCAAACGCGGATTCTGCGCGGGCCTTATGATCGCGGAGCATTTCAGCGCGCGTGGGAAAAGGGCGGAGGAGATCACCACCGGCCCTCACGGCAGGCCGCAGATCGAGGGGCTGGATTTTAACATCAGTCACGCCGGGGATTATGTCGTGATGGCGCTGTCGGATCATTCCGTGGGCTGCGATATCGAACGGATCCGGGACAAAAAGACCGGTATCGCGAAACGTTTCTTTTCAGAAGCGGAAGCAGCCTGGATTGACGCGTCGGAGGATCCGCTTGCGGCTTTTTACCGTGTCTGGACAGCCAGGGAAAGCTATGTGAAATATACCGGAGAGGGGATCTCTCTGGATTTTCAAAAATATGAGATCCGTTTTGA
Source organism: Lachnospiraceae bacterium (assembly GCA_017431515.1). GTDB lineage: Bacteria > Bacillota > Clostridia > Lachnospirales > Lachnospiraceae > RUG12461. The sequence continues at coordinate 18,974 of JAFRKV010000056.1, forward strand.
TGATGCGTCCCGGGAAGCGCCTTTGACAGAAGGCGATCTACGGGAGGCGCAGTATCTCGGATCTGCGGCTGTCATGCGGGACGGTGTCAGACAGGACTGCATGGTATTTCAGTGGCGCTATGACGAAAATTACGTCCTGTCCCTTTGCTGTGACATCGCGAAAGGAGTTTGTTTTGCATAAAACAGGCAATATACTGGCAAAAAAATACAGGCAGTATCTGGTTCCGTCCATCCTGACTTCACTGGCGCTGGCATTGAATGAATTTGTGGACTGCATGCTGGTATCCAATCTTTTGGACAGCGATGCCCTTGCCATCGCGAATCTGGGGTGTCCTGTCATCCTGATCATAGCCTCCTGTTATGTCCTGCTCGGCAGCGGCGGCGCGACTCTGTACGCCATCCACCTCGGGAAATGGGAAAAGGAAAAGGCGGGAAAGATCTTTACGATCTCCATGATCATGGCCGTGATCCTCGGTCTGGCGATCCTTTTGATCTGTTCCGTGTTCAAAAGCGGCATCACATCCGTTCTCTGTGTGGACGAAATGCTGCGGCCGGCCTTTACTTCTTATTATCAGATCCTGCTGCTGACAGCGCCGATCCTGGTGCTGATGCTGACCTTTCTTTGCTACCTTCCGCCCAGCGGCGCACCGGTGATCGCAACCACAGTCAATATCGTCGCAAACGGGCTGAATCTGGTTATGGACATTATCTATATCCGTGTGTTCGGCATGGGCGTGGAAGGCGCTGCCTGGGCGACCATCACAGGATATCTGATCGGCGCGGTGGTGATGGCCATCCTGATCAAAAAGAAAAACGTGGAGATCGTGCATCATCGGGTCAGCGCAGGAGACTTTTATTTTGCTCCCATGATCTGTACTCAGGGTGCTGCCACGGCTTTCCTGCAGATCTGCTATGCAATCAAATATGCCTACAGCAATAATATTGCGGCGATCGAAGGCGGAAGAGTCGGAGTGGTGGCGTTTTCACTGTGTCTGCAGTCATTCTCCATTGCATCGGTCTTTTTGCTCGGAGTAGCGGATGCCGCCCAGCCGTTTCTGGCGATGCTCTCGGGTCAGAAGGATTATAAAGGGGAACGGGCGGTGCTGATCCGGTCCTTCCGTCTCCAGTTTTTGTTTGCGGCGGCGCTGATCGCCCTGTTTCTGCTGTTTCCTCAGGGGATGACGATGCTGTATGGCCTGAAGGATCCGGAAACGATCCGGATGGGAATGAGGGGGATCCGGCTTTTTTGCCTGACTTATCTCACCAGAGGCGTAGCGATTCAGTTTATGCGGTTCTTCCAGGTGGAGCAGCGAAAGGGATATGCCTTTTTTATCAGTATGATGGACGGGTTGTTTGTGATTCCGATCGGATTTTTGCTGTCGCGCACGATCGGATTGGACGGCGTCTTTATCTCCTATCCGATCGCGGCGGCGGTGATGCTGCTTTTGATCCTGCTTATCAACACCGGCATTTACGCCTCCCATCGGGAGGAATACACGGGCATCATGCTGGTGCGCAAGGATGCGGGGGATACCGCTGTTTTGAACCTCTCCATTACGGATGATGATGTCCAGATCTCCGCGGCCAGCGAGCAGATGATCGATTTCTGCGCGGAGCATGGCATTGCCCGCAAGATCGCCATGAAGGTCGGGCTGATGTGCGAGGAGATGGCGGTCTATACCCACCATCACCGCAAGGAACGTGGCGATATTGACTTTTTGCTCCGCATCAAGGAAGATATTATCACCATGAATTTCCGCAGCATCGGAGAGCCCTTTAACCCGACGAGCCAGGAGGATGACGACATGGCGGAAAACTTTTTGATGTTAAATTCCTTGCCTCACGATCTCTCTTATGATTATATTATGGGGATGAATAATACGCAGATTACAATGGAACGAGGATAACCGATGAAAAAACTGGCTTTTTTCTGTTCCGGCGGCATGGGTCCGGAATGCCCGTATACAGCGGAGATGACTTATCTTCCACGGAGAGCGTCGGATTGGGACGCCTGCGTGACGGATGATCTGGAGATTACGTTTTATGTGATCCTGCCTGGGACGCATGTGGTGGACGCCCTGGCCGGAAAGCTGACCGATACGCCGGAAAAGGTGCGTTATGTCCCGCTTTCCCTTGAAAGCAGCGTGGATGAGATCGCGGATCTGATCGCGGAATATCAGCCGGATGTGGCGGTGGCGCTCAGTGTGCCGGAGGTGCCCTATGACTGGGATCAGGTCAGAGATGCGATCATCGCGCAGAAGCTGAAGGAGCGGGGGATCCGGACGATTTCACACACTCCGGATACCGCAATGCTTGCCTTTGAAAAATTCAGCATGAATGAGCTGCTTTCCAGAAACGGATTTCATGTTGCGAAGCATTTTCTGGTCAACGCGAATCTTTATTTTGCGCAGCAGGATCCGGGAGTTCTGAAGAACCTGTACCGGGAGTATGTCTCTTTTACGCTTTCCAAATTCCGTTTTCCGGTGGTGATCAAGCCGGACTGCAGCGCCGGGTCGGTGGGGGTTTCCGTGGCAAAGACGCTGGAAGAGGCGGAAAAGATCCTTGCCGGTGGCGATCCTCATGTGGATGTGATCGTGGAGGAATGGATCAAAGGCGATAATTTCGGCGTGGAGATTTACGGCGCCCCCGGGAAATATCTGGTGACGCCTGCAATCATGTTTTCCGCTTCGGAAGAGGGCGTGACGGATCCCTTTGCCAGTGTGAAGTTCGGTCCCGTATTGGATGAAAAATATGAGATAGAGGCATTGGATCGCGAGATGCATCGTCTTGCGGAGCTGCTGCAGCTGGAAGGCGCCGCGGAGATTGATCTCATGTTTTCCGAGGGAAAATGGTATATCATCGAGGTGAATCCCAGATATTCGCTTCTGACGCTGATGCCGGCATCCATGCGGGGAAAGAGTGTTTTTGCTCCCTATGTGGAGACGGCGCTGGGCGAAATCCCTGCCATGGACAGGACGCATCTGAAGCAGGTGGTGGATTTCAAGGCGCAGATGCTGTCGGATGAGCGGATGCAGCAGTTAAAAGACAGCTATCCCTTTATTACGTATATCATGCGGTTCCGTCTGGCGGTGACGAAGACGGAGGAGGTCGGTTACTGCGAGTTCGTTGTGATCGGAGACACCAAAGAGGAACTCATGAAACATATTGACCTGTTAAAGAAAAACGAACCGGATCTGATGGGTGATTTGACATACCAGAATCTCGTGAGCATGTTGTAAGCGGAGGCATTTATGGAAACAAAAAAAAGAGTATCAATCCAGAGAAGAATCTTTCGGATGGTGATGATTATCGTCACGGCGTCGCTGCTGATCACCAGTATCGTCGGGATCGTCAGCATGCTGATGATCCGGAACATCAGCTCAAACGCGCTGAAAGATATGACAGAGGACAGCATCCTGCAGACGGCCACCGGAAAGTCGGAGCTGGCGGATACGGAGCTCGGAAAGTATGAGGAATACATCAACGAGTTTGCGGTATTTTTACACGAGCTGTATGAACATCCCGAAGATTACGTGGAAAAGGAAGTGCCGCCGCTGGATGCCAGGAATGCCGGAGTGCTGACCATGCAGCGTGTGCCGGCCAGCGAGGATGTGGATCAGAGCGTGATCGATGAGGAAGCGCTGCTGCTTTCCAATATCGAGCAGATCCTGTATCCGGTGATGTCGGATGAAAACAGCGTGATCGCAGCGGTTTATCTCGGCACAGAGAAAGGCCAGATCCTCTGCTATGATACGCAGTCGGATATCAAGCCGGGCACACCCTACAACTATTTTGAATCAACCTGGTATCAAAAGGCGAAAGAGGAGCAGCAGGCCTGCTTTACGGATGTTTATCTGGATTCCTTCGGCAGAGGGCTGACAATCACCTGCATGGCGCCCTTCTATGATGAAAACAACACATTTGCCGGCGTTGTCGGCATGGATATCGTGATCGCCGATCTTTATAAGGCTGTGGTGGAGATGAATCTCCCGGAAGGCTCCTATGCAATGCTGGTGGATAATGCCGGCAACGAGATCTCCGTGGACGGAACGGAAAAGGCTCTCGCGGAAGACGCCGGGATGGATCAGGCGACGCTGGACAAGATCATGTCAAAGGAAACAGGCGTCTCCCTCACCGGGCAGGGTGTCTATTACGGATATTCTCCGGTAGAGACCACCGATTGGATGTATTGCATTGAACTGCCGGAAGCTGTGGTGATGCAGCCGGTGAACTACATCATCCGCTTTATCCAGACGTCCATTCTGATCTTTGTCGTTGTGTTTGTGCTGGTGGCGCTGACTGCGTTCTTCGTGGTGCGGGGCTTCACCAAGAAACTGACAGATCCCATTCTGGCTCTTGGGAAGGACGCTGCCGAGATCAGCGGCGGCAATCTCGACCATCGCGCGGAAGTGGTTTCCAATGACGAGGTGGGAGATCTGGCGAAGAGCTTCAATGATATGGCGGGCTCCCTGAAGCAGTATATCGAGGATCTGACGGCAGTCACCGCGGAAAAAGAGCGGATCGGCGCCGAACTGAATGTGGCCACCAAGATTCAGGCGGATATGCTGCCCAGCATTTTCCCGGCGTTTCCGGAAAGAAAAGATCTCGATATCTACGCCTCCATGGATCCCGCAAAAGAGGTCGGCGGCGACTTTTACGATATGTTTATGGTGGATGAGGGTCATCTGGCTGTGGTGATTGCGGACGTTTCCGGGAAAGGTGTGCCGGCGGCGCTCTTCATGGTCATCGCCAAGACCCTGTTGAAGAACCATCTGCAGGCGAAGGAATCCGTGGAAGAAGTATTGATCAACACCAACAAACAGCTTTCCGAAAACAACGACGAGATGCTGTTTGTTACGGCCTGGGTTGCGGTCATCGATCTTGCCACCGGCTACATCGAATACAGTGATGCGGGACACGAAGTGGCGCTTGTGATCCATGCGGATGGCACCGTGGAAGAGATCCGGCCACAGAAAAAGAAGCCGCCGCTTGCAACCATGGACGGCATCCAGTACCGCAAGGATACCTTTACGCTGGAAAAAGGTGATAAGCTCTTTATCTATACGGACGGCGTTCCGGAGGCGACCAATGCAGACGGAGAACTTTACGGCATGAAGCGTCTGGAAGAAATTCTTGCAAAGAATATCGAGACAAAACCGGATCAGATCCTGGTGTCTGTCCGCGAGGACGTGGACCGCTTTGTGGGCGAAGCACCGCAGTTTGACGACCTGACCATGCTGGCATTTATGAGAGTGTAGGATTGTATTTCATTTTACCCCTTGACGAATAGCCGAAAACCCTTAGAATTGTATGTATCAGAATTATTTTGATGAAAAAGGAGGATTTATCATGAACAAAACTGAACTTGTTGCGGCAATCGCAAAAGAGGCAAAGCTTTCCAAGAAGGACGCAGAGGCTGCTGTTAATGCATTCACCGCTACCGTTGGAAAGGCACTGAAGAAGAAAGATAAGGTACAGCTTGTCGGTTTCGGTACTTTCGAGACCAGAAAGCGCGCAGCTCGCACCGGCCGCAATCCGCAGACCGGCAAAGAGATCAAGATTGCAGCAGCTACGGTTCCGGCATTCAAGGCTGGCAAGGCTCTGAAGGATCTTGTAAACAAGAAATAATGCTTGTCATCAAAAAGCCGGGGATGTTTCATCCCCGGCTTTTTTTGTCTGCAATTTCGTGACCCTGTGAAACAGGCTTATCATCGCTCTGCGCTCCTTCTTCCTCAGACAGGAGAAACTCGGCAAAAATCCCTCTGACATCATCCTGCAGCGCTTCAGATTTCTTCATTTCATCCACAAATTCTTCTACCGTTTTCACTTTTCTCCTCCTTCCGATAACCGTTTTTCTTTCTTCGTTTTCTTCTGCTCCAGATATGTCACCAGATCCTCCATCAGGAAGGAAACGATGGCCGCCACGGGAATCGCAAACAACATCCCCCAGACACCCATGATCCGTCCGCCGATGATGACGGAGGCAAAGACCAGAACCGGAGAAACCCCGAGAGCGCTGCCAAACAGCTTCGGCTTCAGGATGTAGCCGTCCACGGCATGGATGATCGCCATGACGATGAGGAAGACCAGTGCCTTCATCGGGTCGTTCAGCAGCAGGAAAAAGACGCCGATGGCGCTTCCGATGATCGGCCCGAAGGTCGGGATCAGGTTCATAATGGCCATTACCGATGAGATGAGCGCCACAAAAGGCATTTTGCCGATCAGCATCAAAATGGCGCATGCCGTTCCGACGATCAGCGCATCCACCAGCTCTGCGATGATGTATCTTGTCAGGATCAAATGGGTGCGCTTCACGTTTCTGCTGAAATTGGCGTATTTGTTTTCCGGGAGCGTAGCACAAAAGAACCGTTTTGTCGCTGCCAGGATCCGCGCCTTGTCCAGAAGAAAATAAATGGAAAGTACAAAGCCCATGGTGGTGGTCACGATCCGGTCCCCGGCGTCTTTGGAAATCTGAAGAAGCTGATTCGTATTATCACGCAGCCATTTCGGAATATTTTCGCTCAGATCCCCAAGCCATACGTTCACCGGCGTAAAATCAACTCCCGTTGAGGAGGAAAGACGGGTGAAGAAATCTTCGATCGCCGCCTGATAGGTGCTGATACTGCCGATCATATCCCTGATGCTGTCCACAAGCTGCGGGATCACCATCAGGATCAAAAACAGCACGATGGCAAGAGCGACCAGAATCGAAAGGATGGTGGCAAGCACATTTGACAGCTTCTCCGGAAGCTTCTTGAAGGGTTTGGTTTCGAGAAAATGAACCAGCGGATTCAGAATGTATGCAAAGAACGCCCCCAACACCACCGGAGCCAGGATCTTAAAAAGGATGCCGAGTCCGTAAAAGAGGGCGATCAGTCCCGCGATGGTACCGATGATAATCAGGGCGATGTATGCGCCAAACCGCGCTTTGTCTTTTTTGGATTTTTCTTTCATGGCTTGATACTACCTTACATGCCGCAAACAGCAGGTGCTTGCGGCTGTATTGAACAGTTGCAATGCAGTTGCATCATGAACAGTCTACCACAGAAAGGCTGCGTTTCACAACATCTGGATTTCGGGCGGAAATCCATGATCTTACCACGATATCTTGCGTCAATGAAAAAAACTGCTACACTAGATAGTATGAATCAGGACGATGATCGCAGGGAGCGGCAGCAGGAAGGGGAGTCTCCTGATCTTGCCACCCTGATCTACGACAAAAGAATGGCCGAATATCAACGGATGTTCAACCTGAGAAAGCAGCTTCAGGAGGAAAACGAGAAGCGGCTTGTTGAAGTGCGCAAAAAAAACGATGCGCGCCTCAAAGGGAAACATCGCAAAAAAAAGCGCCTGCAGCGCCATCGTGCCGCGGTTGACCGGAAACGGAAGGAGCGGAATGCGAGAGTGCAAGCGCTTTATGAAGAGGCGGCTGAGCGCGAAAGAAACCGCCTGCGGCGCCGCAAAGCCGACAAAAAGAAGCGGCTGATGAAAAAAAAGATCCTGATTCTGTGCGGCGGTGGCGGGATCCTTGTCTTTCTGTTTTTCTTATTCCAATTTTTGCTGCCGGGAACAGCCCTGAAAAAGCAGGAGATCATCGATGACACGCCTCTCGGGGAGCTGCTCGATGCGCAGATCTTTCCGGACAAGCCCTATGACACGTTAAACGGCATCTCCGAACAGCAGCTGCTCTATACCCTCCTGATGGATCACTTTGAAGGCAACAAGGCGGCAGTGCTGGGCGTCATGTGCAACCTGCAAGCGGAATCCAATTTTGAAGCAGCCAATCTCGAAGATTATAATAATGATCTTTGGGGGATTACCGATGTCGACTATACAGAGGAAGTCAACCGCAAAACCATCGATAAAAAAGACTTCCTGGAGTCGCGGCGCGTGGACACCACAAACGGCTATCTCAATGCAAACAATCTCTGGGTCAACCTGGACGGCGGATACGGTTATGCCCAGTACACCGCCTATGACAAAAAGGAATCATTTTATCAGTTTGCGGAACAATGGTTTGCGCCCGGCGGTCCCGGCGAAGCATTCCGTTTCAATATCGGTGATCCCAAGATGCAGGCGCAGTACATCATTCAGATCTTAAACAGCAGCGCCTATCACGAGATGAACGATCTGATCGCACATGCAAAGGTGCCGGTGGACGCCTGTTATTACTGGCTTAAGATGTATGAGGAGCCTTATGACCCGTATTGCGACGGCTATTACACCCTCGCCTTTGATCGGGCGGAAGTGGCGGATGAAATCGAAGCAGCCTGCGGCACAGGAGTATAAGCATGATGAATTTCCCCCGGTCTTTCAAAAAACTGCTCCCGTTATGGTTCTCGTTTCTGGTGATATGCGCGTGCGCCGGCTGCGGAGAAGCACCTGCGCAGCATCAGGCACCCGATACGCTGGAAGCGTTTCATGAAGATGGCGTTACCATCGGCATCATAGACGGCTATATTTTCGAGGAAGTGGTGGAAAGCACGCTTCCCTATGCACAGCGAAAACTCTTTGATGACCGTGAGAGCGCATACAGAGCACTCCTTACCGGTCAGGTGGACGGCGTTGCGGACGATGAGGCGACGATCCGCGCTATGATGCGCAGCACAGATGCGTTTTCTGTGGTGGACGGCTATCTTTTTCCTTCGGACTATGGGTTTGTGTTTCCGAAAAATAACCAGGGAGAAACCATGTCGGTGCAGATGAGCGCCCTCCTTCAGAGCATGCGGGATAACGGTGCGATGGCCGCGCTGGATGAAAAGTGGTTCGGGAATGACTCTTCCGTAAAGGTCAGCGAGGACGCCTCTTCGCTTCCGGATCTCAACGGAACCATCACCATCGCGTACGATCCGGAGAGCATTCCTTTCTGCTACGTTTCTGCCGGTCAGCCCACCGGTTATGAGATTGATCTGCTCATCGACTTCTGCCGCGAATACGGATACAAACCGGTTTTTCTGGATACTTCTTTTCAGAATATGATGAACGGCGTCGCTTACGGGCAATATGACGCAGGATGCGGCGGGATTACGATCACGGAGAAGCGCGCCGAGAATCATCTCTTCAGCGCGCCGGACTATTCCGGCGGGATCTCCCTTTGCATCAGTTCCGGTGAAATGGCGGTGGAAGCGGATACCGCGGGAAATGATCCCGGCCGTCATTTTCGCGCGGCATTTCTGGAAGACAAACGGTATCTTGTTTTTCTGACAGGTATTCTCGTTACCATTGCGATCACGGGGCTTTCCGCTTTTTTCGGGACGCCGCTCGCCGTGCTCTTTTTCTACCTGTCCAACCGGACGCCGATCCTCATCCGCCAGATCACGAAGGGATTTCTCTGGATCATGCAGGGGATTCCGGCAGTGATGCTGATCATGATGCTTTACTATACCTGGTATCGGGATATGTACGGCGGTGGATTCCTTTGCGCGCTGGTGGCATTTACGATCCTCTTTGCCGTGGAATGGCAGCGGGTGATCAACCGTTACGCCAAGGCAGTGGCAGAAGGGCGGCTTCTGCGCGACTATCGCACAGAGGCGGTTGACACAAAGAAGTTTTTCGGGATTTTGCATAAAAAAAGAGGCGCCTTACTCCGGGAAGACTTTGCGGATCGGCTTTGTCTTCTCCTGAAGGCATCCTCTTTGGTTGGTTATATTTCCGTGACGGATCTGACCCGCGCCTTTGAGCGGATCCGGATGGAAAGCTTTGAGACCACGCTTCCGCTCATTGTGACGACGATCGTCTATTTCGTTCTGATCAAGCTGATCTGTCTCGTATTTCAGAGAAAAGGCTGAAAAATCAGCCTTCCTTCTCCAGTGCTTCCATGCAGGCGCGCGCCAGCTGGTCTCCGCAGGAAGTGCCTTTTGTCCCGCATTCTACGCCTTTTAAGGTTTGGATCACCTGCTCCGCCGGAAGCCCTTCCACGAGCCTTCCGATGGATTTCAGATTTCCGTTGCAGCCTTTCGTGAACCTGACATCGTGAAGCTTTCCGTCCTTCAGCTCGAAATCGATCTGCGTGGAACAAGTGCCTTTGGTTTTGTACGTGTGTTTCATGGTAGACCTCCTTTTTTTATACTGCATATATTTTTCCGACAATAAAACGTTTTCGTAAACAATTATTGCACAGAATAAAAATTTTTTAAAAATTTTCAAATTTCTTGTTGACAAATGAAACTGAATCAGATATACTTCAGTTATACCAAACGAAGAGAGAAGAAACAACCGTAATGGTAATTCAAGTAAAGGAGGTACGGTCCACCGGAAACAGAAGGTTTTATCTCAAGAGTTGAATCGGTCTTGGGGAGTCGCTAGGAATTCAGAATGGAAACCTCGGCAGTAGACGAAGAAAAACGTGAACAGAGGATCAGCAGCGAATAGTTGAGATATGATCCCGGTTCAAAAGGGTTCGAGGGAAACAAGGTCGGAAGGAGCAGTGCTTTTCAATCACCGAAATCCAGAAAGAGAGGTATAGTCCAATGGACAGTATGTTCTAGGGGCGTCATCGGTAGAAGCGGTGGCGCCCAAATTCTTTTTCCGGAACTATTTCTGCGGCCATGCAACGCTCCGGCTGCCCGCAAAACGCGAATCCTTTCCTTCCTATGGCATATCTTCCCACTCTGTGTTATAATAAATCCCGTATGTCAACAAAATGAACGCAAGGTCAAAAACAAACCTCTTTTTGACCGTATCATCAAAAGAACTGACAGGAGCATTATGCAATGAGCATCGCAGAAAAAATATTCGGAACACACAGTGAACGGGAGTTAAAGCGCATCACGCCCATCGTGGATCAGATCGAGGCCCTGCGTCCGGAGATGCAGGCGCTTTCGGATGAAGCGCTGCGGGCAAAGACAGACGAATTCAAAAAACGTTTGGAGGAAGGCGCGACCTTGGATGACCTTTTACCGGAGGCGTATGCCACTGTTCGCGAGGCGGCGAAGCGCGCCATCGGGCTGGAGCATTACCGCGTGCAGCTGATCGGCGGGATCATCCTCCATCAGGGCCGGATCGCGGAGATGAAGACCGGTGAAGGAAAGACGCTGGTTTCGACGCTTCCCGCGTATCTCAACGCGCTGGAGGGAAAAGGCGTTCACATCGTGACAGTCAATGATTATCTGGCGCAGCGTGACCGCGACTGGATGGGAAAGGTGCATGAGTTCCTCGGTCTGACGGTGGGCGTGGTCTTGAACACCATGGAAAAAGAAGAGCGTCAGGCGGCTTACCGGTCGGATATCACCTATATCACGAATAACGAGCTGGGATTTGATTATCTGCGGGATAACATGGTGATCTACAAGGAGCAGCTTGTGCAGAGGGGACTGCATTACGCGATTATCGACGAGATTGACTCCATCCTGATCGACGAAGCCCGCACGCCGCTGATTATTTCCGGACAAAGCGGCAAATCCACCAAGCTTTATGAGGCCTGCGACATTCTGGCGCAGCAGTTAAAACGCGGCGAGGATGTCCCCGAGTTTTCCAAGATGGATGCCATCATGGGCGTGGAACGGGAGGAAACCGGGGATTTCATCGTCAATGAAAAGGACAAAGTGGTGAATCTGACCGCGGAAGGCGTAAAACGCGTGGAACAGTTCTTCCGCATAGAAAACCTGGCAGATCCGGAAAATCTCGAGATCCAGCACAACATCATCCTTGCGCTGCGGGCGCATAACCTCATGTTCCGCGATCAGGATTATGTGGTAAAGGATGATCAGGTCATGATCGTGGATGAGTTTACCGGGCGTATCATGCCGGGGCGCCGCTATTCCGACGGCCTGCATCAGGCGATTGAGGCGAAGGAGCATGTCAAGGTGAAGCGCGAGAGCAAGACCCTGGCGAATATCACCTTCCAGAATTTCTTTAACAAATATACGAAAAAAGCCGGCATGACCGGTACGGCGCTGACAGAAGAAAAGGAATTCCGCGATATTTACGGCATGGACGTGGTGGAGATCCCGACCAACCGTCCCGTGATCCGTCAGGATCATCAGGATGCGGTTTACAAATCCAAACGGGAAAAATATCAGGCAGTGGTGGATGAAGTTGTGGCAGCCCATGAGAAAGGGCAGCCGGTGCTGGTGGGCACCATCAATATCGATACCTCCGAGCTGATCTCCGGCATGCTGAAAAAGAGAGGCATCAAGCATCAGGTCCTGAATGCAAAGTACCATGAGATCGAGGCGGAGATCGTGGCGCAGGCCGGACAGCACGGCGCTGTAACGATTGCCACCAATATGGCGGGGCGTGGTACGGATATCAAGCTGGATGAGGAAGCGGTGGCGGCAGGCGGACTCAAGATCGTCGGCACGGAGCGGCATGAATCGCGCCGGATCGACAATCAGCTCCGCGGGCGATCCGGACGACAGGGCGATCCGGGAGAGTCCCAGTTCTTCATTTCTCTGGAAGATGATCTGATGCGGCTCTTCGGTTCGGAAAAACTGATCGGCATTTTTAATTCGCTGGGTGTGCCGGAGGGCGAACAGATCCAGCATAAGATGCTTTCCAGCGCCATCGAAAAGGCGCAGAAGAAGATCGAGGGCAACAACTTCGGCATTCGTAAAAATCTGCTGGAATATGACCAGGTGATGAACGACCAGCGTGAGATCATCTATGCGGAGCGCCTGAAGGTGCTGAACGGGGAAAACATGCGGGATGCGATCTATAAGATGATCACGGACCGGGTGGAAAGTGTGGTGGACACCTGTATTTCCCAGGATCTGCCGCCGGCGGACTGGGATCTCAATGAGCTGAATGAGCTCCTGCTGCCGATCATTCCGGTGGAACCGGTGAAGCCGTCTTTGATCGAAGGGATGAAGAACAGCCGTGAGCTGAAGCATGTGCTGAAGGAGCAGGCAGTGAAGCTTTATGAGGCGAAGGAGACGGAGTTCCCGGAGCCGGAGCAGTTCAGAGAGCTTGAGCGCGTCGTGCTGTTGAAGGTGATCGACCGGAAATGGATGGACCACATCGACGATATGGACCAGCTCCGGCAGGGGATCGGCCTCCAGGCTTACGGACAGCGTGATCCGCTGGTGGAATACAAGATGGCCGGCTTTGATATGTTTGATGAGATGATCAACGGCATTCAGGAAGATACCGTGCGTCTCCTCTATCATGTGCGGATCGAGCAGAAGGTGGAGCGGGAGCAGGTGGCAAAGGTGACCGGCACCAATAAGGACGATACGGCAGCCCGCGCGCCGCAGAAGCGTGAAGCGAAAAAGATCTATCCGAATGATCCCTGCCCCTGCGGCAGCGGCAAGAAATACAAACAATGTCATGGCGCCCGTGGCGCGGCGGCATTATAAGAAAGGAAGCGTCTATGAAAAATATCAGAAAAGTGACGGAAGAGATCATCTGGATCGGAGCAAGTGACCGGAGACTGCATCTGTTTGAAAACATGTTTCCGATTCCCCGCGGAGTTTCTTACAACTCCTATGTGCTGCTGGATGAAAAAACCGTGCTCCTGGATACGGTGGATGCTGCGGTGGCAGGACAGTTCTTTGAGAATCTGGAGGCGGCTCTGGACGGAAAGACACTGGATTACCTTGTGGTGAATCACATGGAGTCGGATCATTGCGCGACCATCGGAGAGGTGGTGCGCCGGTTTCCGCAGGTGACACTGGTGGGAAATGCCAAGACCTTTGCGATGATCGGACAGTTCTTTGATTTTTCGCTGCCGGAGGAGCAGAAGCTTACGGTAAAGGAAGGGGATACCCTGGAAACGGGAAGCCACACCCTGCATTTTGTGATGGCGCCGATGGTGCATTGGCCGGAAGTGATGGTGACTTACGACAGCAAGGAAAAAGTCCTGTTCGCGGCGGATGCGTTCGGTACCTTCGGAGCCCTGAACGGCAATCTTTTTGCGGACGAAGTGGCGTTTGAGCGTGACTGGCTGCCGGATGCGAGACGGTACTATACGAATATCGTCGGGAAGTACGGCGCCAATGTACAGGCGCTTCTGAAAAAAGCTGCAGGGCTTGAGATCGCCATGATCTGCCCGCTGCACGGACCGGTCTGGAGAGAGAACCCCTCCTGGTTTATGGACAAATATCAGAAATGGAGCACTTATGAGGCGGAGGATCAGGCGGTTGCGATCTTCTATTCCTCTGTTTACGGTGACACGGCATCGGCTGTGGATGCGCTGGGCGGCAAGCTCGGAGAAAAAGGGATCAGGGATATCAAAATCTATGATGTCAGCAACACGGATATTTCGGAGATGATCGCGGAAATGTTCCGCGTCAGCACCATTGTCCTTGCTGCGACGACATACAACGCCGGCGTGTTCCCGAAAATGGAGTATCTCCTTGCGGATATGAAGGCATTGCAGGTGCAGAAAAAGAAGGTTGCCCTGATGGAGAACGGCAGCTGGGCGCCGATGTCCGGCAAAAAGATGCGGGAAGAACTGGAAGGGATGAAAGAAATGGAGATTCTGGAGCCTTCCGTCACGATCAAGTCTGCAATGAAGGCATCCCAGGAGGCAGAATTGGATGCGCTTGCGGATGCCATCGCGGGCAGTCTGTAACAACGATTTTTCAGCACACGGCGGGACTGCGGAGAGGTCTATGTTCATCAACAAACTGAACCAGCTTTATAAACCGAAGAGGCTCTTGTACTATAAGGATGCGGCGGAGGAGGAGATCAACGCCTTTTATCAGGGCGCGCTTCCGGAAGAATTCGTTCCCTTATCGAATACCTTCGGAACCTATGATTATCCGGGGATTTTTTATCTGAAATCGCTGGATAAAAGGGTGATCGGCGTTGAATACCGGATGGAAGATGATCGCGTCGACTATCCTGAGGGGTTGTCCGTCATGGAGCTGCCGGGCGCATTTTTTTACTCCATCGAGATTGATGACGAGATACAGATCACCCGTGATTTCTTAAAAGTGCTGTTTGAGAAAATCGAAAAAGACGGAGATGCGCACCGCGTCTACAGCGATTTTACCATTGACCCGGATCCTGAGGTGATCGGCGTTTTTTCGGATTATAAAAAGATCCGGATCCTGAATGGGTGCAAACTGGTCCATGATCAGGCGCAATATGTCATCCGGGACGAGGTGGATCGGTTTGAAAAGGAAAAGCTGTATACGGCGGCGTTTACGGATTTCATCACCGGCCATTACAATTGGAGCCATCTGGAGGCGTTTCTGGAGATGCCGATGGACCACGGGATCGAAGATTATGCCTTTGCCCATTTTGATATCAAGGAATTCCGTGTGATTAATGAGGTTTACGGTCATATCGCGGCAAACAGGGTGCTGGGCAATGTGGTCAAAGCCATGCAAGAGGCTGATTTTGTCTATGCCAGCGCGCGCTGCCACAACGATAACTTTGCGATGATGATCAAAGATATGCCGGACGACGAGATGGAACAGACCCTTCAGGCATTTTTTGAGGGGATCTCCTCCCTTGACGAGGATCCGAATTACAAGATTTATTACCGGTGCGGCGTGGTGCCGATGCAGCGGGCGATGCTTTCCGGAAACCGGGTGGCGGATGCCGGGAAGCTGGCACAGGCGCTGGGAACGAGCCGTAACGGCACGCAGATCACGTTTTACACGGATCAGATGCACGACGACATCTCTTGGGGCAATTATATCAAGGCTTATGTGGAGACAGCGATCGCGCAGGATGAATTTCTGGTTTATCTGCAGCCGAAGTTTGAGGTGAATCAGGAAGAGCTCGAAGGCGCGGAAGCCCTGATCCGATGGAATTACAGAAAAGGAGATCTTCTTCCCCCGTCGCGTTTTATCCCTTATTTTGAAAAAGACGGCTCCATCGGGAAGCTGGATGACATCGTGCTGGAAAAGGTCTGCATCGCGCTTTCGAATTGGAAAGCGGATGGAAAACCGCTTTATCCGATTTCGGTCAATTTGTCCCGCAAGCGCCTCTATGAGCGGAATCTGACCGCCCATCTGACGGAGATTGTGGACCGGTACGGTGTGAGTCATGACCTGATCGATTTTGAGCTGACAGAGAGCGCCACTTACGATAATACCAATCATATGCTGCGCGTTTTGGCAGAACTGCGCGCAGAGGGTTTCCGGATTTCCATGGACGATTTCGGAACCGGTTATTCCTCATTGTCTCTGCTGACGAAAATGCCCATTGATACGTTAAAGATCGACAAAAGCTTTGTGGATCCCATCGCCACGGATCAGGAGCGGGAAGAGGACATTTCGGTGATCCGCCATATCATTTCTCTTGCCAGAGAGCTTGGCTTCGTCTGCCTGGCAGAAGGCGCGGAGAGAAAAGAGCAGGTGGACAGGCTTCGCGACCTCGGCTGCGAGATTATCCAGGGGTATTATTTCAGCCGTCCGATCCCGTTGGAAGAGTATGAATCGCGCTATCTGGGAGGAGACCGGACATGACGATTGAGATCATCGAAAACGTGTTTATGCTGCTGGCGGCGCTGGTTGGTCTCTTTATCAGCCTGTTTCGTTATATTGAGAGACCAAAACGCGGATGGCTTTATGTCACCATTTTTTTTCTGTGTCACATCTTAAGCGATTATTACTGGGTCGCTTATACCCTGATCATTCATGATAATCCGGATGTTTCCGCACTCATGGCCTATTTTGGCTGGAATGCGGGTTATTTTGTGCTGCTGCTGGCGACGCTGGAGATGCGTCCGGAAGGGGCGAAACGCTTTTTTCATCCGCTGATGTTTGTGCCGATCCCGATCAATATCATTCAGTTGGTCATTTACCTTTCCTTCGGCGGGATCTTTAATAATCTATGGCAGACCGGTCTTACCACGATCATTGCTGTCCTCTGTCTGCAGTCGATCCTGTACTGGCTGAAAAACAAAAAGGCAGGCGCCCATGCGCCGGTCACCCATCTGGTGATGCTGGCCTTTATTGCGACAGAATACGGCATGTGGACCTCCTCCTGCTACGGATGGCCGGGTGACCCGAAAAATCCCTATTACTATTTTGCCATTGTCGACTATACGCTGATGATCTTCTTCGGCTGGGCGGTCGGGAAGGATTATGAAGCGGAAGGTATGGAACATCTGGAAAAAAGCCGCGCGGAGAAACGGTTCCAGTTGATCTTGCAGCTCATCGCCACTGTCATCATTCTGGGCGGCGGCGCCTGCGGAGGATTTCTCGCAGGCTGGATGAAGCGGATGCTGACTTCCAAGGCAGGTTCGGAGAATGCATACGGGATCATCGCAGTGGTGCTGTTTTTGACCTCTGTATTTCTTGTGCTGTTGATCCTGGCGCTGCTTTCCGTAATCACATTCCGCTACCGTTCCATGGAAAAGGATCTGAAGGAATCGACGAAAAACAGCCGGCGCAGATTCGGCTTCATCTTTACGATGCTCATTACGCTTGCCTTGATGATCTTTTCCGTTTCTTATACTTCCGGCCGGTTTTATCAGGTTTCAGTGGCGGAGATCTACGGCTCCGGTGAGGAAACGGCCAAAACCATCGCCACCGAGATGGACAGCTATCTGAGTGATGCCAGATCCGTGCTTCATGTGACAGCCGATACGGTGGAGCTGATGGTAAAGAAAGGGGCATCGCAGGAGGAGCTTTATGAGTTTCTGGTCTTTCAGACCGAGAACCAGAAGAAGCAGTTCGACGAGAATTTCACAGGAATCTATGCCTATGTAAACGGGGAGTATATGGACGGATCCCGCTGGATTCCACCGGATGACTACGTGCCGGAGAGCAGAGACTGGTATCAGGAAGCGGTCAATGCGAAGGGGGAAGTGGTGATTGTACCGCCCTATGTGGATGCTCAAACCCATGAGGTCGTGATCACGCTGTGCAAACAGATCCTGACGGAGGGTTCCGGAGAACACGCGGATGTGGTGGCGCTGGATATGATCGTGAATCGTGTTCAGGAGATCATCGGAGAGGCGAATATCAGCGGAAAAGGATACGGCTGTGTGGTGAACCGGGACGGCTTGATTGTGGCCCATCATGATCCGTCCCTTGTGGGACAAAACATCAACGACCTGTACGGGCAGGATCTTCTTGATGAGGTGGTTGAGACGAAGGACGGAACGCTGGATACCTCTGTTAACGGGGAGGACTGCACCCTGTTTGTCAGCCAGATCATCGGCCAGTGGTATGTGATCATGACTGTGACGGATGAGGAACTGTTTGCGGATGTGACGACCCAGCTGGCAGTGAGCGTGATCGTATCTCTGATCATCTTCGCCTTGATGACATTCTTCTATTACATCGGTTACAAAAACGAGCAGGCTTACGGCAAACAGATGGAGCAGATGCGCATCGACCAGAAACAGCAGGAATACGAGGCGCAGGTGCTGAAGCTGGAGAAGAAGTCTGCGGATGAAGCAAATAAGGCCAAAAGCAGTTTCCTTGCGGATATGTCCCATGAGATCCGGACGCCCATTAATGCGATTCTCGGCATGAATGAGATGATCCTGCGGGAGTCGGGGGAGAAGGAAACAAAAGAGTATGCGAAAAATATCGGCATTTCCGGCCGCAATCTCCTGCAGCTCATCAACAGCATCCTCGATTTTTCCAAGATCGAGGACGGCAAAATGGAGATCGTGCCGGTCAACTATAATGTGGGCGCGCTGATCTCTTATCTGGAGAATTCTCTTGCGGAACGCGCAAAAGGAAAAGGTCTGGAGTTTGTCGTGGATGTGGATCAGACGATTCCCTCCGAGCTTTTCGGGGATGATGCGAGGATCGGCCAGGTTATCATGAATCTGCTGACCAATGCCGTGAAATATACCCATGAAGGCTCCGTGACACTGCGAATCAACGACAAAGAACGCATCGCGGATCAGATTCTTTTATTTGTGGAGGTGAAGGACACCGGCATCGGCATCAAGGAAGAAGATATGGGACGCCTCTTTGAATCCTTCGAGAGGCTGGATGTGGTGAAGAACCGCAGCATTGAAGGAACGGGACTCGGCATGGCCATCACGACCAAGCTTCTGAAGCTGATGGGGAGCGAACTGAAGGTGGAAAGCGTCTATGGCGAGGGATCCGTCTTCTCCTTTGAACTTTGGCAGAGGGTGGAGTCTGAGGAGCCCATCGGAGACTACAGACGGATGGTACAGAACTCCGCGGGAGAGGATCCGGACGAAGGGTTGTTATATGCCCCGGAAGCGAAGATCCTTGTGACAGACGACACCAAGATGAACCTGATCGTTGTCGTAAAACTGCTGAAACGCACGGAAATCCAGATCGATACGGCACAGAGCGGCGAGGAAGCCCTCACTCTGGCCGGACAAAAGAAGTACGACGTGATCCTGATGGATCAACGGATGCCCGGGATGGACGGTACCGAGACTTTAAAACGCATCCGCGCGATGGAGGACGGGAAAAATACGGATACACCGGTGATTTGTCTGACTGCGGATGCCATCAGAGGTGCGAAGGATCATTATCTGGCAGAGGGCTTCACGGATTACCTGACAAAGCCGGTCAATGGCTATGCTCTGGAGAAAATGCTCCTGACCCATCTTCCACAGGATAAGGTGCAGAAGGCGGAGCGGAAACAGGAGCAGCCGAATCCGGAGAAAGAAAAAGGCGGCAGCCCCTGGCGGGCGATCCTGCAGAGAAACGGGATTGATACGGCAACCGGCATGATGCATTGCCAGGAGGATGAGGAGATCTACATCGAGATCATGACGGAGTTTTTCCATGATTCCGTATCGCGAAAAGAGATTCTCAGGGAGTATTTCGAAAAGAAGGATTGGAAAAATTACACGATTTATGTGCATTCACTGAAGAGTTCCGCAAAGACCATCGGCGCGGAGGAGCTGGCGGACCTGGCAGGGACACTGGAGACTGCGGCAAAAGAAAAGGATACCGACGTGCTGGAAGCAGAGCATGAGAAAGCGATGAAGTATTATGACACCGCTGTGTCCGCGGTTCAGGAGGCTTTGGGGCTGACCGAATCCGACCGGACGACGAAAGACGATCCGGATATTCTGGAATTCTCCCCCGGCGGAGATGCCGGACAGGATTTATAAACCGATTTTCTCTTCCGGCAGGAGCTTGATCAGCATTTGCTCGAGATCCGTGCCGAGGACGGGTTTTGTGAGGTAACCGGCGAAACCGATCCTCTCATACTCCTCCGCGGCGCCGGTCAGGACGTTTGCAGTCAGCATGATGGCCGGGGTGTCTGTGTTTTTACCGCCGGATCGGATCTCACGGAAGGTTTCGATCCCGTCTTTTTCCGGCATTCTGTGATCCAGAAGGAGCACGTCATATTTCTTTTCCGCGCACAGGCGGATCGCTTCGTTTCCGCTGGTGGCTTTGTCGATCCGGATCTTTGTGTTCTTCAGCAGCCCTTCGATGACCTTGAGATTGACGGTCACATCATCCACAACCAAGATAGAGGCGTCCGGCGCCCGGAAGGATTCCCGGTAGGCGCTGTGCGTCTCTTGTTTTTTCTCCGGGGAGAAGGGACCGATGGGCGCAGGATCCTTGATCTTCTGCGGGAGGACGATCTTAAAGCAGCTGCCGTGCCCGACATCGCTGTCCACGGAGATGGAGCCGTTCATCAGGGAAAGCAGTTCCTTGGTGATGGAAAGACCGAGCCCTGTACCCTGGATCGTAGCGTTCTGTTTTTCATTCACACGCCGGAAGGCATCAAACAGATGCTTTTGATCCTCCGGTGAGATACCGATGCCTGTGTCGAATACCTGTATTACCAGATCCACATTGCCGGAGGTGGTGTCTTCCGCGGACATCGCGACAGTGACACCCCCTTCACGGGTATATTTGACGGCGTTGGAGATGATATTGGACAGGATCTGCTTGATATGCGGCAGGTCTCCGTGCAGCACGGACGGGATCGTGGCTTCGCAGGACATCCGAAGATACAGATTCTTGTTTTGCGCGATCTGCGCAAATGTGGCATAGCAGTCCCGGAGGATCCGGTGCGGGTCATAGTCCTCCGTGAGGATATCCATCTTGTTGGCCTCGATCTTGGAAAAGTCGAGAATATCACTAATCAGACTGAGCAGGTTTTCTCCGGAGATGCGGATGTTTTCGGCGTAATCGGTGATCTCCGGATCGTTTGTCGAACGGAGGATCAATTCGTTCATACCGAGCACGGAATTCAACGGGGTACGGATCTCATGGGACATATTCGCAAGAAACAGGCTCTTTGCCTGATTCGCCTGATCCGCCTCTGTTTTTGCCTCCTGAATCTCTGTCAGGAAACGATGCGTTTCTGTGATATCCTCGATCAGATAGTAGGAACCGATCTCGTGATGGCGCTTGTCGGACAGCTGACGACAGCGGATCCGGTAATACTCTGCGGTCTCCTCTTTGTCACCGGGGACTGTCCTGACATATTCCACGGTGCCGTATTGCTCATCTCTTTTGGCCAGCTCCTGGTGAACGAAAGCGACCGGCTGGCAGGAAAGGTCAAATTGATCGGTTTTGATGGAAAAACGCTCTTTGGAAAAAGCGTTGGCATAGATGCAGACATCGTTGATGTCAAACAGGATGAGGCCTTCATTCATATCATCCACCGCGCGCTCGATGGAGAGGATCCTGAGACTCCGCGGTACAAAGAATTCCGTGCAGAAGTAGATCAGCATCCCGCCGACGCCGTAGAAGATGATGGAGGCATCCAGCGGCAACGAAAAAGCCATATAAACGGCATTGAGCAGCACGATGAGCAGCAGTACGGAAAGGATGATGATATACTTCGTGCGGTAAAGGCTGCGGCTTTTTACGATCATCCTGATGACGAAGCAGAATGCCACAATCGTGGCAATATAAGCGATGGTCAGATGGATATAATAGGGAACTCCGCCCTTCGTCTGGTAATAAGTGATGCCGAAAACGTCCCTGATCTCATAAATGGAAAAGACGTGTCCGAGAAACGGATTCAACAGGATGGAAACCGTGTCCGCCAGCATGATGAGTGCCGCGGGAATGGTCATGCGCCGCAGGTTTTCGTTGTGCTCCGTATAGGAAAGGCAGAATCCGCACAGAAAGAACGTGATCCAGTCCATGGAAGCGAAATAAAAACAATAGGAAACAACGGCAAACCCGCTGGTGAGAGAGATGGCGATCATGATGTTGGCGATGATCGCGACGATTCCGGCTTCGAAGGTATGCTTCAGCCATTTCGCATATTTTTGATTGACCTGTCGGAGCGCATGGGCGGTAAAGATCAAAGCAATAATGGCCAGGCTGTCGATCAGGACGTAAATGATCTTGGTATACATGAGGTTATTATAACAAATTTCTGACCGTTTACAAACCTGCGGAAAAAGTGTATAATTTTCACGTATTTCGGACTTTCAAATGGACCGTAAGCAAGATCAAAACAGGAGGTAGATTTCATGGTTTATTCGACAGAAGTGAAAGGTATGTGCCCTGTACATCAGGGTGTACACCACGGTGCTGCTCCGATACCGGAAGAGGCGAAATGGGTAAAAGCCAAAGAGGTAAAAGACATTTCCGGCTATACGCACGGCATTGGCTGGTGCGCGCCGCAGCAGGGGTGCTGCAAATTGTCCCTCAACGTGAAGGACGGCATTATTCAGGAAGCGCTGGTGGAGACCCTCGGCTGCTCCGGCATGACGCATTCGGCTGCTATGGCAGCGGAGATTCTTCCGGGTCTGACGATCCTGGAAGCATTAAATACGGATCTGGTCTGTGACGCCATTAATACGGCAATGCGCGAACTGTTTTTACAGATCGTTTACGGCCGTTCCCAGAGCGCATTCTCCGAAGACGGTCTGCAGATCGGCGCAGGTCTGGAGGACCTCGGCAAGGGCACCCGTTCCATGCTGGGCACCACCTACGGCACACTGGAGAAGGGACCGCGTTACCTCGAGCTGACAGACGGCTACATCACGGAGCTGGCTTTGGACGAGGAGGACGAGATCATCGGTTACAAGTACATCAACTTCGGCAAGATGATGGATTTCATCAAAGCAGGCGATGATCCGAAGACGGCAGTGGAGAAAGCGTCCGGCCAGTACGGACGTGTCAATGATGCGGTCAGATGCATTGATCCGCGTAAAGAATAATACAGGGAGGAAAGAAAAATGGCGACTTTTGAATCTTATGAAAGAAGAGAGAAACAGATCCTTTCCAAACTGTCTGAGTATGGGATCGGATCCATCGATGAAGCAGAGAAAATCACAAAGGATGCGGGTCTGGATGTGTACCACATGGTAGAAGGGATCCAGCCGATCTGTTTTGAAAATGCGAAATGGGCATACACGGTTGGCGCAGCGATTGCCATCAAGAAAAACTGCCGGAAGGCTTCTGATGCCGCGGCAGCCATCGGCGAAGGCCTGCAGGCATTCTGTATTCCGGGTTCCGTTGCGGACCGCCGGAAGGTTGGTCTCGGCCACGGCAATCTCGGCAAGATGCTGCTGGAAGAGGATACCGAATGCTTTGCGTTCCTTGCAGGACATGAGTCTTTTGCGGCTGCGGAAGGCGCCATCGGTATCGCGGAGAAAGCAAATAAAGTGCGGCAGAAGCCGCTGCGTGTCATCCTGAACGGTCTCGGCAAGGATGCGGCGCAGATCATCTCCCGGATCAACGGTTTCACGTATGTGGAGACCGAGTACGATTATTTCACCGGGGAGCTGAAAGAGGTATTCCGCAAGTGCTACTCCAAGGATGAGAAGAGCCCCCGCGCTTTGGTGAACTGCTATGGCGCTAATGACGTGCAGGAAGGCGTCGCGATCATGTGGCATGAGAACGTGGATGTTTCCATCACGGGGAATTCAACGAACCCCACCAGATTCCAGCATCCGGTTGCAGGCACGTATAAGAAAGAGCGCACGGAAGCAGGCAAGAAGTACTTCTCCGTAGCATCCGGCGGTGGTACGGGACGTACGCTTCATCCGGATAACATGGCGGCAGGCCCGGCTTCCTACGGTATGACGGATACCATGGGCCGCATGCATTCAGACGCGCAGTTTGCAGGCTCCTCTTCTGTGCCGGCTCATGTGGAAATGATGGGTCTGATCGGCGCAGGCAACAACCCGATGGTCGGTATGACTGTTTCGGTTGCGGTTTCCATCGAAGAGGCGGCAAAGGCAGGGAAGTTCTAAACGAATTCCAAAAGAGTCTGATCACAGGATTTCGCAAGATCCGGCGGCATGGGAAAGTGCCGCCGGGTTTTTGCATGGAGGAGGGCGTATGCCGGAAAAAGGCGGTTATAAAACGAAGCAAAAGGAAGAACTGCTGGATTGTATCGAAGATACCCGCGGAAAGCATTTTACAGCGGCAGATATATGCCAAAAAATGCGAAAGAATGGGAGCACAATCGGTACCGCTACGGTTTACCGACAGCTGGAGCGGCTGGTGGATGAGGGCGTGATCAGCAAGTATTTCATTGATGAAAGCAGCAGCGCCTGCTTTGAATACATGGATCCGGACGCCCACAAGAAGCATGCACCCTGCTATCACTGCAAGTGTGAAAAATGCGGGAAGCTCCTGCATATGGACTGTTCCGAAATCACGGAGCTGAATGCGCATCTGAAGAAAGAACACGGTTTTACCATCGATCCTCTGCGTACGGTCTTCTACGGGATCTGTGAAGACTGCGCCAAGAAATAACGCATTTAACAGGACTGATTGGAAAATAAAAAGGAGAATTAATATGCTGGCACTATCCTGCGAACATTTGGATCTGGGTTATGAAGGAACGATTTTGGTGCGGGATTTGAGTTTTTCCGTGGAACAGGGAGACTATCTTTGCATTGTGGGAGAAAACGGATCCGGGAAATCCACCCTGATGAAAACAATTTTGCATCTGCAACAACCAAAGAGCGGCAAAATTATACTCGGAGAGGGATTAAAACCTACGGAAATAGGCTATTTACCGCAACAGACTGAAGTGCAGCGGGATTTTCCGGCTTCCGTCCGGGAGATTGTCCTTTCGGGCTTTCAGGGAAAGGCAGGACTCCGGCCCTTTTACACAAAAGAGGAAAAGAAAAAAGCCGAAGAGCAGATGGCGCGCCTTCAGATTCTGGAGATCGCGGATCAATCCTATCGCGCTCTTTCGGGAGGACAGCAGCAGCGTGTGCTGCTGGCGCGCGCGTTGTGCGCCACGGAGCGGATCCTTCTGCTGGATGAGCCTGTGGCGGGTCTTGATCCGAAAGTGACCCAGGAAATGTATGAGATTATTAAGAAATTAAATCAAGATAAAATAACAATTATCATGATTTCCCATGACATTCATATGGCGGTGCAGTATGCATCCCACATCCTCCATATCGGCGACGAACTCTTTTTCGGAACAACCGGGGCATACCTTGAAAGCGCTCTTGGCAAGAGGTATTTGTCTTTGCTTACAGACCCCAAATGAGGTATAATGATTGGGTATTATCATAATCAAAGGTGGAACAGAAAATGGCAAAAGAGAAAAAGTTAGTGGAACAGATCACCTCGATGAAAGAGGACTTTGCACAGTGGTATACGGATGTGGTCAAAAAGGCCGAATTGATCGATTATTCCTCGGTCAAGGGCTGTATGATCATCAAACCTGCCGGTTACGCCATCTGGGAAAACATTCAGCGGGAGCTTGACCGCCGGTTTAAGGAAACGGGCGTGGAAAACGTTTATCTGCCGATGTTTATTCCGGAAAGCCTGCTGGAGAAGGAAAAGGATCATGTGGAGGGCTTCGCGCCGGAGGTGGCATGGGTCACCATGGGCGGTCTGCAGCCTCTGCAGGAGCGGTTGTGCGTTCGACCCACCAGCGAAACGCTGTTCTGCGATTTTTATAAAAACGATATTCATTCCTACCGCGATCTGCCGAAGGTCTACAACCAATGGTGCTCCGTCGTGCGTTGGGAAAAAGAGACAAGGCCCTTCCTCCGCTCAAGGGAATTCCTGTGGCAGGAGGGACATACTGCGCATGCCACGGCGGAGGATGCGCGGGAACGCACGATTCAGATGCTGAACGTGTATGCCGATTTCTGCGAGGAAGTCCTGGCGATGCCTGTCATTCGCGGTCAGAAGACGGAAAAGGAAAAATTTGCTGGAGCGGAAGCGACCTTTACCATTGAAGCGCTGATGCATGACGGGAAGGCGTTGCAGTCCGGCACCAGCCATGATTTCGGCGACGGCTTTGCGAAAGCCTTCGGCATCCAGTACACGGATAAAGACAACCAACTGCAATATGTGCACCAGACCTCTTGGGGCTTGTCCACGCGTCTGATCGGCGGCGTCATCATGGTTCACGGAGATGATTTCGGGCTCGTCCTCCCGCCGAGGATCGCACCGGTGCAGGTGATGATCGTTCCGATCCGTCAGGATGCGGAGGGCGTGCTGGACAAGGCGAAGGAGCTGCTTGGCACGCTGCAGAGCGTCTGCCGCGTCAGGATCGATGATTCCGACAAGAGCCCCGGCTACAAGTTCGCGGAACAGGAAATGCGCGGGATACCGCTCCGTCTGGAGCTCGGTCCGAAGGATATCGAGGCCGGAAGATGCATTCTGGCGCGCAGGGATACCGGAGAAAAGATCGAGACCCCGCTTGCGGAGGTGCCGGATACGATCAAACGCCTGCTGGAGCAGATCCAGAAAGAAATGTTTGAGCGTGCAAAGGCGCACCGCGACAGTCATATCAGCGATGCAAAGAATCTGGAAGAGCTGGGAGAGATTGCGGAAAAGAAAGGCGGCTTCATTCGCGGCATGTGGTGCGGTGAAACGGCCTGCGAAGAAAAGATCAAGGAAGAACTGGCGGTCACAAGCCGCTGTATGCCGTTTACGGATCAGGAACGGATTTCCGAAACCTGCGTCTGCTGCGGCAAACCTGCGAAAAAACTGATCTACTGGGGAAAGGCGTATTAACCGGATGAGGACAATCGAACTTCCGGAAAAAGTGAGTTCCATCATTGAAACGCTGCAGGATGCGGGCTTTGAGGCTTTTGCTGTGGGCGGATGCGTGCGGGATTCACTGCTTGAGAAACCCCCGCATGATTGGGATATCACGACCTCTGCTTTGCCGGAGCAGGTGAAGAAGCTTTTCCGGCGCACGGTGGATACCGGGATCGCCCATGGGACAGTGTCTGTGCTGCTTGGGAAAGAGGCTTACGAGGTCACTACCTACCGGATCGACGGCGATTATACGGACCGGCGGCACCCGGATCAGGTGACTTTTACGGAAAATCTGAAAGAGGATCTGAAACGCCGGGATTTCACCATCAATGCCATGGCTTACAGCGCCCGTGACGGCGTCGTGGATCTGTTCGGCGGCATGGAAGATCTGGAAAAGGGCATCATTCGCGCTGTCGGCGTTCCGCAGGAACGGTTTGGAGAGGATGCGCTGCGGATTCTTCGTGCAGTGCGGTTTTCCGCCCAGCTGGATTTTGTGATCGAAGAGGAGACGTTCCGGGCGGCAGAGGCGCTTTCCGGGACAATGCAGGATATCAGCGCCGAGCGGATCAGGGATGAACTGTTAAAGATCCTGCTTTCGGACCATCCGGAGCGTCTTGCGGTCTGTTATCAGACCGGGATGACGGCGGTTTTTCTGCCGGAGTTTGATGCGATGATGCAAACCCCGCAAAACACCGTGCATCATTGCTATGACGTGGGCACCCATACGGTGGAAAGCATCCGGCAGATCAGACCGGATCCGGTCCTTCGGCTTGCAATGCTGTTTCACGATACGGGAAAGCCTTCTTCCCGCACCACGGATGCAGAGGGAAGGGATCATTTTTACGGACATCCGGTAAAAAGCGCTGAGATCACTGAAAAAGCGCTGCGGCGCCTGAAATTTGACAATGAGACGATCCGCCGTGTGGCGCAGCTGGTCCGGTGGCATGACGAGAATCCGCGCCTCACGAAAGAATCGGTGCGGCGGGCGATCGTGAAATGCGGACAGGAAGCCTTTCCGGCGCTGTTTGAAGTGAAGGAAGCGGATACGCTGTCCCAGAGCGAATACCGCAGACAGGAAAAGCTGGATTACATCCGCGCATATGAACAGCTTTACAGGGAAATCATGAAAAGCGGTGACTGCCTGTCGGTGAAAGATCTGGCGGTCAAAGGAGCGGATCTCATGGCAGCGGGTGTGAAGCCCGGACCGGAACTGGGAGAGATCCTGCAGAAACTGTTGGATCTGGTATTGACCGATCCTTCTCTGAATACAAAAGAGCAGCTGCTTGCCTGCCGGGAGAAGCTATGAAGAGGCGTCTTTGTTTCGTTTTCATCGCGATCGTGTTTTTGCTCGCCGGGTGCGAGGAAAAGACCGGCGCAGTGTCTGCGGCTGCGCAGACAGATCAGGCGGCAGCGCAGCAGTCCACCGAGACAGCCGGGGAAACGGCATCCCTGACGGAACTGCCGGATACAGACGCTGACCAAAATGATATCGTCAAAACAGGCGCTGAGGGATCGCTCTATCTTCTGCTTTCGACAGATACCGTCAACGGTCTGCTGCATGTACGCAACATTGAGACCGGAGAAGAGGCGGATGCGTTTTATTCCGGCGCGACTGTCTTTTCGGATAAATACGGGACAATGGTGTCGCTGGCGCAGATTCATTGCGGAGATGCCGTGACATTGGCATTTTTTGACAGCGGCATCCTCTCCGACGTTCAGTTGACCGATCAGACCTGGAGCGAAAAGGATGCTTCGGATTATACGATCGATCTTGACCGGATGATCTTTACGCTGCACGGGTCGAATTACCGCCTGAAAAATGATGTTCCGGTTTATACCGACGGGAAAGACACGGGGCTTTACAGCATTCAGGAGGGAGACCGTCTGAATGTGACGGGGCTGGACCGGGATATCCTTTCCATGACCATCGTCACGGGAACAGGAACCATCGAACTTCGCAACATCGGCGTGTTTCTTGACGGATGGCTCAATCTGGACAATGCAGAGTACCTGAAGATCACGGAGAATATGGAGATCCCTGCAGCCGAAGGCACGCACGTCCTGACGGTCGCCAATGACGGCTGGGGAGACAGCACGGTGGTGGCGGTCAAACGGGGACAGAGCGTTTCCGTTGATCTCTCGGCTTTGAAGGGAGAGGGACCGAAATACTGCGAACTGCGCGTGCTTCCGGATGCGGAAGGCGCGACGGTTTATCTGGACGGGAAAAAAATGGATCCCGAGCAGGCGGAGCAGGTGCGTTACGGCCTGCATGCCCTGACCATTACAGCGGAAGGCTATGAGGATTGGCAGAGCAGGCTGCTGGTAAACAGTCCCTCCGCGGAGATCGAGATTTCGCTTTCCCCGGAAGGAAGCAGTCAGGGTAAAACCAATGCCGGAGCAGCATCGTCGCAGACAGCTGCCGGGGCGGCGACACCGCAGCCGGCGGGAGAGGGAGCGGCAGGATCCCTTGCGGGGAGCCTTGCGAATTCCGGCGGCGCGGGGGCAGGCACCCGTAGAGAAGCAGAGCAGGCCGCCGCGGAGACAGCATTGGAGACGTTGACCGGGATGCTTGACACGCTGACGGGGACGCCTTCTGCAAGCGAAGAATAGCAATGCGGCAGCCTCGAGCCGTCGCATGGAGGATCAAGAGATAAAGGAGGAAATGAGATGGGCTACAAAGAAACCTATGAGGCATGGCTTTCGGATCCTTATTTTGACGCAGACACCAAAAAAGAGCTGGAAGCGCTGCGGGGCAACGAAAAGGAGATCGAGGAGCGCTTTTATAAGGATCTGGAATTCGGGACAGCCGGTCTGCGCGGCGTCATCGGCGCAGGCACCAACCGGATGAATCTTTACACGGTGCGAAAAGCGACCCAGGGTCTTGCAAATTATATTCAAAGCGTGGGGACGGCGGATCAGGGTGTTGCCATCGCATATGACTCCAGGCATTTTTCGCCGGAGTTTGCAGATGCGGCCGCGCTTTGCCTGGCGGCAAACGGGATCAAGGCTTATGTGTTTGAATCTCTCCGCCCGACTCCCGAGCTTTCCTACGCGGTCAGAAAACTCCATTGCACTGCCGGGATCAACGTGACAGCCAGCCATAACCCGTCGGAATACAACGGATACAAGGTCTACTGGGCGGACGGCGCCCAGATCACCCCGCCCCACGATACGGGGATTATGGCAGAAGTGCGGAAGGTGACGGACTGGGGCAGCGTGAAGACGATGGAACTGTCCGAAGCGAAAGAGAAGGGACTTTATCAGGTGATCGGGGAAGACGTGGATGCGTCCTATCTGGAAGAGATCAAGAAGCTGGTGCTGCGTCAGGACTGCATCGATCAGATGGCGGATCAGTTGACGATCGTTTATACGCCGCTTCATGGCACCGGCAATATTCCGGTGCGACGCGTATTAAAAGAGATCGGCTTCCGGAATGTCTTTGTGGTGCCGGAGCAGGAAAAGCCGGACGGTGATTTTCCCACCGTCGGTTACCCGAATCCGGAGACGGAAAAAGCCTTTGAACTCGGCGTGAAGCTCGGGAGAGAGAAGAACGCGGATCTGATTTTGGCGACGGATCCGGATGCGGACCGTCTGGGCGTATACGTAAAGGATGCCAAAACCGGGGAATATCACCCGCTGACCGGCAATATGTCCGGCTGTCTCATCGGAGAGTACATCCTGAGCCAGAAAAAGGAAAAGGGTCAGATTCCTCAGGATGGCGCTTATATCCGTTCCATTGTGACCACGACCATGGCGGATGCCATCGCAAAAGCATACGGAATCCGGCTGATCGAGGTTCTGACCGGGTTCAAGTACATCGGACAGCAGATCCTGCAGTTTGAGGAGAGCGGCAAGGGTTCCTATCTGTTCGGCATGGAGGAAAGCTACGGATGCCTGCCGGGGACGTATGCGAGAGATAAGGATGCGGTTGCGGCTTCCATGTTCCTCTGCGAAGCGGCGGCTTACTACAAGACGAAGGGCATGACCCTTTGGGATGCTATGCTCTCAATGTATGAGAAATACGGCTACTATCAGGATCATGTGGAATCCATGGAGCTGAAGGGAATGGAGGGTCTTGCCAAGATCCAGGAGATCATGAACGTGCTGCGTCAGGAAGCACCAAAGACCATCGGCGATTATCAGGTGACGGTGATCCGGGATTACGAGAAGGATTGCGTGACGGAGCTTGCCACCGGAAAGACGACGACGACGGGGCTGCCGAAGGCAAATGTGCTGTATTATGAGCTCACGGATGCGGCATGGGTTTGCGTCCGTCCAAGCGGCACCGAACCAAAGATCAAATTTTACATCGGTACCCGCGGAAACTCCTTTGAGGACGCGAAAAATAGGTCCTCTGCGCTGACAAACGACGTTCTGGCAATGATTGAGGAAGTTAAATCTCGATAAAATAGCGTATTTTCGGCGTTTTTCGCTTGACAAACACTTCCAAAACAAGTATAAAGATACAGTAATCAAGAAATACTATTTAGGAGGTTTTTAGAACATGAACAAAGCAGAATTAGTATCGGCGATCGCTGACAAGACTTCCCTTTCCAAGAAGGATGCAGAGTCTGCAGTCAAGGCATTTACCGAGGTTGTGGCTGAGGAGCTTAAGAAGGGTGAGAAGGTTCAGCTTGTTGGATTTGGTACCTTCGAAGTATCCAAGAGAGCAGCAAGAGTTGGCCGTAACCCGCAGACCGGCAAAGAGATGAAGATTCCGGCTTCGAAGGCACCGAAGTTCAAGGCTGGCAAGGCTCTGAAGGATTCCATCAACTAAGAAGGGCTGAGGATTCAGCAAACCATAGAAAAGGCCGTCGGATGATCCGGCGGCTTTTTCTGTTTGCGAACCGGAGCGGGAAAGAATCATCTTCCGGGAGCAAGGGGTTAAGAAATAAAAGTAAAAGACCGATATAATTTTTGGAGAATGTCAAGAAGGAGCAGAAGAGACCATGAGATTGGATAAGTTTTTGAAGGTATCCCGCCTGATCAAGCGGCGCACCATCGCAAATGAAGCATGTGACGCGGGCCGTGTGACCGTCAACGGGAAAGTGGCGAAGGCGTCGCAAAATGTGAAACCGGGCGATATCATCGAGATCGCCTTCGGGCAGAAAACCGTCAAAGTACAGGTGAAAGCCATTGCGGAGACCACCAAAAAGGAAGAAGCGGGAGAGCTGTTTGCCTATCTTTCGGAATAACAAAAAACATAAATATTATATATATATTAAATTTCTATAGAAAATCCCTTGAAAAACCAGATCAGAAAAAGTAGAATGACATTGGGATAGGATGTGGATGGAAGCTTCGGAAAGGAGGAGAGCGATCGTGCAGCATATGCGCAGACAAAAGGAAAATCCCGCAGGCCGCGTCATCATTTCGCTGATCGTCACGACATTCGTGGTCGTGATGTCGATTCAGATCGTGAACCTCTATGAGAAGAATCAGGAATATGCGCAGAGACAGGAAGTACTGCAGCGGGAGCTTGCCGAGGCGGATGAGGAGCAGCAGCGCCTGCAGGAATATGAGGAGTATACGAAATCGCCGCAGTACATCGAAGACATCGCAAAGAGCAAGCTGGGACTCGTGCATGAAAATGAGATCGTCTTCAAGGAGGAACAGGGGAATTAATTGAGCGCATTGTATGAAGACCTGAAACGATATTGTGAGACTTATCATATGATACAAGAGGGAGACCGTATCATTGCCGGCGTATCCGGCGGAGCCGATTCGGTCTGTCTTTTTTTATTGCTGTGCAAGCTGCGGAAGGAATGGCTCTTTGACCTTTCTGTGATCCACGTGGAACACGGGATCCGCGGGGAAGAAAGCAAAGAAGATGCGGCATTCGTAAAAAAACTTTGTGAGGAGGCGGAGGTCCCCTGCCGTATGAGATCAGTCGATGCGCCGGGATTTGCAAAGGAGCACCGTCTCTCACTGGAGGAGGCTGCACGAGGTTTAAGATATCGCGCATTTCAGGAATACCGGCAGGAGCTTTTGGCGGATGGGAAGGATGCAAGGGTGCTGCTGGCAACGGCTCATAACAGGGGAGATCAGGCGGAGACAGTGCTGTTTCATCTGATCCGCGGGAGCTCGATGCGGGGACTGACCGGGATCCGCCCGGTACAGGAAGGGCTGATCCGCCCGCTTTTATTTGCGCCCCGGAAGGAGATCCTGGCCTGCCTGAAGGAAAACGGTGCTTCCTGGCGAGAGGATGCCACCAATGCCGATCCCGCCATGTCCAGAAACAGGCTGAGATTGGATATTCTGCCGATGCTGGAGGAACTGAATCCCGAGGCAGAAGCTCATATCGCGGCTGCGGCGGAGGATCTGGCCGGGTGGGAGTCCTATCTGGAACAGGAGACGAAGGAAGCGCTTTTACAGTGTTTGACGGCGGAAAAGCCGCTTGTGATCAAAAAAGCCGATTATGAACGCTATGCGCCGCTGATGCAGCAAAGAATTGTTTATGAGGCGATCGTTCTGGCCGCGGGCAGCCGGAAGGATATTGAACGGTCTCATGTGGAAGCGGTGATGGAGCTGATGGAAAATCAGTCCGGCCGCCAGTTGTCCCTCCCCTATGACCTGAACGCGCAGCGGATTTATCAGGGTGTGCGGCTGGTCAGGCTCCACACGGGCGCAAAGAAGGAAACACGCGGAAAAACTCCGGAGGAACTCCAGAAGCTCATTCGCACCCGCGTGTTTGACAGACCGGAGAACCTTCAGATCCCGAAAAAAAAGTATACGAAATGGCTGGACTATGATAAAATTAAAAACGGTTTGCAGGTGCGAACGCGGCGAAGCGGAGACTATCTTCAGATCGATGATGCCGGCGGGGAAAAAACGCTGAAGAAATACCTGATCGACGAGAAGGTGCCCGGCGAGGAACGCGGCGATCTGCCGCTGCTTTGTGACGGAAAGCATGTGGTATGGGTCATCGGAAGACGTGTCAGCGCTTACTACAAAGTAACGGATGAGACTAAACGGATCATAGAAGTACTTTATGTAGGGGGATTGGAACAATGAGCGAAAAAGTCAGTGTCATGATATCGGAAGCGGATGTGGACCGCCGGATCGCGGAGCTGGGAAAGCAGATCAGCGAGGATTATGCCGGAGAGGAGCTTCACATCATCACGGTGCTGAAGGGAGGCGTTTTTTTCTCCTGTGAGCTTGCAAAACGGATCACACTTCCGGTTTCGCTTGATTTTATGTCTGTCAGCAGCTACGGAGACGCGACGAAATCCAGCGGCGTCGTCAAGATCGTCAAGGACCTGGATGAACCCATCAAAGGAAAAAATGTGCTGGTCGTGGAAGATATCGTGGATTCCGGACGCACGCTGTCCTATCTTCTGGAGTATCTGAACGCCCGCGAGCCGAAGAGTCTCAGGCTCTGCACCATGCTGGACAAGCCGTCCCGCCGGGTAAAGCCCGTGGATGTGACTTATACCGCGTTTGAGATCGAGGACAAATTTGTGGTAGGCTATGGCCTCGATTATGCGCAAAAATACCGTAATCTTCCCTATATCGGCTGCGTGGAGCTTGACGTGTAAGGGAATAGTTAGGGAGTCGTCATGAAAAAACAATCATACCGGGGATTCAGTTTTTATATCATTCTGATCCTGATCGTCGTGCTGGTCTGGTATTTCTTAAGTTCCGGACAAAACCGCGTGCCGACGGGGACCTATGATCAATTCAAACAGGATCTTCAGGACAACAGGGTGGTTTCCGCGGAGATCTCCCAAAATGAGCAGGTTCCCACGGGAAATGTTTCCGTGGTGCTCTCAGACCGGTCGGGTTACCGGGTATACGTATCGGATGTCAAGGAAATCGAGACACAGCTGGAGGACGCGGGGATTTCCTATGTCATGAACGATGTGCCGAAGGAAAGCTGGCTGATGACGCTGTTGCCGTTGCTGCTGGTTTTCGGCGCCATGTTCATCTTGTTCATGATCATTTCCGGACAATCTCAGGGAGGCGGCGCCAACAGCCGGATGATGAATTTCGGCAAAAGCCGCGCCAGGATGACGCTGGATGAAAATAAGAATGTCAATTTCACCAATGTCGCAGGGTTGAAAGAGGAAAAGGAGGAACTGGAAGAGATCGTTGATTTCTTAAGTGACCCCGGCAAATACACGGCGCTTGGCGCCAGGATCCCGAAGGGCGTACTGCTGGTCGGCCCTCCCGGTACCGGAAAGACGCTTCTTGCCCGGGCGATCGCCGGAGAAGCAGGAGTGCCGTTTTTCTCCATCTCGGGTTCCGACTTTGTGGAAATGTTTGTCGGTGTGGGCGCATCCCGTGTGCGTGACCTGTTTGAAGACGCCAAGAAAAATGCGCCCTGCATCGTGTTCATCGATGAGATCGATGCGGTTGCCAGGAGAAGAGGCGCGGGCCTTGGCGGCGGTCATGACGAGCGGGAGCAGACCTTAAACCAACTGCTGGTGGAAATGGACGGCTTCGGCATCAATGAAGGGATCATTGTCATGGCGGCGACGAACCGTGTGGATATCCTTGATCCTGCCATCATGCGTCCGGGGCGGTTTGACCGGAAGATCGGCGTGGGCAGGCCGGATATTGGCGGCAGGGAGGAGATCCTCGCCGTGCATGCCAAGAATAAACCTCTGGGCGACGATGTGGATATGAAGCAGATCGCGCAGACCACAGCGGGCTTTACCGGCGCGGATCTGGAGAACCTGCTGAATGAGGCCGCTATTGTGGCGGCGCGGGAAAACCGCAAATACATCCGTCAGGATGATATCCGGCGTTCTTTTGTCAAGGTCGGGATCGGTGCGGAGAAGAAAAGCCGCGTGATCAGCGAAAAAGAAAAGCGGATCACGGCATATCACGAATCCGGACATGCGATCCTGTTTCATCTGCTTCCGGATGTGGGACCGGTCTACTCGGTTTCCATCATACCGACGGGGCTTGGGGCGGCCGGCTATACGATGCCGCTGCCGGAACGGGATGAGATGTTCAACTTCCGCGGCAAGATGCTCCAGGAGATCACGGTGGATCTGGGCGGACGGGTTGCGGAATCCCTGATCTTCGGAGATGTGACCACGGGTGCTTCGCAGGATATCAAACAGGCGACGCATCTGGCGAAATCCATGGTCACCAAATACGGCATGTCGGATGAGATCGGTCTGATCAATTACGATAATGAGGAAGATGAGGTCTTTATCGGCAGGGATCTGGCGCATACCAGAGGCTACGGTGAAGATGTGGCCCGCAAGATCGACGAGGAGGTCAAGCGGATCATCGATGAATGCTATCAGAAAGCGACGGAAATACTGAATGAGAATCGGGAGATCCTGGATCGCTGCGCTGCGCTTTTGATGGAAAAGGAAAAGATCACCAGAGAAGAGTTCGAAACGCTGTTTCCGGATTCCGGAGAGGAAACAGACCCCGAAGAGATCGAGCTGAACGGCATGCGGATCGCGCCGGACGAGTCATTTGAGTAAAAGTGCACAAAAACTATAATACTTTTTTGTGAAGTTTGTGCACACTTTCTGTTGCGGGGGTGCTATATTAATACTCGTAAAAACCCCCCAATACTTTATCATTTTTGCTATACCCCATAGTAAAAATACCTTCTCCTAAAACGGCGGCTTCTCCAAGCCGCCGTTTTACTTTGTATATGCAGTTGCTGCGGAGAAGGATTCCCGAAGCCTCAGCTGTCCAGGAAACGCATCCGTTCGCCATCCTTCTTCTTCTTCTTAACCGGTTCGACCACCGTCTCTTTCTTGATTGCAGACCCGAGGTTTTTGGCCATATCAGCTTTGCATTTGTCGCAGAAGCGGCCGGATTTGATGATGGCGCCGCAGTTCTCGCATTCGATCCCCATGGCAGAATCTTCCGTGAATACCAGGCGCTCCTCACGGATCCATTGCTTGATTTGCTTCACGCTGACGTCGTTCTGCTCGGAGATCTCTTCCATGGTTGCGTTCTTATGATCCCAGACATAATCACGCACCTTCGTGAACTTTTCCTCCAACTCCTCCTTGCAGGCCGGGCAGATCTGCTCCCCGCCCAGGTAGTTGAAGAGACGCTTGCAGTTTTTACAATTTCGTACATCCATTTTAACAATCCTCCCACATATGATGTTTTCGATGATGAATGATGTAGGGGGCAAAAGTGCCATGCGATGAAATCGCATGTGCACTTTGCGCGGTAAGGCGTCTCGACACGCTAGCGTGTCAGAACGCCTCGCCACGCAAAGGTCACAATGTCACTTCGTGACATGTGACTTTTGCCCCCCCCTCATCAAAATTTTATTACATATCCTCACGTCCCTTCCCCGGTACAGATACAGAGAAAGTAGACCTTTCTGTCCAAATCACGGGTAAGAACATTTGCGATGGCATCAATTGTGCTTCCTGTTGTGAAAATGTCATCAACGAGCAGGATGCGTTGATAATCGTACTTTATCAGCCGTTTTTGATCTACCGAAAACGCATTTCTGACGTTCTGCTTACGGTCTGCGGCGGACAGCCCCTTCATGGGCAAGGTGTTGCGGGTGCGCCGGACAAGCTTTGTATCGACTGTTGCGTGTGAAAGATGCGCAAGGGCGACCGCAAAATCCTCCGCCTGATTGTAGCCGCGTTTCAGCTGCTTTTTCCTGTAGAGCGGAACCGGGACGATGCAATCCGGACGGATGGTATCAAGATACCGGCCTTGTGTCCGAAGCGCTTCTCTTGCGAAGAAAGAAGCATATTCCCGACGCCCGCTGTACTTGAAGCGGTACATGGATTCCTTCATGGGGCCGTGATAGAAAAACACGGCGCGCCCGCCGGTAAAGGAATACTTGGTTCTCATACAGTCCCCGCAGTATTCTTTTTGCTCCAGCCGGAGCGGTTTTCCGCATTTCATACAGAACGGCTCCCTTATATAGGGAAGCGCGTCCCGGCATTCCGGACATACCGGCTTTGTCTGCCCTCCCGGCATCATCGGGAGGATGCGGTCACAGAGAACGCAGCGCCGCGGGAAGAAAAGATCCAGCAGCCAGTGGATTGCTTTTTGATACATGACGGCTTCTTTCTACCGTCTCTCTATGCTGTGTCCCGGAAAGTGGTTTTTATAGTATAACATCATTTTTACGTTTTGTCTTTACTGATTTCATCTTTTTTTGTATAATCGCAGAGGTGATTTTAGTTAAATAGTGTAAGGAGGACAACATGAAAAAATGGATTTCTGCAATCGGAGCGGCGCTTCTTTGCGTATCTCTGACTGCATGCGCAAACACACCGGCAGCATCAGCGGACGGGACTTACAAAGTGGGTGTGATCCAGCTGGTACAGCACGTGGCGCTGGATGCTGCGACGGAAGGTTTTCAGGCAGCGCTGACGGAAAAGCTGGGAGATAAGGTTTCTTTTGATGTACAGAATGCTTCCGGTGATTCCGCCACCTGTGCGACGATTGCCAACAGCTTCGTTTCCAACAGTGTGGATCTGATCATGGCAAATGCGACCCCGGCGCTTCAGGCGGCATGCGCTTCCACGGATCAGATTCCGATCCTCGGCACGTCGGTGACGGATTATGCGACGGCGCTTGAGATTGAGAACTGGGACGGGATCGTCGGCAAAAACATTTCCGGCACTTCCGACCTGGCGCCTCTGGATCAGCAGGCGACCTGTCTGCATGAGATTTTCCCGGATGCTAAGACCATCGGTATCCTGTATTGCTCCGCGGAGCCCAACAGCGCTTACCAGGTCTCTGCGATCACGGAGTATCTGGAAGAAATGGGACTGACGGTCAAGCAGTACAGCTTTTCCGATTCCAACGATCTTTCCGGCGTCTGCACCACAGCCTGCGGAGAGGTGGATGCGCTTTACATCCCTACGGATAACACGGCTGCCAACAACACGGAGTTGATCAACAACATCGCAACGTCGGCAGGGACGCCGATCTTCTGCGGGGAAGAGGGCATCTGCAAAGGCTGCGGCGTGGCAACGCTTTCCATCGATTACTATGCCCTCGGCTATACCACCGGGGAGATGGCATACGAAGTGCTGGCGAACGGAAAAGACATCGGCACCATGCCGGTGGAGTACGCACCGACCTTCGCGAAGGAATACATGCCGGATCGCGCTGCGGCGCTGGGCATCACGGTGCCGGATGATTACGCGGCGATCGTAGAGGAATAACCGATTCCGGTAAAACAGCCAATAAAACCGTAATAAAACCATTGGAAAGCGACGGGGCAGATTCTTGCGACCCGTCGCTTTCTGTGTTATAATGACTTGATATGTGTTGCCGTGAGGAAAGGACAGAGAATGATTAACGAACAGCGCGTCAAGATGATGACGGAGATGCAGACCTATCTGGATCATAACGGTGAGGATATGCGGCCCATGATCGAGTACTACCGGTCGGATTATGTCGCGAAGCAGCTTTTGCTTTCGATCCTTTCCGGGACGCTGGTGTTTGTGCTGCTTTGCGTCCTGGTGTTCACCGATGACGTGGAGTCGTTTCTGCTGTCCATCGATTTCGAAAATCTGGCAGCCACGGTGACGCCCATCGTGACCCGTTATCTGGTGTTTATGGCGATCTACCTTGCGATCACGCTGCTGATTTACGGGATTCGTTACGGTAAGGGACGGAAAAAAGTCAAGAAATACTACGCACAACTGACTGCATTGGAAAAACAGTACAAGCAGGAAGAAAAGCGTCAGCAGCCGATCGGGTCCTGACGTAGGGAGGAACATAAATGACAACCATCATTGAACTGAAAGAGATTGCAAGGCGCATTTACGCACGCTTTGGCATCTATATCGTTCCGGCTGCAAAGTTTGTGGTGGAGCTGATTGCCTTGCTTTTAATCAGAAAAGCATTCGGATACGAGGAACGGGTGAGTTCCGTGCCGCTTTGCCTGATTCTGGCGCTGGCGGCTTCCGTACTGCCCCTTGGCATTTCGGTACTGATCCCTGCCATCGTGATTCTCTTCAATTTTTACGCATTGTCCACGGAGGTGTTTCTGGCCGGAGGCGCGATCATGGCGATCGTAGCCCTTCTGTACCTGCGGTTCAACCCGAAAACCGGATATATGGTGGTACTGGCGCCGGTTCTGTTTGCATTTCACATCCCGTTTATCCTGCCGGTGGCAGCGGGACTGCTGTTTGAACCGGGTGCGGCGGTGTCCATCGCCTGCGGTGCGTTCCTGTTTTATTTCTTCCAGGGGATCAGCGCGAACGCAACGGCGTTTTCCGGCGGGGAAGAGAGTACCGCGCTGGAAAAGATCAGCACACTGATCAAGCAGATCACCGGCAATCGCGAGATGCTGCTTGTGATCCTTGTTTTTGTCCTTACGACCATCATTGTGTATGCGATCCGCAGGCTGTCCATCAACCATGCATGGACCATCGCGATCATTGCAGGTTTTATGACGGAGTTTGTGATCCTCCTCGGCGGATTCATCGCGTTGGGACTGAGTGAAAAGATCGGTTTTCTTGTCCTCGGAAATCTGATCTCGGTGGGTATTGCGCTTGTGATCAAGTTTTTCTGTTTCAATGTGGATTACAAACGAACGGAACGGACCCAGTTTGAGGACGATGACTATTATTACTACGTGAAGGCGGTTCCGAAGCTCCAGATGGAGCCGGAGGAAAAGCATGTGCGTAAATACAGCTCGACCCGTAAAACACGTCAGCAGAGCGGAGGAAAGGCATGATCGATTCTCTGGTATCGATGCTTGTCAGTTTCAAAGAGAATTATTTTTCCTGGCTGAATTTTCCCAGCATTTCCGTGACGGATGTGATTGAGATCCTGATCATCACATTCCTGATGTATCATGTGCTTCTTTGGGTCAAAAACACCCGTGCGTGGAACCTGTTCAAGGGGATTCTGATCATTCTCATTTTTGTTCTGCTGGCAGCGGTCTTCCAGATGAACACAATCCTGTGGCTGGCGGAGAAGGTGCTTTCCGTCGGTATGATTGCCCTGGTGGTCATTTTTCAGCCGGAGTTGCGCCGTGCTCTGGAGGAGCTGGGCCGCAGAAATTTCATGATCTCTTTGTTTTCCTTTTCGAATAACGAGACCGAGCGCTTTTCCGACAAGACCATTACGGAGCTTGTCAAGGCCAGTTATGAAATGGGAAAGGTGAAGACAGGCGCCCTGATCGTGGTGGAAAACGAAGTGGCATTGACGGAGTTTGAGCGGACGGGGATTTCCGTGGATGGTGTCGTGACGAGCCAGCTTCTGCTCAACATTTTCGAAAAAAATACGCCGCTTCATGACGGTGCGGTGATCATCCGCGGAGACCGGGTGCTTTCCGCGACCTGCTATCTGCCGCTTTCTGACAACATGGAGCTTTCCAAGGAGCTTGGAACCAGACATCGTGCGGCAGTCGGCATCAGCGAGGTCAGTGATTCCCTGACGATCGTGGTCAGTGAGGAGACCGGAAAAGTTTCCCTTGCCATGAATCATGTGCTGTATCGCAATGTGGACGCGGATTTTCTCCGCGATAAACTGGAGTATCTGCGAAGCGGAAAGGTCGCCGTGAAGAAAAAGCGGTTCCGCTGGAAAAGGAGGAACAGCAATGCTTAAGAAGATCGGAAATGTGCTGTTC
Source organism: Lachnospiraceae bacterium (assembly GCA_017431515.1). Taxonomy (GTDB): domain Bacteria; phylum Bacillota; class Clostridia; order Lachnospirales; family Lachnospiraceae; genus RUG12461. Next base: position 60,314 of record JAFRKV010000056.1, read on the forward strand.
CACAATCTGGGATTGAAGATCGTCGCGCTGGTCGCCTCCATCATTCTGTGGTTCGTGATCATCAACATCAACGACCCGGAGATTACGCGCAATTTCAGCAGCGCAGTCGTGATCGAAAACCAGGAGGCGCTGGAGGCGCAGGGCAAAACCTTTGAAGTGGTGGGCGGCAATACGGCGTACTTCACGGTACGGGCGAAGCGTTCCGTCATGAAAAACCTGAGTGAATCGGATTTCCGCGCCACCGCGGATATGGTCAATCTTCAGGACTCCAACAAGGTGCCCATCAATGTGACGGCCCTGCGTTATAACGGACAGCTGGAGATCACCAAGATTACAAAATATCTGGATATCGCCACGGAGGATCTGCAGAGCGGGCAGTATATCATCTCCGCCGAATGGACGGGCGAGCCTGCCAAAGGCTATGTGGTGCAGAATCTGACGGTGACGCCGAACGTCCTGAAGGTCAGCGGTCCGGAATCCATCGTGTCCACCATCGACCGGGTGGTGGCGACGGTCAGCGTCAACAACATTACCTCCGACATCAGCGACAGCGTGATCCCGCAGCTTTATGACAAGGACGGGAGAGTGATGGATACGACTCGGCTGAATCTGAACCTTTCTTCCGTCGTCGTCCGCGCGGAGATCAGCAGCGTCAAGGAAGTGGGTATCTCGGTGGAAGCCGGAGGCACGCCTGCAGAGGGATATGAGGTTACGAAGATCATGTACTCGCCGGAAACCATCAAGGTGATGGGAGACACGGCGACGCTGAATGCCCTCAGCACGGTGACGATCCCGCCGGAGGTTCTTGATGTGACGGATGCGACGGAGGATGTATCCGTTGTGATCGACATTACGGCCTATCTGCCGGAGGGCGTATCCCTTGTGGATGCAAAACAAAAGGATATCGATCTGGTGGCGGTGATTGATCCGCTGCCGGAAGAAGAACAAGAACAAACAGGAGAAGAATGACCATGGGAAGACTATTTGGAACAGACGGAGTCCGCGGCATTGCAGGATCGGAGCTGACGATTGAGCTGGCGACGAAGCTCGGACAGGCAGGCGCGTATGTCCTGACCAAAGAACAGGCGCACCAGCCGACGATCATAGTGGGCTGTGATACGAGAATTTCCGGCGGAATGCTTGCCAGCGCGCTGATGGCGGGGATCTGCTCCGTGGGCGCGAATGCGATCTATGCGGGCGTCCTGCCCACACCGGCAGTCGCTTATCTTACCCGAAAGCATCAGGTGGATGCAGGCGTTGTTATTTCCGCATCCCATAACCCCATGGAGTTTAACGGCATCAAGTTTTTTAACGGGAGTGGGTACAAGCTTTCGGATGCGCTTGAGGATGAGATCGAAGCCCTGATCAAAAATGAGATGAAGGACGTGACGCTTCCCATCGGTTCCGGCGTGGGGCGGATCGACTACCGTTTTGACCTCAGGGAAGAATATGTGGAGTACATGAAGAAAGCCATGCCCATTGACCTTTCGGGGTTGAAGATCGTGATCGACTGCGCGGAGGGTGCTTCCCACTACACCTCCTATAAGACGTTAAAGGATCTCGGAGCCAATCTTGTGGCGATCCATACGAATCCGGACGGCACCAACATCAACTCCAACTGCGGCTCCACACATATGGAAGAGCTGAAAGCGCGTGTCGTTTATGAGAAAGCAGATGTCGGGCTGGCTTTTGACGGCGACGCGGACCGGCTGCTGGCCGTGGATGAAAACGGCAAGCTTGTGGACGGCGACGAGCTCATGGCGATCTGCGGCAATGACATGAAGGAACGCGGCACCCTGAAGAAAAACACCATCGTCGTCACGGTGATGTCCAACCTCGGTTTTTCCCTGATGGGGGACGAGCGCGGCATCCACATCGAAAAGACCAAGGTCGGTGACCGCTACGTCCTGGAAAATATGCTGGAAAACGGCTACAACCTGGGCGGCGAGCAGTCGGGTCATATCATTTTCACGGATGACAATACCACGGGAGACGGGCTGCTTTCGGCGCTGCATCTTCTGCAGGTCATGGTGCATACCGGCAAGAAGCTCTCGGAGCTGGCGTCCATTATGACCGTCCTGCCCCAGGCTCTTGTGAATGCGAAGGTGCCGAACCACAAAAAAGAAAAATTCATGGAGTATCAGGAGATCGCGGATGCCATCGAGGCGTTGGAAAAGAAATTCAACGGCGAAGGCCGCGTGCTGATCCGCCCCTCCGGCACAGAGCCGTTGGTACGCGTCATGATCGAAGGCAAAGATCAGGAAGTAATCACCGAGGAAGCGAAGAAACTCGCAGCCTTGATAACGGAAACGATGTTATGAAGCGTAAAAAAGTAACCATACAGAACCCCACCGGTCTTCTGGTGAACTCCGCCGGGGTGCTCTGTGACGAAGCAGTCAAATACAAAAGCAAGGTCACCTTCCGCTACGGCGACGGGAATGAAGCGAATGCCAAAAGCATTCTGAGCGTCCTCGGCGCCTGCATCAAAAACGGAGATGAGATTGAGCTGTGCTGCAGCGGCGAAGATGAAGAGGAAGCGCTGCGCGGCATGGTTTTTGTGGTGACGGAAAAATTAAAGGAATCCTAAGGGTCCGGAACTGTGTTCCGTGCCGATAAAGACATGAAATTGCGCATGAACAGGCTTCATGCGTTTCAGGAGGATGGATAGATGCTGAATTACAGAAAATACAAACGCGTTCCCGTCATCGATTATCCGGAACGGGAATGGCCCGATAAAGAGATCATGGGCGCACCGATCTGGTGCAGCGTGGATCTCAGGGATGGTAACCAGGCGCTGGTGGAGCCCATGAATGTGGAAGAGAAGATGGAGATGTTTCAGCTTCTTCTGAAGCTCGGCTTCAAAGAGATTGAGATCGGTTTCCCCGCGGCTTCCCAGATCGAATATGATTTTCTGCGCCGATTGGTGGAGGAGGACATGATCCCGGAGGATGTGACCGTGCAGGTGCTTTCCCAGTGCCGGGAACATCTGATCGACCGGACGTTTGAAGCGATTCAGGGTATTCCGAACGTCATCTTCCATATCTACAATTCCACCTCGACCCTGCAGCGGGAAGCAGTGTTCCATATGGACCGTGAAGCGATCAAACAGATCGCGGTGGACGGCACGCGGATGGTGAAGGACCGGCTCTCCCGTTATGACGGGAATCTGACGCTGGAATACTCTCCGGAGAGCTTCACCGGGACGGAGCTTGATTTTGCGCTGGAAGTCTGTACCGCAGTACAGGAAGAGTGGAACTATGCGGCAGGAGACAAGATCATCATGAACCTGCCTTCCACGGTGGAGATGACGACGCCCAATGTTTATGCGGATCAGATCGAATGGATGAGCCATCATTTCAAGGAGCGGGAAAAAGTGATCCTTTCCGTGCATCCCCACAATGACAGAGGCTGCGGAGTGGCCGCGACGGAGCTTGCACTGCTTGCGGGCGCGGATCGCGTCGAAGGAACGCTGCTTGGAAACGGCGAACGCACCGGAAACGTGGATATCGTGAATATCGCGCTGAATATGTTTACCCAGGGGATCAACCCGAAACTCAATCTTTCCGATATGGGTGAGATCATCGAGACCTTTGAACGCTGCTGCAAGATGAAGGTGGACCCGCGGCATCCCTATGCAGGAAAGCTTGTCTTTACCGCATTTTCCGGCTCCCATCAGGATGCCATCAACAAAGGCATCAAGTCCATGGAGGCAAAGGATGACGGATTCTGGGAGGTGCCTTATCTTCCCATCGATCCGACGGATATCGGCCGGAAATACGAGGGTATCGTCCGCATCAACAGCCAGTCCGGCAAGGGCGGTGTCGCGTTTGTGCTGGAATCCATGTATGGTTACCGCCTGCCGAAGGAGATGCAGCGGGAGTTTGCGGATGTGATCCAGAAACTTTCAGAGGAACGCGGAGAGATCGCGCCTTCAGTCATCATGGACCATTTCCGGGAGGAGTATCTGGATCTGAAATCCCCCTTTGAATTTGTCAAAGCCAGGATCACCGAGAGCGAGGAACAGGAGGACCTGGTGGATGCGGTGCTGCGGTTCAGGTATCGGGACGAGGAATATCTGGCGGAAGCGGACGGCAACGGACCCATCGACGCGGTGAAGCGCGCGGTCGTCAGCCAGATCAAGGATATTGACGTGACGATCCAGAATTACTGGGAGCATGCGCTTTCCGAAGGATCCCATGCAAAAGCGGTGGCCTATATCGAGATGAAGAACAACAAGACCGGAAACATCACCTACGGCGTGGGGCTTTCCTCCAATATCACACGGGCAACCATCCGTGCGGTCTTTTCCGCGCTGAACCGGTTGTTCGGATGAGGGCGTCAGCTTGAAAAATCTGTTTCAAAAGATCAGGATGAATTTCAAACGGCGCAATCTGGTCCATCTTGTGATCATGACGGTCTGTTTTGCCATCGGCTGCGGCGTCTGCTATGTGAATGAGATTGAGCCGCGCAAGCATGACGTGTATACGGTGGATCCCATCGAAGAGACGGAGGAGACGGATCGTTATCCGCTGGCCGCGGGAGAGACCATCACGCAGGATTTTACCTACCCCAATAATCAGATGATTGCGGCCGGGCCGATGTTGTATTCGGACACGGATGACAACGAAGGAAATATCCATCTGGCGCTTTTCGATACGGATACCGGAGAACTGCTCGGGGAAGCCGATCAGGATGTTTCCGTCATCGAAAATATGGAGAAGAATCTTCCCGCGGCCGAGGATATCGCCTATGCCGTGGTCGGCATGCCGACGATCTATGAAAACATGGAGGGTCGGCATCTCACGATGGTGTTGACAGTGGAAGAACTGTCAAAAGGCGCGCGGGTGTCGATTCTTGCAAATCCTTATCATCCCGGCGGGTCGGATCCGAAAGCTGAGATTACCGGCGCTGCCGATCCGCAGATTTCTGTTTTGATGCGGGGGTATTGCTACCATTACAATTTCTGGGGCTTTTATTTCGCCTTTTTTGCGACGCTCCTTTATCTGCTGCTGTTGATCTGCTACTTTATGATCTTTGTGCTGGAAGCGCCGCTGCATCGCGTTTTTATCCCGGCGGGGATCGTGCTGGCGATGCTGTATCAGTTTCTGCTGCCGCCGGTTTCCGTGCCGGACGAGCTGGTGCATATTACGACGTCCTACTATTATTCCAACGAGCTGCTGGGGATCGAGGAACCGGAAAACCTCTCCGGACGCCCGCAGGACGAGCGGATCTATGTAAGAGCCACGGATCTGGACGCGCTTTCCAAGCTCCAGATGACGGCGGATAATAAGGAATTTGCTTACCTTCACTGGAATCTTTTCCGCAGACCGTCTTCTACGGAGCTTGTGATGCTGGAGGGGACGAAGGAGTCCGATAACTGGACGCTTTACGCGGCGACGACCCTGGGAGTGACACTGGGGCGGCTGCTTGGATTGAACGGCATTACTACGCTGTACCTCGGCAGATTTTTTGCGTTCCTTTTGTATTTGCTGGTGTTTTACGCGGCGATCAGGATCATTCCGGTAGGAAAAGGCGCGGTGTTTGTGCTGGCGACCTGCCCCATGGTGCTGCAGCAGTGCTGTTCCTTCTCCTATGACGCCCTGCCGATCGAGATGGCGGTTCTGTTTTTCTGCGGACTGATCAGGATCCTGTTTTATCAGATGCCGATTCGCTGGAAAGAACTGGTCTTCCTGGCGGTTACGGCTTTTCTGCTGGCCTCCTGTAAAGGCGGCGTGTATGTGCCCTTCTGCCTTTGCGTGTTCCTGATTCCGGCGGAGCAGTTCGGGGATCAAAAGAAAATGCGCATTGCGAGAACCATCCTTGTGATCGTGATCCTGGCGGGGTTTGCGGTGAATACGCTGGGTTACCTGCTGCAGGTGCTGCATGTGATCGCGCCGAAGACCGCGACCCAGACCTATACGGAGACTCTGAGCCCTTATTCCATTTCGGATATCGTGCTGCATCCTTTGCATACGCTGTACCTCGGGGTGAATACGATCCTGGTGTATGCGGATTTCCTCATCAAGGGCATGATCTCGGGAAGCCTTTCCTGGATGCTGATCGAGATCAATCCGGCGTGGGTGTATTTCCAGTATGTGCTGCTGTTTTTCGGCATTACCACGGTGCGCGGCGAAAAGAGTTATATCACAAGGAAACAGCGGATCGCCTTCGGAACCGTATTTTTGCTTATGTTCCTCATGACCTGCGCGTCCATGCTGATCTCGTGGACGCCGGTGGGAAATACCACGGTGCGGGGCCTGCAGGGCCGGTATTTTACGCCGTTGCTGCTGCCGCTGATCTTCATCTTCCGCGGCAACTTTTTCACGATCAAGGAAAACATCGACGGAAAGATCGCCTATTTACAACTAGGCATCAGTGTGGTTGTTGTTTATAATATTCTTACAAGCCTCTCGACGCTTGCATAAGTACAGTGCTGGATTCAAAATGGCACTTTTGACCTGAGTATGAAAAATACGATAGAAAAGGAGAAGATTTATGAAAAAGATTCTGGTAACCGGCTGCAACGGGCAACTGGGCAGAGCAATCCGAAAAGAATATGAAGGAGAAGCCGATTTCATCAACACCGACGTGATCGACGCCGAGGGCATCACGAAGCTCGATATCACAAACGTCGCGGAAACCGTCGGTCTGGTGCGTGAAACGAAGCCGGATGTGATCATCAACTGCGCAGCGGCCACCAACGTGGACGGATGCGAAAAAGACTGGGATTTTGCCTATAAGGTCAATGCGATCGGACCGCGGAACCTTGCCATCGCAGCAACCGAGACCGGCGCGAAGCTGGTCCATGTATCCACGGATTATGTGTTTCCGGGGACGAACCCGAATCCCCTGACCGAGTTTGATGCGCCGGGCCCGATCAGCGCATACGGCAAGACAAAGTATGAAGGGGAGCGTTTTGTGGAGCAGTTCGCGCAGCGCTATTTCATGCTCCGTACGGCGTGGCTCTACGGAGACGGCAAGAACTTTGTGAAAACCATGCTCTCTCTTTCCGAAACCCATGAGGAGCTGTCGGTGGTGGCGGATCAGTTCGGTTCGCCCACGTCCGCTTCCGAGCTTGCGAAAATGATTCATTTTCTGGAGCCGACGGACAATTACGGTCTGTTTCATGCCACCTGCGAGGGACAGACGAACTGGGCGGAATTTACGGAAGAGATCATGCGTCTGGCGGGCAGGAAGACAAAAGTCAATCACCTGACGAGCGCGCAATATAAGGAATTGAACCCCGCATCGGCAGACCGTCCGGCATTTTCGATTCTGGAGAACTATATGCTGAAGCTGACGAGCGATTACCGGATGGCAGACTGGCATGATGCGATCGAAGTCTACATGAAAGGTCTGGTATGAGCGAAAAGCCCCTCGTCAGTGTCTGTATCCCCGCCTACAATAACGGGGCCTATATCACGGAAACGATTGATTCCGTGCGCAAACAGACCTATGAAAATCTGGAGATTGTGATCTGTGACGACAAGAGCAGCGATGATACAGTGGCTGTGATTGAAGGGATCGCAGATGCCAGGATCCGTCTCATCAGGAACGAGCGGAATCTCGGCATGAGCGGGAATTGGAACAACTGCCTGTCCAACTGCAAGGGAGAGTTTATCAAGCTCCTCTGTGCGGATGACGTGCTGGCGCCCCGGGCGCTGGAAAAGGAAGTGCAGGCCCTTCTTGACAATCCCACAGCGCTGTTTGCGGAAAGCGACACCAGACTGTTTGATCTGAACGGCAAACCGAAGGGGTGGTACAAGCGCTACCCCAAAGCGACGGGGCTCGTGGACGGCAAGACCGTGGTCAGAGCGGGATTTTTCTCGCAGGATTATTTCGGTGCGCCGCTGGCCAATACTGTCCGGCGCAGCGCTTTCGAGGAGTACGGCGGCTTTGATACGGATTTTGTTTATATTCTGGATTATGAATGGTTTGTCCGCCTTGCGTGTCACGGAGATCTGTTCATCATCCATGAGCCGCTGAACTATTTTCGCGTGCGCAATGACAGCAATACTGGCGAAGTCATCGCCGGAGACAAGACAGAGACGTACGTGAAGGAGCATGAGATGCTGCTGAGAAAGCACGGCGCCGCTGTAAACCTGACGGAAGCCGAGTTCAAAAAATCCGTCAGAATCCGCAAATTCCGTAACTTTGCAGCAAATGTCTATCTGAAACTGTTTGTACATCAGTAATGAGTTTCGTATGAAAAAACTAGCCATCATCCCCGCCTACAATGAGCAGGGGAGCATCCTGAAAACCGTCAACGATCTGAAGCAGAACGCGCCGGACTTTGACTACATTATCATCAATGACTGCTCCACCGATGATACCCAGAGGATCTGCGAGGAAAACAATCTCCACGTGGTGAACCTTCCCGTGAATCTCGGGATCGGCGGCGGCGTGCAGACCGGCTATCAGTATGCCAAAACGCATGATTATGATATCGCGGTGCAGTTTGACGGGGACGGGCAGCACAATGCCAAGTTTCTTGATGCCATGGTCCAAAAGCTTGTCAACGAAGAGCTGGATATGGTGATCGGATCCCGCTATATCGAGAAAAAAGGGTTTCAGTCGTCCGGATTGCGGCGGCTGGGGATCCGGTATTTTTCCTGGCTGATCCGGCGGGTGACCGGGCAGACGATCACGGATCCCACCTCCGGGATGCGCATCTGCAATCGCGATGTGATCGACATTTACGCCAACGACTATCCCAGGGATTATCCGGAGCCGGAGAGCGTGACCTCCATTCTGAAGGCAGGGAAAAAGGTGCGCGAAATGCCGGTGGAGATGAATGAACGGTCGGCAGGGGTCTCTTCCATCTCGCCCCGGAAATCAATCTATTACATGGTCAAGGTCTCCCTTGCGGTGCTGATGGCAGGGAAACGATAAGGAGCAGGCAGTATGGATCTACGGATGAGAGTATTTATCGGAATCATTATGGCGCTGGCCTTTCTCTATGTATGCACGGCGATCAAACGGCGCGTCATTGACATCCGTCATGCGCTGGTCTGGCTGGTGGTCTGCATTTTACTCCTGATTCTGGACATTTTCCCGGCATTGCTGGAGGGGATTTCGAAGCTTCTCGGGTTTGCGCTGCCGGTGAATATGCTGTTTTTCTTAGGATTCCTGCTTGCGATCGTCATCATCTTCGGACTGTCCGCCAAGGTCAGCAAGCTGAACGAGCAGGTGAAGCAGATGACGCAGGATCTGGCGCTGTTGAAAAATGAACTGGAGGAAAAAACAAAGCCATGAGAAAAGTGCTGCGCAAGATCATGGGCGGTTTATTGACGGGGGTGCTCCTGCTGGGCTGCGGGAGCTCTTTTGTTACCGGAAGAGAGGCTGTTTTCGGGAGAGAGCCCGGCCCCGGCGAAATGGAGCCTGCTGCCGAAATGACGGAAAAGACGGCCGGGATGGAGACTGCAGCGGAATACGTGATTCCGGACGCGCCTTCCTCCTGGAAGGGGAAATGGATCTGGAATGAGAGCAATGACTCCAACAGCTGGATGCGGTTCCGGAAAAAAGTGACCCTGCCGGAGGAGCCATTGACGCAGCCTGCGATCGCCTATATCTCGGTGGATTCCAGATACTGGCTCTACGTCAACGGCGAGCCGGTCGTGCGGGAAGGCGGGGAAAAGCGTGGCATCCGGGGCGGCACCATCTATTATGATGCGGTGGACCTCGGCAGTTACTTAAAGCCTGGTGAAAACACGATTTCCATGCTGGTATGGTACTGGGGGCCGTCTGATAACTCGTCCTATGTGTCCACAGGCCGCGCCGGCATGTATTTCCAGATGGATGCGGGAAGAACTGCCGTGGTATCCGATGAGAGCTGGAAGGTCAGTCCCGCAGTGAATTTTGTGACGATCTACAATGAGGCAAACAGCCGTCTGCCGGAGAAGGATGTCTGGTATAATGCGGATTTTGATCCCTGGACAGAAGGCTCCTATGACGACAGGCTCTGGGGGAGCGCGATCGGTTATGCGAGGGCGGGTGATGCGCCCTACGGGGAAATGGTTCCCAGACAGATTCCGATGATCAAAGATTTCGGGATCAAAGAATATGAGAACGGCGAAGAATACCGGGACTACACCGTTACGGCGGAAAAAGAGACCATCGAGATGAAGGCGCCGTATAATGCGCAGCTGCTCCCGCGTCTGACGGTCAATTCCGATGAAGCGGGACGGCTGATCGTGATCAAAACGGACACCTATGCGGATCCCAACGGCAATTCCGTCAGAGCCGTGTACGTCACGCGGGAAGGCGAACAGGAATTTGAATGCCTTTCCTGGATGAACGGGGAGAGGGTGTATTATGAGATTCCCGCAGGGGTGACGGTGCGTTCGCTGGACTACCGGGAAGTGGGCTATGACACTTCATTTGCGGGGAGCTTCTCTTCCGATGATCTCTATTGCAACAAGCTTTGGGAAAAAGCGCGCCGCACGCTTTATGTCTGCATGCATGACACCTACATGGACTGCCCCACCAGAGAAAGAGCCCAATGGTTTGCGGATATGGCGATGGAGATGCAGGAAGCAGCTTATTGTCTGGGCGCAAATAAGGAGCAGATGTACCGCACGGGACTGCGCACCGAGTTTGGCTGGCCCGGAGAGGACGGGTCTTACAGTACATTTGTCCCGGTCTGGGGAGAACGAACGGAGCTGCCGATCCAGATGCTGATGGGCTTCAACGCCTATTGGGACTACTATCTGTACAGCGGTGATCTCGCTCTGCTGGAAGAGATCTATGAACCGACGAAGGCCTATCTTTCGAATTGGGAGATCGGTCCGGATAAACACGTGTACTTCATGCCCTCCAGAGGGTGGAAATGGGCGGATTCCACGGGAAATACGGATACCGTCCCGATCGAAAACGCCTGGTACGGCATGGCGATGCGTAATATGTCAAAGATCGCAAAGGAGATCGGCAGGGAAGAGGACTGCCAGCTTTACGATGACCGGTATGCTGTGATCAAGGAGGGTTTTCAGGCCTTCTGGAACGGGGAGTTTTACATCACGGGGGAGGTGTCGCAGCCGGATGAACGGGCCAATGCGCTGGCCGTGCTGGCTGATTTCGCGGATGAATCGCAGTACGACACCATGGCGAAGGTGTTTGAACTCTCTTATAATGCGACCCCTCTGCTGGAGTATTATGTGGAAAGCGCGCTCATGAAGATGGGCCGTACGGACCTGGCGGAAATGCGGATGAAAAAGCAGTACGGCGTCATGATCACGGGTAAAAACGGGAAACGGACCAGCACGCTGTGGGAGTACTGGAATTATGACGAGGGATCCCATAACCATGCCTGGAGCGGCGGCCCCTTGGTGCTGCTCTCCCGGGATTTTGCCGGCCTTTCGCCCCTTGCGCCCGGATGGGAGCGGTTTCAGGTGCGGCCCCAGATGGGAAGCATGTCAGAGATTTCCTGCACAGTGCCTACCCGCTCCGGTGAGATCACCGCAGAGATCAAAAAGACCAGGGAGCGGTATGACCTGCTCCTGAAGAAGCCGAAGGAGCAGACAGCCGAGATCAGCGTGCCGGTGCTGGGGAAAAACATGAAGATCACCATGAACGGACAGGATGTCACGAAGCAGGGGCTTCGAAACGGGAATGTGCTCGTTCTGACGACACCGCAGGACAGCGGTGAGATCGAACTCCATGCGGTTTGCCAATAACGGCGGTTTATGGTATAATTCCGAAAGTGTGTGGGGTCTGTCAGAACCCGCTAGGTACAAGACAGGAGGGACAACTCATGAGAACTTATCTGGTAACCGGAGGAGCCGGGTTCATCGGTTCCAATTACATCCACTACATGTTTCGGAAGTATGGGGATGAGATCCGCATCATCAACGTGGACGCGCTGACGTATGCCGGCAATCTGGAGAACTTAAAGGATCTGGAAGGCAAGGATAATTACACCTTCATCCGCGCGGATATCACGGATAAAGCGGCCATCGAAAAGATCTTTGCGGAAAACGACATTGACCGTGTCGTTCATTTTGCGGCGGAGAGCCACGTGGACCGCTCCATCAAGAATCCGGAGGTGTTTGTCCATACCAACGTGATCGGGACCGCTGTGATGCTGAATTGCGCGAAAGCAGCATGGGAGCTGCCGGACGGCACTTATAAAGAGGGCAAGAAATTCCTCCATGTTTCCACGGATGAGGTTTACGGATCGCTGCCGGACGATGGCAAGAGTTATTTTTATGAGACCACGCCCTATCAGCCCCACAGCCCCTATTCCGCCAGCAAGGCGAGTTCGGATCTGCTGGTGAAGTCCTATATGGATACCTACAAATTCCCGGCGAATATCACCAATACCTCCAATAATTACGGCCCCTACCAGTTCCCGGAGAAGCTGAGTCCGCTGCTGATCCACAACGCACTTCACGGAAAAGAGCTTCCGGTATACGGAGACGGCATGAATATCCGCGACTGGCTTTATGTGGATGACCACGCCAAGGGCATCGACATGGTGCAGGAGCAGGGAAGACTCTTTGAGACCTACAACATCGGCGGAC
>JAFRKV010000057.1 GCA_017431515.1 Lachnospiraceae bacterium
AACAATAGAACCGCAGAAAGGAAATAACGATGCTGTTTAAGGGGATTGGCAGGACTTTTTCCACAGAAAACGATCACCAGTTTGAAACGATCGGCGCGTTCTGGGATGAGCTTGCGGCGAAGTATGGCCGGGTAAACCTGCAGGGACTCGGATATGGCTGGACGGAACGATCCATTGAGTATGCCATTGGCCTGATCGACGGGGAGATCGACGGAGCGGACCGGGCCGTGGAATTGCCGGATACAGGTTGGGTTACGGTTCGGGGAAAGACAGCGGACCTTGGGGAGATCTATGAAAAGATTTATCAGGAAGGCAGATTGAAATATGAGATCGAGCGCTTCACCGACAGTGGTGACTGTGAGATCATGTATTGCCGATAAACCGTTCCGGACAAGTGAGGAGGTCTGAAAGGAATGTTCGACGCGAATATGATCGCCCCGTGCGGGCTGGACTGCAGTATTTGCAAGCGTGCGCTGGCCGAGACCGGCCCCTGTGCCGGATGCCGCGGCCCAAATGACAACAAACCCGAGTTCTGTTCGTCGGGATGCGGCATCATCCTGTGTGAAAAGAGGAAGGCAAACGGATATTCGTTCTGTGATGAGTGCCCGGATTTTCCCTGTGCTGACGTCATGGAAAAGGAGACCCGGTACGGATCGAAGTACCCGCTCCGCGAATCCCCGCTGGAGAATCTGCGGAGCATCCGGGAAGCGGGTATGGATGCTTTTCTGGAGCGCGAGCTGAGGCAGTGGACCTGTCCCGCCTGCGGAGGCGTCCTCTGTGTCCACACAGGCGTATGCAGCGGCTGCGGCCGTCAGTATAACAATTCAATGGACCGCTGACGCCAAGAGGAAAAAGATGCGGATAATAGCATTTGCAGAAGGAAACGAGCAGCATCTGAAGGATTGCAAGGACGCGCTGTGCCGCTCGGTACTTGGTGAAAAATACTTTTCTTCCCCGGGCAGCGCGGAAAACGCGATCCTTGAAGGGATCCGCCGGGGGAATCTGTATGTCGCGCTCATAGGAGAAGAATGCGTCGGATTCACATACATCATCCCAAAGGGGGCGTTTCACAGTTTCCCCTACCTGCACCTGATCGCCATTAAGGAGGAGTACAGAGGCAGGGGTATCGGTAAGGCTCTGCTGGATCATTCCGAGAGTATCGCGTCTGAAACGGCGGACAAGCTTTTCCTTGTGGTCGCGGATTATAATCCGGACGCAAAGCGGTTCTACGAAAGAAACGGCTACCGGCAGGTTGGGGAGATTCCGAATCTGTACCGTCCCGGGATCACGGAATATCTGATGGGAAAGAATCTGATAAAGTGATGTATGTCTCGCAGTTCAATCGGAATCTGTGAAAGGAAAGTAAATGTAATGGCTTTTGATTTCAAGAAAGAATACAAAGAGTTCTATCTGCCGAAAAACACGCCGTCCATCGTAACCGTGCCAAGCATGTACTTTATAGGCGTTCGTGGCCAAGGGGATCCCAACTCAGAAGACGGCGCTTACAAGCAGGCCATTGGGCTTCTGTACGGCATTGCCTTTAAGATCAAGATAAGCAAGCAGGGCGACCATC
>JAFRKV010000008.1 GCA_017431515.1 Lachnospiraceae bacterium
TAATATCCGGGGAGAGCCGTCTTCGCGGCACAATCCCCGGATGAGTTTCAATAGCTGCGAAACATCCTGATCATTCTGCTTTCAGTTCCACGGTGGAAAGATCCCACTCTTCGTGGATCTTGGGAACATCGCTGATCAGGCGCTTAGTGTAAGCCGCCTGCGGATTAAGAATGACTTCATCCGCCTTTCCGGATTCCACAAAACGGCCATGCTCCATGATATAGACCGTATCTGAAATATAATAAGCAAGACCGATATCATGGGTAATGAAGATAATGGTCATACCCGTTTCATCCCGCAGATCCAACAGCATATCCAGGATCGTGGCACGGGAGCAGGCGTCCACCATACTGGTCGGCTCATCCGCCAGCAGGATCCTGGGTTTCAGCAGGAAAATACGTGCGATCATCAGACGCTGCATCTGTCCGCCGGAAAGTTCGAAGGGATACTTATTGGTCAATTCGGCAAATTTCAGATTCACAAAACTGCAGGCTTCCGTCATCATCTCAACTTTTTTCTCATGGCTCAGCATACGGCCGCCGCGCATATTGATGCAGTCAAGAAGTACACTGTCGATCTTATGAAAGACGTTGAAGGAAGAGAAAGGATCCTGGAAAATAGCCTGGATCCCCTTCCAGTATTCCCGTTTCTTCCGCCCGCTGGAAATATTCCGCGGTTTGCCCTGAAACAGGATCTCGCCTTCAGAGGTGTTGATAAGGCCCAGCAGCATTTTAGAAAGCGTGGTCTTGCCGCTTCCGGATTCTCCTACGATGGAAACAAACTCACCCTCATGGAAATCAAAATCCACATGATCCACTGCAACGGTCTTTTTATCTCCCAGCCCGAAGATTTTGGTAACGCCCCGTCCGGAGAGACAGAGCGGGCTGTTTGTATAATCTTTGCGTTCTCTCGTTTCACTCATTTTTGTACGCCTCCCGCAGTTGGTCTACACTCAGTCGGCAGCAGTAGCCGCGCCCCTCGTCGAATTGCTTTTCCGGTACGCTGTGATAACGGCATTCATCCGTGGCATAGCGGCAGCGCTCGGCAAAACGGCAGCCCTGAGGCGGTTTTTTCAGGTTCGGAGGAGTGCCCGGAATAGCGGTGAGGGTTGTCCCTCTCGTCCCTTCTTCCGGTACCAGGATCGAGCCCATCAGGCCGTGCGAATAGGGATGGATCGGGTCAAAGACCATCTCCCTTGCCGAACCTCGCTCCACGATCTGACCTGCGTACATGACCATGATATCGTCGGTCACGTTGTACAGAAGCGGCAGCTCATGGGTAATAAAGAGCATGGACTTGATATAGCCCTTCTCCATCAATTCCCGCATCATCTTGATGACCATTTTCTGGCTGGTCACATCCAGTGCGCTGGATGGTTCATCCGCGATCAGCACTTTGGGGGAAAGGATGGTAGACACCGCGATGACCGTACGCTGCTTCATACCGCCGGAGAGTTCTACAGCATGCTTGTCCAGCACCTCTTTGGGCAGTCCCAGCTCCGCAAAACGGGTCTGTGCCCGTTCCCGGATCTCTTTCTTATCTGCCTTGGGATCGTGGGCACGGATTACATCCTCTACAAAGCGGATGATCTTCTGGGTAGGGTTGAGCGCATTCATAGCTGCCTGCGGAATATAGGCGATCTCCGTACCGAGAATGGTCTTCCGGACGACATCCGGATCGAGGCCGGAAATATTCTTGCCGTCAATAATGATGTCTCCGCTGATATAATGCAGCGGCGGGAAATAATATCCCATCATACTCAGAGCCAGCGTGGACTTGCCGCATCCCGATTCTCCTGCCACGCCCAGGGACTTTCCCTCCTCGATCTTGAAGGACACGCCGTCCACGGCGTACACGTCCTCGCGAAAACGGGTGACATATTTTGTTTTAAGATCATGAACTTCTAATATGACTTTTCCCATAGCATCCTCCTTAATCCCGCAGCGTGGGGTTGAACACCTGATCCAGGCCGGTATTCATCA
>JAFRKV010000058.1 GCA_017431515.1 Lachnospiraceae bacterium
GCCGACTTTGGACTAATCTCTATGC
Organism: Lachnospiraceae bacterium; assembly: GCA_017431515.1. GTDB lineage: Bacteria > Bacillota > Clostridia > Lachnospirales > Lachnospiraceae > RUG12461. The sequence goes on from JAFRKV010000058.1 coordinate 26, forward strand.
TGGACTACTACACCGTAAGGTGTGTTACTTGTTAAGTTGATTGAACCGCCGTATACCGAACGGTACGTACGGTGGTGTGAGAGGTCGGCGGTCATTGACCGCCTCCTACTCGATTGCACAGGCAACCCCCTTTTCCTTGCGGCTTCCGACGATTTGGGGTAATATAGATGGCATGAAGTGAAACAGGAGGAACCGCCATGAATCTGCATGGAAGACATTTTTTAAAACTGCTGGACTATTCGCCGGAGGAGATCCTTTATCTGGTGGATCTGGCAGCGGAGCTGAAGGAAAAGAAAAAGAAGGGGATTGCGCACGACGAGCTGCGCGGCAAAAATATCGCGCTGATCTTTGAAAAGACCAGCACCAGAACGCGATGCTCCTTTGAAGTGGCGGCGTACGACCTCGGCATGCGGGTGACTTATCTCGATCCGTCCGCTTCCCAGATCGGGAAGAAGGAAAGCATTGCCGACACGGCGCGCGTACTGGGTCGGATGTATGACGGGATTGAATACCGCGGATACGGACAGAAGATTGTGGAGGAGCTGGCGAAATATGCCGGTGTTCCGGTGTGGAACGGACTGACGAATGAATTCCATCCGACGCAGATGCTGGCGGATCTTCTGACCATCCGGGAGCATAAGGGAATGCTTTCCGGCATCAAGCTGGTTTACATGGGCGACGCCCGCTATAATATGGGGAATTCCCTGATGGTGACCTGCAGCAAGCTGGGGATGGACTTCACGGCCTGCACGCACAAGGATTATTTCCCGGATCCGGAGCTGGTGGGCATCTGTGAAAAGATTGCGGCGGAAAACGGCGGCAGGATCACGCTTTCGGAGAATGTGGAGAAAAGCACGAAAGACGCGGATATCATCTATACCGATATCTGGGTGTCCATGGGAGAGCCGGAGGAAGCCTGGAAAGAACGGATCGAAAAGCTCCTTCCGTATCAGGTGAATCAGAAGGTGATGGAGAATGCCGGGCCGGACGCGCTCTTTATGCACTGCCTGCCGTCCTATCACGATCAGAACACCGAGATCGGGAGAGAGGTCTGCGAAAAATTCGGACTTACCGAGCTGGAAGTGACAAATGAGGTCTTTGAAGGATCGCAGTCCATCGTCTTTGATGAGGCGGAAAACCGGATGCATACCATCAAAGCGGTGATGTACGCGACGCTGTCCTGAAAGGGATGCATCCTGCCATGAGGAATCCGGAGGATCTCAAAACAGAACGGGAAACGGCGCGGATCGTTTCCGATGCACACCCGGCAGGGTGGATCGGCGCAGAGACGGTTCGTTTTGACGAAACGGACTCCACCAATCTGCAGGCAAAACGATTGGCGGAGGAGGGCGCATCGGACGGCACGCTGGTGGTGGCAGAGTGCCAGACAGCGGGACGGGGAAGGCTTGGCAGAAGTTTTTCCTCCCCGCAGGGTGAGGGCATCTTTATGTCGGTGATTCTGCGGCCGGAAGCGCCTGCGGATCAGGTATCCTGCCTGACACTGCTTGCGGCTCTTGCGGTACAGCAGGGGATTGGGGAAATCGCCGGGATCGGCTGCGGGATCAAGTGGCCGAATGACATCATCATCCATGGGAAAAAAGTCTGCGGGATCCTGACCGAGATGAGCATGGAGGAGCGCAGGGTCCGCCATGTTGTGATCGGGATCGGGATCAACTGCGGCAACAGGGACTTTCCGGAGGAACTGAAAGAGGTTGCCACTTCGCTTTTTTTGGAGACCGGGCGGCAGATCCGAAAAGATGCGCTGATCCGGAGCGTTTGGTCGGCGTTTGAACCCCTCTATGAGTCCTTTTTACGGTATCACGATCTGCGTGAAGTGCGGGAAGCCTACAATCAGCTGCTGATCAACCGGGAGCGCGAGGTCGAAGTGCTGGATCCTGACGGCGCCTGGAAAGGGAGCGCGCTGGGGATCAATGAAAAAGGAGCGCTTTTGGTCAAAAATAAGGCAGGAGAGTTGATCGAGATCAGCACCGGAGAAGTGTCGGTGCGCGGAGTTTACGGTTATGTATGAGGATCAGGTGGTACTGTGCGGTGCAAGCGCCTATACCAAAAAGTTTTATCTGAATGAGGATTTTAACGGACTGCCGGAGGGCGTCAAACAGGATCTGCAGATCCTATGCGTACTGTTTACGGAGGACGTCGGCGGCACGATCCGGCTTTCGTTTACGGAGGAGGGGCAGCTGACCATCGAAACTGATGCGGAGGAGGGAGATCTCCTGTACGATGAGATCGGAAGCGTCCTGAAGATCAAGCAGTTTCAAAATGATAAAAAAGAATTGTTTGAAGCGCTGGAAACCTATTACAAGGTGTTTTTTCTGGGGGAGGAGGATTCTGCTCCATGTTAATGACCATTGATGTCGGCAATACCAATATCACTGTAGGTGTTTTTGAGGGGAAGCACCTGAGGGCAAATTTCAGGATCGTCACGAAGCAGGCCCGCACTTCCGATGAATACGGGATTCTGATGATGGATCTGACAGAGCATAACGGGATCCACACCGGAGAGATCAAGGCAGTGATCATTTCTTCCGTGGTGCCTGCTGTCATGCATTCCTTAAACAGCGCTGTGATCAAGTATTTCGGGATTACGCCGCTCCTTGTGGAGCCGGGGATCAAGACCGGGATCAAGATCGTGACCGGCAATCCGGAACAGATCGGCGCAGACCGGATCGTGGATGCCGTGGGGGCGCTGGGCATGTACGGGGGGCCTGTGATCGCCATCGACTTCGGGACAGCGACCACTTATGACCTGATCGATGAAAAGGGTGCATTCCTGACCGGTATCACATCGCCGGGGATCCGGATCTCCGCGAAAGCGCTTTGGGAAGATGCCGCGAAGCTTCCGGAGATCGAGATCAGGACGCCGGAGAGTATCATGGCGAAAAACACGATCGAGAGCATGCAGGCCGGCTTGATGTACGGGCAGATCGGCCAGACGGAGTATATCATCCGGTGTTTACGGGAGGAATCCGGCCTCACCAATGCCAAAGCGGTGGCAACAGGCGGTCTCGGGAGGCTTGTCGCTGAGGCGACGGATATGATCGATGTCTATGATCCGGATCTGACACTGCACGGGATGCGTCTGATCTATGAAAAAAATAAATCCGCGCAATCATCAGAGAAAGTGTGATAGAATAGTTCTATGGAAACATTATCTTTTGTAGTGCCCTGCTATCGCTCGGAGCACACGATCAGTCAGGTGGCGGATCAGGTGGAAGCCCTGATGAAAGAGCATCCGGAGTATGATTATGAATTGATCATGGTCAATGACCACTCTCCGGATAACGTCTGGGAAGTGATCACTGCCCTTTCGGAAAAAAACCCCAGATATCACGGTATTTCCTTTGCGCAGAACTTCGGCCAGCATGCGGCGCTGATGGCCGGATACAATGCGTGCAAGGGTGATTATGTCGTGACGATCGACGATGACGGACAGACGCCTGTGGATCAGACGATCATTTTGCTGGAGGCGATGCTTTCCGGAAAGTACGACGTGGTGTACGGGAAATACGAAGACCGCAAGGACAACGATTTCCGTAAACTCGGGACGCGGATGAATAACTACATGCTGGAGCATCTTCTGGGGAAGCCGAAGAATATCCATATGACGAGTTATTTTATCGCGCGGAAGTATATCATTGACAAGATGTGTGAGTATAAAAACGGCTTTCCGTATATCTGGGGGCTGGTGCTCCGTACGACCAAGAATATCGGAAACGCCGTCATCCGCCATAGCGAGCGGATCGAGGGAGAGTCCGGGTATACCTTAAAGAAACTGCTCTCTCTCTGGATGAACGGATTTACCGCCTTTTCCGTGAAACCCCTCCGGATCACGGCGGGCGTGGGTATTGTGTTTTCCCTGATCGGTCTTGCGGCGCTGATCTATACCGTGATCGACCGTCTTTTTATCCATCCGCAGATGATGGCGGGTTATACAGCGCTGATGTCTGTGCTGCTCATCGTGGGTGGGCTGGTATTGCTGTCCCTTGGGATGATCGGCGAATACGTGGGCCGGATCTATATGTGCATCAATCATACCCCGCAATTTGTGATCAGTGAGACGACCGATGAAAAAAGAGAGAGTCATTGATATCATCCGTTCCTGGAAAAATACCGAAGGGAACGTTCATACCACACAGGAGCTTCTGGAGTGGATCAAGGAGCTGAATGCGACAACGCATGTTTCGGTGGAGCGCGCTAGTGTCTATGACAGTGATTTCTGGTTCTACGACGATTACAACGGCGAGATCTTAAACCGCAAGCGGAGTTTTTTCTCTGTCAAAGGCATGCGGCTGTTTGTGAACGATCATTTCATCAAAGAGCAGCCGATGATCTTTCAGCCGGAGATCGGGTATCTCGGGATCATTGTCAGAAAGATCGATGGCGTGTTGAATTTTCTCATGCAAGCCAAGGTGGAGCCGGGCAATGTCAATTGTGTCCAGATCTCTCCGACGATCCAGGCGACCAAGAGCAATTTCACCCGCGCGCATGGCGGCAGGCTGCCGGCGTATTTTGAGATGTTCGAGCACTCGGAGCGTTATGAGATCCTGTACGATCAGGTGCAGTCGGAGCAGGCTTCCCGCTTCTTAAAAAAACGCAACCGCAACATCATGATCGTTGTGGAGGATGAATTTGAGATCCTGCCGAATTTCCGCTGGATGACGCTGGGGCAGATCAAAGAGCTGATGAAGGTGGATAACCTTGTGAATATGGATGCGCGGACCGTGCTTTCCGGCATTTCTTTCGTGACCGGTCAGATCAGCGATCCGGAAAAAGAAGAGATCGCGTCCGAGATGTCTGCAAATCTCCCGCTCTATCATTCCGCATTTGAGACGGATATTTCGGAAACCCTGCAGCCGGTGCTGCATTATCTGAATGATTATAAGATGTTTCAGGAAGTCCATAAGACGGACATTCCGCTGTTTGAGCTGATTGACTGGACCGTAGACGAATACGGTGTCCGCTGTGAGAAGGGGTATCCCTTTGAAGTGGCGTATTTCGACATCGAGATTTCGGGCCGCGAGGTGCGGCACTGGACGCAGCCGCTTTTTGTGGCGTCCGGTCAGGCGGTATTCGTGTTGTATGCGAAGGAGGAGAACGGCAATCTGCAGTTTCTGGTACGCGCATGCCCTGAGATCGGATCCTTTGACAAGATTGAATGCGGACCGACCCTGCAGCTGGAAGCGACCGAGCATCCGGATCTTCGAAATCCGGTCGAGCTCTTATATGAACGGATTTCTGCAAAGAAAGAATCTGTGGAAACGCTCGTGGACGTGGTGCTTTCGGAGGAAGGCGGTCGGTTTTATCATGAGCAGAACCGGAATATGATCATAAAAATTGCGCCGGATGCACTACCTACGCTTCCGGAAGGGTATTTCTGGATGGATTACAGCGCATTGAATTTCCTGATCCAGAGCAATAACTACGCAAATATCCAGCTGCGCAATCTATTGTCGCTGTTGCCGTTGTCCTGATCAGGGAGAGAAACCGGGAAAGAGAGGGGAAATATGATCCGTATCGGAGTTCTTTGTCCTGCGGAGATCGCAAAACGCAGGTTTATGCCGGCTTTACTCCAATGTCCGGAGTTTTCTTATGTCGGAGTCGGTATGCACCGCAGAGAAAAAGCGGAAGCATTTCTTGCCGAATATCCTGGAAAACTGTTTGAATCTTATGAGGACATGGTATCTTCTGACGAGATTGATGCCGTCTATATCCCGCTTCCGCCTGCGCTTCATTTTCAATGGGCAAATAAGGCGTTGCAGAACGGAAAGCATGTGTTGCTGGAGAAGCCGTTTACGATGTTTCTTTCCGAGACGGAGACCTTGATCTCCGAGGCGAAAAAGGGCTCTCTTGCATTGCATGAGAACTATATGTTTGTGTTTCATCGGCAGATGGAGGAACTGAAGGAGCTGATCAAATCTGGTGAGATCGGGGAAGTGCGGCTGTATCGCATGAGCTTCGGCTTTCCGATGCGTTCGGCCGGGGATTTTCGCTATGACAGGACGCTCGGCGGTGGCGCACTTATGGATGCCGGCGGATATTGCCTGAAGCTTGCGACATGGCTTCTCGGAGACAGTGCGCATGTAAAGACGGCGACAGCGAACCGGACGGATCAATTTGACGTGGATCTTTACGGGTCTGCGACGCTGGTGAATGAGGAAAACGTGACGGCACAGGTTTCCTTTGGCATGGATAATCAGTACAAATGTGAGCTCCAGGTATGGGGGAGCAAGGGAATGCTTACAACCGGGCGTATTTTCACGGCTCCGGCCGGTTTTGCGCCCACTGCGGTGATTGAAACGGACGGAAACAGGAAAGAAATCCCGCTGTCCGCGGATGACACCTTTTTCAAGTCCATATCGCAGTTCGCGGAGTGTATTGAGCGTCCGGAAGAGCGCGAGCAGAATTATCGGGAGATTATGAAGCAGGCAGAGCTTGTGGAGGAATTCCGCAAGCATGCAGGAATGTAGGAGCAGACGGATGAAGATTGCGGTCATTGGCGCGAACAGTTATATCGCGCGCAACTTCGTGCATACGGTAAAAAACAAGGAGCAGGTCTCGCTGTTCCTTTATGATGCGCAGCCGCAGAGCGTTGATCACGAGGACGGGTACAGACAGATCTCCGCTTTGGAGGATGGCGGCCTTACGGGGCTTGATCTTTCTGTGGATCTGATCTACATGTTTATCGGAAAGACCGGGACGGCGGAGGGATTCGACAATCCGAGGCTATTTGTGGAGATCAACGAGATGGCGCTGCTCAATGTGCTGAATGAATATCGCAGGCAGCAATCTCAGGCAAAAATCGTCTTTCCGTCCACACGGCTGGTTTACAGCGGAAAGAAAGGTCCTCAGAAGGAGGACGCCGCAAAAGAAGCGAAAACGATCTATGCTGCAAATAAGCTGGCGTGTGAGCGATATTTGGAGATGTATCGAAATGTATACGGGGTAAGGTACTGTACGGTCAGGATCTGCCTGCCTTATGGGACGCTGATCCCTGGTGCATCGTCATATGGGACGGCGGAGTTTATGCTGAAAAAAGCGAAGGCGGGGGAGGATATCACACTTTACGGTGACGGATCTGTCCGCCGGACATTGACCTACATGGGCGATATCTGTGGGCTTTTGTATCTTGCGGGCGTGACACCGGCGTGCGAAAATGATGTGTTCAATTTTGGCGGCGAGGATTACAGCCTGAAAGAGATGGCAGACCTTATTGCACAGGCCTACGGGGTTGGCGTGACATATGTGCCGTGGCCGGAGATTGCCGAGAAGATTGAATCCGGTGATACGGTGTTTGACGGAGGGAAACTTGAAGGGCTTCTCGGCGGCTATGAGTATGCGAAGTTTTCAGATTGGCTGCAGACACAGCAGGAAACGAGGACATAAGGGTTCATGTGGAAGATCGGCGGCGTAACGCTTGCAAACAATTTAATCCTTGGACCGATGGCAGGGGTGACTGACCTGCCATTTCGTTTGTTGTGCAAAGAGCAGGGCGCGGGACTTCTTTGTATGGAGATGGTGAGTGCGAAGGGGATCTATTATGCGAACCGCAACACGGAACTGTTGCTCTCCGTGGACGAACGGGAGCATCCGGTTTCGCTCCAGCTTTTCGGGTCGGATCCGGCGCTGATGGGCGAGATCGTGCGGCGGATCGAGGAGAGACCCTTTGATATCGTGGATCTTAACATGGGCTGTCCGGTGCCGAAGATCGTGAACAACGGCGAAGGTTCGGCACTCATGAAGGACCCTCTTCTGGCGGGAAAAGTGATCGAAGCGATGGCAAAAGCCACGAAGAAACCCGTGACGGTCAAGATCCGCAAAGGCTTCGATGAAGCACATGTGAACGCCGTGGAGATTGCGCATATCGCGGAGGAATCCGGCGCGGCAGCAGTCGCTGTCCACGGTCGTACCAGAGAGCAGTATTACAGCGGCAAGGCAGACTGGGAGATCATCCGAAAAGTGAAGGAACATGTGAAGATCCCGGTGATCGGCAATGGGGATCTGAAAACACCGGAAGATGTGATCCGGATGGGAGAAGAGACCGGATGCGACGCCTTCATGATCGCACGGGGCGCACAGGGAAATCCATGGATCTTTCGAAGGATGCAGACCTTTTTTGAAACGGGAGAACTGCCGCCGGCTCCGGAACTGGACGAGGTCATCGCAATGATCCTGCGGCACGCGCAGATGATCTGTGCATTTAAAGGAGAGCGGATCGGCATGCGGGAAATGCGAAAGCACGCCGCATGGTATACAACCGGCCTCCGTGGTGCGTCAGAACTGAGACGGAGCATCAACCGGGTCGAAACGATCGAAGGAATGGAGGAATTGCTTTTTGCATGGAAGGAAGGCCGTGTTTTCCTTGACAATCCAAGCGCTTTGGAGTAAAATAGCGACCTATAAGCGGCGCGAAAAGCGCCGAAGAAACGAAAAGGGGTAATCAGCGAAATGGAACCAAAAAAGAACATTCTGACTTATGAGGGGCTTCGCAAGTATGAGGATGAGCTGGAGCACCTGAAGGTAGTGAAACGTAAGGAGATTTCTCAGAAGATCAAAGAAGCGAGAGAGCAGGGGGATCTTTCCGAGAATGCAGAGTATGATGCTGCAAAAGACGAGCAGCGTGATATCGAGGCCCGGATCGAGGAACTGGAGAAGATCCTCAAGAATGCCGAAGTCGTCGTTGAGGACGAGGTAGGGATCGACAAGATCAGCATCGGCTGCAAGGTTCGTATTCTGGATATGGAATACAAGGAAGAAATGGAGTATAAGATCGTCGGATCCACGGAAGCAGACAGCCTGAAGGGCAAGATCAGCAACGAGTCCCCGGTGGGGAAAGCTTTGATCGGCGCGAAGGTAAAGGATGTTGTGACCGTTGAGACGCCGACCGGAGAGTTTAAGTACAAAGTCCTGAAGATCCAGAGATCCAATTAAGGAAGACCGGAGACGTTTGTTTATGGGTGAGAATCAACAAAAAACAGAACAGCAGGATATCAACCAGCTTCTCAAGGTACGCCGCGAGAAGCTTGCTGATTTACAGGCAAATGGGAAAGATCCGTTTCGCATTACAAAATACGATCAAACGCATCATACCGATGAGGTAAAGAGCCTCTACGAGGCACATGAGGCCGAGATCCTGAAGGATTATCAGGAGCCTGCGCTTCCACCGGAGCCGGCGGAGGATGCGGACAATGAAATCATCAGCGCATACCGCCAGGCAAAGAAAGAAGCCTATAACGCAAGGAGGGCGCTGCTTGATGCATCGCCGATCCATGTTTCTGTCGCAGGGCGTATGCTCTTTAAGCGCGTGATGGGAAAGGCTTCGTTTGCGAATATCCGGGATCTGAAAGGAGACATTCAGGTATATGCCTCCAAGGATGCCCTTGGAGATGAGAGCTATGCGGAGTTCAAAAAATCCGACATCGGCGATATTTACGGTATAAAAGGTTATATTTTCCGTACCATGACGGGGGAGATCTCCATTCATGCGACGGAGATGACGCTTCTTTCCAAAAGCCTGCAGATCCTTCCCGAGAAGTTTCACGGTCTGACCGACACGGATATGCGCTATCGGCAGCGCTACGTGGATCTCATCATGAATCCGGAAGTGAAGACTACCTTTGTGAAGCGCTCGCAGATCATCAAGGAGATCCGGAATTTCCTTGACGGCAGAGGCTTCATGGAAGTGGAGACCCCGATGCTCGTCAGCAATGCGGGCGGTGCAGCGGCCAGACCTTTTGATACCCATTACAATGCGCTGAATGAGGACGTGAAGTTGCGGATCTCTCTGGAGCTTTACTTAAAGCGCCTGATCGTCGGCGGTTTGGAGCGGGTGTATGAGATCGGCAGAGTGTTCCGGAATGAAGGGGTGGATGCCCGCCACAATCCGGAGTTTACGCTCATGGAGCTTTATCAGGCCTACACCGATTACCACGGGATGATGGAACTGACCGAATCCATGTTCCGGCATCTTGCGGAAAAAGTCTGCGGCAGCACGAAATTTACCTACGGTGAGATCGAACTGGACTTCGGCAAGCCCTTTGAAAAGATTACCATGAACGAATGCATCAAAAAATACGCCGGCATTGATTTTGATGAAGTGCCGGATGACGATGCGGCGAAGGCACTTGCGAAGGAGCGCCATATCGAATATGAAGAGCGCCACACCAAGGGCGATATCGTGAACCTCTTCTTTGAGGAGTTCTGCGAGCCCAACCTGATCCAGCCTACCTTTGTCATGGATCATCCCCTTGCCATCAGTCCTCTGACCAAAAAGCGGCCTGACGATCCCTCCAAGGTAGAGCGGTTTGAGCTTTTCATCAATACCTGGGAGATGTGCAATGCTTATTCCGAGCTGAATGATCCCATCGATCAGCGTGAGCGCTTTGCCGCGCAGGAAGCGGCATTCGCCGCGGGTGACGAGGAAGCGAACCATACCGACGAGGATTTCCTGAACGCCCTCTCCATCGGCATGCCTCCCACGGGCGGCATCGGCTACGGGATCGATCGTCTTGTGATGCTGCTGACCGATAGCCCGGCGATCCGGGATGTGTTGCTGTTCCCGACTCTCAAGAGCTTGAGCTAAAGAAACTCAGTAAAATCAATGGTTTGCGGCACTTCGGTGGCTTGAAAGTAACACAAAAGTCACACATTTTTCAAACCCTATGAATACGGATTAACACGGATTTACAGGGCGTACCGGATAATCAATCGAATATTTTGCAAAATCAAGGACACTTTCTAAAAGAGAAATCTTTTGAGAGTGTCCTTTTTGTTATGGTCAAAAAATATTACAAGGAGGAAGTGCCATGAAAACAAGTACAGCGATAGGTGCAGGCAGAGCGATTATGAGAATAACCGTTCCCGAAATGAGACAGAGATTATACCCAATCAGAGGAGGAATGAACGAGTATGTTAAGAGTAAGAGTTTCGGGACCGACCTACGAGCTGAAAGACTACCTGGAGCACATGGAAAAAGACAAGGTGTATCAGGTTACAAGCCAATCCAAGCCCTTAAAGAATAAGGGAACCAATAAGATCTTCCGAGTTTTTTCGGATGTTGACAAGAGGACAAAAATAGAAGCCCGCAAAAGACAGGGCAACAGATAAAAAAAGAAACAGGAGGAACGGTTATGTCAAAGGTAATCGCAGTAGCCAATCAAAAAGGGGGTGTGGGTAAGACAGCGTTGGCAAGCAATCTCGGCGTTGGTCTTGCCATGAATAACAAGAAAGTTTTGGTTATCGACGCTGACCCCCAGGGTAATCTGACATCCAGTCTCGGTATAGATAATGCTGATGAACTGGAGAATACGCTCGCCTCTTTTATAGAGCGCGAGATCAATGAGGATCCGATCAGTCCGTCGGAGTATATCCTTCATAATGAGGAAGGCGTGGATATCATGCCGTGCAATATAAAACTTGCCGGTATGGACTACATGATAATGAATGCTTTGAGCAGGGAGCATCTTCTGGATGCATTCGTCTCAAGTGTGAGGGACGAATACGACTATATTCTGATAGATTGTTCACCCAGCCTTAATCTTGTAACGATCAATGTTCTGACAGCGGCTGATTCCGTGATCATCCCGGTGGAAGCATCTTATCTTTCGATGGCCGGTCTTCAGCAGCTCCTATCCTCGATAGGTTCCACTAAAAGGAAACTGAACAGGAAGCTGGATGTTGAGGGCATCGTTATCAATAAGGTTAATACCCGTACCAATCACGAAAAGGATATCATAGATAAACTTCGTGATGCCTATGGAAGTCAGATCAGGGTTTTTGATGTGATGATCCCGGAATCCGTAAGGGCAAAGGAATGTACCGCCTATGGAATCAGCATATATAAGCATGATCCGAGAGGCAAGGTCGCAAAGGCTTTTGAAGAGCTGACAAAGGAGGTGCTGGCGTATGGCTGCTAAGAGAACACTTCCGGACAGAGTTCAACTAAAAGGACTGGATTCTCTCTTTGGTATAGATCAGGAACAGAGCGGACAGGTGCTTGATGTTCCGATAGGAGAACTCTTCCCATTTCAGAATCATCCTTTTAAAGTGTTGGATGATGAAAAGATGGCACAGACTGTTGAGAGCGTCCGTGAGAACGGAATCCTTGTTCCGATCATGGTTCGTAACAGACCCGAGGGCGGATATGAAGTGATATCCGGTCACAGGCGCAGACATGCGGCGGAGATTGTCGGACTGAAGATGGTTCCGGTCATCGTAAGAGATTTGACAGATGATGAAGCCGTGATTGCCATGGTGGACGCTAATCTCCAAAGAGAGGAGATCCTGCCGAGTGAAAAAGCATTTGCATTCAAGATGAAATTGCAGGCAGTATCCAGAGTAAAGGGGCGTCCAAAAAAAGAGGGACAAGTTGTCCCTAATTTCCAAGGGATGAAATCCACAGAGGTTGTTGCGGAAGGTACCGGGGAAAGTTACAAACAGATTCAGAGATATATCAGGCTTACCGATCTTCTGCCGGAGCTTTTGGATATGGTAGACAGCAAGAAGATTAAATTCAATCCTGCAGTCGAATTATCATATATAACTCCGAATGAACAGTTTCTCCTGCTTGAAGTTATGAAGGAAGATGATGTGGTTCCATCGCTTTCGCAAGCACAGCAGATCAAGAAGCTGTCACAGGAAAAAAGGTGTACCAAGGAAGCTATTCATGCGTTGCTTGCGGTGGCAAATATCAAGGAAAGAAATGTAGTGATCAAACACGAGATCATCATGCAGTATTTCCCAGCAGATGTAAGTGATGCCGAAGTAGAGAGCCTTATAGTGAGACTCCTTTCTGAATATCGTAAGAAGCACGGAGGTGTGTAAAATGCCAAAGTTTGATTACGACTACTACTCAGGTGCAGAGAGTGAACAGTTTCGATTTCTGAAGATACCGAAGGTGTTTTTTGAGGATCCTGACTACTGGGATTTAGGTCTTGCAGAATGTATCCTGTATGGTTTCTTGCATGAGCAGGTGGCATTATCCAAGGAGAACGGATGGGTTGATGAAGCAGGAAAAACCTATGTCATAAGAACGCTGGAATCCATACAGAAGCTCCTTCACGATTGCAGTGCTGATAAGGCGAGGTCAACTTTGAAAAATCTCATAGATTTCGGTCTTATCGAGAAAAAACGCAGAGGACAGGGCAAACCGGATATCATCTACGTGAAGAATTTTGTCAGCAAGAAGTCGGAAATATCGTCCTCTGAAAAAACGGATGACTGTGGAAAACTTTTTTCTGAAACAGGAAAAACCGATGTCTTGAATGATGAAAAACCAATCTCTAGAGATGGGGATTTCCTCGTTCTTGAAGTGGGAAATACCGCACCAATAGATCCTAATAATAATTTAAAAAATATTATTGAGCCTAATCATAATCTTATCCAGATTACTGGTAATACTACAGAGACGGCTGAGCCTGTGGATAACTCGGGATTCGATGAGGATGAGATTGAAGACCTCATAGAACAGATCAAAGCAAATATTGATTATTATGACTATTCCCCACGATATAAGGCGGAATACAATCATCGCTATGAAGAAATGTTCGAGGTAATTGTTGAGGAGGTTGTAGGTAAACGCAAGAGTCAGATTATCGGGGGCACTGAATATCCGCAGTGCATTATCAAAAAAAGATTCCTGTCATTGAATTCCAGCCATGTTGAATATGCGATGTGGAAGATAAAAGAAAACCTTGGCGAGATCAGGAACATGAAGAAATATATGATAGCGACACTGTTTAATGCTCCTACTACGATAGACAACTTTTACACCCAGCTTGTGAATCATGATATGCACAGCGATAAATGGTTTGAAATGCTTGAGGAGAAAAAGCGAGAAGAAGAGGCACTGACAGATATAGGTGCGCAGGAAGTATTGGAAGAGCAGGTAGGATTAGAGCTTACTTTTGAGCGGGATGAAATGAGGAGAGCAGCCAATGAGTGAAAAAGTATCAGCAATGGTTTTCAGAGTCATAATACCTATACTGGCAATCAGCTTTATGGTGCTGTTCTGCTATCCGGTCTGCAATAAGCTGGAGGGCTTTGACTACTTCCTGTTCTGGATCCTCGTGGGTTTTCCTTTTGGCATCAGACGGATGTGGATGTGGCTGATACCGAGAAACTACGGCATAGCCGGTTCCCTGGGAGTCATGGCACTCAACTGTATTGTGGGCGGAATCATCGGCGGCTTTGTGGCAGTGATAACGGTGATAAAAGCCTTTGTGACA
>JAFRKV010000059.1 GCA_017431515.1 Lachnospiraceae bacterium
GACTCCGCCCAAAACATTGTCTGCTTCATCCGTCAAAACATAATATATTCTCTTGTCCGGCATAGCATTATAAAACTCACTCAAATGATTCAGGTTTTCATCAAAGTACACCGTCCCCGGTATATCAAGCTGATGAGCTTTCAGATTACTCCTCACCAGTTCTGCAACCGCAGAATCATAAGAAGGAGAAAGCAATCTATAGATCATCTTCTCTACTTCCTCCCCTCATGTTTGCTTTCATGACTCTTCCCATCCCTTACATACATCACACCATCCGATCGCATCCGAAGCCTTCTCCAATTCTTCCGGAGTAAGCTTCACGGATGTATAGATATTGCCGCCTGCGGGATGAACATACTCAAACCGCTTCATCGAGACATCCAGCCATATCGGAATGTCTTCCGGCACTCCAAAAGGGCATACACCTCCCGGAACAAAGCCTGTCATCTCTTCAACCATATCTCTCGGGATCATGCTTGGTTTCGTATGGAATAATGCCTTAAACTTGGAACTGTTCACGCGCCTGTCCCCGGCCATAACAACAACAACCGGCTTGCCATCCACAATAAATGATAGTGTCTTTGCAATTTCCGCTTCGCTACAACCAATCTGCTGTGCTGCGTGCTCAACTGTATCTATTGTCTCTGAATGTTCCGTAAGGCGACTCTCAAAGTCCTTGCCCTTCAGCCATTCATAGACTTTTTCGTTTCTCATAACTCAATCCCCCTCTTTGTCTCTCCCTTTACTCGTTTATATTAAAGATAAAATCCAATTCAATCACAATAATGATTCTATTATGCTTGCCGCTTCGCCCACTAAGTCGTTGCAGTTTTTTCCTTGCAGACGTCTTTTCATGATCAGGCTGGCACATACATTGTCACCGTTTTGTTCAAGGAAACGCTTTTTCAAATTCTTCTACAGTTTCCGGCTTTAGCATTTCTAACATCTTCCTGCCTGCCAAATAGCCTCCGCATTTTCCACCCTCAGATCTTGGAGGCGGTGCGATTTTTGCCGCTTCATCCTCTGATATACCCAGTTTATCCGCAAATGCTTTAAAAAGGCTAACCGAACAACTATTACCATTCCGGTGACTGAGGGGTCCTCCCAAAATGCTGAAAAACCTCACCGTTTTCATAAGTTACTGCTGCCTTCATGCGACACCTCCCATTATTTGCTTTATGACTTAACCGTTTGATAAATCAAGTCTCCGTCATCCTCTTCTCAAAACGGAACATTCCGTCTGGAAACTGCTCATCTATCTGTTCAGCTATATCGGGATCATTCGGATCCGGATGATGACTGTTAAAGAACTCCACAATATGAAATCCACATCTGTTCACATAGAAATGGATATTCCGCTTTTCAAAATACGGAGTCACTGTCTCCCATATCTTTACTTCAGGGTGCATTTTCTCTACCTCGCACCAGGCAGCATAACCAATGCCTTTGCTATGGGCTTTAGGTGAAGTGAAAAGGATGTCCAAATTTCCCTTGTCCCCATCAACTTTTAGAATAACTCCGCCAACAGGCTTACCATCGTTCAAGATGCGATACGCTTCGCCGCCATCAATAGATTTCTCTATTGTTTCACGAGAGATAATCTGCTCATCCTCTTCAAAATGGTTATCACGCATGCCGAATTCTTCTAACGCACCATAGTTGAAGGCCTCCTGATTGTCCTTTATGAATTGATCTCTGTCATCAAGTTTCAACGGTTTTAGTTCTATCATCACGCATCAATTCCTTTTCAACATTTTTAGAAATAAAACTGATTAAAGCCTTATCATTTATATGTCATACATCTTCATTGTTTCTTTATCACGGTATTCATGCTTCTCATAATAGGCAATAAGATTTTCTGATTCATCTCGAAGCGCAACCATGTAGACATCCTTGTTTTCCTTCGGGTTATAGGAAGTATAAACAAGATTATTGTCCTTAGAAGCTTTGAACCAGTCTACTACTTTATGGATCATCTCTCGTGACTTCTCATTATGGCAATCAAGAAGACTCCTACCCAAAAGATCTTTGCCACCCCATTTGTCATATCTTATGATTGCTGCCGGATTCATATAAATAATCATATGATTAAGATCACAGATTACAACAGCTGCACGGTCTGCTTCCAGCACACTTTTATACACCATGTTCATATCAACAGCACTCATTTCTTCGCCTTTCTTGGATCCTCCGGTTTCTTTGCATTTTCAGGAATTGCCCATGATCTTCCGAAACGTTCTACTCCCGGTATGCGTCCTTCCGTGACATACTGGTTCACGCGGCGCTCCGATACATTCCATTTATATGATGTTTCTCTGACAGACAAATAACCTTTCATCGTATTCCTCACTTCTGAACACACCTATACAAAGTAGATTCTATACCAATATCAGTATATTATCAACAAAAAAATATTCCGTGGCCATCAACTGCTGACAACCACGGAATAAACATGCTCATTCCTCCGACTGATTATTTTGCCTTTTCCATTCTTCAAGCAACTGGTAAAGAACCTTTTCCATCTGCGGTTTTGTATAGAAGACCGGGAAGTATTCCTGGAGTTTCTTCTTTGTAATCGTGAGCTGGCATAATTCGTCCTGGCATCTACCATCGTAAGCGCTCATAGAATTCGTTCGCAGCCGCCTTAGTAAAGGTAATCGCACAGATCTTCTCTATCGGTATACCGGCTTCGACCATAGCTACCATTCTGTTAACAAGCATGGTTGTCTTACCGGAGCCCGCTCCAGCTTCAACAAAGAAATTCTGTGATACTTCCTTTACAATCTTCTCTCTGGAATTGGAATCAATCGTCAAACTATCCATACTAATCCTCTCCTTCCAGCTCTACTCTTTCGCAAAGCCTTGCATAACTGCAGTACTTGCAGGGTTCACCTTTGTCATCAGTTTCAACGCAGGGATAATCATTATTCTTCACGGAATCCATGAATTCCAAAAGCATGTCATCACTGCTTAATAAAGCAGCTAATGAAGCAGCGCTAAACAAACCTGTCGTCATCCACTTGTTGTATAAATCCAACAGCTTTGCAGGATCAGAATTAGTTATGGGTATGCCGCAGCCAAATATAATGGGCAAAGTCCTGTTTATAGCCTGATCAAAAAAGATTTGCGAATATGTTCTTGCATCAGTCACCGCAATCACGCCCTTATCCAGGCACTTCTCCGCATATATATCTGTCAGGATGCCGTACACCGCCGGAGAAAAGCTGGCAGGGGTTCTCCCTACCTCAGTTGCGATCTGGCCAACCTGGTTGTTCTGATAGCGGTATCTAAATCTTCTCCTGCTTCAACTCCTCCTCCTGCAGTTTCAATAAGCGTTGCTTTGCCGAATTCATCGTCTCTGTTTGCCCTGACAAAATAGAAATAACCATGATCATCTACCACAATTGCACGTGCAACCATCCTGTCATGGTCAATTGTTGTAATGGGCCATTCATTATCCATCAATTCCAACAGTGGCTCAAACCTTGACTTGTATTTTATGCCGTCCAGTCTTCCACCCGCAGACCCTCCACGCGGCGAAATTCCGAGGGATTTTTCGTAACAAGCGTACCACCCATGGCAAGCGTTTCGGCTGCAATGATCAGATCGTTGGGTCCGATCTTCTTACCCTGCTTCTCCAGTGAAGCACGAATCAGCCCATAGAAAACACCCATTCTGCCATCATACGGCACAATCGTAAAAGCCTCCAAAAACTGGCGGTAAACATGCATCGTTTTCTCATAATCCTTGCTTTTTCTGGCACTATATTCTATTTCGGAAACGACAATGGATGGAATAAAAATCTCCTGAGAAGGCGTATGTCGAAGACGCACATCCAGCTGAGGATACTGTCCCTTAATAAAGTATATGATTGTGTTGGTGTCCAAAACATACTTCATAAGGTCTCTCGCTCCCCGTCATTTGCCCATGATAATTCCGCAGGTCTTTCATCCAATCCCAGAAGCTTGCCTGCTCCAAACAGATCAAAAAAACCGCTTGGGTAGGTATCTTCCGCATTCGTCGTTTCTTCTCCTGTAGCAGCTGCCGCGGCAAGATGATCTGCATATGCCTTAAAGCGTATTAACTGCCGGTATTTCTTCTCGGAAATGATCACGATATTCTCATCTTTTGGACGCGTGACCAAAAATACTTCTCCCTTTGTCGTACGGTCACATATAGACTTGAACTCTGTTTTCATGGTAGTACCCTTAATTGCAACCATAAAGCCCTCCCGGGATAATGCGATTTTTCGTACTATTTTTCGTATTGATTTTAACATCCCGTTATCCTGTTTTCAAGTCATTTTTGCGATCTTCCTGTTATGAAGTGACCTCTTCCCCTATACGCATCAGAAACTCATTGATCGAATCCTGCGCTTTCCAATAGATCCCGAGTCCGGCTTTCTTACAGTTCAAGTGCATAGCAGCACCGCACGGCGGTTTCAAAACTAGGCTGCCATGCATAGAATTTCATCGTATAATAATATAGCGTAATGAGATCTGCTTATGAGGAGGCGCCCTATGAAACTAACAGAAAAACTGAAAGAAAACGTTGATAAAGCAAAAAGCAAGGAACAGGCAAAGGAACTCATCGCAAAAGCCGGATTTGGTGTGTTCTTCCCGTATCTGTATGTATTTCCAGAAACGCGACGTTTTGAAAGGTTTCCAGCATGCGGTAAACAGTGATGGCAGGTTTTCCATCTCCGTTTTCCTTTATCTCCTGCTTCATCAGGCCAGACGGTGATGATCCCATCGGTCTTTCGATCCGGAATTCCCTTTCCGGTCTGGGCTTTTCGGGATCTTCCCACAGGGCAAGCGCACAATAGTTTTTTTGATACTGCCCTTCTCTTTGCTGTTTCTGAAGTCTGCTCACCGCAAGGCGATGCTTGCCGAAAAGAACGATTCCGGATGTGTCTTTGTCAAGACGTCCAATCACTTTGCAGGATATGTTTCCATGGAAATACCCCATTAGCAGGTTGGCGAGCGTATCTTGATGATGTCCGTGCGTTGGATGCGTCACCATTCCGGACGGTTTGTTCAGAGCGATATAATCCTGATCCTCATACAGAATATCAATGTCTCCCTTCACGGGAGGGACACGGTTCGGATCGATCTTTCGTTCCGGCATTCGGATCTTTAGCAAATCACCTGCGGTAAGCTCATGGTTGATGCGAACCCTCCCTAACTGCTTTGTTGTTGACGAATACACTTGCAGGAATCGCATAACCGATTCCTTCCGCCGTTGCTGCAAGCCAGATATTCGTACTGCATTATTGCATTGCATTTTTGCATTACAGATATTATAATGACAACATTATGAGTATGGAAGAGCAAAGTCTTTAGGGAAAGGATATACGAGTATCCTTGCAAGAATTATTGAAAAAGTATTGGAAAACCCTTCCATTGCAGAAAATTTGTTAAAGTGATTTCCTCTCAATGAGGGGCTGCTGGTCAAAATTCACTCCACAGATTTTATCTCATTCTGCAAATCCTGTTTGAGAGAATAGGTATCAAAGGCTGCTTCCTTTGGCAGGTTGATAAAAATGTTTGTGATCTTGTCCACCTTTGCCGTTCCCTCCTGTACAGACACATCAAAAACATGACCGCCCTTTGATCTGTCCTCGGAAAGAAAATGAAGGTGCCAGCCAGGCATATTGATTCCATCCATATAGTCCGGAAAATATACGCCAACGAGGGATCCTCTGATATTCTCAAAAACAAACGCTTTCTGCGTCTTGCCAAGCATTTCCTTCAGCGTGACATGATGTGATCTGTATGGAGCTTCGGATCTGGCATCCACCTTTTCAAACACTCCGTCTATCCGCACGACATGCATGCTGTTAAGTCCAAACTTCTCTTCTATCTTCCTTGTCAGCTCCGTTCGGACAGACGTGATATCCTGCATATCCTTAAGCTCAAACTCCTGTTCCCCGTAGTGCTTTGCCACGGCTGCAAACGGAACTCCCGTCTCCGGTGGGATCAAAGACACATTCCCATCCTGATCCGCCCTGAAGCAATGCCCGTCCATTAAAATCATTTCTCCGTTCACATCTTCAAAAGTTCCCAGCCCGATGTCTCCCTCTTTAAGAAGTTCCTCCACGGTGATTACTGCTTTGCTATACCCCAAAGCAAGTGCCTGTAAGGTAGACACCTGATACATCTTATTCTGCATACTGCCATTCCTCCTCTTCCCTCTAAAACCATTCTAACACCGCTTTTGCCGTAAAACAATCCAAGCGTTCATGTATTTCAACACTTTCAAACCATTTCTCTCTTGTTATATACAAAATGCTTGTCTAAAATGAATCCATCATCGGTTTTCTCTTTGCCGTTGCTTTTACCATGCTGATCCAAAGCTCGGATGCCACCATCGGTATCGTGCAGGCTTTCGCCTTATCGGTGGGCGTCACTTTCGGCATGGCGATCCCGCTGATCTGCGGTGCGCAGGTGGGCACCTGTGTGACAGCCCTGATCTCCTCTCTCGGCACCTCAAACAACGGGAAGCGGACGGTGCTCATGAATCTGTATTACAGTCTGCTGAAGGTGATCCCGTTTATGCTGCTGTTTTATCTTGCGAATTCCCTTCTGCATTTCTCCTTCATGGAGAAATCGGTGGGCATGATCGGCATCCCCATGTTTCATACGCTGATCAATCTTTTCGGCGCCCTGCTCTGGATCCCGGGCGGCAATCTGATCGTTCTGCTGGCGATTTGAACGGATCCGGCAATACCGCAATCAGATCACCGATTATATCACGGCATTATCCGCGCGGACTTCCGACACCCGCGATACTTCGTTTATCATGCTGCTGACCAATGCCAATACTGCTTTCGGGGAGTTGGGCGCGATCTGCGAGTCCATCGAAAAATCCCTGACTAAAATGCTGAAATCCGGGATTCCGATCTGGATAGAGGAAAATGACAAAGCCGAAATGCGTGTCCTGGGAAATTGCATCCATGAGATTCTGGCCCTCACCATTCACGGATATGAAACGAAGGACAACTGGTCGATCTGGAAGAGAAAGAATGAAAGCGCCGAATGCGGGTCTTACGAATCCGTAGTCTCCTCTTTTTTCCTTTTCAGCATTTTCCTTGCTTTCCAGAGGAAATAGATGACCAGAATTTCCGCCACAGCAGTCAGGACGTATGAGATGATCTCCGCCGTCCCCGCCAGCATCATAGGCGTGATCCTGTAAAGCGTCAGCAGCGCAATGAACACCCAGAGTATGGTGATCGCGATCTGCATTCTGGATGCCAGAAAATAAACCTCCGCATCTTCAAGCTGCTTGGCGAAGGAACGGACAGCACTCACTGTGATTTCTACAATGGCCAGGCGCGCCACTGTATCGCTCACCTCCATCCAGCCGCTGACCACCGGAAACCGCGCGCTCAGAAACGGCTTGATGATGGTGGCAAGAAGTGACAGGATCGCGATCAAAAAAGCCAGAAGAAATGTTTTATCATCCTTTCTGGCCTGCATCAGACCGATCATTTCCAGAACCAGCGCAACGCATTTCACGAGCGCCGTCCCGGCCAGAACGATCATGCCCAACAGGACATCTTCCACGCTGTTCCTCTTCGCCGCAAGCATGATCAGCACCCCGGCAGCGATCAGCACAGACGTCATAAACGTCAGGATCTGTCCTATCAAAAGCTTTGTCACGCCTTTATATGCATGTGGAAACCGCATATTCCATTCCTCCTGCGAACTGTTCACCTGTAACAGCCCCTAAAGCTGCTCCCTTATAATTCGCAGTTTCCGACGGTCCGCGGGAAGGGCACCACGTCGCGGATATTTCCCATTCCGGTCAGATACATCACGCAGCGCTCAAACCCGAGTCCGAAGCCCGCATGTCTGGTGGATCCGTATTTCCGCAGATCCAGATAAAATCCATAATCCTCCTCGCGAAGCCCCAGCTCCTCCATCCGCGCCTTCAGCTTTTCGTAATCATCCTCTCTCTGAGAGCCGCCGATGATCTCGCCGATCCCGGGCACCAGGCAGTCCACTGCCGCCACGGTCTTGCCGTCCGGATTCAGCTTCATGTAAAAGGCTTTGATCTCCTTCGGATAATCCGTCACAAAGACAGGGCGTTTGTAGACCTCTTCCGTCAGATAACGTTCATGCTCGGTCTGCAGATCCGATCCCCAGGAAACCTTGTACTCGAATTTCTTGTTATGCTTCTCAAGGAGCGCGATGGCCTCCGTATACGTCACCCGTGCAAACTCGGACTCCGCCACATGATGCAGCCGCTCCAGAAGCCCCTTGTCCACAAACTTGTTGAAAAACGCCATCTCTTCCGGTGCATGCTCCAGTACATAATTGATGATGAATTTCAGCATGCTCTCCGCCAGGATCATGTCGTCCTCCAGATCCGCAAAGGCGATCTCCGGCTCGATCATCCAGAACTCCGCCGCGTGTCTAGTGGTATTGGAGTTTTCCGCGCGGAAGGTGGGTCCGAAGGTGTAGATGTTTTTAAATGCCTGCGCATAGGTCTCGCCGTTCAGCTGTCCGCTGACCGTGAGATTTGCAGACTTCCCGAAAAAATCCTTCGTATAGTCCACTGCACCGTCCTCTCCCATCGGCACATTGGCAAGATCCATCGTCGTCACCTGGAACATCTCGCCCGCACCCTCTGCGTCACTGCCTGTGATGATCGGCGTATGGACATAGACAAAATCCCGTTCCTGAAAAAACTTGTGGATCGCATACGCGATCAGCGAACGCACACGGAATACTGCTTCGAATGTATTGGTCCGCGCACGGAGATGGCTGATCGTCCGCAGATATTCAAAACTGTGCCGCTTTGTCTGCAGCGGATAATCCGGCGTGGAAGGTCCCTCGATCTCAATGCTCTGCGCCTGCACCTCAAACGGCTGCTGCGCATCCGGCGTCGCTACGAGGATCCCTCTGGCGATGATCGCGGCTCCGACATTCAGTTTGATGATCTCGCCAAAATTGGAAAGCCCGTTTCCGTAGACGATCTGCAGCGGTTCGAAAAACGTACCGTCATTCAGCACGATAAAGCCGAAGGTCTTGCTGTCCCTGTGGTTGCGGATCCAGCCGCCGACTGCCACTTCCTTTCCGATGTATGCATCCGTGTTCCGGAAGATCTCCCGGATGTTTGTCAACTTTTCCATAACGTTTCTCCTCCTTCAGTCTCTCCGTTTCATTGGAGTTTCTCCTCCGGCGTCTCTGACGCTGCCGGGCGTTCTCACTCCTTTTCGGATTCCGTTTCCGTCTCTGTTTCCGTCTCTGTCTCTTTCTCCGTATCCGTTTCCTTTACAAACTTCACCACCGCGCTGTCTTCCACCAGCTCCCGCGCCTTGTCCAGGCAGTATTGCCGATGGACATAGTCCTTGGTGAACTCCTTGTAAAGTTCCTCCTCACTGGCATAGATCCCCTGTGCAAGCACGTCTGAAATGTAATCCGCGAATGCAGCTTCATCATTCGTGATCCCTTCCTTATCCGCGATGGCCATCAGAATCATCTCCGCATCCACGGAAGCCGGAGTTGACTCCTCAAGATCCGCCCGCAGGCCGTCCTCTGTCATCCCGTAATAGGACAGCATCGTGTCCAGATCCGTGCCCTGCGCCGATGCCATGTCCTGATAATAGCGCAGGCTCTGCTCGATGCGTTCCTCATCCAGCCCCGCCGGGTGTTCGCTCACCTTGCAGACCTCCCGCAGTTTGTCCAGTACGGAATAAGAGACCATCTGCTCCTTCGCGCTCTGCGCTTCCTCTTCCATCGCCGCACGCACTTCTTTCAGATACGCATCCACGGAATCCATGCCCACCTTTGACTGGATATAATCATCCGTCAGCGTGTCATAGGTCATCTCTACGGGTTCCTTCAGCGAATTGATGGTCACGGTAAAGACCACATCCTTCCCCGCCAGATCCGCATTCGCGTACTCCTCCGGAAATGTGAGATTCAGATCCACCACGTCTCCCACCTTTTTGCCGATGAGACCGTCCTCAAAGCCTTTGATCAGCGTACCGCTTCCGATGATAATATCCCTGCCTTCCGCCGTTCCGCCATCAAATGCCTCGCCGTCAATCTTTCCGACGTAGTCGAGATTGACCTGATCTCCCTCCTTGACGATCTCACGGTTCGGCACACGGTAGTCCGGTCCCATCATGGAGAGCTCCAGCTCCACCTCGTTTTTGATATCCTCATCTGTCACATCAAAGTTTCCTTCAACCGTGACTTCCATTCCCTTATAATCTCCCAGCGTCACATAATCCGCCGGATTATAAACGATCTTGTCCTCATAGGGCTCTGCGCCTGCAGTCTGCTGTTCCGTGGAACCAGCCGCGCTTTCAGTCGCTTCCGTACTGCCGGCCGTGTTGTTCGCGCAGCCTGTCGCCAGAGCCGCCGTCAGTGCCAGCAGGATCAAACCTGTCGCTTTTTTCTTCATTGCTGTCATAGTCCTCTCTTTTTTGTGATTCTCCCCCATACAAACCTACTGCCGAATGATACCATAAACCGGCGGCAAAAGAAAGTGCGGTCATTGATTTTTCACAAAATCCATGGTAGGATAGTACTCGGACTTTTGGAAAAGGAGAGAGCAGATCCATGAATTCAGGAGGCATACCTACCGTAACCATCGTACTCATCGTCATCGCCGCTGTACTCGTCGGCGGTATCATTGTCTTATATATCCTCGGAAAGCGGGCGGAGAAGAAAAAAGCCGCACAGGATGAGCAGATCGCAGCCGCAGCACAGCAGATCACGATGCTCGTCATCGATAAAAAGAAAATGCATATCAAGGACTCCGGCCTTCCACAGGCCGTCATCGCCCAGACCCCGAAGCTGGCCAAACTGGCCAAGCTGCCCATTGTCAAGGCCAAGGTCGGTCCCCGTATCATGACCTTCATCGCGGAGGAATCCGTCTTTGAAATGATCCCGCTGAAAAAGGAAGTCAAAGCCACCGTCAGCGGTCTTTACATCACAGGCGTCAAGGGCATCCGCGGAACCATCGAAGCCCCGAAGAAAAAGAGCTTCCGTCAGAAGCTCATGGACAAAGCAAACCAGTATCGGGCGCAGAGCAAACCTGCCCCTGATAAGAAAAAGAAGAAATGACAGAAACCGAATCCGATGTCTGGATCAAGGTGCGCGGCATGCAGTTCTCACCTGATGCCACAGATCCGGAAGAGACGGAGATCATCACCTCCGGCCATTATTATAAAAAGAACGGCAAGCGATATCTCCGCTATGAAGAAATCCTGCCGGACGAATCCGGCTTCACCAAAAACACCGTCAAGATCAGTTCCGACGCGGTGGACATCTTAAAAAACGGTCCCGTCAACACGCACATGCTCTTTCAAAAGGATCAGAAGACCAACTCCTATTACTACACGCCTTTTGGCAATCTCCTGATCGGGCTGAACACGGAGCATATCAACATTTTGGAGACGGATACCTCCCTCCTTGTGGAAGTGCGTTACGGTCTGGAGTTGAACAATCACCATATCGCAGACTGCAAGGTTTCTATCTCCGCAGACGCAAAAGACGCAGGGTTCTCACTCTGAGATCGACGTCAAACACACATCCGGCGCAAGGTTTGCATCGCGCATTGCCGCTTCAGCCTCCTGCGCCGTTTTCATGTCCGAAAACAGGCCGAATACCGTGGGCCCGCTGCCGCTCATCATGGCGCGCAGCGCCCCATGCGCTTCCATCAGGGCGCGGATCTCTTTGATCACGGGATGCAGTTCCTCCGTCACCGTGGCGAGGAGATTTCCCATATCCTTAGCCAGCGCCGCCAGATCCTGCCGCCTGATATCCGATTCCAGCGCGTCAATGTCCGGATGCGCTGTCGCCTCATCCAATCTCAATCCCTCGTACACCGCTTTCGTGGATACCGCCACCCCGGGCTTTGCGATGAGCACCGGGCAGCACATCATTTTCGGAAGGGGTGTCAGTTTCTCGCCGATCCCCTGAGACCGCGCCGTCCCCTGCAGCAGGCAGTAGGGCACATCCGCCCCCAGGGTCTTTCCCAGCTCCATCAGCCGCTCCATGGAAAGCCCGAAGGAAAACAGCGTATTCATCCCGGACAGCACCGCGGCGCAATCCGTAGAGCCTCCCGCCAGCCCTGCCGCCATCGGGATCCGCTTCTCAATATGGATTCGGACACCGCTCTCCTTTTCCCCGCAGGTCTCAAACAGCAGCTTTGCCGCCTTGTACGCCAGATTCCCTTCGTCATTCGGCAGCTCCGGTTTATTGGTGGAAAGCTCGATCCCTGGCTTTTCGCTCTTTTCGATCGTAACCGTATCAAAAAGGTCGATGGTCTGCATGATCATATCCACTTCATGGTATCCGTCCGGCCGGCGGCACAGGACATCCAAGCCAAGATTGATTTTTGCGGGAGCTTGCATGATCATAGTGGTTTTCTCCTATTATTAGATGATTCACACGCCAAAATCCTTGTATCCCTTTTTTCCAGGTGAATCTCATTTTTCAGACAAAAATCATAAAAAGCAAAAATTTTCTCAAAAATTTTACAAAAAGGGGTTCAGTTTTCGAAAAGGGATCCGATATAAAGAGTGTAAGCAAGAAAAAAGCCAAGAAACCTACTTTTTCATCAAATCTCTCTCCTAATACACAGGAAGCCGGCAGCTACCCCCTGCCGGCTTCTGAGTTATGAGTACTGTAGTTACGGATTTACCGTCACCTTCTTCAGATTCCAGATCTCTTTTGCGTATTCCTCGATGGTCCGGTCCGAACTGAACTTTCCGACATGAGCCACGTTCAGGATCGCCATCTTCGCCCAGGTCTTTTCATCCTCGTAGCATTTCATGATCTTTTCCTGCGCCTCCGCATAGGAACGGAAATCCGCCAGGATGAAGTAACGGTCCGCTACGTCCGTGGACTGCGTATTCAGCAGGGAATTGTACAGCGGACGGAAGAGCTCCGAATTCTCCGGGAACCAGAAGCCGCTGACCATCTGCATCAGCACCTGTCTGAGATCCTGATCTCCGTTAAAGATCGTCATGGGATCATAATCACGGTTCTTTTCATGGGCGATGACCTCATCCGAGCTCATGCCGAAGATCACCATGTTCTCCTCGCCGACTTCCTCAAACATCTCGACGTTGGCGCCGTCCATTGTCCCCAGCGTGATGGCGCCGTTCAGCATGAACTTCATGTTGCCGGTGCCGCTGGCCTCTTTGCTGGCCGTGGAGATCTGCTCGGAAACATCCGCTGCCGCAAAGATCCATTCCGCGTTGCTGACCTTGTAATCCTCGATAAAGACGACCTTGATCTTGTTGTCGATGGTGGTGTCATTGTTGACCACATCCGCCACCGAATTGATCAGTTTGATGATGAGCTTCGCGTTCTGATAGCCTGCCGCCGCCTTTGCGCCGAAGATAAAGGTGCGCGGGATAAATTTCATCTTCGGGTTCTCTTTCAGCTTGTTGTACAGATACATCACATGGATAATGTTTAACAACTGTCTCTTGTACTCGTGGAGGCGCTTCACCTGCACATCAAAGATGGAACGCGGATCCACCTCGATCCCGTTATGCTCTCTGATGTACTGCGCCAGCCGTACCTTGTTCTGGTACTTGATGTTCATGAATTCGTGCTGCGCCTTTTCATCCTCCGCGTAGATCGCAAGCTTCTCCATCCGGGAAAGATCCGTGATCCACTCGCTCCCGATATGATCCGTCACCCACTGGGAAAGAAGCGGATTGCCATGCAGCAGGAACCGGCGCTGGGTAATGCCGTTGGTCTTGTTGTTGAACTTATTCGGGAACATCTGGTAGAACTCATGCAGCTCCTGATTTTTCAGGATCTCCGTATGGAGTCTCGCCACACCGTTGACAGAATGGCCTGCCGCAATGGCAAGATGGGCCATCTTCACCTGTCCGTCGTAGATGATCGCCATCTTCTGGATCATATAGTCATTATTCGGGAACTTCGTCTGGATCTGCAGGACGAAACGGCGGTTGATCTCCTCCACGATCTGGTAAACGCGCGGAAGAAGCCGTGCGAAAATCTCAATCGGCCATTTCTCCAGCGCTTCGGACATGATCGTATGGTTCGTGTAAGCGCAGACCTTGGTCGTGATATCCCATGCCGTTTCCCAATCGAGTCCTTCGTCATCGCAAAGCACTCTCATCAGCTCCGCAACCGCCACCGTCGGATGGGTATCGTTGAGCTGGAACGCCACTTTGTCCGGGAGATTCCTGATATCCAGACCCGGATTCAGGCGCTTAAAACGCTCAATGGCGCGCTGCACGGAAGCGGATACAAAGAAATACTGCTGGCGGAGCCTCAGCTCCTTGCCGGAAATATGGTTGTCATTGGGATAAAGGACATTGACCAGATTTTTCGCCAGGGTCTCTTCTTCCATGGCGCGCTGGTAATCGCCTTTATCAAAGGACGCCAGCTCGAACACATTCATCGGCTCCGCATCCCAGATGATCAGGGTGTTGACCATGTTGTTGTTGTAGCCGACGATGGGCATATCGTAAGGCACGGCATTGACCGACTGGTAATCCTCGTGGATGAACTTCAACTTGCCGTCTGCCTGGGGCTCCGTGCGGATATAGCCGCCGAATTTGACCTCATGGGTGTACTCCGGGCGCTTCAGTTCGAAGGGATAACCGTCCTTCAGCCAGTTGTCCGGCACCTCCACCTGATAGCCGTCGCGGATCTGCTGTTTGAACATACCGAACTGATAGCGGATCCCGCAGCCGTAAGCCGGATAGCCGAGAGTGGAAAGGGATTCCAAAAAGCAGGCAGCAAGCCGTCCGAGACCGCCGTTTCCGAGGGCCGGATCCGGCTCCTGATCTTCGATGGCGTTGAGGTCGATCCCCATTTCCTCCAGTGCTTCCTGAATCTCCTGATAAGCACAGAGGTTGATGAGGTTATTACCCAAAGCGCGCCCCATCAGAAACTCCATGGACATGTAGTAGACCACCTTTTCCTTGGTCTCGTCCAGCACCTTCTGGGTCGCCAGCCAGTTGTCAATGATGACATCCTTCACCGCATAGGAAACCGCTTGAAAAATCTCCTGATTGCTGGCTTCCTTCAAGGTCTTGCGGTACTGCACCCGGACATGATCCTCGATCTCTTTTTGGAACGCTTTCTTTTCAAATGCCTTGTACTTCAATTTTTCTCTCCTTTTTAATGGGTTCTGAACAGTTACAGCTTTTCAACGCCAAGCGTGACTGCTTCTCCGTTGATCCTGCACTCTTTAGTATAACCTTTGACCGGTGTTTGCGCAATATCCTCGGCCAGCGTGTCCGTGCAGATGCTGTCTTTGTAGGCGCCGACCACGGTCCCCATGGTATCGCCGCCCTGATAGGTGATCCTGATCTTATCCATGACTTCAAACCCGGCTTCTTTCCGCATGGTCTGGATCTGATGCACAAGCTCCCTCATGTAGCCTTCCTGCAGAAGCGCCGGCGTCAGGGTCGTATCCAGCACCACAGTCACCTTCTGGTCGCCGTCCGTGACAAAGCCTTCCGTCTCCGCCACCTCGATCAGAAGATCCTCTTCCGCAAGGGCAATGGAGGCATCCACCTCCGGAAGCTTTAAGACGCCGTCGGCCTTCAGTTCGTTCATGGCCTTGTTTCCGTCGATATTGGAAAGAGCTTCCTGTATGCCTTTCAGGAACTTGCCGTATTTCGGTCCCACCGTACGCAGCTGCGGTTTGAAACGGTAGGTGGTATAGCCGCTGGTATCCTCCGTAAAGGTCACCTTCTTGACATTCAGCTCCTCGCGGATGATCGCAGTATAAAAATCGGACAGCTCCTGCTCCGCTTTCACAAACATCTCTCCCACCGGCTGGCGGTTCTTGATATTTGCCAGGTTCCGGCAGGCGCGGCCGTGTACCACGATCTCCAGCACCTCTTCCATGCTCTCTTCCAGCGCTGTGTCGATCTTCGCTTCGTCGCAGACCGGGAAATCACAGAGATGGACGGATTCCGGCGCGGAAGCATCCACGGAGCAGACCAGATTGCGGTAAATCTCTTCCGTGATAAAGGGCACCATCGGCGCGGCTGTCTTCGCCAGAGTGACAAGGGTGGTATAAAGTGTCAGATACGCATTAATCTTGTCCTGCTCCATGCCCTTCGCCCAGAAACGTTCCCGGCTTCGGCGCACGTACCAGTTGCTCATCTCGTCCACAAATTCATCCAGCGCTCTGGCCGCTTCCGGGATCCGATACGCATCCAGGTTTTCATCCACGGTCTTGACGAGGGTGTTCAGGCGGGACAGCATCCAGCGGTCCATAACGGGAAGCTGGTCGTAATCCAGCGTATATTTTGTCGGATCGAATTCATCAATGTTTGCATACAGCACAAAGAAGGCGTAGGTGTTCCACAGGGTGTTCAAAAACTTGTTCTGTCCTTCCGTCACGGTCTTGTCGCTGAACCGGTTCGGAAGCCAGGGAGCGGAGTTGATAAAGAAATACCAACGGATCGCATCGGCGCCGTGTCTGGCCAGCGCATCAAAGGGATCCACCGCGTTCCCCTTGCTCTTGCTCATCTTCTGGCCGTTCTCATCCTGCACATGGCCCAGCACCAGCACATTTTCATAAGGTGCCTTGTTGAAAAGCAGCGTGCTCTCCGCCATCAGCGAATAAAACCAGCCTCTGGTCTGGTCCACCGCCTCCGAAATAAACTGCGCCGGGTACTGCTGCTCGAAAAGATCTTTGTTTTCAAACGGATAATGATGCTGCGCAAAGGGCATCGCGCCGGAGTCAAACCAGCAGTCGATCACCTCCGGCACACGACGCATTTCCTTGCCGCAGTCCGGACATTTGATCGTCACTTCATCAATATAGGGTCTGTGAAGCTCGATCTCCTTTGCATCCGCGCGGCCGGATTTTTCTGCCAGTTCGGCGCGGCTGCCGATGGAGATCTGTTTCCCGCAGGACTCACACTCCCAGATATTCAGCGGCGTCCCCCAGTAGCGGTTTCTGCTGATGCCCCAGTCCTGGATGTTTTCCAGCCAGTTGCCGAAACGCCCTTCGCCGATGGCCTTCGGAATCCAGTTGACCGTGTTGTTGTTTCTCACCAGATCATCCT
Source organism: Lachnospiraceae bacterium (assembly GCA_017431515.1). Taxonomy (GTDB): domain Bacteria; phylum Bacillota; class Clostridia; order Lachnospirales; family Lachnospiraceae; genus RUG12461. The sequence continues at coordinate 17,039 of JAFRKV010000059.1, forward strand.
TTACGGCCGTCATCTTGATGAACCAGGACTCTCTTGCATAGTAAATGAGCGGCGTGTCACAGCGCCAGCAATGCGGATAGTCATGCTCAAACTTCGGTGCGGAAAACAGCAGGCCCTCTTTGTCCAGATATTTCAACACTTCCGGATCTGCGCTGACCGCGCCTTTTTTCATCTCGTCCTCTGTCGGCTTGCAGCGGTTCCCCGCGAAGGGGGTCTCGTCCTTCATGCGGCCGGCTTCGTCCACCATCTGGACAAAGGGCAGATCGTAGTTGCGTCCCACGTTGGCATCGTCCTCACCGAATGCCGGCGCGATATGAACGATTCCGGTACCGTCCGTCATGGTGACATAATCATCGCAGGTCACATAGAACCCTTTTTTGTGCTGGCGTTCCGCGTCTTTGGCCGCGCAGTCAAACAGCGGCTCGTATTCCCTGTGCTCCAGGTCCTTGCCGGTGTACTCTTCCAGCACCTCGAAAGGTGCCCCTTCCACATCCTTGCCGTATCCCGCAAAGATCTCATCCGCCCGCTTCTGCGCCAGGATATAAACCTTGCCGTCCGCCTTGGCTTTGACTTTGACATAGGTCTCATCCGGATTCACGCAGAGGGAAACATTGCTGGGCAGCGTCCAGGGCGTGGTCGTCCACGCGAGGTAATACGCATCCTCCCCTTTCGCGCGGAAGCGAACCACAGCAGACCGTTCCTTCAGCGTCTTATAGCCCTGCGCCACCTCCTGGGAGGAAAGGGGCGTTCCGCAGCGCGGACAGTAGGGCACGATCTTGAAGCCCTTGTACAAAAGCTTCTTGTCCCAGATCTCCTTCAGCGCCCACCATTCGGACTCAATAAAGTCATCGTCGTAGGTCACGTACGGGTCATCCATATCCGCCCAGAAACCCACGGTGCCGGAGAAATCCTCCCACATGCCCTTGTATTTCCAGACAGATTCCTTGCATTTTTTGATAAACGGCTCCATGCCGTATTCTTCGATCTGTTCCTTGCCGTTCAGGCCGAGGAGCTTCTCCACCTCCAGCTCCACCGGGAGTCCGTGGGTGTCCCAGCCTGCTTTCCGCGGCACAAAGCTGCCTTTCATGGTGCGGTAACGCGGGATCATGTCCTTAAACGCGCGGGTGATCACATGCCCGATATGGGGCTTGCCGTTCGCGGTAGGCGGTCCGTCATAAAACGTATAGGTCGGACATCCCTCCCGGAGCTTTAAGCTCTTTTCAAAGATCTCCTCCTCTTTCCAGAAGCGCTGGATTTCTTTTTCCCGCGCAACGGTTTTTACTGTGGGGTCAATTTTCTTGTACATTTGGTTCCTCCTCGACTTTTTCGGGTCTGTGCTGCTGCTCCTTCACAGATCCTTACCAGGTGGGATCCACCCGGCTGTCATAATCAAAATCATAGTCATAATCGTAATCATACTTGAAATCATAAGGATTCCACCCGTCACCCGAAATATCCTCGTAGATTTCGCTGATCTCGGCAGGTCGTATGGTTCCGATGCTTGCGCAGGCCAATCCGTAAAACAGGAAGAAAAGCAGAATGGAGAGCGCCGCGGTAATCACCCCCGCGATGGCCATTCCTTTCCCTGCGCCGTTCCTCTTTGCAAGGCAGATGATACCCGTGATCAACGCCGCGATGGCCAGCGGGATGTTGATGCACATGCAGAAAAACACCAACGATGCGATACCGCAGATCAAAGAAGCGATCCCGAGTCCCTTTCCGCTTTTCGGAGGCTGCTCGTTGCCCGTCCAATCAGGATTCTGCTGGTAGGGGGGCTGCTGGTACTGCTGTTGATATGGCTGTTGATACTGGATCTGTGGCTGATATTGCTGTGGCTGCGGTTCCGGTGCGCTCTGCTCGACCGGTGCATTTGCTTCAACCGGCATGCTCTGAGGTTCCGACGCGCTCTGCTCAACCGGCGCGCTCTGCTCGACCGGTGCGCTCTCTGTCGTCTGCTCCTGTGTGGTCTCTTCCGTCTGCGTCACTTCTTCCTTCGGATCAAATCCGTCCATGTTTCTTTCTCCTCCTTCGTCATGACTCGGCATGAACACTATACACTACTATACACTTTCTTTCCCGTGTTTTCAAACGGAATGTTTCGTGCTATAATGGGCAGTACGAGGGGGATAATACCATGAGCGCACACAACCTGACCTTAATGACAGACCTGTATGAAATGACCATGATGCAGGGCTATTTCAAAACGGGAAACAAAAAGCGCGTCGTCTTCGACGCCTTTTACCGCAGCAATCCCTGCGGCGGCGGCTACGCCATCAGCTGCGGGCTGGAGCAATTGATCGATTACATCAAAAATCTCCATTTTTCCGAAGATGACATCGCCTACCTGAAAAGTCTTTCCATTTTTGACCAGGATTTTCTGGAGTATCTTGCGGACTTCCATTTTTCCGGTGATATCTATGCGATTCCGGAAGGCACGCTGATCTTTCCGCGTGAGCCTCTGGTCAAGGTCGTGGCCCCGATTATGGAGGCGCAGCTGATCGAGACCGCGCTTCTCAACATCATCAATCATCAAAGCCTCATCGCCACCAAAGCCGCACGTGTCTGCTACGCGGCAAAGGGAGACGGCGTGATGGAGTTCGGGCTGCGGCGCGCCCAGGGACCGGACTCCGGCACATACGGCGCGAGAGCGGCTGTCATCGGCGGCTGCAAAGGGACCAGCAATGTCCTCGCCGGCCGGCTCTTTGATGTGCCTGTGCTTGGCACCCATGCACACAGTTGGATCATGAGTTTTCCGGATGAGTATACCGCGTTCAAAAAATACGCGGAGCTCTATCCATCCGCCTGCATTCTTCTGGTAGACACCTATGACACGCTGGCATCCGGCATTCCTAATGCAATCCGCGTCTTTACCGAGATGCGCGAAGCCGGCATTCCGCTGACCTATTATGGGATCCGCCTCGACAGCGGCGACCTTGCCTACCTGTCCAAAAAAGTCCGTCAGATGCTGGATGCGGCAGGCTTCGAGGATGCTGTCATCTCCGCGTCCAACGATCTGGACGAATACCTGATCCAAAGTCTGAAGATCCAGGGAGCCATGATCACCTCCTGGGGCGTCGGCACCAATCTCATCACAAGCAAGGACAACCCCAGTTTCGGCGGCGTTTATAAAATGGCGGCTATCGAGGATGAAAACGGACACTTCATTCCGAAGATCAAGATTTCCGAGAATTCGGAAAAGATTACAAACCCGGGCAGCAAGACCATCTTCAGGATCTATGACAATGATACGGGCAAGATCCGCGCGGATCTGATCTGTCTGGATGACGAGACCTTTGACGTATCCCGCGACATGACCCTCTTTGATCCGTTGGAGCCCTGGAAAAAAACGAAGCTCGCCGGCGGAAGTTATTCCATGCGCGAGCTCCTCGTCCCCGTCTTCAAGAACGGGGAGTGTGTCTATGAATCTCCCAGCGTTATGGAGATCCGCGAGATCTGTACAAAAGAAAAAGAAACGATCTGGGATGAAACGAAGCGTTTCGTCAACCCCGCCGAAATCCACGTCGACCTGTCAAGCAAGCTCTATGCGTTGAAGGAAGAGCTGCTGCAGAAGATGTCGGAGGAGGCGTTGGATTAGAGATTGTAAAAAAGGATTGTCAAAAGCGTCATACGAGGAAATCGCATGTACGCTTTGCGAAGAGAACCGGTCTGACACGCTAGCGTGTCGAGCCGGTTCTTCTCGCAAAGGTCACAATGCCGCTTTGCGGCATGTGGCTTTTGACAATCCCAACACAATTCTACAACTCCAACAGAGCTTAATTAAACCCCACCGTTTTCTGCATTAACAGATACGCTGCAACGCCAAATTTTCGACCGCCTTCTCCGGGCATGTTCATGGTTTGGCCCAGGATGCCGTTTCGGAGACGGTGGAACAGGCGGATATCCTTCGCCTTGATATATCCCCACAACTCCCGTTTTTTCTGCAGATTCTCCTCCGTCCCGGAGCGCAGGCACATCACGGTCGATACAATCGTAATGATCTCCAGATAGTTAAACATATAATTCCGCAGTTTCCGGTTCGGGATCTGGAAAAGATTATAGGCATCGATCATCAGCATGTTGACCTTGATCTGCTGGTCAATCCGGCTGATCATCACCTTTTCATTCACAGATTGATCAGTGCGCCCGATGAAGTAACGGTAAAAATCCACATCCAGATAATACATGGTCTTCACAAAGGGCAGCGGATTGTAAACATAAAGATTGTCCACATAAAAAGTGTGCTTCGGCAGCTTCAGACCGCATTTCCGCAGCAGTTTTGTCCGATAGATCACGGAGTGCATGAGCAGATACTTCCCCTTCGGAAAGATCAGGATGTCTTTCCAGGTAAATACGCGCTCCTGCGGGAGCTCCAGCGTATAGCGCATGGTCTTTTTCCGTCTGGCGCCCTGCTTCTCGTAAACAAAGTTACTGATAAAAAGATCCACCGCTTCGTTTTCGCTTACAAGCTCTTCCAAAGTCTCCAGAATCTGATGATAAGCGCTGATATCCACCCAGTCGTCGCTGTCCACCACCTTGAAATACAGCCCTGTCGCGTTCTTTAAGCCGGTATTCAGCGCCTCTCCGTGTCCGCCGTTTTCCTGATGAATCGTGCGGATGATCGTCGGATATTTTTTGGCGTAATTGTCCGCAATCTCAGCGGTGCGGTCCTTGGAGCCGTCGTCCACGATCAGGATCTCCACCTCCTCGCCGCCCTCCAGCAGCGTCTCGATACAGTGCTCCATGTAGTCCTGTGAATTGTAGCAAGGCACTACAATCGACAACAGTTTCATCTTCGATTTCCTCCTGTTTCTCTATCCCTCGTTCATTTTTTGTTCAAAATTCGTTTACGAAATACTTAAAAACAAAACATAATCCTTCCATATTTGTCCTTTATTATACACCTTAGAACAAAGAAGTTGCTGCAAAACTTAATCTTTTTCATACGAACCAGGCGGTGCTGAAGAGTACCGCCTTTCCTCTTGCTATGAAATCTTAGCAAACGCAAGCCTTTTGGCGCAGCGTGAGCTTAGATTTCTTGTATACGTGGATACTTAACGAAGCTAGGACTTCGTCCGACGCTGAGTTTTAGTGTCCACGTTTGTTTCGAGGGCATATTTAAACGACGCATACGCCGACGGAATCGGGTATTTACGCTCCGTCTCCTCCCGGTTGGCAAGCAACATCCCTTTCGGCACTGCTTCCGTCTCCGCGACCCTTACCAGAAAGCCCTTCATATGCCATTCCACATGGGTAAAAATATGCTTTGCCTCCGGCAGCTGCTGCACGCGCAGCGGCGCAAATCCCAGCTTCTCCACGGCCTTCACGGCTTCCGCTTCGGTCAAAAATCCCTTTTCCGACGGGAATTCGTATAGTCCCGCAAGCAGTCCTTTCTCCGGGCGCTTCCGCAGCACCATCCGCTCGCCGTCCCGGATCAGAAGAATCGTTTTCTCTTCTATTCTCCTGGGCTTTTTTCTTGCTTTGATGGGATACTCGTTTTCTTTGCCATTTTGATGGGCAAGGCAGATGTTGACCCAAGGACAGATCCCGCACTGCGGATCTCCGTTCGGGACACAAACCGTAGCACCGAGCTCCATTAAGGCCTGATTAAATTCTCCGCATCTTCCCTCCGGCATGACCTCTGTCAACATATCTTCCATTTTCTGTCGAAAATCCAGTTTCGTAATATCCGTCGGATCCTCCGTCAGTCTGGTCAGCACCCGCAGGACATTGCCGTCCACTGCTGCCGCTTTCTGTCCGAAAGCAATGGAGGCGATCGCCCCTGCCGTATAAGAACCGATTCCCTTCAACTTCCGCAGCGCCTCAAAATCGGATGGCATTGCGCCTCCGTGCTCCGTCATGATCTGCCTCGCTGCCGCCTGCAGATTGCGAACGCGGTTGTAATAGCCCAGCCCCTCCCACAGCTTCAGCAGCCGGTCCTCCGGACAGACAGAAAGCGCGGCGATATCCGGCAGTTCCCGGACAAACCGCTCAAAATAAGGCTTCACTGCTTCCACCCGCGTCTGCTGCAGCATGATCTCCGAAACCCAGACCTTATACGGGGTCGGATCGGAGCGCCACGGCAGAACCCGCGCGTGTCCGGCGAACCAGGCAAGCAACGGTTCAATGCAGATTTTCAAATCAAATGTATCCAGCATGGGATTCCTTTTGCTCCATTTGTGATTTCTTCGTGAATTCTGAGGCGCTTTGGTAGAATCTCATCTTATTATATGATAGGATGAAAAAAATAACAGAAGAAAAATATTTTTCATTTTTTCTGCCACACCCCATCCTTCATTCGTATAAAAGGATAAAAGAAGAACATCTCACCAAAAGGAGGTAGCATCATGAAACAGAATGAAAAGATCCTTGCAGAGGAAAAAAAGATCTCCGGCCAGCTTCTCGACGATGAAGCACTGGATGATATTTCCGGCGGCACAAGCAAAGGAAATGTCACGACTGCGGTTTTGAGGAGTGCAGGAGATGGTGTCAAATTAGCAACCACCGCTGTCCAGAGAACCATAGGCGCCGCTAAGGGCACCCAGAACGCAACCACCGCCGTGCAGCGGACGCCCATCGGCGCGCGGGACAAGGACGTTGATACGACATCGACGACAGGAAGATCCCACCGGATCATCTCCTGCTAGAGATTATCTTCCTTTCTCTCCGAAAAGAAGGATCAACAAGCTGCCGCATTTTTGAAATGCGGCGGCTTTTTTTGTTCTCCCGAAAGTGATACACTGAAGGAAATCCATGAAAAGGAGTATCCTCATGACCGAATTGCTTAGCGACATCTGCGCCCTGGCAAAAGAATGTGGCGCCATGATCCTTGACCGTTCTTCCCTTACGGAAGTCGATGACAAGGGAACGGATTCCAATCTCGTCACCAACATGGACATTCGGGTGCAGAATCATATCGCAAAACGCGCCCTCGCGCTGCTCCCGGACAGCCGCATTGTCGGAGAAGAAGGGGGACATCAAGATACCACGGCCACAACCTACACCTGGGTCATCGATCCCATCGACGGCACCTCCAACTATGTGCGGGATATCGGCTGCAGCGTCATCTCCATCGGCCTGTTCAAGGACGGCGCTCCCTACGCCGGCGTGGTCTACAATCCCTACCGGGATGAACTGTTCTCCGCGGAACTTGGGAATGGGGCTTTCCTGAACGGCAAAAAAATAGAAGTCTCCACACGAGACTTCTCCCACGGACATCTTTGTTCCGCCATGAGTCTTTATAAAAAGGAATACGCGCCTCCCTGTTTTCGCATCATCGAAAAGGTCTACGCCGAATCGGACGACCTGCGGCGCATGGGTGCTGCGGCTTATGAACTCTGTATGTTAGCAGCCGGCCGGGTAGAACTCTATTTTGAGATCCGCCTCTCCCCCTGGGATGCGGCAGCCGCTTACCCCATCATCACGGAAGCCGGCGGATACATCGAGTGTCTGCATCAAAAAGGCTTCCCCCTGGATCGGCCTTTTCCGCTCATCGCGGCAAATTCCAAGGAAAGCTTCGCCCGTCTGAAGGAGATCGTCCTCTCGGAGATCCCGGTCATGCCCTATGATGAGCGGATCTGACAGGAACGGCATTCTTTTCCATTGACTTTATGACAAGGGAAGCCAACGTATTCATCCCCTTTTTAGCAGGATGCGACCCATCTATTGCGTCGTAAGAACTCCCATATGTAGATAAATCTATTAGCCCAATATTTTCAGCGCTTTTGCGTATAATCTCAACATAATCCTTCATAGGTATCCCTCCTGCGCCGCATTTAGAGGGGAAGACACTTTGTCATATAAGTTATTGACTCAGAGATTTAAGATACTCCTCAACATTCAGGTATTGAATGTCACCATATGAAGAATCCTCGCCACGGTAGATCACGTATTTTCCTTTGATATCTCCGTATCTGTGAGTCGTCATGGCGCATTTTTCCTCATCATCAAGATGCCTGTACTGCTCTTTAACCGCTTCCCTGCTGTACTTTATTTCATATATCTCACAGTTAAGCTCTTTGGGATCAAACACTACCATGTCAAACTCGCCTATAGCAAACTGAAGCTTAAACACTTTTTTCTTCGGATACGCAAGCTTTGTTTCCAGGAGAACGATATCCTCCATCATCCTGCCTCGTATTTCCGAAAGAAGCCTGTCAAGGATACGCTGCCTTTCTTTTACCGGAAGCTCCTGAAACTCCGGATC
>JAFRKV010000060.1 GCA_017431515.1 Lachnospiraceae bacterium
ACGAAGGAGGAGCAGGCAAAGCTTCATCTTGATTTCGGTGAAAAGGATTTTGACTGGAAGTATTCAAAGAAGACGATCCCCATTTATATGCCTGAGGCAGAACTTGTGATCCGCCCTGGATTCCAGCACTGCGGCTATATGGCAGCTCATCCGAAGGAATATGCGGAAGAGATAGAGGCTTTCATCCGGAGGAATCGGAATGATTTGGGATAATGTGCTGAAGCTGTTTGTAATCTTCCACGCAGTCTCCGCGCTTGCGGCGTGGATCTGCACCCTGTTTTGATAGCATTTATACGGAGGTCTGAATATGAGTATCTGGGTTATCCTGATAGAAATGATCGTCTTTGCGGCGATTTTTACGGCGATCATATTTACCTATTATCGCGGCGACAGAAAGTACAGCCCTGCGAGCATCCATAATTATCCGCCCGATATTCAGGAGGAATATTTCAAAACCCATGAGCGGGTCAATGTAAGCTACAAGTCAAAAAATGTGATCCTGACCAAAGGCTTCGGCGTGCTGCTTTTTACATGTATCCTGCTGGCCTGCGCACTTGTTGCCGGGGCGAAAACCTTCTGGCAGGGCTTTTTGCTTACCTTTGGCCTGATGGCATGGATCGGCATCTATGACACCTGTTTCCTTGATTGGGTGCTGTTTGCCAATCTTCCGATGTTCCGACTGGAGGGCACAGAGCATATGGACAAAGCCTATCATCAGAAGTGGTTTCACGCGAAGGGCATGCTGTTTCCCGGCATCATCTTCGCACTGATCCCTGCCGTTCTGGTGGGGTGGCTTGTGATATTGATTCGATAAGGCGATATCAGAGGGACGACTATGCTGGCAATTAAACTGATCGCGGAAGGCCTTGGACTGGGCTTTCTGCTGTACCTGGTCTGTGCGATCGGCATCCGAAACGGTGCGGTCGGAATGGTGCATCTGTACGACAAAAAGGTGCAGGAACGCGTCGTCGAGCTCGGCCTTACGACAGCGCAGCAGATCCGGAAACGGAGTGTGCTTTTCCGAAGTCTGTGTCTTCCGGGGTATCTGATGTACGTGCTTATCTGCGTATACCGGATCAACGGTACGCGTGGCTTCTTCGCGGGGTTCTGGCAGGGCTTTGTGATCCTGTCCATCATGAATCTGATCGACCGTTTTTTGATCGACGAATACTGGGTCGGCCATACGAAAGCCTGGATCATTCCGGGAACGGAAGACTTAAGACCGTATATCGCGGCCAAAGATAAAAAGAAAAAGTGGATTATGGGAACCGTGGGCATGGCGCTTCTTGCCGCCATTCTCTCCGGGGGCATGGCATTGATCCTGAAATGAGGAAGGAGCGGAAAGAGCAGCTCACGCGTATCCTGACACTGCCTTTTGCGGCGCTGCTTATAGCCTGGGTCTGCACCCAGTTCTGAACTTAGAGGTGAACTAGATGAAATACGCTGGAATGCCAATGGGCATGTGGGTTTTGTTTGGAGGATCGTTTCGGAAGCATTTATCGTCAGTTTATGGATATGATCCTGAAACGGCGAATGCAATCGCTGCAAAAGCAAAGCCGAAGTATCAAGAGATCATCGGCCGCCTTCCGGAATTCGAGAAGGCAGACCGATTCAAAATGAACA
>JAFRKV010000061.1 GCA_017431515.1 Lachnospiraceae bacterium
GCCGACTTTGGACTAATCTCTATGCTGGACTACTACACCGTAAGGTGTGTTACTTGTTAAGTTGATTGAACCGCCGTATACCGAACGGTACGTACGGTGGTGTGAGAGGTCGGCGGTCATTGACCGCCTCCTACTCGATTACAATGCCTCCACTCGGCGGTTCGTCCGATATTACGGAACAGGTGATGGGGGCACCAATCTATATCTTCTATGTGGCGGACTTCCCGGAAGCAGCGTCTGTTCCGTCAGATACCTCTGCAGTATCTGCAGAGCAGGATCATGATAGTGTGTCCGGCGGTGTCCGCTTTATGCTGATCGATGACAATACGATCAAGGCATCCATCAATGATCCGTATATGGTGCAAAAGGCCGCGGACCTCTCCCAGATCCAGCTGAAACTGTTTCCAGATGATACGGCGAGGGAACAGCATAGAGGGGCATTTGCCTTTAAAATGGAGTTCCACGGGAAAGGTGCGGACGGCATTGCCTGCAGCGTATATCCGCAGATCTGCAGGATAGAGGAATTGGATGACAATCATACGGCAACCTATGAGGAAGAAATACCGGGACCGGACGGTGCTCCTCTGGTGGGACCCGGTGCGGCAGATGATCAGTCGATCAGCTTTGTCGTTGCGTACAGAGGGATCGGCGACATCATCAGAAATAACCCGGTTTATGCATCGTACGTGGATTATGAAGAGTTTACAAACGGAGAGACAGGGCTGATCGGACTTGAAACAGTGAAGCCGGATCTTTCAAAGACCTCCGTGGCGGATGCGATCGACCTCTCAAAGTTTACGGATGTGTATCCGGAGTACGTCGTGATCGAAGAGGATTTTGACAAGTATATGTCCTACTCGAAGCATGGCTTTGCGCCCGGAGTCGGGAGGTATGAAGGACAGATATTATGGACACCCAGAGGGAACAGTGAGATCACAAAGAAAGCGGTGCTCGTGGGATCAGTGGATGAATTCGGCATGGCAAATTATCATATGGCGGTCGTTTACGATTCGCATGCGGATCTCATGAGAGATTATGTGGAAGATGGGGAAGTCAATCTGACGCTTGATTATGGTATGAATAATATGGAGGCTGCGGAAATCAGAGACGATATGCTCACAGGATTTCTTCCGGAGGACGGTAAAGACTCGCAGGGGACATGGAACTACGAGGTGGATGATCATGTCCTCTATTGGCATTATGTGCCAAACTTTGACACGCATTACAGATCGGAAGACGCCTTTAGTGTTCCGCGGATAACCTTTGAAAATGCCGGATTTGACAACAGCGAACTGAACGAGGAACTGGAAGAGATCATCAGGGAAGTGATCGATAAAGGGGAAGCAGAAGGGGAATACACATATGATTACACCTACGATGACATGAGTCAGGATGCGGTGAACAATACACCGGCGACCGGCTCCGTAAAGTATCAGGGGTATTATCATCAATAATCCTGTGTTCGCAAAGGGTGTTGTATCAGGAGAAGTGCAATGGGGGTGAACTCAGAATGCAGACAAAACAACTGAAACAGATTTTGTGTTACGGAGATTCCAATACGTTTGGATTTGACGGGAGAGGAATGGCAGATGACGGTTTTGGAGGGCGATATGATAAAAACACCCGCTGGACCGGACTGCTTGATAGGATGCTGGGTGAGGACTATGAGATCATAGAAGAGGGCATGTGCGGACGGACGACCATCTTTGAGGATCCGCTGGTTCCGGGAAGAAACGGCCTTACTTTTCTGAATGTTGCAGTGGCCAGCCACGATCCGCTGGACCTGGTGGTCGTCATGCTGGGAACCAATGATCTGCGGGATATTTTTCCGACAACGGAGCAGGTCTGCGCGGAAGCCATGACCCGTTTTGTCATGCGGTTAAAAGAGATTCTGGCTGCCTCCATGAACCCCTCCTGCAAGATCCTGATCGTTTCACCGGTTCATCCCACCAAAAATAAATATGGATCCTTTTGCTATGATTACAATGAAAAGGCCATCAATCTGGGACCGAAGCTGGCATCGTTATATCAGAAGGTTGCAGAGCAGCAGGGATGCCATTTTGCGGATGCGGATCAATGGTGCGCCGTAGATGAAAATGACGGCGTTCATCTCAATGCAGAGGGACACCGGGCGGTTGCGGAGAAACTGGCGGCGCTGATTCCGACAATCGTCGGTTGACGGATCAGAATCAGTGGAAGTCGGAAGGTGTCGATGTTCCGCTGATGCATGAAAAGCGTAACGGTTATGTCAGCTCCATGACCAAAGAGCAATGGAGACAATAGGCTCTCAAAGTATTTTTTTGAGCAATCCGGAGGAAATTGATGATTCAGGATATTTTTCCAAGCAAACTGAAAAATGAATTCATCCATACGTCGATCTCGGACGGGGATTCGCTGTTTTTCTTTGATGCCGATGGGAAAGTCCTTCTGGGGAGCAGCGGGGGAACCGTTCTCTTTCCGGCGGGAAGCGACAGAGAAAACCGCGAGACGATCTATCTTTTCTCTCTGGATGAAAGAAAATTTTTCCTTGCATTCGGCCATGATGCGGTTCAAAAGGACGGCTTCCGGTATTACGGAATTCGTGAAGTCAGGGATTACCTTGAAGGCAAGGAAGTATTTGCGGTCTTTACCGCCTACCATTTATGGAAGTGGTATTCGGATCATGTATTCTGCGGAAAATGCGCAGAAAAGCTCATTCCTGACGAAAAGGAAAGAGCTCTGCGATGTCCGGCCTGCGGCAACGTGATCTATCCGAGGATCAACCCGGCTGTCATCATCGGCGTGATCAAAGGAGACTTCCTGCTGATCACCAGATACCGGACCGGCTACAGCAGGAATGCGTTGATCGCAGGCTTCACGGAAATCGGGGAGACACTGGAAGAAACGGTTGCCAGGGAAGTGATGGAAGAGACCGGCATCAAAGTCAGGAATATCCGTTATTACAAATCACAGCCCTGGGGCATGGCCCAAGACCTTCTGGTGGGATTCTACTGTGATGCAGACGGGGATGATCCGATCAAAATGGACGAGCAGGAACTCAAATATGCGGCATGGGTTCCCCGGGAAGAGATTGAGCTGCAGCCCAACAATCTGAGCCTGACAAATGAGATGATGCGGATGTTCAAGGAAGGCCTGGAGCCCCGGGATGGTGTCGCCTCATGACCAAGTTGGAGGATTTAAGAAAGATGAAAGCAATCTATTATGACGGCAGCAAGGCATGCTACAGGGAGGATCTGCCGATCCCGCAGTGTACAGAAGGACACAGCCTGATCCGGATTATGGCTGCGAACATCTGCAATACGGATCGGGAGATCATGAAAGGTTACACCCCGGGATTCTGCGGCGTCATGGGCCATGAGTTTGTCGGTGAAGTGACGGAAAGCTCGGATGAGAGTCTCGTCGGAAAGCTGGTGGTGGGTGAGCTGAATGAAGGGTGCGGAGACTGTGTCTATTGCCGGACGGGGCGTGAGAAGCACTGTCTTTCGGCGAAGGCGATCGGTATCTCAAAGGACGGCTGCTTTGCGGAATACATGACCCAGGCGACCCATCTGCTGCACAAGATTCCAAAGGGGCTTTCGGTGGAGCAGGCCATTTTTACGGAGCCTTTGGCTGCCGCGCTTCAGATCAGCAAGCAGGTACACATCGACCCCTCCCTGAATGCGGCCGTAATCGGCGACGGGAGACTGGCGTTTATGATCGCACAGGTCCTTGCATTGAACGGGATCTCCATGACCGTGATTGGGAAGCATCCGGAAAAGCTGGCGTTGTTTCAGGACTTCGCGGACACGGTGCTTTATCAGGATTACTTTGAAGCAGGAAAGATGCGCAGCCTGACAGGTGACGAATGCTTTGAATATGTCATAGAGGCTTCCGGCAATCCCACCGGCATCCATCTGGCGCTCTGCCTTGTCCGTAGAGCGGGGACCATCATTTTAAAGAGCACCTATACAGAGCAGACCACGCTGGATCTGAGCCAGATCGCGGTAAATGAGATTACCGTCGTCGGGAGCCGCTGCGGCCCGTTTGAGCCGGCATTGAAACTGCTGAAAGAGGGCAGAGTCAGATTCCCGGATGTGGAATGGCACGAGTTGAAGGATTTTGAGAAGGCGTTTGCCTCACCGGCCTTTAAAGCGGGATTCCGGATCGGGATTTGAAAAGTCCTTGAAAAAATAATTAAAACGTGGATAATACATTCTAAAAATATGGAAACAAGTAATAGGAGGATCATTATGAAAAAAAGACTTGCATATATATTGACAGGAGCGCTGGCACTGTCTGCTTTTGCAGGCTGCGGCACACAGAATGCAGCTCCCGCGGCTGCAGCAACGGAGACCAACCAGGAGACGACAGAGGCGTCTGTACAGGCAGCGGAGCCGGAAACGGAAACGGAGAAGCCCTCTGCATTTGAGGCGAACCTGGACAGCTATGAGTCGCTGATCTTATCCGCACCGGTGGATGCGTACTATGCCTTTGCGGATCTTGCGGAGATGAGTGATGCCATGATCATTGCGCCCGGAGACCTGACTTTTGATAACGGAGACGGCACTACGGCAGCTACCGGCGGCACGATCTATGCATTGGGACCGGACGGAAACATCATGGAATACGGTTATGTGGAAGGCGGCGGTACGGCGACACCGCTTGCGACCGGCGAGGGCTATGTGCTGTTCTACGGTGGACGCGATTATATGAATAAGGTGACGCTGGATACGGATGCCGGAAAGTTGAATATCGATGAAGGCGAGTATTTTGACGAGTATGAAGATGCGATCACGCTGGCGTTTATGCCGGTGGCGACCTACGGCAATTCCGATGAGGACTGTGACGGTCCCAGCGACTTTGTGCAGGAGCAGTCCGGCAAGCTGGAGTTTGCAGACTATGATGAGATCATCAGCTTCCTCAAACCGGGTCAGGGATATGCGACGATCCAGATCGGCGATGATGGAAACGTGCTGGCTGTCGCAGAAGAGGTCAACAAAGAGGATCATACCGCAACGAGTGCTTCCTGCTATGTTATGAAGGACGGCAAGCCGGTGGAGGTCGGCTATGTGATTGCGAACCAGATTCCGCTGCGTGCGGCTGACGGTGTTGTTTACGGTGGTGACGAGAAGAATACCTATGAGGCGAATTTCCTGAATCCGGAAGGGAATGGCATCATGGCAAAGGCTTATATTTACAAGACGGAAGAAAACGGCAAAACAGAGTTCGGCGGATTCATGAGGGAGACCAATACCTTTGATCAGGATCAGGATTTTACCGGCGGAGAAGAGGAGTTTGACGCGCTGATCGCAGAGCGTGACAAGGTGCCGGTCATTGAGTTTACCATTGTGGAATAAACAGATAAAAAAGGCTTGTGATGACGACACAAAGATGGAATTTGTAAAAAGCGGGGAAGGATCATTTGCAGTATCAGGAAACCGTTCTTTTGAAAAACCAAAGAGAAGCGTTGCTTCGAAATGCATCCGGATCGGACGGAGAGATGGTCTATGACATCTTTCAAAGGACCCATGAAGAGACAGACTATCTCCTGTCCTATCCGGATGAAAACAGCTACACGATCGAAGAGGAAGGCGCCTTTCTGCAGGAAAAAGCGGACAGTGAGAATGAAATTGAGATTCTCGCGTTTGTGGATGGCGTGCTTGCCGGAACGGCAGGGATCGAAGCGGTGGGAACCAAATATAAAGTACAGCACCGCGCGGATTTCGGGATCAGTGTACTGAAAGAATACTGGGGAATGGGCATCGGCGATGCCCTCACAAAAGCCTGCATCCGATGTGCAAAGGATGCGGGCTTTGCTCAGCTGGAACTGAATGTGGTCGCGGAGAATGCACCCGCGATCGCCCTTTATGAAAAGCATGGATTCAGGGAATTCGGTCGAAATCCCAAAGGCTTCCGGTCCAGAATCAGCGGCGATCAGGAAGTCATCTATATGCGGCTGGAACTGTAGGACGCATCTCGCTCTCCTTTTTGACGGCGGTTGATTAAACAGGCATATAATGCTAAGATAATAGCGTATGTGAAAAAGACGGAAGTCAAAAAGGAAGAAGATCAACTTTGATACCAATCATTTACGGCAGCATCTTTACGGCGTCGTTGCTGTGCACCGCAATTTATGTGTTTATTTGGCATAAGCACTTCAATGTAAATATCAGCCTGATCTTTGCATTTGTGCCGATTGTCTGCCTCGGACATTATCTCTACAGCATCGCTGGGGATCTGGGGGAGGCGTTGACGGCGCAGAAGCTCATCTATCTCGGCTCCAGCTTCCTGCAGATGTTTATTCTGTTCAGCATCACCAATCTCTGCCAAATCGAGATCAAAAATTGGATCCGGACACTGCTGTTTTTTCTCTGCACCGTGGTCTTTACCGGCGCGCTCACCATCGGTCACAGCGACCTTTTTTATACAAACATCTCTTTTTCTGTGCGGAATGGGACTGTGTTTTTGATTCGGGAATACGGCCCCATGCACACCTTGTATTATGTGGTGGTGGTCGCTTTTTTTGCCATCGGGTTTGCGGCGATCTGTTATTCCTGGGCCAAGAAAAAGCAGGTGCCGCGGACGATCATTATTCTCCTTGTGATCCCTTATGTCATCGTTTTGGGCAGTTATTTCATCGGCAAAGAATTCGGCCGGGGGATTGACGTTATGACACTGGGATATCTCCTGGCGCAGATCATGTATCTCGTGATCGCCGCCCGGATGAATCTTTACGATGTGGCAGACACGGCCATCGATTCCATGGTGAGAGAGCGTGCCATCGGTTATATTTCCTTTGATTTCAGATATCGATATCTCGGGAGCAATGAGACTGCACGGCTTCTTGTGCCGGATCTCAATCGGCTTGCGGTGGATGAGGTTCTCGGAAATGGCGCGTCGGGAAAAAAGATCCGGCATTTCCTGGACAGCTTCCGGCATGACGAGAAATACAATCAGTTCATCTATACGTTTCACAGCGAAGGAAGTTCTGCTGACGAGGAAAAGATCTACAATGTGAACGTGAATTATCTGTATGAGGGCAGTTGGAAGCGGGGCTATATCGTCACCTTTACGGACGATACCGCAAACAGGAAATACATCCGGCTGTTGGACAACTATAATGAAAAGCTGCAGACGGAAGTGGATCAGAAGACGCAGCACATCGTCGAGATGCATAACAACCTCATCATGAGCCTGGCGGTCATGGTGGAAAGCAGGGACAATTCCACCGGCGGCCATATCAAACGGACCAGCACCGGGGTGCGGATCCTGATTGATGAGATCAAAAAAGAAGGCACCCATGACCTGACTCCGGAGTTCTGCCGGGACATCGTCAAAGCCGCGCCGATGCATGACCTCGGAAAGATTGCCGTGGATGACGCGATCCTGCGAAAGCCCGGAAGATTTACAGAGGAGGAGTTCGCGATCATGAAGCAGCATGCGGCGGAGGGCGCCCGTGTGATCCATGAGATCCTGCGCAACACGGATGATGAATCCTTTAAAGTCGTGGCGGAAAATGTGGCGCATTACCATCATGAACGGTGGGACGGATCCGGCTATCCGGAGGGGCTTTCCGGCGAGCAGATTCCCTTTGAAGCGAGGGTTATGGCCATTGCGGATGTCTACGATGCACTGGTGAGCAAGCGTGTGTATAAAGAAGCCTTCAGTTATGAAAAAGCAAATCAAATCATCATGGAAGGCATGGGGACGCAGTTTGATCCGGGGCTGAAAA
Organism: Lachnospiraceae bacterium; assembly: GCA_017431515.1. Lineage (GTDB taxonomy): Bacteria > Bacillota > Clostridia > Lachnospirales > Lachnospiraceae > RUG12461. Next base: position 7,712 of record JAFRKV010000061.1, read on the forward strand.
CAGTCTATGAACATGCGAAGCCAAGATTGGAAGCCTATTACGGAGGGCTTGAGGAAGGATAAAGAAAAGAGGTCTGAAAGATGAACGTGTTGGAGATCAACAACTATACCAAGATTTACGGGAAGGAGAAAAAGGCCTGTGACAATGTCAGCCTGACCGTGGAGAGCGGAGACATTTTCGGCTTCATCGGCCACAACGGCGCCGGGAAAAGCACGACGATCCGCGCGGTTGTGGGTGTGCTGGATTATGAGACCGGCGAGATCAAGATCGACGGGCACGATGTCAAAACCGAGCCCATGGAATGCAAAAAGATCACAGCCTACATTCCGGACAATCCGGATCTGTACGAAAACCTGACCGGGCTGCAGTATTTGAACTTTGTGGCGGATGTCTATGATGTGAGTGAGGAAGACCGGAAGAAACGGATTGAGGATTACGCGAAGCGCTTTGAGATCACGGATGCGCTGACGGATACCATCGGTTCCTATTCCCACGGGATGAAGCAGAAGGTGGCGATCATCTCCGCGCTGATCCACGAGCCGAAGCTGCTCGTGCTGGATGAGCCCTTCGTGGGACTGGATCCGCAGGCGTCCTTTATCCTGAAGGAGCTGATGCATGAGATGTGTCAAAAGGGGAGCGCGGTCTTTTTTTCCACCCATGTGCTGGAAGTGGCGGAGAAGCTTTGCAACAAGATCGCGATCATCAAGCGGGGCTCCATTATCGCGAACGGCACCATCAAAGAACTGCTGGGAGACAAGCAGTCTCTGGAAGAGGTCTTTTTGGAGGCGGTAAAAGATGAAGCATAAAAGTATCCTCCTGCTCCGGACGATGATGGAAGCCACGAGCAACCTGCATATCGTGAAGTATTCCAAGGATCCTTCGGCGGTCAAAAACGCCCGGGGTGCCCTCATCGGAAACGTGATCCTTGGTGTGCTGCTGGCGGGACTGGTGGGAGCCTTTTCCTATGGGATGGCGTTTTTCGGATTCGGCGCCATGGTGCCCATGCTGGTGGCCACGGTCATCTCGTTTCTCTCGCTGGTGCTGCCGATCTTCAAATCCAACGGATATCTGTATGAGTATCCGGAATATGACTCCTTGATGTCCATGCCGTTTTCCGTCAGGACCGTCGTCGCGGACCGGTTTCTGCTCATGTATTTAAAGGACCTTCCGTGGAATATGCTGTTCTCGCTTTCGGCGCTGGTGGGGTGTTGCATTGCCTCGATGCCCGGAGCGGTGACCATTATTTCCTGGATCATTCTGACGCCGTTCATTTCTCTTTTGCCGACAGTGATCGTATCCCTTCTGGGGGCTTTTATCACAGGCATCGGATCCAATTTTCGCCATAAAAAACTGATCCAGACCATCTTGACCTTTGTGCTCATGATCCCGTTGATCTTCAGCCGGTTTATCATCGACTATCTGATCCGGGATCAAAAGATCGCAGCGGTGATGACACGGTCCTCCGAGGCACTGTCCGGCATTTCCAAGGTGGTGCCGACGGTGGGATGGTTTGCGAAGGCAACGTATGAGGCGGACCCTCTTTCTTGTGTTTTGATGGTGGTGGTGTCGCTGGGCCTGTATCTTGGCGTGGTCTGGCTCATCAGCATCAATTACAGAAAGATCAATTCCAGACTGACCAGTCATGCGACGAGGCGGAAAGGAAAAAAGACTGCCAGAGGCTATCAGAAAAAGACGGCTGAACGCAGTATTCTCTTTAAGGACTGGAAGCGGATCACAGGCTCCACCCTCTGCGCTACGAATCTCGGCATGGGTGCTGTGATTTCCATCGTGGCGGCAGTGATCCTGCCTTTTGTCAGGATCGAGTCCATTGCCTCGATGATGGCGAACGGGCATCCGGTGGATCTTTCGGGGTATCATATGGTATGGCCGGCCATCGTGTATTTCTTTGCGGGGATGATGCCCACCACCGTTGCCAGCCCTTCGCTGGAGGGAAAAAATGACTGGATCTTAAAGAGCATGCCGGTCACGAAAAAGACGATATGCAAAGGAAAGATCGGGTTGAATCTGCTGCTGAATCTCCTGCCGGCGCTGCTTGCCGTCCTCGGGGGAATGATTTCCATGAGGGCAACCGCCGTGGAATATGTGATCGGATTTTTGATGATGATCGCGATGTGCCTGTTTTCCAGCATCTATGGCATGCAGTGCGGACTGAAGTACTGCAGGGTGGACTGGAAAAACGAGGTTGAGGTGGTGAAGCAGGGCAGAGCCGTGACGTTCTATATGCTGCCGAATCTGTTTGCAACCATGGGACTGGTGATCCTGATGATCTTTTTTGGCGCAACCATCGGCAGTGTGGCAGGCGGCCTGACAATCACCGTGGTCTATTTCCTCCTGGCGCTGCTCAGCTACCAGAGTTTGAGGCGTCTGACACGCTAGCGTGTCGAGGCGCCTCTTCACGCAAAGTGCACATGCATGTTCCACGCATGGCACTTTTGCCCTTAACACCTTAACATCATCCAACAAAACCATAATGAACCCATACAAGATTTTCATGATAATTCAATACTGCTGTTCCGTCGGGCTTTTCATCGAGAGCTGGATCATCATCCGTAAATGGAAGGACAAGGTGCATGTCTATCTCTTCCTGAACTGCATGGCGACCTTGATCAGCAACGTGGGCTACCTCGCCGAGATGAAATCCGCCACGCAAGAGGCCTATTATGTGGCGCTGAAGTTTTCGTACGCAGGCCGGGTCTGGGTGGCATTCACCATGTTCCTTTTCGTTGCCGAACTGTGCAGGATCAAGCTGCCGAAGCTTCTGACAAACGGATTGGTTCTGGTGCATCTTTTCACCTATATCCTGGTGTTTACCGTACAAAAACATGATCTGTACTACGTGAATCCGGTGTTCACCTATGTGGCACAGGGGATCTTTCCCAAGATTTTCAAGACCAACGGGATCTGGTACAACATCCACATGGTGATCCAGATCGCTTATATTGTCTGCGGCCTGATCTGGATCATCCGCGCATACCGGAAGGAAAAACATAAGGTGGGCAGGAAACGGCTTCAGATGGTTCTTTGCGCCATCATTGCGGAAAGCTTCTGCTACATCCTCATGATGTGCAGCATCCCGGGCTTCACCACGATCTACGACACGACCATGATCGGATACTTCATCGGGACCATTTTCATGCTCATTGCCATCTTTTCCTATGACCTCCTCGGTACCAGAGAGATCGCGCGGGAATTCGTGATCGACCGGATCTCGGAAGGGATCATCGCGGCGGATAATGACGGCGTGATCCAGTATTATAACGAGCCGGCGGAGCGCCTGTATCCGGAGATCAGGCGGGCTGAGGCGGCGGTTCCGCCTGCCATGCTGCAGGCGGTGCAAGAAGAAGAGAATCTCACCCTGGATGGCCGCATTTACAGGCCGGAGGAAAATGACCTCCTATACGAGGGGAAGAGCTACGGCAAACTGTATGCGCTGGTGGACGAGACCGAGCATTTCCGGTATATGGAGGAGCTGAAGGAGCAGCGCAGCATCGCGGACCGCGCCAACAAAGCGAAGTCCACGTTCCTTGCGAATATGTCCCATGAGATCCGCACGCCTATCAACGCCGTGCTGGGAATGGATGAAATGATCCTGCGGGAAACGAAGGAAGACCAGACTTATTCCTATGCGCAGGATATCCAAACTGCCGGCAGCACCCTCCTCTCTCTGATCAATGACATCCTGGATTTTTCCAAGATCGAGGAAGGCAAAATGGAGATCCTGCCCATGCAGTATGAGCTGTCTTCCGCGGTGGGGGATCTTATCAATATGATCCACAGCCGGGCGGAGAAAAAAGGATTGGCGTTTCGGGTGGATGTGGATCCGGAGATCCCGCATCTGCTTTACGGGGATGAGATCCGCGTGAAACAGATCGTCTTGAACCTCCTGACGAACGCGGTGAAATATACGAAAGAGGGGGAGATCTCGCTTGCGGTCACGTCCCGTCCGGCTTCCGACGAAGAGATCCTGCTGGGTTTTCGGGTGAGTGACACCGGCATCGGGATGAAGGAAGAGGATCTGGAGAAACTCTTTGCACCCTTTACAAGGATCGAGGAAAAGAGGAACCGCTCCATCGAAGGAACGGGACTTGGCATGAGCATCGTGCAGCAGCTCCTTTCGCTGATGGACAGCCATCTGGAGGTGGAAAGCGAGTACGGCAAGGGCTCTGCGTTTTCCTTTGAGATCCGGCAGCAGGTCATCAAGTGGGATCCCATCGGAGATTTTGCAAGCAGACTGAAAACACAGTCCGCTCAGAATGAGGGGTATCGGGAACTGTTCCATGCGCCGGATGCCAGAATCCTTGTGGTGGATGATACCGAGGTTAATCTCACGGTCATTCAGAACCTCCTGAAGCAGACAAAGCTGCGGGTCGACACGGCGGGATCAGGCAGGGAGGCGCTTTCTGACGCAAAGGAAACCCGTTACGACATGATCTTCATCGATCATATGATGCCGGATATGGACGGCATCGAGACGCTGCAGCGCTTAAAGGAGGAGGTCACGGAGCTTCCGCCCTGTATTGCCCTGACAGCCAACGCTGTTTCCGGCGCAAGAGAGGAATATCTGGCGGCAGGATTTTCGGATTATCTGTCGAAGCCGGTGAACGGGAGACGGCTGGAAGAAATGCTGAAAGCCTGGCTGCCACCGGAGAAACTCCTGGAACCGGAGCCGGAAACGGGCGCACCAGGGACGGATGTGACGATAGAGTCGGCCGGAACAGGGACGCCGGGGGAGGAGCAGGGGGAGGCCGGATTGCCTTCGTGGCTCTGCCGGATTCCGGAGATCGATGCCATGGAAGGGCTGGCAAACTGCGGCGGAAAAGAAAGCTATCTGACCGTGCTCGCCACTTTCCACAGGACCGCTGCCGCCAAGGCGGACGAGATCGAGCAGTACTGTCTGGCGGGGGAGATGGAGAACTATACGATCAAAGTGCATGCGCTAAAGAGCGCGGCGAGGATCATCGGCGCCAAAACTTTATCAGGACTGGCGCGGGAACTGGAAGACGCCGGGAACGCCGGGGATACGGAAAAGATCGGGAAAGAGACGGGAGAACTGCTTGCGCAGTACCGCACTCTGGATGAAAAACTGTCCGCAATGGAAGAAAAGAAGGCGCCGCAGAAGGAATTCTCGGATGCCATGCGAAAAGATGCCTTCCGCACCATCACGGAGATCGCGGAATGCATGGATTTCGGCATGATGGAAGAGGTGCTGGGAGAGGTAAAAAAATACCGTCTTTCTGAGGAAGATCAAAAGACGGTAAAGGAAATGGAAACGCTTCTCTTAAAACTGGATTGGGAAGGGATCGGCGCGCTGGCGGCGAAAGCGCTGCAATAGAGCGCCGGAGCACCGGCCTGGATACCGCGCCTGATTCCGGGATTATAAGAGGTCACTCAGTTTTTTGCCATAGAAAAAATCATGCACCATCTGGTCGTACTCGATCCACATGGGCAGCGTGTGGCAGGAATTCTTTTTGGGACAGGTATTTGTCTCATCGGCGAGGCAGGCAACGGAGTTCATGCTTCCTTCCATGAGATCCAGAATCTCGCCCACGGTGTATTCCTCGGGACGACGGCAGAGCTTGTAGCCGCCGCCTTTTCCGCTGGCGCCGATGAGCAGTCCTCCGGTCACCATATCCTTGACGATGATCTCCAGGTATTTTTTGGAAATGTCCTGTCTGGCGGCAATCTCCTTCAGCGGAATATAACCGCCTTCCGGATCCTCGTTCTGCGCCAGATCGATCATGACGCGAATGGCATAGCGCCCTCTGGTTGAAATCATCGATTCGACCTCCTTACTTTAAGCTATTACCTATTATACCGCAAGGTGAATAGGTAAATCAAGAGAAACCGAAAAAAACGGGAAAGAAAAAGACATGGAAGACCTGTATGAACGTATTGTCGCGGATCTGAAACAGAAACAGACCATCTCCCCGGAAGACCTGAAGACGCTCCTTGCCGACCGGGAGGAGACCCATGAGTCGCGGCTTTTTGCGGCTGCGCGGGAGAGGGCGGTACAGACCTTCGGAAAACAGATCTACCTGCGGGGGCTGATCGAATTCACCAACTACTGCAAAAATGACTGCTATTACTGCGGGATCCGCGCCGGCAATGCCCGGGCGAAGCGGTACCGCCTTTCGGAGGAGGAGATCCTCGCATGCTGCAACAGGGGCGAGACTCTTGGATTCCGGACCTTTGTTCTGCAGGGAGGCGAGGATCCCTTCTATTCTGATGATGACATTTGCGGGATCATAGAGAAGATCAAAAAGAAACACCCGGATTGCGCGGTGACCCTTTCCATCGGGGAAAGATCCCGTGAAGCATATCGCCGTTTTTTTGAAAGCGGTGCGGAGCGCTACCTCCTGCGGCAGGAGACTGCAAATGAGGCGCATTACAGCATGCTGCATCCGCCGGCGATGTCTGCGGAAAACAGGAAACGATGCCTTTGGGATCTGAAAGAGATCGGGTATCAGGTGGGATGCGGGTTTCTGGTGGGAACGCCCGGACAGGGCGTATCGGAGATCTATGAGGATCTGATCTTTATGCAGGAACTGCAGCCGCAGATGATCGGGATCGGACCTTATCTTGCCCATCAGGATACGCCCTGGCGCGACAAACCGGACGGGAACGTGACGGACACGCTACGCCTGCTTTCTGTGCTGCGGCTTCTTTTTCCGAAAGCCCTGCTGCCTGCCACGACGGCGCTGGGGACTGCGGATCCGAAAGGACGCGAGAAAGGAATCCTGGCGGGGGCGAATGTGTTGATGCCCAATCTTTCTCCGGCAGCAGTCCGTGAAAAATACCTTCTGTACGATGGCAAGATCTGCACCGGAGAAGAAGCGGCGGAGTGCGTGAAATGCTTATCCGACAGGATCGAACAGATCGGTTATACCGTCGCGGAGAGCAGAGGAGACCACCCGGATTTTTGTCAATAGCGGTTGTGCACTTTTTCCGCGAAGCAGAGGAGATCCGTAAGCTCCAGGGTATTGCCGTCGTCCAAAACGGCCTTGCCGCTCAGCCTTCCGAAGACCTGATGTTGGTCGGAAACGATCAGTTTTAAGTCCATTTTGGCGGCGCGGTCCAGGATCGGACAAAACTCCATTTCAAACCGTTGATCGGAAGAAGTGATATGCCACGGCTTCTTATAATCCGGCGCATCCATGTCTTTCGGCGCGCGGTCATTTGGGATCCCGAAATCCACATCCGCCAGTTTATGCGCAACCCCGTCAAAGAACAGGATGTTTTCACTGGCTGCGCTGGTGTCACCGAAACCGTAGCCGATATTAAAGCCGAAGCGGTGACCGGCGATCGTCGCGTTGCCATTCCCCCAGTACCAGGTATTGTCATAGGTCCAGACGCCGCGTCCCCAATCCAGCGTCCCGTAGTCATTTGCAGGATCAAACCGGTAGGTTTTGCCATCGTAGCATACCTCGCCGGAGGCTGCAAGCGTATTGATCTTCTGGTTGTAGTAGAAATGACCGCGCTTCTCGAAGGGCGTCGCGATCACCATGGAATCGGACGCCTCCTGCTGCAGCGTGATGTCCGCCGTGAGCTTCTTTTCATTCCAGAAACGGTCAAAGGAGCAGGTGATCCGGCGGATCTGATCCGTTTTCCGAAACGCCATCTGCAAACGTTTGTCCTGATAAACGGCATCGCCTGCGTCAGAGGACGCAGGGAGCTTCAGCTTTCCCATGGGAAAGGCATTCAGAACCGTTTCCGTATGTTCCATCGGCATCGGGTCATCCAGCAGCAGGAGCGACACAGACTGCAGCCCCACGTACCCGTCATCCGAGATTGTAAACGCTGCCGCGAAGCTCTCGCTGCCGTCCTTTTTCCCGTCATGGATCACAATGTAGTAATCCCACTCCTTGATACGGAATTTCGGCGCGCGGATCGCTTCCCTCCGATAAGTGAAAAACTGCGTTCTTGCCCAGCCGGGCTCTGTCAGATCGCCGTTTTCATTCAGCAGCGGCATCTGCGTTGTAACCTCGTGATTTCTCATACCGGATTCCCTTCCTTTCATGGCGCTCCCGCCCATATCTGCCTACATTATATCACATACCACAAACGGCAGTTTAACGGGGGTGACGAATTGTTTTGAAAAAAAGGGGAGATATGATACTATAAAAAAGTAGGATTCACGAGAACTTCCAGATTCTGACAGCAGAGAGGAGAGACCCATGGGAGTAAGGATTATCACGGATTCCTCCAGCGATGTTTCGCAGGAAAGAGCAAAGGAATGGGGCGTGACGGTGATTCCGCTCAAAATCCGTTTCAGAGAGGAAGAGTACGAGGACGGCGTGACCCTCAGCAACCGCGCGTTTTACGAGAAACTGGTGGAGACGGACGAGATTCCGAAGAGCAGCCAGATTCCGCCGTATGAATATGAAAGCCGGTTTCGCGAGGCCGTGGATGCGGGAGAGGAAGTGGTATGCCTCTGCCTGTCCTCCGGCGTTTCCGGAAGCTATCAGAGCGCGCAGATCGCGGCAGAAGAGTTCGGGGGAAACGTGCATGTGGTGGATACCAGACAGTTTTGCATTGCCCTTTACCTGCTCGTGCAGCGCGCCGTGCAGGAGCGTGACGCGGGGAAGGGTGCAGCGGAGATCGTGGAGATCATCGAAGCGGAAAAAGAGAAGGTGCATCTGATTTCGCTGTTCAACACGCTGGAGTATCTGAAGATGGGCGGCCGGATCTCCAATGCCGCGTATATGGCGGGCAGCATGCTTTCCATCAAGCCGGTCATCAGCATCGAGGACGGGCTGGTGAAGGTACTTGGTAAAGCCAGAGGCTCCAAAAACGGCAACAACATGCTCAAGGAATATGTCAAGCAATGCGGCGGCATCAACTTTGAAAAACCGCTGTGTCTTGCTTACACCGGCTTTTCCGATGAGACGCTGCAGAAGTATATTGCGGACAGCAAAGAGCTTTATGAGGGTCATGAGGACAGCCTGCCGATCGTGACGGTGGGTGCCACCATCGGGACTTATGCAGGACCGGGCGCCATCGCACTGGCGTTTTTCTAAGCAGAGCGGGAGAAAGGGGAATCACATGAAAAAAACCTATGTGCTGGACACCAACATTCTGATCGACAGTGCGGGCACTGCGATTTACGGCTTTGATGACAACGATGTGATCATCACGAGCACGACCATCACAGAGCTCAATAAACACAAGGGAGACGAAGGAGAACGTGGGTACAACGTGCGTGAGACTTCCCGGATCCTGCGGGAGCTGCGGGCAGAGCAGGGAGATCTTTACCAGGGGGTTTCGATCAATACGAACGGCACCTTCCGGATCGAGAAAAACGGCTACGAGCATCCGCTGCCGGAATGGCTGCGGAGCGATAAGAGCGCGGAAAATGACAACCGGATCCTGGCGACGGTCTTGTCTTTGATGGATCAAAACCCCGGGACAAAGGTGGCGCTGATCACGAATGATTTCCTGATGTCGCTGGATGCCCAGGCACTGGGGATCGAGACGCAGGAATATCGGAATGACAAGATCGAGAGCGAAGAGATGTACGCCGGGCGCAGGACGGTGGAACTTTCCGCGGATGCCATCAGCAGGCTGTACCGCGACCACAGCATCCCTGTGGACGACGAGGCGTTTCTGGAGATCGAAAATCTCATGCCCAACGAGTTTCTGGAGATGCATTCCGGCACCTCCTCGGCCCTTGGCTGGGTGCGCAACGGCGAGGTGACGCTTCTGCCGGAGGAGATCGTAAACGGCACCTATTTCGGGCTGACCGCGCGGAATGCGGGACAGCGTTTTGCCATCGCGGCGCTGCAGGCGCCGGCGGAGGAGATTCCCCTTGTGATCATCAAAGGACCGGCAGGCTGCGGCAAGACGCTTTTGGCAGAGTCTGTGGGGCTGGACAAGACTTATATCGGACGGGAATTTCACCGGGGCAAGGAACGGCCGGAGGAGGAATACCGCAATCTCTACATTACCCGTTCCAATACCCTGCCGGAATCGGAGAACCTGGGATTCCTGAAAGGAGATCTGGAAGAAAAAATGGGGCCGCTCCTGGCGCCGTTTTATGACAACATGGAGACTCTGATGCGCATCGGCGGGGAGACGGATCCCCAGCAGATCCAGTATCAGGTGGATTATCTCATCGACGACGGCGGTCCGGTGAAGATCGTGTCCCTTGCTTATATCCGCGGGAGGTCGCTGGATAAGAGCCTCATCATCGTGGACGAGGCGCAGAACATCACCCCGAAGCAGGCGAAGACCCTTGCCACCCGCGTGGGCGAAGGCAGCAAACTGATCCTTTTGGGAGATCCGGAGCAGATCGACAGCCCGCGGCTGACCGCCAGAAGCAACGGTCTCGTCTATGCCGCGGAAAAAATGAAGGATGACGATCTGTGCGCGGTCATCACCATGTATGAGCGGGAATGCGTGCGTTCGGAGCTTTCGAAGCGCGCGGCAAAGAAGATGTGACAGGAGCGCGGGAAGCAGCACAGCGATACGGGACAGAAAGGAGGAGAGACCTTGAAAGCAGCATTACTGAATGATTCGTTTCCGCCGATCATCGACGGCGTCGCAAATGTGGTCTTAAACTATGCCAAGATCCTGACGGAGAAGCTGGACACAGAGGTGATCGTCGGGACGCCGCGTTATCCCAAGGCGGAGTACACAGGATATCCCTATCCCGTGGTGGCGTATCCCAGCGTGGATACCACGAAGCTTGTGGCAGGGTATCGCGCCGGCTATGTGATGCATTGGCCGGAAGCGCAGGCGCTGATTGATTTTCAGCCGGACATCATCCATACCCATTGTCCGGCAGCATCCACGCTGATGGCGCGCATCATCCAGAATCATACCGGGGCGCCGATTGTTTTTACCTATCATACCAAATTTGATGTGGATATCGAGCGGGCGCTGGGCGACGGCCTGATGAAGAAACAGATCATCAAGATGATGGTGGACAATATCTCCGGCTGCGACGAGGTCTGGGTGGTTTCCAAAGGCGCCGGCGAGAATTTAAAATCCCTCGGCTATCAGGGGGAGTGCCGCGTGGTGGATAACGGCGTGGATTTCGCGAAGGGTCGCGCGGAGGACACACTGGTGCGGGAAGTGACAGGGCAGTATGACCTGCCGGAAGAGGTGCCGGTGTTTTTGTTTGTCGGCCGCATGATGAAATACAAGGGCCTGCCTGTCATTGTGGATGCGCTTGGGGCTCTGTCGGAAAAAGGCGTGGATTATCGGATGGTCTTTGTGGGCGGCGGCGCAGATGCCAAGGAAATGCAGGAGAAAGTAAAGTCTCTTGGGATCACCCTTGATGTCGTCAATGAGGACGGAACAGTCACGCATACGGATGGCGTGGACGGCAAGACAGGGCGGGTGCTCTTTGCAGGGGCGGAGCATGACCGTGACCGGCTCCGGGCGTGGAATACGAGAGCGGATCTGTTTCTGTTCCCGTCGGTGTATGATACCAATGGCATCGTGGTGCGGGAGGCGGCGGCCTGCGGACTGGCCAGCGTGCTGATCAAGGACTCCTGCGCGGCGGAGGGCATCACGGACGGCAGGAACGGCTATCTCATTGAGGAAAATGCTTCCTCCATGGCGGCGATGCTGACAGATCTGGCCACAGATCTGGAGAAACTTCATACAGCGGGCCAGCATGCCATGGATGAGATCTATATTTCCTGGGAGGACAGCGTCAGGGCGGCGCACGCGCGCTACGAGGAGATCCTGCTGCAAAAACGGGAAGGGACGCTGCCGCAGAGAAAGAAACAGAGTCTGGATTATCTGATCAAAGGGGCCGCCGGCATTTCCAAGGGCACGGATAAACTGCTGACCCTGCCGCGCACGTTTTATGAGACCATGAGCGACAATTTCCGGGAATGGAAAGAGGGGCTGCCCTCCTGGGGGAATACGAATGAGCCGGAATAAAAAAGACTGGTACCGCCGGATGAGTTTTTACCAGATCTGGATCAGGAGCTTTTACGACGGCAACGGGGACGGCATCGGGGATCTCTACGGGGTCTATGAGAAGCTTGATTATATCAGGTCGCTGGGGGTGGACGGCATCTGGTTTTCGCCGATCTATCCGTCGCCCAACGCGGATTTCGGGTACGACATCTCGGACTACAAAAACATCCACCCGGACTACGGGGATCTGGCCCAGTTTCAAAAGGTGCTGGACAAAGCCCATGCCATCGGTCTGAAGGTGATCATGGATCTGGTGGTCAATCATACCTCGGATGAGCACCCGTGGTTTCTGGAAAGCAGGAAGGGCAAAGACAATCCCTACAGCGATTATTATATCTGGCGGGATGCACCCAATAACTGGAACAGTCTCTTTGAGGGAAAAGCCTGGGAATACGATCCTGTCCGGAAGCAGTATTATCTTCACCTGTTCGCGAAGAAACAGCCGGATCTCAATATGGACAATCCGAAAGTCCGGGAAGAGGTGAAGGGGATCCTCCGTTTCTGGCTGGATCTGGGGGTGGACGGCTTCCGGGAGGACGTCATCAATTTCATATCCAAAAAAGAGGGATTGCCGGACGGGATCCCTTTTTTGCCAGCCGCCAACGGCCTGCCGTATTACAAGGACGGACCGCATATTCATGAGTATCTGGCGGAGTTTCGGAAGGTCTGTGAGGAATACGACTGTTTTCAGGTGGGAGAGGGTCCGTTCACCAGCGTGAAATCGGCGCTGAAGTATCTGTCCGGACCGACGAAATCGCTGGATATGATGATCTCCTTTGATCATATGATGGCGGATTGTTTTCTCAGCGAATACATCCCCCGGCCTTTTTCTCTGCGGAAACTGAAGAAGGCGTTTTCCAAATGGCAGTACACCCTGGCGGGAAAGGCGTGGAACGCCCTGTACCTTGAGAACCATGATCATCCCCGGGTGATCAGCCGTTACGGGAGCGAGCATCTCTATTGGAAAGAGAGCGGCAAGATGCTGGCGGTTTCCTATCTGTTCCAACAGGGCACGCCCTTTGTCTATCAGGGGCAGGAGATCGGCATGACCAATATCCGCCTCTCCTCCATCGATCAGTACGTGGATGTCGTGTCCATCTATAATTACCATGCCTTTCATCAAAAGGATCCGGAGAAAAAACGGATGCACCGGATCCACCTGGCCAGCCGCGATTCCGCGCGGACGCCGGTGCAGTGGGATGACAGCAGGTATGCGGGCTTTTCGGAGCACAAGCCCTGGTTTGCGGTGAATCCGAATTACAAAAAGATCAATGTGGCGGCGGAGGAAGCGGATCCGGACAGCATCCTTGCGTTTTACCGAAAATGCCTCGCTCTCCGGAAGCACTCCAAAACCCTGCTGTACGGCACCTACCGGGAATACTTCCCGAAACATGACAAACTTTATGTTTACGAGCGCGCTTACGGGGAGATCCGCTATCTCATCATCTGCGTTTTTTCACACTTCCCGGTAAAGCTGCAGCTGCCCACAGTGTATGCGGGGAAAAAGGGGCAGCTTTTGCTCTGCAATTACCCCGATCCGGAGGGGTCGGAGAATGGTATGATGCGGCCTTACGAAGCGCGGGTATACCGGTTCCGGGTGAAATGACCGCGGTTTTACACGAGGAAGGATGTTTGGTAAAATAGACAGAAGCGACAGGCGGAAACGAGCCTGACAGAAAGGGAAAATCATGGGAAGAGCAATGATCATCGGATGCGGCGGCGTGGCAAGCGTCGCGATCCATAAATGCTGTCAGAACAGCGAAGTGTTTGAGGAGATCATGATCGCAAGCCGGACAAAGGCGAAGTGCGATGCATTGAAAGAAAAACTGCAGGGGCAGACCAAGACAAAGATCACCACGGCACAGATCGATGCGGATGACGTGGCGGCATTGACGGCGCTGATCGAATCCTACCGGCCGCAGGTGGTGCTGAACTTAGCGCTCCCTTATCAGGATCTGCACATCATGGAGGCCTGCCTGGCTGCGAAGGTGCCTTATGTGGATACGGCAAATTACGAGCCGGAGGACACAGCGCACTTTGAATACAGCTGGCAGTGGGCGTACCGCGAACGGTTTGAAAAGGCCGGGATCACGGCGCTCCTGGGCAGCGGCTTCGATCCGGGCGTCACGGGCGTGTTCAGCGCCTATGCGTTAAAACACCAGTTTGACGAGATCAATGAGATCGATATTTTGGACTGCAACGCCGGAGATCACGGCTATCCCTTTGCGACGAATTTTAACCCGGAGATCAATATCCGTGAGGTGTCCGCAAAGGGCAGCTACTGGGAGGACGGACACTGGGTAGAGACGGAGCCCATGGAGATCAAGCGCGTCTACGATTTCCCGGAGGTGGGGGAAAAGGATATGTATCTTCTGCATCATGAGGAGATCGAAAGCCTTGCCCTGAATATCCCCGGCATCCGCAGGATCCGTTTCTTTATGACCTTCGGCCAGAGCTATCTGACCCATCTGAAGTGCCTGGAAAACGTGGGCATGACCAGCATTGAGCCGATCCTGTTTGAGGGAAAGGAGATCGTGCCGCTGCAGTTTCTGAAGGCGGTGCTGCCGGATCCGGCGTCCCTTGGGCCGAGGACGAAAGGAAAGACCAACATCGGCTGCATTTTCAAAGGAAAAAAAGACGGGGAAGAAAAACATTATTACCTGTACAATGTCTGCGATCATGAGAAATGCTACGCGGAGGTCGGATCCCAGGCGGTGGCCTATACCACCGGCGTGCCGGCCATGATCGGCGCCATGCTGGTGATGAACGGGACGTGGAAAAAGCCGGGTGTGCATAACGTCGAAGAGTTTGATCCGGATCCGTTTATGGAGGCGCTGAACAAATGGGGCCTTCCGTGGCAGGAAAGCTTTGATCCGGCAATGGTGGAGTAAACGGCTGTCAAGACGTTTCGGAAAAGACTGGAGAACAATATGGAACGAGAAAAACTGCCAACCCCCTGCTACATCATAGACGAAGAGAAACTGAAGAAGAATCTGAAGATTTTATCCGACGTGGAGAAGAAGACCGGTGCCCGGGTACTGCTGGCGCAGAAGGCCTTTGCCTGTTATCCGTTGTATCCGCTGATCGGGAAATTCATTTCCGGCACGGAGGCATCAGGGCTGTTTGAAGCGCGTCTCGGGAAAGAACAGATGGGAAAGGAATGCCATGTTTTTTCCGCGGCATACCGCGAGGACGAATTTGACGAGCTGCTCAAGTATGCGGACCATATCATCTTCAATTCCTTTGCCCAGCTGAAAAAATTCGGAAAAAAAGCGAGAGCCGCGGGGAAAAGTCTGGGGCTTCGCGTGAATCCGGAGTATTCCACCCAGTCCAATGCGCTTTATGATCCCTGCGCGGCAGGCAGCCGTCTGGGGGTAACCCTCTCTGCATGGGAGAAGGAAGCCGACGCCGGCCTGGTGGGGCTTCTGGACGGGATTCATTTTCATACCCTGTGCGAGCAGAATTCGGATGACCTGGTAAAGACCCTGGCCGTGGTGCAAAAGCGATTCGGCAATATTCTGCCTTATATGAGCTGGATCAATTTCGGCGGCGGACATCATATCACGCGTCCGGACTATGATCTGAAGCTTCTGTACGGCATGATCTGGGAAATGCAGGAGACCTATCACCTGACGGTGTATCTGGAGCCGGGGGAAGCGGTGGCGCTGGATGCCGGGATGCTGGATACGACGATCCTTGATATCGTAGACAACGGGAAAAAGACGGCGATCCTGGATGCCTCCGCGGCATGCCATATGCCGGATGTGCTGGAAATGCCCTATACGCCGCCCCTTGCCGGCGCGGCCAAACCGGGGGAGAAGGCGTATGCCTATACCCTTGCGGGACCGACCTGCCTTGCGGGAGACATCATCGGGAGTTATTCCTTTGACACAGCGTTGTCCGTAGGAGAACGGCTTACGTTTTCCGACATGGCGATCTATACCATGGTGAAAAATAACATGTTCAACGGGATCAATCTTCCGTCCATCGCCATCCGGGAATGGAAGGACGGGGAAGAAAATTACCGCCTCTTAAAATCCTTCGGTTACGAGGATTTCAAGAAGCGGTTGGGGTAAGGCTTAAGCGGTGTGCTTTGCGTCCTGCGTTTATGCAGTGTGTTTTGCGTCCTGCGTCTGCTCCCGACGCTTGAGAAACGGCACCTTCATCAGGATCGGCAGCAGCAGCACGGACAGGACGATTCCAGTGACGCCCTGCACCAGATTGAACGGGATGGACGCAGCACTGGAAACAAGCCCTGCGGAAAGCGCCTGGGTGGAAAACCCGCCATTGCCGAATGCCGCCAGTAATGTTTCAAATACAAAATAACCGCCGACCATGACGGATTCGCCGAGGATTCCGCCGAGGATCAAAGAAAGCGGTCGTTTGCCGTTTCCGGAAAACTTCTGTGCCGCGCGCTGGTACAGGAGACCTGCCAGCAATGCGGTCAGCGCCTTGATGACAAAGGTCGCCGGCACATAGATCAGATATCCGGAAAAGAGGTCTGCCAGCGCCGAGCCGATGCCGGCGGCAAGGGCGCCCACGCCGGGGCCGAGGATCACGCCGCAGAGGAGAACCATACAGTCGCCCACATGGATATAGCCGAAGGTCGGGGTGGGAAACTTGATCAGCATCGTCGCCACACAGGTGAAGGCGATAAAGAGGGCTGATAGTACGAGTCGCTGCAAAGATGCTTTCATAATTGATTCCTCCTCTTTGGGCATGAGGTGGCACCAACACAGCTGGTGACGGAGTCCTGATGCCGTATTTGCTTATTTGTATATAGACAGTATTATAGGCAGCAAAAATCAAAAGTCAACAAAAACCTATCAATTTGATAGGAGAAAAGGAAAAACAACCGGATATGCAGCCGGACAGAAGGCGTAAAAAGCGCAGAAAACGCGCGAAAGATAGAAGGAGCGCAAAATACACTCTTCGGATTCTTAGAGTGGTTCTTTTGGCGCTCCTCGTGACCCTGGCCGTGCTGCTTGTCCTTTTTTTTGCGCAGAAAAAGAAGGAAGCCAAAGCGGCAGAGGAAGCCCAGCGTCTTGCCAGAGAAGAGGCAGCGAGAAAACAGCAGGAAACGGAATTTAAGATCCCGGACAATCCGCCGGAAGAGACGGAAGCCCTGATGCCGGAAACCGAAGAGACCGTGCAGGCTACCACGATGATCTTCACGGGAGATGTGCTTTTGCATCAGACCACCCTCGGTCGCTATCAATCTTCGGGACTTCCCGGCATTCTCTCGGAGGATCTGATTGAGACTTTCCAAAACGCGGATATTCTGATGATCAATGAGGAGTTTCCTTTCGGGCTGACGGGAGAACCGTGGCCTGACAAGCAGTATACCTTCCGGACCGATCCGCAGTATGTCACGGCGTTTCAGGACATGGGGGTGGACCTCGTGGGATTGGCGAATAACCATGTGCTGGATTACGGAGAGTCCGCGCTCCTTGAGACCTTTCAGACACTTGACGGTGCCGGGATTCCGTATGCCGGAGCAGGCGCCGACCTTGCCCGCGCGTCGCAGCTGCAGGTATTTGAAGTAAACGGGAAAAAGTTCGGATTTCTCGCTGCCTCCCGTGTCTGGCCCTCCGGTTCCTGGGCGGCGGGGCCGGAGCATCCCGGGTGTTTCGGCACCTATGATCCGGAGAGACTTCTGGCGGCGATCCGCGCCGCAAAAGAGGAACAGGGATGTGACTTCGTGACGGTCTTTGTCCACTGGGGCGTGGAGCGAAACACGATGCCGGAGGATTATCAGAAGAGCCTGGCAAAGCAATACGCGGAGGCCGGGGCGGACCTCGTGATCGGCATGCATCCTCATGTGCTGCAGGGCATCGAATACTTCGGGGACACACCGGCGTTTTACAGCCTCGGCAATTTCATCTTCGGCGGCAATTCCTATCAAACGGCAGCCGTTGCCGTGACGGTCTATCCGGACGATTCGAAAGAGGTGAACGTGATCCCCTGCATCGCCGGCGGCGGCTTTACGCGCAGGGCGGAAGGGAGCGAGGCGCAGGGCGTTTTTGACACGCTCAATGCCCTCTCCTTCGGTGCAGGCGTGGACGCCGGCGGGGCTTGCAATCCCCTGTGACGGCAAGTATAATGGAAAAAATTGTTGTAATCAGTGAGACTCCTGAGAAAGAATGGACAGAATCATGAAAAAAACATGGAAACGAAAAGGAATCGCAGCGTTGCTTGCTGCGGCAACAGCGGTTTGCCTTTGCGCCTGCAACGGCGGGACTTTGAAGATGGCCTCCGCGGATCAAAACGGCGAATATTATAAGATCGCGAATGAGTTTGCCGGATATCTGAAAGAAGACGTGCAGCAGGATGTGGAGGTACTGGAGACCACCGGATCGGCCGGGAATTTGCGTCTTCTTTCCGGCGGATATGTGCAGATGGCCGTGGTACAGTCGGATGTGGCGGCGCATGCATACAATATCGCGGCGGATTCCGAAAAAGGATACAGCGCTGTCGGCGGGATCTATACCGAGGTCTGCCATATCATCGTCAGGGCGGACTCGGATATCCATTCCGTGGCGGATCTGCAGGGGAAAGAGATCAGCATCGGATCACAGGAATCGGGCACTGAGAGCAGCGCCAAGGAGATCCTGCTGGCCTACGGAATCACGGAAGACAATGCGAAGCTGCAGAATCTGAACTATTCCAACGCGGCAGCGGCGCTGACGTATGGAGAGATTGACGCGCTTTTCTGCACGGGAAATGTGGGAATGACCGTCATCAAGACCCTTTCGGAGCAGACGGATATCCGGCTGATCCCTGTCACGGCGGGGGATCTGGACAAGATGAACCAGACCATGGATGTCTATCATATCAGCCTGATCCCGGCCGGCACCTACCAGGGCCAGACGGAGGATATACCGGCCATCAGCGTGGAGGCAATGCTTGTGGTCAGCGACTCCCTCGACAAGAACACGGTAAGGAAGGTGACGGATACGCTGGTCAACAGAAGAAAAAGCTTCGTGCAGACCACCTATCTCGATGAGGATCAGGCGGAGTCCTTTGTGATCTCCAATATCCCGATCCCGTTCCACCCCGGCGCAGTGGAGTGTTATCAGGAGAAGGGACTTTATTAATGCGGACGTTTACTTTTGATATGTACCAGACTCTGATGATTGCAGTGCTGGCATTGTTACTCGGGAGATTGATCAGAAAGAAGTTTCCGGTTTTCAAAAAGTTCTGCATCCCGGCGCCTGTCATCGGCGGACTGATTGTATCGGTTATCACATGCATCTTTTATGCGACAGGGATTCTGACGATCGCGTTTGACGATTCCTTTCGCGAGATTTGCATGATCTTTTTCTTCACTTCTGTGGGATTTCAGGCCAATCTGAAGGCGTTAAAAGCAGGCGGGAAAGGGATCGTCATCCTGCTGGTTTTACTGGTCGGCTTGATCACCTCCCAGAACCTGATCGCCATCGGATTGTCAAAGCCTCTCGGCATCTCGCCCCTGACGGCTTTTTGCACGGGCTCCATTCCCATGGTCGGCGGCCACGGCACAGCAGGCGCCTTCGGACCGGTGCTGGAGGACTTCGGCGTGACGGGCGCTTCCACGATCTGCACGGCGGCGGCCACTTACGGATTGATTGTCGGATCTTTGATCGGCGGACCCCTTGCCGACCGGCTGATTCGAAAACGCGATCTGATCAAAACGGCGGTGTCTCCGGAAGAGGGCGGGACGGAAGAAAAGAGCGTAAAAAAACTGGCCGGCGGCTATGCAGGCGCGGTGTTTATCCTTGTGATCGCGGTGGGACTCGGAACCGTGGTGACGATGCTGCTGCGGCAGACAGGGTTGACCTTTCCGGTCTATATCGGCGCGATGATCATTGCGGCGGTGATCCGCAACATCGGAGAATACACAGGCAAGATCCCGCTGTTCAAGGATAAGGTGCAGGACATCGGTTCCATCATGCTTTCGTTGTTCCTCGGAGTCGCCATGATCACTCTGCGGATCTGGGAACTGGCGAGCCTCGCCCTTCCCATGATCATCCTCCTGCTGGCGCAGACGTTCTGGATGCTTTTCTATGCAGGGATCATTGTTTTCCGCGCCATGGGAAAGAATTATGATTCGGCCGTGATCACAGCGGGTTTCTGCGGATTCGGCATGGGTGCCACGCCGAACGCCATGGCAAATATGCAGGCGGTCACCGCAAGATATGTGCCCAGCGCCAAGGCATTTCTGCTGATCCCCATTGTGGGCAGCCTGTTTTCTGATTTCCTCAACAGCATCATCATCACGTTTTTCCTGAACGTGGCCTGAGAGAGGATTTTATTACGGGAAGTGTGACAGCACCCTTTGAAGTTCCCTGCGGAGCTCAGAACGGGTGCTGTTTTTCGTCCAGCAGGCGAAACTGCGACGGGGTATAACCGGTGCTTTTGCGAAAGGTCCTTGTGAATGCCGTGCTGCTGGCAAATCCCGCCTGATAGGCGATATCCGTGATGGAGAGCGTGGGGTTGGACAGCAGCGTCTGGGCAAAGAGGATCCGCCGCTGCTGTAAATACTGATAAAAGGTTTTCCCGGTGTATTCGTTAAAGATGCGCGCAAAATGATATTTGCTGAAGCCCGCAAAGGCTGCGATGTCTTCCAGAGTGATCTCTTCCGTGAAGTGCTCCGACAGATAGGCGCAGACATTGCTCAGTGCGATCCGGTTCCGGGGACTCGCGGTCTGGCCGGGCTGGGTGGTCTGCTGGATCTGCGCCAGGTTTTTCCCGGCCAGCGCGACAAAACGCATCAGAATCGAATAGATCTCCACCGCTCCGAAGGGTTGCAGTTCCGTAAACAGCACCAGCGTATCCACGTCCTGTTCTTCACTCATTTCCACCGGCGGGGCGGATCCGAAATAAATCTGCTGAATATCACGAATATAATCGCATAACGTGTGATAGACGTCCGGAGGGCAGCTGGCGGCGTGAATGTGCAGGGCCGGCGCCATGTCGTGAAAGGCCGTTTCGATCTCCGGCAGGGAGATGGCCCTCGACAGATCAGCCTGGATGTAGATCCTGGTGCCCGTCGGCGCTGTGGTAAAGATCTCATGGATCGTGGCCGGACAGATGAGCAGGATATCCCCTTCCTCCAGAAGGTAGGACCTGGTTCTGCAGTTCACACGGTAGGTGCCTTCCGTCGGGTAGATGATCTCGATATCAGTATGCCAATGCGGTGGGAAGTTGGCATCGATCTTGTTGATATACATCCGGATGTTGGTATTAAACCGGTGAGGAACGCTCTCCCGCGCAGTGGATTCCTCGATTTCCATTTTCATAGAAGGTGTTCTCCTTTCGGGGGGATGAAAGTATTCGTCGCAGTAGTCACATGGCACGTACGTGCCATGTGGAATTTGCACATAAGTTCGGCCGGACGTGCTAGCACATCCGCAATCTTTCATACATCACTAATCCACAATAATTGCTCGCCGTTTTCGCGATAATCACCGGAAAAACGGTCATTCTACACATGACAGGCCGCAATTTTTAAACCAAATCTGTGATTATGCACATAATATTAGCAACATTGGTATAAGAAATAGCAATTTTTGGTGAGCAAAATTCTTGCGTTCATTATAACATAATTATCGGAGTTTTTACATTTCAACCATTTCAACAAAGGAGGATTGGTATGAAAAAGAAGTTATTGGGTACCATCTTGGCGGCAGCAGTAACTGCATCCATGTTTGCAGGGTGCGGCGGCACAGCAGCTCCGGCGGCAGCGGATACGTCCGGCGGCGCAGCAGCGACCGAGGCACCGGCAGCGGACACGGCAGCGGCTGACACCACAGCAGCAGCAGACACCACAGCAGCATCTACCGGCGCGAAGCAGACAGACGGCAAGAACCTGCCTGAGCTGACCACAGAGCCGATGGAGATCACGCTTTGGGACATCGCGACAGAAGAGCCGGGCAGACCGATTCAGGAAGCGGCAGTGGCGCGTTTCATGGCAGACTATCCGAACATCAAGGTGAATCAGGTTCACCAGCAGAACGATAACTACAAGCAGCAGCTGGTTGTGGCAATGAGTTCCGGCCAGTGCCCGGATATGTACATTTCCTGGGGCGGCGGTCCTATGGCTGAGTACTACAAGTCCGGTTTTGCAGATGACATCACAGACATGTACAACAAATATGATCACCCGGATTTCATCGATGCGGCAATCGCACAGGGCTCTTATCAGGGCAAGATCCTGGGGATCCCCTTCGGAAGCCTTTCCGGATGCGACATCTTCTACAACAAGACCATCTTCAAAGATCTTGGGCTGGAAGTGCCGGAGACCCTGGATGACCTCGAGAAAGTATGCGCGACTCTGAAAGAGAACGGCATCACTCCTTTTGCACTGGCGAACGCACCGAAGTGGACCGGCTCCATGTACTATATGTATCTGGTGGCTCGTCATTCCGGCAATGAGGAATTCGACGCAGCATACACCCAGGAAGGCTCCTTTGGTTCCGAGGCATTCCTCTTCGCAAGCGACAAGATTCAGGATTGGGTAAGAAAAGGCTACTTCCCGGACGGCGTTAACTCTCTGTCTCCGGATGATGGCCAGGACAAGCAGCTCCTCTACGACGGAAGCGCAGCGATGATGCTTCACGGTTCCTGGATGGCAGGCAGCATGTCTTCCGATAATGATGAGTGGTACAAAGAGAACATCGGCGTCTTCCGTTTCCCGATCGATACCGAGGCAGAGGCAAAGGGTGTGCCGCAGAACGTTGAGATCGGTACCGCAATCGGTAACTGCTTCAACTTCAACAGCCAGGGAGACCAGGCGAAACTCGATGCAATGTACGTGCTGGCAACCCAGTATTACAATGACGATACTTACAATCAGCAGCAGATGGACAGCTTCCAGACACCTTCCATCAAGGGTTATGAGGAGCAGGTCACGGATCCGATCATGAAGTACATCACCGATGTATTCTTCAACGCTTCCAACGTTCAGCTCTGGTATGATCAGTATCTGCCGGCATCCGTTACGGAAGTTCATAAGAACAGCATGTCCGCTCTGTTCGGCCTGGAGAAAGACGGCAAACAGATCGGCGAGGATCAGGATGCAGCAATGAAGGCTGCAATTGCTGAGGAACAATAACACACACTGCTTTGTGAGTCAGCAACCGATTGGCTGCCTGCCGGTCTTGTGCCGGCAGGCAGTTTTTAAGATATAGGGGGATGTATGACGCAGAAAACAATCAAAAACAGCAGTCTGGCAAAAGTCAGGAGCAAACGGATCGGTATCGCGGCGGCAGTTTTTTTGCTTCCTGCCCTGGCGTTGATTGCTGTTTACTTTATCTATCCGATCATTGATACGTTTGTGATCAGCGCGTATAAGTGGAACGGCATCTCAGCCGACCGCACCTTTATCGGGATTGAGAACTGGGTGACGCTGTTTCATGACAAGCTTTTCTGGGAAGCCTTCGGACACAACATCATCATCATGGTGTTCTCCATCGTCCTGCAGATTCCCATCGGCATGCTTCTCGCAACCTTCCTGGACGCGGGAGGCAAAAAGTTCAACTTTTTCAAAGTGGTATGGTTTCTGCCTTACCTCATGAGTTCCGTCGCGATCGCATTCCTTTTTACGTACGCCTTGGCAACCAATGGTGGTATCTTCTCTTCATTGGCGACCCTTTTTGCAGGCAAGAGAGTGACGGTGGACCTTCTTGGCAGATCGCCCCAGGCGCTGTTTGCAGTCATCGGCGTGATGGCATGGCAGTATACGCCTTTTTATATGGTCTACTTTATCGCGGGCTACGGCAATATCGACACCTCTCTTTATGAAGCGGCCATCATTGACGGCGCAACCCGCGGGCAGTACGTGAGACAGATCGCGATCCCCATGCTGGGACCCATCTTCAAAACGGCCTGCACCATGTCGCTCATCGGGTCCCTCAAGTACTTCGATCTGATCTGGAATATGACGCAGGGTGGTCCGGTGAATTCCACGGAGTTGATGGCTACCTACATGTATAAGTTGTCCTTCCAGCAGTTTAACATGGGCTACGGTTCCTGTGTGGCGGCCGCGATGTTCATCCTGATCACGGTGATCGCGCTGCTGTTCCAGAAGGTCTTTGTGGTAAAGGAGGATTACTGATATGCGCACGAAACAGATTGATTACAGGAAAGAAAAAAGAAAGTCTGTGGCTGCGTGGACCCTCGCGACCATTCTGGCTCTCATATGGCTGGTGTTGACCCTGACGCCCTTTGCGTTCATGGTGCTCAACTCTTTCCGCAAACAGTTTGATATGCTGCAGCAGGGCGTCTTTCATCTGCCGGATCCCTGGTATTTCGGAAATTATACGGAGGTGGTCACCCATGGCTTCTTTGGCTATTTCTTCCGAAGCGTGATCCTGGTGGCGGTGTCTCTGGTGCTGATGCTGATTATTTCCGCCTTTGCGGCTTATCCGCTGTCAAGAATGAAATTCCGCAGCCGCGGTCTGATCTATGCCGGCATCGTGGCCATGATGTCCGTGCCGATGCATGTTACGCTGATTCCGATCTTTAAGATGACCACCAATATGGGACTCTATGATAAACTGGCGTCACTGATCGGACCCTATGTGGCATTCGCACTGCCCATGTCGGTCTTCATTCTGACGGCTTTTATGAAAACGATTCCAAGAGAGATCGAGGAGTCGGCGGAGATCGATGGATGCGGCCGGTTCAAAAACTTTTTCTCAATCATACTGCCGCTGTCCAAATCGGGACTGTCAACCCTGGCCATCTACAACGGCGTGGCCATGTGGAACGAATTTGCGTTTGCAAATACCCTGCTCCAGTCTCCTGCGAAGAAGACCCTTCCGTTGGCGCTGGGTCAGTTTAAAGGAGAGCATGCCCTGGATATCCCGATCATTCTGGCAGTTCTGACACTCTCAGTGCTTCCGGTGATCATCCTGTTCATCATCTTCCAGGATAAGCTGGTGAAAGGCATGATGGCAGGCGCGGTAAAAGGCTGATACTGATAAGAGAGACAAACAAGTATATCCGGAGGATGGATGAAAATGAATATTTATGTAAATGTGAATGCCGCATTTGACGGCGACGGTACCAAGGAGCGTCCCTACAGACGGATCAATGAGGCAGCGAAGAGGGCGCTTCCCGGAGACGAGGTCATCGTGGCACCTGGTGTCTATCGGGAAAATGTCAACCCGATCCACGCAGGATGCGAGGATGCACGGATCGTTTACCGGAGTGAAAAGCCGCTGGGCGCGG
Source organism: Lachnospiraceae bacterium (assembly GCA_017431515.1). Lineage (GTDB taxonomy): Bacteria > Bacillota > Clostridia > Lachnospirales > Lachnospiraceae > RUG12461. The sequence goes on from JAFRKV010000061.1 coordinate 32,879, forward strand.
TCATCACCGGGGGAGAAGCGGTGACTGACTGGAAACCCTACAAGGGAAATGTGTATGTGACAAGGATCAAAAACGGGATCTTCGGCGGATACAATCCTTATACGACGCTGGTTTACGGCGACTGGTATTTTGCAACACCGAATAAACACACGGGTTGTGTGTGGCTCAATGACCAGGCCCTTTACGAAGACGTGACGCTGGAAGAATGCGAAAAGGGTGAAGTTTACGAGTGTTCCTGGGATCCCGAGGCATCCAAAAAGAAATGGTATGCCGAGCAGGATGAGGAGACGGATGAAACCGTGCTTTATGCGAATTTCGGCGGCGCGGATCCGACGAAGGAAAATGTGGAGATCACCGTGCGGCGGCAGTGCTTCATGCCCCAGGAAGAGGGCATCGGCTACATCACCGTCAGCGGGTTCAATATCAATAAGGCGGCGACGACATGGGCGCCCCCGGCGGCATATCAGGACGGCATGATCAGCCCGCATTGGAGCAAAGGCTGGATCATCGAGGACTGCGAGATCTGGGGCAGCAAGTGCGCCGGGATTTGCATTGGCCGTTACTATGATCCGGAGAACGATCATTTTTACACGACGCAGCATGTCAAGAGCCCGACCCAGATGGAACGGGATTCGGTATGCCGCGGACAGTACTATGGCTGGTTAAAAGAAAAGATCGGCAGCCATCTCATCCGCCGCAACAATATCCATCATTGCGAGCAGGGCGGGATCATCGGCCGCATGGGCGGCGTCTTCAGCGTGATCGAGGATAATCATATCCATCATATCAACAATATGATGGAGCTTGGCGGCGCGGAGATCGCCGGGATCAAGATGCATGCTGCCATCGATGTCGTGATGAGGCGCAATCATATCCATCATTGCACCATGGGCATCTGGACTGACTGGGAAGCGCAGGGCACGAGGATCTCGCAGAACCTCCTGCATGACAATGAGCGTCCGGACTTTGCAAAGCAGCTGATGGGCGGCATGACCTGCCAGGATATTTTTGTTGAGGTAGGGCACGGGCCGACGCTGATCGACAACAACATCCTGCTCTCAGATGTGTCCCTTCGCATTGCGACCCAGGGTGTGGCGATGGTGCATAACCTTTGCGCAGGTTCCTTTACCTTTGTGGGCGGGGGAACGTCCTGGAGATACACGCCGTATCATATGCCGCACCGGACAGAAGTGATGGGCTTTATGACGATCCTCCACGGCGATGACCGCTTCTACAACAATATCTTTATCCAGAAGTGGCCCTCAGAGGATTTGATCCTGTCAAATGATTCGGATCCGTCTGAGTACCAGAAAGAAAACCGCCAGGTCGGCACCTATTGCTGGGATGAATATCCCACCTATGAGGAATGGATCAAGCAGTTTGATATGGAGGAGCCCTATCCGGATATGCGCAAGCATGAGGAAGCACACTTCTCGCATCTGCCGGTTTGGATCGACGGAAATGCTTATTTCCAGGGAGCGAAGGCGTATCAAAAGGAAAAGCGCAACTTTATCGACGATTCCGGAAATGTCCACGTGGATGTGGTGGAAAAAGAGGACGGCTGGTATCTGGACACCAATATCTACGAGGTAATGAAGGACTTCAAGGTGGACATGATCTGCACCGACACGCTGGGGAAGGCGTTTGAACCCCAGCAGAAATTTGAGGATCCGGACGGATCGCCGATCACTTTTGACACGGACTACCGCGGCAACCACCGCGGGACGGACATCATCCCGGGACCGCTTGCGGACGGAGCGGAGATCGCGAAGAAAGTTTATTGATCCACGCAGCGGCGAGGACTGAAAAGAGCAAAGCGTCATGGAGCATCACCTCTGTGGCGCTTTCTTTTTTTTGAGTGGATTTTTTTGCCGGAGATTTGTATAATAGAGAATAGATTAGTGTGAGTTCAGGGCAAAAGTGCCATGCGATGAAATCGCATGTGCACTTTGCGTGGAAAGGCGTCTTGACGTGCTAGCACGTCAGAACGCCTCTTCACGCAAAGGTCACAATGTCACTTCGTGACATGTGACTTTTGCCCTGACCCCTATAGTTCCGGAAAGGACCTTTTATGAGAGACAAAATCTTGGTCATTGATGACAGTTCGGAGGATCGCAAGAGCATCGTAGACGCCATCGGCGGGAAATATCTGGTCTACGAAGCGGGTGATGGAAAGCGCGGGATCGAGATCCTGGTCAAACGCGAAGAAGAGATTGCCTGTATCGTGCTGGATATCGGCATGCCTGTGGTGGACGGTTTTCAGGTGCTGGCAGCGCTGCATTCCAGAAAGCTTCTGAACCGGATCGCGGTGATCATCGTGACGGGTGACACGTCTTTGGAGACAGAGGTGCGCTGCTATGCCTATCCGATCGCGGACTTTATCCGGAAGCCGATCAAACCTCCCGTCTTTTTCATGCGGCTGCGGTCTGCACTGCGTTTTTCCGGCATGATCGATCAGCAGGATGAGTTCAGTGCGAATGTGCTGGATATGTTCGGTGATATCGTGGAAGGCCGGGATATAGGCGGGGCGCTGCACATTGAGCATATCAAAGAGATGACCCGTGCGCTGGCCGTCAGCCTGATGAATTCTTATCCCGAATATGAACTGACCAAGCTCCGCGTCAATGAGATCGTGGAAGCGAGCGCGCTGCATGACATCGGAAAGGTCGCGATCCCGGATCATGTTCTGAACAAACCCGGCAAGCTTACCGCGGAAGAGTTCGACCTGATGAAGAGCCACACCACCAAGGGCGGCGAAATGATCGACAGGATGGCTTCGGTGCTTGCGATCGTACATCCGAATGATGCGGAGAATTTTGTCAAGATCGCTCACGATATCTGTCGCCATCATCATGAACGCTATGACGGAAGAGGCTATCCGGACCGCCTGCAGGGGGATGATATCCCGCTGGCGGCGCAGATCGTGTCCATCGCGGATACCCTCGACGGCATGACGGGGCGCACCGTGTACAAGCGTGCGATTGAAAAAGAAAAAGCATTTCAGATGATTTCCACCGGCGAGGCAGGCATCTTCCCGCCGAAACTGTTGGAATGCTTTAAAGAGACGAAGGATCGTCTCATGGATATCATCGGCAATCAGAACCTTGATTAACTATGCGGGAGAGCTGAAAAATGGATGAACCGGTGACACTGGAAGGCGTCTCCGACGCTCCTGTTTTTACGAGCGATCAGATCCGCGAAATTGAAGAAGGAAAGAATGCCGGGCTTGACGTATCTGTTTACGCGAAGCCTTATTTTCTTGCGGTCCACATGCGCTGCATCCGCCTCGGCATGGAGGAGGGGCTGGATGTGTCCCGCTATGCAAAGCCGGAGTATGACTGGTTCCAGATGGAGGAGATCCGGCTCGGGATGTCTCAGGGGATTGATGTGGGCATCTATGCGGATCCCAGGATCGCCTATGATAAAATGCGGATCATCCGCGAGGGCCTGCTGGAAGGCATTTACCTGAAGACCTATACCAAGTATTTCGGCAGTGTCATGCGCCAGGTCTTCCTTGCCAAGAAATCCGGCGTGGATCTGGATCCATTTCTGGACAAAGGCTATCGGGAAGCGGAGCTGGAAGCGATCCGGGTGGCGCTGGAAAAGGGACTGGACATTGAACGGTATATTTCTCCGGAGTTCAACGGCGAATCCATCAAGGAGATCGCCAGAGGTCTGGAGAACGGCATAGAAGTCGAAGAGTACGCTTTCCCGGAATACAACTGGGAGCAGATGCATGAGATCCGCCTCGGGCTTCTCAGCCGTGTGGACATCAGCCGTTACAAATCGCCTTATTATCACGCCGGACAGATGAAGGAGATCCGCGTCGGCATGGAGAACGGACTGGATGTGTCCTCCTATGCGACGCTGATGTATACCGAGAACGATATGCGGAGGATCCGGCGGCAGCTGGAGGACGAGCTTGCGAATCGCGACCGGGATCTGGCGGGCGCGGAGGACATCACCTCCCAGTTTGACGATTACACCATCAATATCAGCCGCGACGAAATGACGGCGACGGTGACGCTTTATAAGAAACAGAAGGTGCTGGACCGGCAAAGGCTGATCCGGGAAATGCAGATGGCCGGCGTCATTTATGGGATCGATCAGGAGATGCTGGACCGGATCTCAGACGGTCATTTTGCCGGTACGGATGCCGTGATCGCCCGGGGCAAGGCGCCCATCGACGGGAAAGACGGCTATTACGAATATTTCTTTGAACTGAAGCAGGAAAGCAGACCAAAGATCCGCGCGGACGGCTCCGTAGATCACATGGATCTTCGTGATTATCACATGGTGAAAAAAGGCGATCACATCGCCTACTACCATGAAGCGGAAATGGGCAAGCACGGCTCCACCGTTACGGGGAAATTCCTTCCGGCGAAAAACGGAAAGGAAAAGGGGCTGCTCGTTGGCAAAGGCTTCATTGTCGATGAGGATCAGAAAACCTATATCTCGCTCTTAAACGGCCGCATCGAGATGAAGGGCGGCAAGATCACCATTACAAATGTGCTGGAGCTTCGCGAAGTGACGAAGATCACGGGGAACGTGATCTATGACGGCGACCTCCATGTGCAGGGCGATGTGGGATCCGGCTCCGTGATTAAGGTGACCGGAGATGTGTCCATCGACGGCACGGTGGAAGCCGCTACCATCGAAAGCGGCAGGAATATCCAGATCCAGCGCGGTGTGACGGCCGGGATGAACGGGGTACTCAAGGCGGAAGGGACGGTGCAGGCGAAGTTTCTGGAGTCTGCAAATATCGAAGCCGGAGGCGACGTCACCGCCGGCTACAGCGTCAACAGCAAGATCTATACGAGAGGCCGCATGCTGATCACGGCGCGGGAAGGCGCGCTGTCCGGCGGAACGACGGTGGCCGAGCAGGGGGTCGAGGTCGAAAATCTCGGCAATAAAATGGGCGTTGCCACCCGTGTGGAGATCGGGGGGAATGAGCGCCTGAAAAAGATCCGCCAGGAGATGGAAAAAGAGATTAACGAGATTAAGAAAGAGCTGCAGATCCTTTATAATGCCAAGAATGAAGTGTACGGCAAGTATACCGCGGAAGAGCGGAATGAAATGGACATCATGATCAAGATCGAAAACGCGATCTACACGAAGGAACTGGAGCTGCGGGAAAAGGAGAAGAGCCAGAAGGAAGTGCAGGAGCACGAAAAAGCGATCCGGGATTCCGAGGCGATCGTGCACGGCAGGATTTATGACAATGTCAAGATGAGCGTTGCGGGAGTTTATCTCCAGAGACCGGAGAACTATCAGGGCGTGACAATCCGTCTGCTGGGCGAAACGGTGGAAGTGACGCCGATCCATTAGAGAAGCATCCGGGAATCAGATGCGCTTTCTGATGGCGGGGCCGAGGAGTGCGGCAAGGATATTTTTCACAAGATCGATGGGGAGAAAGGGCAGCACCGTGACACTGAGCGCGGCGAGGAAGTCCGTTCCCGACTGGAACTGATACCAGATCGTGCCGAACAGATACAATACGCAGGTACAGGCAAAGATAACGATGATGCGAAGGAGCATGCGCCAAAAGGTGAGATGCTCCTTTTGCGTATGGTCAAGGAACAGGCCGATGAGAAGCGCCATGGGAAGATAGCCGATCAGAAAGCCGCCGGTGGGACCGAAAAGCTTCTGCGGACCGCCGGTGAAATTGGAAAACACCGGGATGCCAAGCAGTCCGATCAAAAGGTAGATCAGGACGGAGAGTGTGCCCAGCTTTGCTCCCAGCAAATACATGGTCAGATAGATCGCAAACAGGGAAAAGGAGACCGGGATCGGTCCGATGTTAAGGGACCAGGGGCTGACGATGCAAAGCACTGCCGCCATCAACGCGGTCAACACCAGATCTTTGGTCCGGAGCTTCGGTGCTGCAGTATGGCATTCGGTTTGGCTGTGACGATCTGAGCCTTGGTTCATGCGGTTCTCCTCGCTTTTCTCAAACATGCATTCATCATAATACCGCGAAAGGAAACCTGTCAACAAGGTTCTTGCAACGGAGGCATGCAACGTGCTATAATATGTGCGTTCGAGCGTTTGAAGCTCTAAGAGAGAGAACAGAAAAAAAGGAGGTCTTTTGGGATGAAAGGAAAAGAAAAAAGAAATGTCATCGTCGGTCAGTCCGGCGGCCCGACCGCGGCGATCAACTCGTCACTGGCCGGTGTGTATCGGACGGCGATCGACAGAGGATATAAGAAGGTCTATGGAATGCTGCACGGCATTCAGGGCTTGGTGGACGGCAGATATGTGGATCTGTCCGAGCATATCAGAACCGGTCTGGATGCGGAGCTTTTGAAGAGAACGCCCTCTGCGTACCTTGGCTCCTGCCGGTTTAAGCTCCCCGAGATTCATGACAATCAGGCACTGTATGACAAAATCTTCGAGATTCTGGACAGGCTGGAGATCGACTGCTTCATCTATATCGGCGGCAATGACTCCATGGATACCATCAAGAAGCTTTCCGATTACGCCATTGTTTCCGGTTCCGACATCCGCTTTGTCGGCTGCCCGAAGACCATTGACAACGACCTTGCGCTGACGGATCATACGCCGGGATACGGCTCCGCTGCGAAGTACATCGGCACTTCCGTCAAAGAGATCATTCGTGACGGCTGGTCACTGGAGACTGAGCATGGTCAGGTCATCATCATCGAGATCATGGGTCGTGACGCAGGCTGGCTCACCGGTGCGGCTGCGCTGGCCCGCAGCGAGGACTGCGACGGTCCGGATGCGATCTATTTGCCGGAGGTGGACTTCGACATGGATGCCTTCATCAAGAACTGCAAGGAATTGCTGAAGAAGAAAGCTTCCATCGTGATCGCGGTTTCGGAAGGAATCCATTCCAAAGATGGCAAGTATGTCAGCGAGATGGATAACGGCGTGGAATATGTGGATGCGTTCGGTCACAAGCAGCTGACCGGTACGGCGCGTTACCTCAGCACGGTGCTTTCCCAGGAGATCGGCTGCAAGACTCGTGCGGTAGAGCTTTCCACCCTGCAGAGAGCGGCAAGCCACTGTGCTTCCCGTGTGGATATCCTCGAGGCTTTCGAGGTCGGCGGTGCGGCGATGAAGGCTGCAGACGAAGGCGATACCGGTAAGATGGTTGTCTTTGTCCGGACATCGGATGATCCGTATCAGGCGGGCACCGAGGTGAAGGATGTGCATAAGATCGCAAACGATGTGCGTCTCGTGCCGCGTGAGTGGATCACCAAGGACGGCACCTATGTGACCAGCGAGTTCATTACTTACGTGCGTCCGCTGATCCAGGGCGATGTCGGCTCCATCATGGTGGACGGCATTCCGCGTCACCTTTGGGTACCGGGCTTCCAGGATCTGCTTTAACTTCAAACCTGCGGTTCAAAAGTGTTTTTAGAACCGGCGCTTACATTGTTCGGATGCAAGCGCCGGTTTTTTCATAATCACTAAGATGCATAACGGCAGTTTAACAGCATCGACCCCTGGACGGTCGTCCTTCCGGATATCGCAAGCACAACGGTCTGCAAATGCTCGCTCGATGTGCTTCTAACCAGATTTGCCAATGTACTGGCCTCGCCGCAACCGCTCGCAATACGCTTCCATGCGTATGCTCGCTCTCGCGTAC
>JAFRKV010000062.1 GCA_017431515.1 Lachnospiraceae bacterium
ACACGCCATCCGGGCGTGGAGGAACCTGCCTTCGCCATCCATGGCTCAGGCTTGCTGATACAGAAGCAACTGCTAAGAGAATCCAAGCCCCTCATGAAATGTTCGCTTACATTTTCATGCAGCCTGCCATGCCGGAACGAAAGGTTTTGCCGGCGGAAGGACGACCGTCCGGGGGTCGATGCCGTTAAACTGCCGTTATGATGAGGAACAGTATGAAAGATATCAAATCCATGACAATGGAAGAACTGGAAGCGTTTCTGGAGGAGGACCTGCAGCAACCAAAGTACCGGGCGAAGCAGGTCTTTGACTGGCTGCATAAGAAGATGTGCGGCGGGTTCGGGGAAATGACGAATCTGTCGAAGGACCTGCGGGAGAAGCTGGCGCAGAAGGCAGAGCTGCGGGATACGACACAGGTGGCGGTGCAGGAATCCGCCGACGGAACGAGAAAGTACTTGTTTTCGTTGTGTGACGGGGAAAGGATCGAGAGTGTCTATCTGCCCCATGACTACGGGTATTCGGTGTGCATTTCCTCCCAGGCGGGCTGCCGGCAGGGCTGCAGGTTCTGCGCCTCCACCCTGGACGGATTGTCGCGGAATCTGACGGCATCCGAGATGCTCTCCCAGGTGTATGGGATCTCCAAGGATACGGGAGTGCGGATCGATCATGTGGTGGTGATGGGCATGGGGGAGCCTCTGGATAACTATGAGAACCTGATCCGTTTTCTTTCGCTGATCACGGATCCCCGGGGCCAAAACCTCAGCATGCGCAATCTCACGGTGTCGACCTGCGGGCTGGCGCCGGAGATCAGGAGGCTTGCGGAGGAGAAACTGCCCCTTACGCTGGCGTTGTCTCTGCATGCGGCGACCCAGAAGAAACGGGAACTGCTGATGCCCGTGGCGCGAAGGTTTTCGCTGGATGAGGTGATGGGGGCGTGCCGGTATTATTTTGAAAAGACCGGACGCCGCGTGACTTTTGAATACAGCCTGATCGCAGGGAAAAACGACAGCGAGGAGGATGCGGCGGAGCTTGCCACGCTGCTCGCCGGGATGAACTGCCATGTGAATCTGATCCCGGTCAATCCCGTGGAGGAGCGGGACTGCGCGGAACCGGATCCTGCCGCGGTGCTGCGCTTTCAAAATAAACTTGAAAAAAAAGGAATAAATAGTACAATTAGAAGAGGTATGGGCCGCGATATTGACGGCGCATGCGGACAGTTACGCAGGAGACTGAAGGAATGAAGACTTTTTCCATCACGGATATCGGGCGTCTCAGAGAGACGAATCAGGATTACGTCTATACTTCCGATACGCCGGTTGGCGTGCTGCCCAATCTTTTCCTGGTTGCGGACGGGATGGGCGGACACAATGCCGGTGACTACGCATCCAAATATACCGTGGAAACGGTGGTTTCCCTGCTGCAGGAGCTCCCGGGAGAGGATCCCGAGGTGCTTCTTTCTGATGCCATCGAGGAAACCAACCGCAGATTGATCTCGCAGGCAGTCAATGACCCTGCGCTTTTTGGCATGGGGACAACGCTGGTGGCGCTGGTGATCGACGGCGAGAAAGCGTTGATCGCCAATGTGGGCGACAGCAGGCTTTACGTGATCAACGGCAGTGAGATCAAGCAGATTACGGAGGATCATTCCTACGTGCAGGAGATGGTAAAGATCGGGGAAATGGACGCCCAGGAGGCGCGGATCTCCCCGGAGAAAAATATCATCACCCGCGCCATCGGCGCAGAGCCGAATGTGCAGATCGACTTTTTTGAGCGGGAACTCAGGAAAGGCGATGAGATTTTGATGTGTACGGACGGGCTGACCAACATGGTGGATGATGAGGACATCCGCCGCATTGTCATCGGTCAGCGCGATATTGTGGAAAAAACAATGAAACTTGTGCAGAGCGCGAATGAGAATGGCGGACGCGACAATATTTCCGTTGTGCTCGTGGAGCCGTTTGCTGACTGAAAAGAACTGGAGAGGAAAGATCATGATCAGAGAGGGAATGTTTATTGCGGATCGTTACGAGGTGCTGGGCAAGATCGGCGCCGGCGGAATGTCCGATGTCTATAAAGCGAAAGACCAGGTGCTGGGCAGATTTGTCGCCATCAAGGTATTAAAGCAGGAGTTCAGCGAGGATACGACCTTCGTATCCAAATTCCATGCGGAGGCTTCCTCGGCGGCAGGCTTAGAGCACCCGAACATCGTCAATGTTTATGATGTGGGCAGCGAAGACGGCATGTATTACATCGTGATGGAGTGCATCGAAGGCGTCACGCTGAAAACCTACATTGAGAAAAAGGGACAGCTGAATTATAAAGAGGCAATCAGCATTGCCATTCAGGTGGGACGCGGCATCGAGGCTGCGCATATGAAGCAGATCATCCACCGGGATATCAAGCCGCAGAATATCATGATCAGCACCGACGGCAAAGTCAAGGTGACGGATTTCGGCATCGCCCGGGCGGCTTCCAGCAATACGATCCATTCCGACGTGATGGGTTCCGTCCATTACAGCTCGCCGGAGCAGGCGCGGAACGGTTTTGTGGATCACAAGAGTGACATTTATTCTCTCGGGATCGTGATGTATGAGATGGTGACGGGGCGCGTGCCTTTTGACGGGGATACCGCTGTGGCGGTGGCGATCCAGCATCTGCAGGAGGATATGATCCCCCCCAGCAAATATGCGCCGGATCTGCCGGCCAATCTGGAAAAGATCATCCTGAAATGTACCCAGAAGAGTCCGGATCGCCGTTATCAGTCCATGGCGGATCTTCTCGTGGACTTGAAGCGGGCGCTGATCAATCCGGAGGAGGACTTCGTGACGCTGGAGGCAGCAGCTGTGGCCGGCGCGACGAAGGTGATCCGCGAGGATGAGGTCAATGAGATCAAACGTCAGGCAAATCAGATCCTGACGCCGGACATTTCCAGAGAAAGGGAAACGCCCAAACAGAAGCAGGTCGAAATGCAGAGCCAAAAGCCGGCGCAGAAGCAGAAGAGCAGAAGGACCCGCGACTGGGAAGAGGACGAACTGGAGGAGCCCTACTATGACGAAGAGGGCTATGAGGACGACGGGTACGAATACGAAGAAGGCGAATTCTATGATGACGACGAATACGAGGATGAGGAGGAAGGCGGCGTTCTTCGTCCGGGCATGGAAAAGGTCGTGACGATTCTCGGGATCGTGGCGGCGGTGGTCATCGGTATCATCATCATCTACTTGCTGATCAATCTGTTTGGCAAGATGCCGGGCAAGAGCAATGACGCCACGACGGAGACCGAGACCCAGACCGAGACCGAGCTGACCACCGAGTCCGAGACTGCGGAAGAGCCTGCAGGGCCCACAGACGGCGTGGCGATGATCGAACTGCGGGGGATGACCTTTGATCAGGCCAAGACCACCCTGAATGATATGGGGCTGGGCATTTTCCTGGTGGGTTATCAATCCTCGGATGAGTTTGGCAAGGACCAGATCGTAAGTCAGGATGTGGAGCCGGGGACGACGGTTCCGGCGAATACCACTGTGAAGGTATACGTGAGCAGCGGCAAGGGCGAGCTTTCCGTGCCGGATGTGAGCGGACAGGATTTTGAGACCGCAAAGGCGACGCTGGAAGGAGCCGGTTTTGAAGTCAACAAGGTGGAAGAGTACAGCAGCAGCGTGGAAGAGGGCAAAGTCATTTCCACGACGCCAGCGGCAGGTGCGGCGGCAAAGGCCGGCGATACCATCACCGTGAAGGTCAGCACCGGGGAAGAGCCGGAGCAGAATTTCGTCATGCCCAATTACTCCGGACAGGATCAGACCACGGTGGTGAGTGAACTGCAGAATAACTACGGCTGCAAGGTGACGGTCAACCAGGAATATAACACCACCTATGCGGCGGGCAAGGTCATTGCCACGAGCCCGACGGCCGGTTCTGCCGTGCAAAAGGGAAGCGAGGTGCTGGTGGCAGTCAGCAAGGGCGGACAGACTTATGCCTACAGCGCAAATGTCAGCGTGCCCAGCGATGCGGTGGTAAGCGCCACCTACAAGTTGACGGATGCCAACGGAAATACCCTTGTCGGAGACACCACGGTGTCCAGCTTCACCACGAATGCGGACGGGACCAGAAGCTTCGCCGTCACCGCCAATAATCTGCCGACCCCCACGGGGCAGCTTTACATCACGTGGGCGCTTTCGGATGGCAGCACCCAGAACAATGCCACCTATCCCATAGCGGTCACTTTTGCGCAGACCAATTGATGAAGCAGGGCAGGATCGTTAAGGGCATTGCGGGCTTCTATTACGTGGATGTGGAAGGAGACGGCATCTATGCGTGCAAGGCGAAAGGCCTTTTCAGGAAAGAAGGTCTGAAGCCGCTTGTGGGAGACCTCGTCCGGATGGAAGTCACGGATGAAGCGGATCATGAAGGAAATGTGACGGAGATCCTGCCGCGAAAAAGCACTCTGCTGCGGCCTGCGGTCGCCAACGTCGATCAGGCGCTGGTCATCTTTTCCATTCATCAGCCCGAACCGAATCTGAATCTTTTGGATCGTTTCCTGCTGCGCATGGCAGTGCAGGAATTGCCGGTCATTCTCGCGATCAACAAAACGGATCTGGCAGCGGAAGCAGAACTTTCTGAGATCCGGGTGGCCTATGCCGCTGCTGTCAGCACGGTACTTTTCACCTGCGGCAAGACGGGGGAAGGGACCGAAGCGCTGAAACAGCTGCTGCATCAAAAGATGACGACGGTGGCAGGACCTTCCGGGGTCGGGAAGTCCACCATCGTGAATATGCTCCAGAGCAGCGTCTCGATGGAAACCGGCGCGGTCAGCAAAAAGATCGAACGCGGGAAGCATACCACGCGGCACAGTGAACTGATCTGTCTTCAGGACGGCGGCTATATTCTGGACACGCCGGGCTTCAGTTCGCTTCTGCTGCCGGAGATCGAAAAAGAAGCATTGTCTTCCTTCTATCCGGAATTTCTTCCCTGCATGGACAGGTGCAGATTCGCGCAATGCAGCCATATTGCGGAGCCGGACTGCGGGGTCAAGGAAGCGCTGCAGGACGGGCGGATTCCGAAGACGCGCTACGATAACTACAAGCTGTTTTACGAGGAACTGAAAGAGAGAAAGGGATACGCATGAACTGCCTGTCACCTTCCATCCTGGCCGCGGATTTTGCAAGGCTGGGGGAACAGATTGAGATTCTGGACCGCGCGGGAGCGCAATATCTTCATATTGATGTGATGGACGGCGTCTTTGTGCCGGATATTTCCTTTGGAATGCCGGTGGTGAAGTCCATCAGGAGCTGCACGGAGCGTATTTTTGACGTGCACCTCATGGTGACGGATCCGGACCATTATATCGACGCCTTTTATGAGTGCGGCGCCGATCTCATCACGGTACACGCCGAGGCGGTCAAGCATCTGGATGCCACCATCGAAAAGATCCATGCGAAAGGGATCATCGCCGGCGTGGCGCTGTCTCCTGCCACACCCATCGAACGGATCGAATGGGTGCTGCCGAAGACGGACATGGTGCTGGTCATGACGGTCAATCCGGGTTACGGCGGGCAAAAGCTGATTCCCTATACGCTGGACAAAGTGCGCATGCTGCGGGAGGTTATCCGCAAAAAAGGGTTAAAGACAGACATTGAGGTGGATGGCGGGATCACATTGGAGAATGTGAGAGAAGTCATTGCCGCGGGAGCGAACATCATTGTTTCCGGGAGTTCCGTTTTTGAAGGCGACATACAGGAAAATGCAGAAGAGTTTTTACGGATCTTATCGGAGGAACAAAGGGGATAAGACATGAAAAGAAGACTGGGATGCCTGTTTGCCACGCTTCTTCTGCTCCTTGGGTTGACGACCGGGTGTGGCATACAGGGCGGCGGGATGGCAGGAAAGGTGCGCATCGCGATCCAGCCGTCGGCGGCGTTTGTGCCGCTGTTTGTGGCGAAAGAAAAGGGCTGGATCGAAGAAGCGCTGAGAGAAAAGGGCTTGTCGGTCGAGTGGGTGGATTTTGTATCCGGACCGCCCATGAACGATGCCTTGCTGAATAAGGACGTGGATCTGGGCGTCATCGGAGACGTGCCGGTGGTCACGGTATGCGCCCCCGGAAATGAAGTGGAAGTGGTCTCCATTGCGGCGCAGGCTGCGGATTCTTACGCGGTGCTGGTGCCTGACGGCTCCGGAGCGACGGATGCAGCAGATCTGGCCGGGAAGCGGGTGGCAACGACCTTTGGATCCACAGGCCATAATATGGTGCAGAAATTCCTTGCCACGGCAGGGCTGACGATCAATGATATCCAGCTGGTCAATATCGCGGCAGGGGATGCGGAAACGGTACTTGCTTCCAACCAGGCCGATGCGGTTTCCATCTGGGAGCCGAATGTGACGCGGCTTTGCGATGACATCGGCGCGCGCATTATCGGAGAGGGGTCGGACTGCGGGCTCGCCGGCATCAATGCCATCGTCGCCCGATCGGAATATGCAAAGGCCCATCCGGAAGTCGTGACGACGATCCTGGAGCAGTACAAAAGAGCAGCGGAGGACCTGGGGACGATGGACGAGGCGACGCTGGATGCAGTCGCAAAAGACCTGTCTATCCAGCCGGACCAGCTGCAGCGGATCATACCGAAATTCCGGTATACCGTTGAGATCACGGACGAGGATCTGGCGGCTTTGAATGACACGATCCGTTTTCTGAATGAGAACAAGATCATGCGCACCAAATATGATATCGCGGAATCCACCGACAGTTCATATTATGATGCGATTTCTGAAAATTAGGAGCTGTTCTGACGACAGATCCTTTTGTAGAGGAAACGAGGCAAAGACATGGGAAATGTCATTGTAAATCAAGGGATCATCATTGGCGTGGCGGTCATCGCTGCCGTTGCGATTGTGATCCTGCTGCTTCTGATCCGGATGTATCGGAAACGGAATCTTTCCATCACCCGGTTTCTGATGGCGATCCTGGAAAAAAGGGATCGCAACATGGACGGGCACAGCACCCATACGCAGCTGCTCATCATCGAACTGTATGATACGCTTCCTTTTGATAAAAAGCTTCGTCTGAACCGGGAGCATCTGAAATATGCGGCGCTGCTGCATGATATCGGCAAACTTGGCGTGCCGTCGGAGATTCTGGATAAACCGGGAAAGCTGACGGAGGAAGAGTGGAAACTCATGAGGCGTCATCCGGAGATTGCAGTGGAGCTTTTGAAGCCCGTCGGGCTCTTTGATCCGATCCTGAAATGGATTTTGTATCATCATGAAAGGATGGACGGAAGCGGTTATTACGGGTTAAAGGGGAAGGAGATCCCTCTGGCATCCAGGATGCTTGCGATTGTGGATACTTTTTCCGCGGTGACCGTGGGCAAATCTTACCGCCCGGCGAGACCCTATGAGGACGGCATCGCGACCCTGCGGCTGGTGGCAGGTGCACAGCTTGACCCGGAACTGGTGGAACTGTTCTGCGCGATCCCGAAGCACCGGATCGAGAACTGCATGCAAAACCTCGCAGAGGAGATGACGCATTTAGAGAGAAGAATTTAATGCTTTCTGATCTGATTCTTTCCGGAGTTCTTCGCCTCATAGAGTGCTTCGTCCGCCCGGGCGTAAATGGCGTCGATATCACGATCCTCACCGGTGACTTCTGTCACGCCGAAGGATGCGTGGATGCCATGCAGTTCGCCCAGTTCCACGGCGTTCAGATGATCCAGGATCGAACGGAGACGCCGTTCGGTGGCTTCCCATCCGCCTTCTTCCCTTAACAGGATGATGAATTCATCGCCGCCCAGTCTGCCGGCAAAACTCATGTTGTTGGTGATGGCGCGTTCACAGAAGGACCACTGCTCATCGTCAATGTCAATGCCGAGCGTATCCCAGATCGTATCTGCAGCAGTCTGAATCGCTTTGTCTCCCATCTGGTGTCCGAGCTTGTCATTGATCTGCTTGAAGGAGTCCAAGTCCAATACGCACACGGCGATGTATTGGTTGTCATTACGGCCATGCAGCACGGAATCCGCCATGGTGAAGAAGCGTCCGCGCATCAAAAGCTTGGAGAGCGCATCAAAACTGGAACGGATCTCAAGGTCACGCTGGATCTTTAAATTCTTGTGATAAGCGAGGAACTGATCAATCCTGTTCCGTTGGAGACGGAAGTGGAAGAACAGTGCAACGATGGTGAAGATCATGCCGTAGATCATGTCATAGCGGGCAATTGACGGCGGCTTCTTCTGATAAGAGGAAGCCACAAAGATGATGTAGGAGACGATGATCCCGGCAGAGAAGGGAATCATCCGGTCAATAAAGGCCATGGAAAGGATGATCACAAACGCCGGAAATACCGCCGAAACCAGAAACGCTTCATCGATGGAAGAGAAAATGGCAAAGGCAATCATCTCGACGATGATCACATAAATCAGGATTTCGGTGAGCTTGAGGGTGTATTTCCGGAAGATCAGCAGAAAGGCCGCAAACGCCGCTCCGATGATGAGAAAGGTGATATAGGTATTGCGCTGCGCATACGGGATGACATTCAGGAAGGACATGATCGTCGCGGCTGCCATCATCATGAGAAACAGGATCGCGATGCTCTCGATATTATTGCGGTTCGTCTGATGCCGGAGATCCGAAACGCTTTCAAATGTCTCTTTGTCAAAGCCGTAATAGTTGAAACTTTTTGACTTCATGGGGCTGATTCCTTTAAATATAGTGAACGGATTGATGAAACCCGTCTGTGATAGATCCTTGAATCATGTATCGCAATAACACCTTTATATTATACACGTAATTCCCCCCAAATGGAACAATAAATTGACATGGTTTTCAAATCCTTTTAAAATGAGAAAAGGGCAGGCTTTGACTGCCGTTAAAGCAAACAGTGACAGGAGGGACAGGAACGAAATGAAAGACTTTTTGCAGCGGATTCATCGGGAAGGATTTACGTGGAGGGATTCTCTGTTTATTCACGGATTGCTGACGGTGGTGCTGATGCTGATCGGATCGATCTTGGGCGCCATCTTTTCGTTTTTGATCCCGGTTATCATGGCAGGGCAGGATCCTGATCTGATTGAGTCGCTTATTTTTTATGCGTCGTTTCTCATGATCTGGGTCGCGGTCATCCTGTTCTGCGTGATCGTGAAATCCAACAGACCCATTTTATCGTCTTTCTGGAGAGGGCTGAAGGGAAATACGGCTCCCAAATATCTGCTGGGGCTGCTAATCGGCTTTGGACTGAATGCAGCCAGCATCGGCGGTGCGCTGCTTCATCACGACATCAGGATCGATTGGTCACACTTTACTGCCGGTATGATCGGACCGCTCATTTTACTTGCGGTTTGCGTGGCAATTCAGTGCGGCGCGGAAGAGATCCTCTGCCGCGGCTACTACTTTCAGAGACTGCGCAAAGGCTATCGGAACCCTGCGTTTGCGGTATTGATCAACCCCATCGTCTTTACTCTCTGGCATTGCTTCAATAAGGGGATCTCCGCCCAGGCGCTGTTGAATATTTTTCTGATCGGCGTACTGATGTCCGAGATGGTGCTTTATTTTGATTCCTTCTGGAGTGCGATCGCTTTTCATTCAGCGTGGAACTTTTCCCAGAATTGTATCTTCGGCTTGCCCAACAGCGGCAACATCTTACCATATTCCATCGGAAAGCTTGACACGGCAACGGTGCGGGACAGTTTCTTCTATAACGCCGCTTTCGGGGTGGAAAACACCTGGTTTTCCACATTACTCTTCACTGCCGGCATTGTTGTGCTGTTTTTGTTCGGGCGTAAGTTTGCGAAGGCGCCTACGGATATCTGGGCTGAGAAAGGGACTGCGAAATGATCGACAAAAAAACAAAATGGTCCTATTGCATCGGTGCAACCGGACGCGATGCGGCATACGTCCTGGTCAGCATGTTTCTGCTGACCTATATCCAGTATACGATGAAGCTGGAGGTTGCGCAGTTCACGGTGATCTCCGTGGTGATGGTGGCCTGCATGGTCTGGGATGCCATCAACGATCTCCTGATGAGCACCATCATCGAAAACAGCCATTTCAAAGCGGGAAAGTACCGCCCCTTTATCATAGTGGGCGCGATTCTGAATGCCATCGTCATCTCGATCCTGTTTACCGTGCGTCCCACGGGATGGGTCTTCGTCGTCTTTTTCTCCATCATGTATCTCTTATGGGGCATGACCTACACCATCAATGATATCGCCTACTGGGGGATGCTGCCCAGCCTTTCCAGCGATCCGAAAGAGCGGGATTCGCTGGTGACGCTGATGGGGATCTTTGTCTGCGTGGGCCAGTTTTCCGTGGCCAGTATCGTGCCGATGGTGATTGCAGGAAATGCAGTCGTCGCCTTTCGCATTACGGGGCTTGTGGTGGCGCTGGCGTTTCTTTTGTTCCAGACTCTGGTCTTTTTCGGCGTGACGGAACGGGAGCGGCAGGACAAAGAGGAGCCGCTGAATTTCAAAACCATGTTTCTGATCCTGAAACGAAACGACCAGCTCCTGTGCTCCGGCATCGCCTATGTGCTGTTTTCCGTGGGGCAGCAGCTGCTGTTGCTGCTGGCGGTCAACTTTTTCTATTTTGAATTCGGGTATTCCCAGAGCGGGGATCTCGTCACCTACTTCACCATCATGTACGGCCTCGGGACGCTGCTGGCGCAGTTTCTGTATCCCGTGCTTGCCGCGAAGCTGAGCAGAAACAGGCTTTGCGGGATCTGCATGGTGGCGTTGATCGCCGGCTATCTGGTATTGCTTTTGTTTGGCTTTGTGATTCCGAAGAATGTGATCCTGTTGATGGCGACGGGCTTTTTGATCTTTTTCAGCCAGGGGCTCATCAATCTGGCCATGATCGTCATGATCAACAATACCATCGAATATGATGAATACCGTTATGACGAACGGCATGAAAGCGTGATCTCGGCCATCCGCTCCTTCGCGGTGAAATGCGCCGGCGCGTTGAATCAGGGCGCGGCCTCCCTGGTGCTCATCATCAGCGGGATTTACGCGGTGAGCCAGAATATCAGCGAGCTGGAGGTGAAAGTCGGGAGCGGCGGCATGGCAAAAGAGGAGGCGCTGATGAGAGCCGATGACATTATCGCCACCGTGGAGCCGACGCAGACCTTGATGCTGCGGATCGGCATGGTGGCCATTCCGCTGGCTGTGATGATCATTTCACGGATCATCATCAGGGCGGGTTATAAGATCGATGAGAAGGAATATGACCGTATGGTCAAAGAGATAGCAGAAAGAAAGGCGGCTTGAAGAAAGGAGAAGAAGGGGAAAAATAGGAAGAGAAAGGTAACTGTGCGTGATTAGGCAAGAATAGGAGGGACTTAAAATGGGAATTGTACCGGAAAAAATGCCGAAACTGGGGTTCGGACTGATGCGTCTGCCGGAGAAGGACGGCGAGATTGATCTGGAGCATGTCTGCCGGATGGTGGATGCGTATCTGGAGGCGGGACTCACGTATTTTGATACCGCTTATGTGTATCACAGCGGCAAATCTGAGGTGGCCGCGCGGGAGGCGATCGTAAAACGCTATCCGCGGGAAGCCTTTACCCTTGCCACAAAGCTGCCCGGATGGGAACTGAAAAAGCAGGAGGATGTGGAACGGATCTTCAACGAGCAGCTGGAACGCGCAGGCGTTTCCTACTATGATTTTTATCTGCTTCACTCGATTGAGGACGGCGCCAATTACGAGGCATATGAGAAGTATGACTGCTACCGCTGGGGCATGCAGAAAAAGCAGGAGGGGAAGATCAAACACTTCGGTTTTTCTTTCCATGGCAGCCCGGATCTGCTGAAGAAGGTGCTGGACGAGCACCCGGAAATGGAGTTTGTGCAGATTCAGCTGAACTATGCGGATTGGGAAAACCCGGTGGTGCGCTCCGGGGAACTCTATGAGATCCTGCGTGTGCGCAACATTCCGATGATCATTATGGAGCCGGTGAAGGGCGGCATGCTGGCCAGCCTGAAACCGGAGTTTGAGGAGAAATTCAAAGCCATCAGACCCGACGCATCCATCGCGTCCTGGGCGCTGCGTTTTGTGGCATCGCTTCCCGGCGTGATGACGATCCTGTCCGGCATGTCTACGGAAGAGCAGATGCAGGACAACCTCAAGACCTTCCGGAATTTTGAGCCGCTGTCGGACGCAGAGAAGGCGGCAGTGGAGGCAGTCCGCAAAATGATCATGGAGACGCCGGTGATCGGCTGCACGGCCTGCCGGTATTGCTGCGACGGGTGTCCGCAGAAGATCAGCATTCCGGATGTGTTCCGCGCGGTCAACACCATGAAGCTCTACGACGAGGATTTCCGCCCGAAGGCCTTCTACAAGGGAGTCACGGCCAACGGAGGAAAGGCGTCCGACTGCATCGCCTGCGGCCAGTGTGAGCGCGTCTGCCCGCAGCATCTGCCGATCATCTCGCTCCTCAAAGAAGCGGCAGAGAAGTTGGAAGCATAGGAGACGGTAAATCGCGGTAAAACGAGTAAGGAATTTTACGCTTGTATTTCTTTCCTCACATGCTATAATAGACACATAAAGGGGTGCTGCCGACGAGACGGTCAGCCCAGGTTAATTGTCAAAAATGACCGCAACCTTTGGCCGAGGGCGGTCATTTTCTTTTGCCGAATATATATCCGAGACTAAAGCAGGCAAGCCCAAAAATGAGCACTGCTATTAGCCCTTCTATAGTGAGCATAAGCATCACCCTCCTTCAGTATTCGTCCCGCTCGATGACGGGCTATATGAACGGAGGGCTTCTTTTGCCCTCCGATTAAGCATCAGGAGAGCTGACCGCCTTTATACCGAATGGTAATATCAACAGCATTTTGCAACTATTCTATCATATCTGAATTTCTTTTCAATCGAAAAGAGAATTGAAAAAGATGCTTGACAAAATATATTTGACAAAATATAATAGCGTAAAAGGTAACAAACAACCAACAACAAACAACCAACAATCCGACAACAACAAAGGAGGTAGCAACATGAGTGGATTTTATGAGCAGAACGTTACAGCAGCAAACGGAGAAGTGGTCTCCATGAAGGAGTATGAGGGCAAGGTGGTTCTGGTGGTGAATACGGCCACAGGCTGCGGATTTACGCCGCATTACAAGGATATCGAGGCCATGTATGAGAAGTATCATGATCAGGGGTTTGAAGTCGTGGATGTGCCCTGCAACCAGTTCGCAGGCCAGACGCCGGGCACCGATGACGAGATTCATGAATTCTGCACCCTGCATTACAATACGCAGTTTCCGCAGATGAAGAAGTCGGATGTGAACGGCGACAACGAGCTTCCGCTGTACACGTATCTGAAAAGCCAGAAAGGATTTGAGGGATTCGGCAAGGGACCGAAGGCGCTGGCAATGGGAGCGCTGCTTTCCAAAATCGATAAGGACTATAAGAACAATCCGGACATCAAGTGGAACTTTACGAAGTTCGTGATCGACCGCCAGGGGAATGTGGTGGCACGGTTCGAGCCCACGGCGAAGATGGAAGAAGTCGCAAAGTGCGTGGGATCTTTGATCTGAAAAAAGGGGATGGTGTTGAGGTCAAAAGTGTCATGCGATGAAATCGCATGTGCACTTTGCGCAAGGATGTGCCCTGGCGTGCTAGCATGCCGAGGCACATCTTCGCGCAAAGGTCACAATGTCACTTCGTGACATGTGACTTTTGACCTCACAAACACCACAAACCCCAATATACCATATTTAGGAGGATAGAATGTCTCAAACCTATGAACAGCTGAAACTCGAAAACCAGCTTTGCTTTCCGCTGTATGCCTGCGCGCGCAAAATCGTCAACGCGTATACGCCCTTTTTAAAGCCTTTGGGACTTACCTATACCCAATACCTTGTTTTTTTGGTATTATGGGAACACGAGGAAGCGACGGTGGGAGAACTGGGTGGGCTTCTGCATCTGGATGCGGGGACTCTGACGCCCCTTTTGAAGAAGCTGGAGAAGGCCGGGCTTCTCACCAGAAAGCGCTCTGAGGAAGATGAGCGGATCACCTGCATCCGCATCACAAAGAAAGGGAACGATCTGAAGGAAGCCTGCAAAGAGATTCCGTTTCAGGTAGGATCGTCTGTCCGCTGCCTGACGGAGAAGGACGGGAAGGAGCTGTACCGGATCCTGTATACGTTCCTGGAGGGATAAGAGACATGGGTATTCGTTATGAAGAGGCGGCGGATCGCCAGAAAAAGATCGTCCGTGCCAGCATTGTGGGCATCGCCACCAATCTGGCTCTGGTGGCATTTAAGGCTGCGGTGGGTCTGCTCAGCCGCTCCATCGCCATCGTGATGGACGCGGTCAACAACCTGTCCGATGCGTTGAGTTCGGTGATCACCATCGTCGGCGCGCGTTTTGCGATGCGCGAGCCGGATAAAAAGCATCCTTTCGGTTACGGGCGGATCGAGTATCTCAGTTCGCTGATTATCGCGATCCTCGTGCTGTACGCAGGCGTGACCTCGCTGGTGGAGTCCATCAAGAAAATTATCACGCCCGAGACGCCGGACTATACGCCGGTGACATTGATCATTGTCGCTGTGGCGGTGGTGGTGAAGATCGTTTTGGGCCTTTATGTGAGACGGACCGGCCGCATTGTGAATTCTGATTCTTTGGTGAACTCCGGTAAGGATGCGTTGATGGATGCGATCCTGTCGGCGGCAACGCTGGCGGCTGCCCTGGTCTATGTTTTTGCCGGGGTATCGCTGGAAGCGTACCTTGCGGCAGTGATCTCCGTGATCATCATCAAGGCAGGATTCGAGATGTTTTCGGAAACCGTCTCCAAGATCCTGGGAGAACCCGGGGATGTGGAGCTTTTGATTGCGATCAAACGGACGATCACAGAGTTTCCGGAGGTACATGGGGCGTATGATCTGATCCTGCATAACTACGGGCCGGATACCTATACCGGTTCGGTGCATATCGAACTGGAGGACACCTGCTCCATCACGAGGCTGGATGAACTGACCCGGGAGATCGCCGGAGAGGTCTTCCGGCAGCATAATGTGATCATGACGGCGATCGGCATATATTCCGTGAATACACGGGATGAGGATGTGATCCGCATGAAAGAGGAGATCACAGCGAAGGTGCTTTCCCATGAGCATGCCAAACAGATCCACGGGTTTTATTACAACGCGAAGGACAATGCCGTCTGGTGCGATGTGGTGGTCAGTTTTGACGCCAAGAGCCGCAACGCGGTGTTGGAGGAAGTACTGCAGGATCTCCGACAAAGCTATCCCGACACGATCTTTATGCTTGCCATGGATATGGATTACGGGGAGATCTGTGCGGTGAAATAATCACGTGACCGGCTTGCATCAGTGCGTTGCGGAAAGGAACCGAAAGAAAAACCTTTACACACCAGGGAAACGATAGTGGAAGCGAAGTTTGACAAGCAAAAGAAAAAAAGAACGGGAAAGATCCTCAGCGTCTGTCTGATCGTCTTTCTCGTTCTTTTTGTGCTTTATTGGGTCTTTATCTATTTCCTGGTCAGCATGGCGCTGGTGCCATCCTTTATGCAGAAACTGGAATCCTTTGACCGGATCACGCAGAAAAGTTACGCGGAACAGGTGCAGAGCAATGAGATTGAAGATCACCGGAAAGAGGCGCTGGAGAAAACCAAAGCGTGGCTGAAAGAGGTGTCCCATGCAAAAAGAGAAGTGATTTCCGACGACGGGTATCATCTGATCGCGGAAGAATTTCTGCAGGAGGGGGGAGCTGCGGAAGGTCATGACTGGGTGATCCTCCTCCACGGGTACACCGGGATCAAAGAGGAAATGTATCCCTTTGCCTATGAATACTATCAGAGAGGGTATCATGCACTGGTGCCGGATCTCAGATGTCAGGGGGCGTCGGAGGGAGATTTCATCGGGATGGGGTATACGGACAGTCAGGATCTTTGCCATTGGATCGACCTTGTGATCAAGGAGGATCCCAAAGCACGGATCATTTTGCACGGGCAGTCCATGGGCGCCGCCACGGCGCTGATCTACAGCGGGAGACCGGATGCAGAGGAGCATATCCGCGCGGTCATTTCCGACAGCTCCTATACGGATGCCTATACCATGTTCGGGGAGAAGGCCTATGACTGGTTTCACCTGCCGGCGTTTCCGCTGGTGGACTCCATGCGTCTGATGCTGCTGCTCCGGGGCGGGTATGACCTTTATGATGCTTCGGCCATCAATGCGGTAAAGTCGTCGTCGATTCCCACACTTTTGATCCACGGGGATCAGGATCGCATGATCTCTGCCGCGCAAAGCGCGGAACTTTATGAAGCGGCATCCTGCCCGAAAAAACTTCTCATCATCGAGGGGGCCGGCCACGGCCAGCCCCAGGACAAGGATCCTAAGACCTATTACGGGGAAGTGTTTGACTGGATCGCCTCTGCCCTCGCGGGTGTTTGAATAAAGTGAAATAGTTCCTGCCTTGACTTCGGTAACAAGAAGTGATACTCTTTGTGATTAGTTAAGGCTAACCGGCCGCTTGAAAAAGCGGCTTTTATGACGCATAGTGGTTAGCATACGCTAACCATGTGCTGTGAGACAGGAGGAGATCATCCATGCAGAAAGAACAACATTTTTTAGAGGTGCATCAGATCTACAAGGCATACGGATCGGGAGACAGCAGACAGGAAGTTTTACGGGGGATGGATTTCACCGTGGCAAAGGGTGAGTTTTGCGTGCTGCTGGGACCGTCCGGGTCGGGAAAATCCACGCTGCTGAACATCATCGGCGGCATTGACTGCGCAGATGACGGATACATTGCGATTCATGGTGACAAGCTGAAAGACATGGACGAAAAGGCGCTTACGATGTACAGGAGAAAGCACCTCGGATATGTGTTTCAGCTTTACAACCTGATTCCGAATCTCACCGTGAAAGAAAACATTGAGGTTGGTGCATATCTTTCGGATCATCCGCTGGAGACGGAGGAACTTCTGCAGACGCTGGGTCTGTATGAGCATCGTCATAAGCTTCCCAATCAGCTTTCCGGCGGGCAGCAGCAGCGAACCTCCATCGGACGCGCCATTATCAAAAACCCGGACATCCTGCTTTGTGACGAGCCCACGGGGGCACTGGATTACAACACCTCCAAAGAGATCCTGAAGCTGATCGAAGAGGTTAATCAGAAGTACGGGAATACCGTGATCATGGTGACACACAATGAGGCGATCCAGCAGATGGCGGATCACACGGTCAAACTTCGCGACGGACAGGTGCGCAAAAACATCATGAATGAAAACAAGATCAGCGCCACCGAACTTGATTGGTAAAGGGGGGCGCATGATGAGAAAGAAAGGAACAAGAAATCCTCTGCGAAAAAGATATCTGCGGGAGATCAAAAGCCAGTGGAAAAAATATCTGGCATTGTTTCTGCTGCTCACACTGACCATCGGTTTTGTTTCCGGTATGTTTGTGGCGAATGACAGCATGGAGACGGCAGCGCAGGAGGCTTATGAAAAATACAATATCGAAGACGGCCATTTTACCATGAAAGAACTTCCGGCGGATGCACTTCTTGCAACATTCGCAGAGGAGGGGATTCATCTGGTGAAGCAGTTTTACAAGGATTTTGACGAAGACGATGATCTCGACGGGGAGCGCGACGCCAAGGCGAGAGTCTTTGCGATGCGCGATGAGATGAACCGCGCCTGCCTGATGGAGGGACGTTTCCCGGAGAAGGATGATGAGATCGTGATCGACCGGATGCACGCGGATAATAGCAATGTGACGGTGGGAGACACCATCAGGTTAAATGGACGGGACATGACGATCGTCGGGCTCGTGGCGTTTTCCGATTACAGTACACTGTATGAAAACAGCTCGGATGTCATGTTCGATGCACTGACGTTTGACGTGGCGGCAGTGACACCGGAGTGCTACGAGACACTTGACGGAAAAGAAGCATATCAGTATGCATTTCAATACAACGAAAGACCGCAGAGTGAAACAGAACAAAAAGAAAAAGCGGAGACCCTTGCGGAACAGCTGATGATCCTCTCGGCCAGCGGCGGCCTCATCGATGACGAGGAGACTGCCGACAAACTGGAAGAACTGATCGACGCCGGAGAAGCACTGGAAGAGGAAGGAGACACGCTGGAAGCAGAGGGCGACGCGTTGGAGGCGGAAGGCGACACGCTGGAAATGCGGGGTGATGCACTGCAGGAAAAAGCGGATGCATTAAAACAGGAAGGTGCGGCGCTTGAGAAGGCAGCGATGTCGTTGGAGATTACGCCGGACGTGGCCATGCAGAAAAAGGCGGAGCTGGAAAAGAGAGGAGAGGAGCTGCAGAAGGAGGGCGACGCGCTGGAAGCGG
Source organism: Lachnospiraceae bacterium (assembly GCA_017431515.1). GTDB lineage: Bacteria > Bacillota > Clostridia > Lachnospirales > Lachnospiraceae > RUG12461. The sequence continues at coordinate 18,313 of JAFRKV010000062.1, forward strand.
AAGCGGATGACCTGAAAAAAAGAGGCGACGATCTGCAGGCGAGAGCCGATGACCTGCAGAAAAGAGCTGACGCGCTGGAGGCAGAACTGACCGCTTTGCTTCCGCAGGTAAAAAGCTTTGAGGATCTGGAGCAATATGAAGATGAGACGAATGAACTGAAGGACTTTGTACCGGAGTATGCGAATCAGGCGATCCATTTTGCGCCGAGTGATCTTGGCTCCGACAAGGTGATGTGTGAAGTGCTTCTCATCATCTTGATCATCGTGCTGGCCTTTATTTTTGCGATCACGGTAAATCAGAACATCGAAAAGGAAGCAGCGGTGATCGGGACGCTTCGCGCATCGGGTTATAAGCGGAGCGAACTGCTGATCCACTATGTCAGCATTCCGGTAATCATCACTTTTGTGGCGGCAGTAGTGGGGAACCTCCTTGGCTACAGCTGTTTCAAGGGTGTTGTGGTCTCGATGTATTACAATTCCTACAGCCTCCCGACCTATGTGACTTTGTGGAATGCCGACGGTTTTATCAGGACGACAGTTTACCCGCTGCTGATTATGGCGGCGATCTGTACGCTGGTGGTGTTTTTGAAACTGCGTCTTTCTCCGCTGCGTTTTTTGCGGAGAGATTTGAGGCTGTCACGGCGAAAAAAAGCAGTGCGGCTGCCGAAGTGGAAATTGATGACACGCTTCCGTCTCCGGATCCTGTTCCAGAACATTCCGGACTACCTTGTGCTGACCGTGGGAATCTTTTTTGTCATGATCATGCTGGCGTTTTCCGTGGGTCTGCCGGCTACGCTGGACGCCTATAAGGCAGACATTACAGACTATATGATCGCGGACTATCAGGTGATCTTAAAAAGCGCGGAGGACAAGGACGGCAATCCGGTGGAGACATCCGAACCGACAGCGGAGAAATTTGACATGGAAGGACTTGTTTCCGTTGACGGGCCGCATATCGGGGAAAAGATCTCTGCCTACGGGTATCAAAAGGGAAGCAGTTTTTTTGACCTTCCCGATGAGATGAAAGACGGAGAGGTCTATGTATCCGATGCCTACAGCGAGAAGTTTCACCTGAGCCCGGGAGACAGTGTGACCCTGAAAGAAGAGTTCGGAGGGAGGCGCTATGACTTCACCATCATCGGCATCTATGATCTGCCCGGCACGGTGGCAATCCTGATGCCGCAGGATGTATTCGACAGGGTGTTCGAGCGCAAGGAAGGGGAGTTCACAGGATTTCTTTCGAAAAATGAGATCATGGATATCGACGATGAGATGATCATGACGGTCATCACAGAAGAGGACATGATGAAGATGGCAAAGCAGTTGGATCATTCCATGGGAAGTTATATGAAATACTTTGCTGTGATCTGTATGCTGGTAGCCATGCTGCTGATCTATCTTTTGACCAAGCTGATCATCGAGAAAAATGCAGTATCCATCTCCATGGTGAAGGTGCTCGGATATACCAACCGCGAGATCAACAGCCTCTACATCCGGCTGACGACCTGCGTGGTGATCCTCGGTGCGGTCATCACCTCTTGTCTCAGCTTCCTGACGGTGCGCGAGGTATGGAAGATGGTCATGTACAGACTGAACGGGTGGTTCACTTTTGCGGTCAGAATGGACCTGATCATAGAAACGACGGTGATGGTGATCATCTCGTACCTGATCGTATCCTTCTTTGATATGCGGCGGATCAAAAAGATCCCGCTGACGGAAGCATTGAAGAACGTGGAGTAAGGATCAGCCGTACTGTTTCATATGCGCCTTGATGGCGTCGAAGGTTTTGTCACTGATGTAGTGCTCGACGCGGCAGGCGTCTTCGGAAGCGGTCTCCTCGTCCACCCCCAGATTGATGAACATCTGTGTGAGCACGGTGTGACGCTCATAGATGCGTTTTGCAAGGATGGCGCCGGCCTCTGTCAGCTTGACAAAGCCGTCGTCATCTTTTTTGACCAGTCCCTCATCCCGGAGCACGCCTAGGGCGCGGCTGACGGAGGGCTTGGAGTAGCCCAGGTAGTCGCCGATGTCAATGCCGCGGACGGCGCTTGATTCCTGCGAGAGTACATAGATCGCTTCGAGATACATTTCTCCGGATTCCTGTAATGCCATAAAAACCTCCCTGCTTCCCGCCTGTGCGTTGATGAATGGTTTGGCTGATGCTCCTGTGAGCGAAATGATGAATCACATTTCTCATAGTATAGCACAATGCGGCGAGAAAAAAAGCCCTTGACAGGTTAGCACAAACTAACTATACTTGAATCGGTTAGAGGTGGCTAACCGTATTTTTTGGATTTCTGGTTAGCCGGCACTAATCAAAGAAAAACAAAAGGAGGAACTGCATGATGCCTTTGGTTTATGCGGAAAAAGGGGAACCTCAGATCATCAAAAAGATCGGCGGCAGCCCGGAAACAAGAAAACATCTGGAGGATCTCGGATTTCATGTGGGCGGAGAGGCGAGTGTCGTCAGCACGCTGGGAGAGAATCTGATCGTAAAGGTCAAAGAGAGCCGGGTGGCCGTCAGTGATGAGTTGGCGAAAAAAATTTTTGTGTAACAGCCGGGGGAGAACCGGTTTTTTTGAAAGGAGTATGTTGTGAAAACTTTGAGAGATGTGAAGATCGGAGAAACGGCAACCGTGGTGAAGCTGCACGGCGAAGGCGCGGTGAAGCGCAGGATCATGGACATGGGGATCACCAGGGACACCAGCGTCTATGTGCGCAAGGTGGCACCGCTTGGTGACCCGGTGGAGGTGACCGTGCGAAATTACGAATTATCACTCCGCAAAGCGGACGCAGAGATGATCGAAGTTCAGTGATGTGGAGCATCATATAGAAGGAGGAAAGTTGAAAATGTCGATACGTATTGCGCTTGCGGGAAATCCTAACAGCGGAAAGACCACACTGTTTAATGCACTGACCGGTTCCAATCAGTTTGTCGGGAACTGGCCGGGCGTGACCGTGGAGAAAAAAGAAGGAAAACTGAAAAAACATGACGATGTGACCATCACGGATCTTCCGGGAATCTATTCTTTGTCTCCCTACACATTGGAAGAAGTGGTGGCGAGAAATTATCTGATCAAGGAACGGCCGGATGCGATCTTAAATATCATCGACGGCACGAATCTGGAGCGGAACCTCTACCTGACGACACAGCTGACGGAGCTTGGCATCCCGGTGGTGGTGGCCGTCAACATGATGGATATCGTGAAGAAAAACGGCGACCAGATCCATATGGAGGAACTCTCCCGGCAGCTTGGCTGCAAGGTGCTGCATATTTCCGCGCTGAAGGGCGAGGGAATCATGGAAGCAGCGGAGGAAGCCGTGCAAGCGGCAACCAACGGAAAGACCGTGCCGAAGCACACCTTCTCCGGCCCTGTGGAGCACGCCGTCGCGCACATCGAAGAAGCGGTGGTGCATGACTTGCCGGAGGAGCAGCAGAGATGGTATGCAATCAAGATCTTTGAGCGGGATGACAAGGTGCTGGAGCAGCTGCAGATCTCGGCGGACAAGATGACTCATATCGAAAATGACATCCGCGCGGCGGAAAAAGAACTGGACGATGACGCGGAAAGCATCATTACCAATGAACGTTATGTTTATATCGCAGAAGTCATCAAAGCCTGCTACAAAAAGAAACATGAAGGGGAGTTGTCGACCTCCGATAAAATTGATAAGATTGTGACAAACCGGTGGCTCGGGCTTCCGATCTTTGCCGGAATCATGTTTCTGGTATACTGGGTCGCAATGGTGGCGGTGGGCGCGCCATTGACGGATTGGGCAAATGACGGGCTGTTTGGAGACGGCTTCCACCTGTTCGGAATTGACGGCGGCTACGCAGAGGTGGCAGAAAGCTATGCAGACGCGTCTGCCATCGTTGACGGATATGATGCTTATGTGGAAGAAAACGGAACTGCACCGGTTGATGAGTTCCCCTATATTGTGGAAGACGAGGAGACCCTGGAGGTCAGCGTAGAGACGGCCACCATCGCAGACTATGAAGATGCAGTGGCGACCATCGATGCCATCGGCGGCGAACCGGATCCGGCGGATTATGGCATCTGGGTGCCGGGTATTCCGGTGCTGGTGGAACGGGGGCTTGATGCAGTGGGTGCTGCAGACTGGCTGAAAGGACTGATCCTGGATGGCATCATCGCCGGTGTCGGCGCAGTCCTCGGCTTTGTACCGCAGATGCTGGTGCTGTTCTTAATGCTTGCTTTCCTGGAAGCCTGCGGCTATATGGCGAGGATCGCTTTTGTCCTGGATCGCGTGTTCCGGAAATTCGGACTGTCCGGCAAATCCTTTATCCCCATGCTGATCGGTGTCGGCTGCGGTGTGCCGGGTGTCATGGCCAGTCGTACCATTGAGAATGAACGCGACCGCCGGATGACGATCATGACCACGACCTTTATCCCTTGCGGTGCCAAGGTGCCCTTTATCGCCATGATCGCAGGGGCGATTTTCGGCGGATCACCCTGGGTGGCGACCTCCGCTTACTTTATCGGCATGGCGGCCATCGTCATTTCCGGTATCATGCTGAAAAAAACAAAGATGTTCGCTGGCGACCCCGCGCCGTTTGTCATGGAGCTGCCGGCATATCACTGGCCCACCGTCGGCAATGTGCTGCGGTCCATGTGGGAGAGAGGCTGGTCCTTTATCAAGAAGGCCGGGACCATCATCCTGCTTTCCACCATCGTGATCTGGTTTACAACCTACTTCGGATTTACGGCAGACGGTTTCAGAATGCTCGGGGAAGATGAGCTGGAGTTTTCCATCCTTGCAAGGATCGGCAGCGCCATCGCATGGATCTTTATTCCCCTCGGCTGGGGAAACTGGCAGGCAGCAGTCGCTTCCATCACGGGGCTTGTCGCGAAGGAAAACATCGTCGGTACCATGGGCATCCTCTACGGTGGCGGAGATCTGACGGCATGGCAGTCCCTGTCGCTGGCGTTTACGGAGATCACGGGATTTTCTTTCCTGGTATTCAATCTCCTTTGCGCACCGTGCTTTGCAGCCATCGGCGCCATCAAGCGCGAGATGAACAATGCGAAGTGGACCTGGTTTGCCATCGGCTATCAATGCGGCTTTGCTTACGTCATTGCCTTTATGATCACCCAGTTCGGCTGGGCTTTCACCGGTCAGGTCAATGTGGTGGGACTGCTGTTTGCCATCGCGGCGCTTGCAGTGATCATCTACATGTTGTTCTTCAAGAAGTATAAAGAAGCAGAAAAACTCCGGGTGGAAGGCGGGCGGATTTAAAAAGTCCCGGCAGAGTGCAGGATTGGTTTCGAAACCGTAACCCGCATACCCCGCAGGATATCAGAAAGGAGTCAATATGGCAGCCTGGATTTCGGAAAATCTCGGAACGATCATTGTCACGATCATTCTGGTCGCTGCGGTGGCGGGGATCATCTATAAACTGATCAAAGATAAAAGGCAGGGGAAATCCTGCTGCGGCGGAAGCTGCACACAGTGCAAAGCCTGCGGCCGCTGCCCCGGGCAGGATCCGTAGAAGAGCATAGAAACCGAAACGATTTTTTGCCGTCAACAGTCGTGGCGGCAAAAAATAAGCACATGAGTTAGCATATGCTAACCGAGGAACAAAGAGGAGTCACACAATGGCAGAAAAAGAGCGAAACAGGAGGCTGGCGGAGGAGATTATCGAGCATTGCGCGCCGACTTTGGCGGGGATCAAAACCGCGAATCTTTTTAAGCTGCAGACAGGAGGACGGGACATCACAGACGAGATTCGAAGCCTCAACCGGCGGATCACCAAAAAAGGGATCAGGATCGTTCCGGTCCGTAAGACAACAGAGTATACGCTGCTTTACCTGTACAGACCGGAATATCTGAAACGGGATCTGAAGCGTCCGGAGGCGAAGCGCATCCTTGCGGAAAAAGGGTATGAAAAAAAGGAACCGGCTTACTGTCTGGCCGAGCTGGTGAAGCATCTGGCGGATGACGAAACATTTCCCCATGAGATCGGCCTCTTTCTCGGCTATCCGCCGGCGGATGTCAGGGGCTTTATGCAGAATCCCTGCAAGGGCGTAAAGTGCAGCGGATGTTGGAAAGTGTATGGTAATCCAAAGGAAGCGGAGCAGACATTTGCCCGGTACAAACACTGTACAGCGGTTTATTGCAGACAGGCGAAATGCGGAAAATCATTGGAGTCACTTGTGGTAGATACAGACCGGAAAAGGAAAGGGGCGTAAAACAACATGAAAAAACGGGGATTGCTGTCCTGGGTGATGGAGTTTGCGGGAAGGAAGCGCGGCTTCTTCGGAGGAAGCGTCATACTTGCGATACTGGGCGTGGCGGCCTCATTTGTGCCCTATCTCATCATCGCGCACATCGTGGAGCAGCTTCTGGCGGGAAACAGAGCCTGGGATTTTTATCTGAAGCAGGTGATCCTGATGGCTGTCTTCTGGCTGATCAGGATGACGCTGCATTCGTTGTCGACTTCGCTTTCACACGTGGCAACGTTTACGGTGCTGGCGGGGATCAGAAAACAGCTTTGCGAGAAACTGTCCAAAATCCCGTTGGGATCGGTGCTGGATGACAGCAGCGGCAGTTACAAAAATATCATTGTGGAACGGGTGGATTCCATGGAGACGACGCTTGCGCATATCGTGCCGGAGTTCACGGCAAATATTCTGCTGCCCATTGTGATGTTTGTATATCTGATGACCATCGATTGGCGGCTGGGGCTGGCCAATCTGGTCGGCGCGGGCATCGGTCTCATCTTTATGGCGGCCATGCTGGTGAAGAGCAGAGGCGGCTATGAGCTTTCGGTGGAAAAAACGAAAAAACTGAATGACACGGCGGTGGAATACATCAACGGCATCGAAGTAATCAAAGCATTCGGAAAGACCGGAACTTCTTATGAAAAATTCGTGACTGCGGCGCGGGAAGGCGCGGATGTGTTTATCGAATGGATGCGGCGCTGCATCTGGCCTCAGTCTGGCACCATGGCCTTCCTTCCCGCCACTTTTTTAGGCGTCCTCCCAATCGGGCTGCTTCTTGTACGGGGCGGGTCTCTCGCCCCAAGCAGCTTTATCACGGGGATCATCCTTTCCGCGGGATTGATCACGCCGCTTGTGGTGGCATTTTCCTATACGGATGACATTCTGAAAATGAATACCATCTTCGGAGAAGTGACGGAGATCCTGGAACGTAAGGACATGGAAAGACCTGCAACAGTAACGATGAAGCCTGCGGGATCTGATATCGTGTTGAAGGATGTCCATTTTGCATACAAAAACAAGGAAGTGCTGCACGGCATCAACATGGAGATCAGACAGGGAGAGGTCACTGCCATTGTCGGCCCCTCCGGTTCCGGAAAGAGCACCATCGCGAGACTGATCGATTCTCTGTGGGACGTGGATGCAGGGACGATCACCTACGGCGGCGTGAATGTGCAGGATCTTCCGCTGACGTACTACATGGGACAGATCGCTTATGTGGCGCAGGACAATTATCTGTTTGACCTGTCCGTGAAAGAAAACATCCGGCTCGGCAAAGCGGGAGCGACGGACGCGGAGGTGATCGCCGCGGCGAAAGCGACCGGCTGCCATGATTTTATCCTGGGTCTGGAAAAAGGGTATGACACCATCGTGGGCGGCGCCGGCGGCCATCTGTCCGGCGGCGAACGGCAAAGGATCTGCATCGCGCGGGCAATGCTAAAGGACGCGCCGGTGGTGATCCTGGACGAAGCAACGGCCTATACGGATCCGGAGAATGAGGCACTGGTGCAGGCCAGCGTGGCGAAACTGGTGAAAGGACGGACGCTGATCGTGATCGCACACCGCCTTTCCACCATTGCGGATGCGGATCAGATCTTTTTGATCAATGACGGGAATGTGGAAGCGCATGGCACGCAGGAGGAGCTGCTGGCTTCCAGCATGCTTTACCGTAAGATGTGGAAAGCGCATTGCATGGCAAAGGATGAGGATCTGGATCCGGTTGTGCCGGAACAGCAGAAAGTAAAGGAGGCAGTCAATGCTTAAGATGGTAAAAAAGTTCTTTGATTTTTGCGGACCGAAGAACAGAAAGAAATTTTATCAGTCAGCCGTGCTGGGCGTGATCGAAGCTTTGTTTACGGCCATGAAGATTCCGGCGGCATTTTTTGCCGTCAAGGCGGTATTGGAAAACAGGATCGATCTTGCGGCGATCCTGACTGTGGTGGGGTTGATGCTCGTCAGCACTCTGGGAAAAATGGTGGTCAACCGGTTCTCCATGATGCTGCAGACGGAGGGCGGATATGATACCTGCGCCCAAAAGCGGATCGAGATCGCGGAGCACCTGCGGTATCTCCCCATGGGTTATTTTAATGACAGAAGCCTCGGACATATTACTTCGGTAACAACGAACACCATGGAACAGACCGGCGATATCGCCACCCGCGCGATCATGATGGTGCTGCAGGGCGGCATCACAACCATCGTTGTTGCTCTTTGCATGCTGGTGTTTGACTGGCGGATCGGGCTTATCGCGCTGGCGGGGATCGCAGTGTTTCTGCTCGTGAATCAGTGGACCAACCGGAGTGTGGAGAGAGTGGCGGATGAAAAACTTTCCTCCGACCGGGATATGGTAGGCGTGATCCTGGAGTACATTCAGGGGATCGCGGAGATCCGGAATTACAATATTGTCAGATCCAACCAGTCGAGAGTGCAAAAGGCCATCGAACGAAAAAAGAAAGCGGATATCAGTGCGGAACTGGCCGCGATCCCGGCGGTCGGGGTACAGAATCTGGTCTGCAAGCTCATCGGTGTCGTGATCGCAGGTGCGTCGATCTGGTTTTTCCTGAACGGGACTATGGCCATCGCATTCACCGTCGTGATGCTGCTTTGCTCTTTTATGGTGTTTGAATCGCTGGATGCGGCCGGAACGTATACGGCGCTGCTGAAGGTCATCGGCAGAGGCGTGGATCTTGCCAACGAGATTCTGGATATTGCGCAGATGGATATCGACGGAGAAGAGATCACGCCGGAGAACAGAGACATCCGGCTCTCCCATGTAAGCTTTGCTTATGAGAACCGCAAGATCATCGATGACGTGTCCCTGGAGATCAAAGAAAACACCACCACAGCCATCGTGGGGCCCTCCGGCGGCGGAAAGACCACCATCACCTCGCTGATCGCGCGGTTTTGGGATGTACAGAAGGGGAAGGTTACCCTCGGCGGCAGAAATGTCAAGGAGTACAGCTTTGATTCCCTGATGGAGAACTTCAGCTTTGTGTTCCAGCGGGTCTACCTCTTTGAGGATACCATTGCAAACAACATCCGTTTCGGAAAGCCCGAGGCCTCCATGGAAGAAGTGGTGGAAGCGGCAAAGAAAGCCTGCTGTCATGAGTTCATCATGAGGCTGCCGGAGGGCTATGAAACGGTGGTCGGGGAAGGCGGTGCCACCCTCTCCGGCGGAGAGAAGCAGCGGATCGCCATCGCTCGCGCCATGATGAAGGATGCGCCGGTCATCATTTTGGATGAAGCGACGGCCAATGTGGATCCGGAAAACGAGAAGGAGCTTACGGAGGCTATCGAAAACCTGACGAAGCAGAAGACCATTCTCATGATCGCCCACAGGTTAAAGACCGTGCAAAACGCGGATCAGATCCTCGTGGTGGACAAGGGAAAAATCGTCCAGAAGGGAAAACACGAAGAGCTGCTGGCGCAGGAAGGCATCTACAAAAACTTTATCACCGGCCGGAAGCAGGCAGTCAGTTGGAAACTGCAGGCGGAGTAAAAAAACACCCGGAGCATTTCATGCTCCGGGTGTTTTTCTTTCATCAGTCAAATAGATTTAGCATTCCGCAGTCACAATTATAACAGGACATATTTCGCCGGATAAGCTCCCAGGGGGGATGTTTCGGGTTACACGACGATTTTTCTTGCTTCAAAATCTATGGTATGCTACACCTGTTATATATGAGGAGTTCAAAATTCTGGTGCCGCTTTTTCTGGCGGTCTGGATCGGAATTGTGATCTTTGTCGGCACACGTTAAGGAGATTGGGAATTGAACGAATTTTCCAGAACGGAATTATTGCTCGGAAAAGAAGCAATGGATCATTTGTCGGAATGCCGTGTGGTCGTATTCGGAATCGGCGGCGTCGGAGGGTATGCGTGTGAAGCCCTGGCGCGAAGCGGTGTCGGTGCGCTTGACCTGATCGATGATGACAAAGTCTGCCTGACAAATCTAAACCGGCAGATCATTGCGACCAGAGAAACTGTCGGCCAATATAAGGTGGATGCCATGAAGGAGAGGATCCTTGCGATCAATCCGGAGGCAGTCGTGAGCACGCATCAATGCTTTTTTCTTCCTGAAAATGCAGCGGATTTTCCGTTTTCGCAATACGACTATGTAATCGATGCTGTTGATACTGTGACCGCAAAAATTGAACTGGTGATGCAGTGTCAGAAAACAGGCGTCCCGATCATCAGCTCTATGGGTGCGGGAAATAAACTGGATCCCACAGCGTTTCGAGTTGCGGATATATACAAAACACGGATAGATCCTCTGTCGAGAGTGATGCGCCGTGAGTTGAAAAAGAGAGGTGTGAAAGCACTGAAAGTCGTCTATTCCGAGGAGACACCGCTCTCGCCGATCAAGGATATGGCGGAGGGCGCTGCCGGCGATTCTGAGATCGAACGTCCCGCTGCCGGTCGTCGATCCATCTCCGGCAGTACAGCCTTTGTGCCCTCTGTTGCAGGCCTGATCATGGCAGGTGAAGTGATCAAAGATCTTACGCGTTCATGCGCGAAGACAAATCGCGGAGTGGATAAAAACTGACCGGATGAAGCCGGTTTGGAGAAGGAAATATGAAAAATCCCTGGCATTGGAGGTGACAAACTATGGGAAGTAACGCTTATGTTTTCAATCGGTCATAAAACGTTCGGATATGATCTCTTGCGCACTATGCAAAGATGCGCCCTGCACAGCTGCATGCGGGAGGATGGATCCGGCCGGATTGCTGCGCAGTATCTGGTTTGAAAATGAAAAGACAGCAGCGGCAAGGCGCGGAACGAAGATACCGATCCTGGCAAAGCTCACGCCGAATGTGGCGTGTATGAGTCCGGCTGCAGAAGCCGCAAAACGAGGCGGGGCAGACGGGATCGCCGCGATCAATACGATCAAGAGTATCATCAAGGAAGCGCTTCGGAGTGCAGAAAAAGGAATCCCCTTCATAACAAAGAAAGAACCGAAAAACGCAGAAGGAATTGACTGTTTACGGCATCAAAAAAGAGACAGCGCATTGCGCTGTCTCTTTCGTTTCCGTTAAGCCGGTTGTTTTTTACTGTACGACTGCCTGATAGAGAGTGTCTGCTTCCTCTTCGGAAAGGGTGCCTGCAGCATAGATGTTGCCTTCGTTGTCAACAATGTAAACACCGTCTTCGCCTTGGAAATAGCCAAGCTCTGCGTTGCCTACAGTCACAAGCAGGAACTCGGTACCGTCATCCATCGTTGCATTCTCAACAGTGTACTCAGCAACCACTTCATTGGTGCCGTCGTTTACATAAGCAAGGTCGCCTGCATCACCCTCATAGAATGCGATCATGAAATCGTTACCGTTACCATCGTTTGCATAGTAGCCGTCCACATAAGTGATCCCTTCAGCAGCGTCAGCGACTACTTCCTCAGCCACTTCTTCAGCGACTGCCTCACCAACTGCTTCATCAACTGCTTCATCAACTGCTGCATCCACTGCCGTATCAACAGCCGCTGCTGTAGCTGCATCCGTTGCAGCTGCGTTGTTCTGGCCGCAAGCGGTAAGCGCGAACATAGACATTACGCCAACCATCGCAAGTACAAGCAATTTTTTCATCGAATTTTCCTCCTCTGTTAAAAAATTATCAACGTTTTTTACAATCACATATTCTATACGACTTATTTTATAAAGTCAAGCGCTTTTTGGCGTGTTTCTCATTTTTGACGAACAGGTCAAAAGCCGCATGGCACTGTTCCCCGCTCCGCCAAAGGTAAAAAAATACCGTAAATCCTTTCCGGTGTGCTATACTGTGAAATAGGAAAAGACGAACAGGGAATCCGGCGTCAGGAAGGATTTTCCTGCTGTGTCATGTCAATGAAAAATGAATCAACAGGAGGGAAAAAGCACATGAAACGGGAAGAGAAGATACCATTTTTGAAGGCGATTTTGTTCGTGGCTAGGGTTGACCAGGATACGGATCCGACAGAGTTGTCCTATTATCAGAAGCTGGGCGTGGAGATCGCATAAACTACCCGCAGCCGACGAATGGCGGATTGGGTTTCTTGCATGGTTATAAAAATATGAAGAACACGTTAAAACGCATCATGACAATGCTTCTGGCATTTCTGCTCTCCGCAGGAACGTTTTTCGGGGCGGCGCCCGTCTATGCAAAAACAGCCGTCCCGGGAAGCAGCGCTGTCGCTGAGACGCCGGCTGAGGGCAAAAAGGCTGCCCGCACGATTCTTTTATATGTCAACGGCGCCAACATGGAAAGCAAGTATGGTCTGCCGTCAAAATCTTTGAATCAGATGATGGAAGCACCGGTTCATGAGGATGTGAACATTTTGGTGCTGACCGGAGGCGCGGCGTCCTGGTCGGACTCCTTGTATACAGAAGGAATGGATTCTGTTTCCACCGAATGCAACCAGGTCTGGATGATGACGGGAGCCACGGGGAAAAAGCCCCACGGTGCGCTGAAACTTTTGGAGCCGGAGGGTATTGAGGGAGCAGAGGCACTGTCCATGGAAGACCCGAAGATGCTCCAGAGCTTTCTGGATTATGGGGTAAAAAACTATCCGGCAAAGCGTTATGATCTGATCCTGTGGGATCACGGCAAGGGACCGGCCAGAGGCTTCTGCTCGGATGAGGTGAGAAAGCGGACGGACGGGGAAAGTCACATGGCTGTTGCAGAGATCGCGGAGGCCATCCATGCCTCTTCCATTGAACGGCTGGACTTGATAGACTTTCATGCCTGCCTGATGGGCAATCTGGAGGTGGCACTGGCGCTTTCTCCCTATACGGATTATCTCGTCTGTTCTCCGGACACCATGCCGGGCGACGGCGAGGATCTGAAAGGATGGCTGGAACTCCTTAATCAGGATCCCGAGGTCAGCGGATGGGAGTCGGGCAAGAGGATCGTGGATGGCACCATCGCCCATTACAAGACAAGAGAAAAGCGGTCCGCAGCACAAGCCACGCTTTCTGTGGTCGATACCAAAAATCTGCTGAAACGGATGCTGCCCTGTCTAAAGGAATTGCCGGAGCTGATGGTTGATGAGGCTGTGACCACGGGGAACATCAACGGAAAATACAATTACTATGATGAGATCTACAGCGGAAACGAGGCGCTCTTCTATGCCAAACAGCGGTTTGAAATACGGGATTTCGGAAATGTCATGGAAACGATGGGGATCTGCCTGAATGAAATGGACAACATCAGTCCGGAAGATCTGGCGGAGCTGGATAATCGCTACACCGAAGTGACCGGCCGGATTCTGGATGTGCTCTCCGATCAGGACGACAGCGGAGATGATGTGCTGTATTACGGATTTGCCAAGGGAGAAAAACGATTTCAACCATTCCTGGCAGAACGCGATGCGACCGGCGAGATCACTTTGACGCTGGATGGGTACAGGTACTGTACCGGACTCAGCATTTTCTTTGACATGGACGGAAGCCCAAACGGCATCCAGGAAGCTTTCCGTTATTCGAAGAGCATCGATCTGATACAGGATATCCCGGGGCTGGACGCCGAGGCGAAGAACTGGCTGGATGCCTATCGAAAGGCGCTGCTGCGCTATGTGCTGATCGCGGCAGCGGGAAGGAGCGTCGCAGAGAAGCTGCGCGAAGGGAAAACCGGCATTACCTATGACATGGTCAGACAGAACCTGAAGAACGAGCAGGCCAGTTTCGAAGGAAAAGAGGGCAGCGTCTATGGCCTTTTTGTGAAGGGTCTGGAGGAAACCATCGGAGACAGGGCACTGGATGCCTGGATGGATCAGATCTGCGCCCAGCAGGAGCGGGAAGCACTTTCCGGAGACAATATCTTTGCATCAGTGATCGCAGACAAAAGGAAAAAGAGTGCTTCTGCCGGGTATGAATTTACGGTCGGAGGCACGCCACTCGGCGCGATTGAAGGCATTTACATGGATCTTTCGGTCGGCCTGCAGGATGTGGACGCGGAGGAAGTGCGTCTTTCCCATAAGGCGCTTTCCGGAGAGATTTCGGAGAAGGCACTGTATCGCCATCTGGAAGAGACGGAGGATCTGATCGAAGCTATGGCCGCTCTTTACAAGGATGATACAGCCTCTTTCACCATCGGCAGCTTTGACGGCCGCTGGTATGCGCTGCAGGACGGAGAGGGAAAACTCCATCCCGTCAGCAGCAACATCCTGCCGGAGCAGGGAGAAGCGATGCAGATCCCGGTGAATGTAAAGCTGCCGGATGAAAAGTACGACTTCAACGGCATGCTTGTGGTCAACTTTGAGAATGGAACGGAAGAAGGCGTGGTGCTGGGGATACAGCCGGGAGACAAGGACTATGGCACAGTATCTGTTGTTCCGGAGGAAGGGAGCGTGGAGGACAGCGGGCTTATCCTGCTCTCGGAACCGGCTTTTGCAGGCGCGGAGATCACACTTCTGGCGATAGACGAAGAGCATGGGAAAACAATAGAGATCAGCCCGAAGATCATACTGGATCAAACCGAAAGCAGAGGACTGTCTGTCATGCTTTGCGATCTGGCCGGGATCGAGGGCGTTGAAGACGTTCAGACGGAATATTATATTAGAGACTGCTACGGAAACGAGATGGATCTTTCTTCTGTCGTGAAGGCAGCGGAGGTCGCGCAAAAGAAAAAGCAGGGGTCTTAATCGTCCCCTGCTTCTTTTGCATGGCCTGCATCATCTGAACCGCCGGATTCGCCGGAGCCACCCGGCCCGCCCGAGCCATCGGAGCCACCAGGTCCCCCGGAGCCCCCGGGGCCGCCTCCGGCTCCCATGGATCCCATGTCGGAAAGGTTGAGGGAGGAGGCGTCGATCAGGGCGGAGGGATCCGCTTCCTGTCCGGAATCCGTGGAGGGGATCGTCCCTGCAAGCTGCCCCTGGATGCTTTCGCTCCGGAGGGTGACGAAGTCCCGCAATGTCTGAACCGCGGTTTCAAATTCTTTCGTGGTGCAGAATTTGGTGGGATCACGGTCCACATAGTCCTGCAGCATGGCTGCGGTATTGTCGATCAGCTCTGTCAGGTAGTCGCTTGTGTAAAACTCCTCCAGAAAATCCGTGTACAGGGCATGGTAAGCCTCCTGATATTCCTCCGTGGAAGTGATCCAGGAGAACATGGACCTGTCATCACTGTCTTCCGTGACGGATAAAGGCGTATCGATGGGGTCATTGACCGCGCCTTCCGCGTCGGCAGCCGTAAACGTGCCGAAGGCCAGATTGTAATCCCACGGGATCATGGACATTTCCCCGTTTTCTTCATAGAGATAATAGTTGTGGATCATGCTGCCGGTGTAGCTGTCGCCGTTGACCACGAAGTTGTGCACCACCATATAGCGCATGACTTCCTCCACGTTGACCGCGCTTTCGATGCTGTCGGCATCCCCGTTTTCGACGCCTTCATGCAAGGCTTTGAGGGACTTGATCAGGCGGTTTTTGTCCGCTGTGGTCACGGGGGTTTTGGCGCTGTCAAAGATGGTGGAGTAGCTGTCGATGTCATCATCGATATACTTCAGTTTCGCGTCATCGCTGCCCATGCCCATGCCGTCGGGACCTCCTTCACCGGGACCGCCTTCACCAGGGCCGCTGAAATCTCCGCTTTGGGGACCGCCTGCGAAATCCGGCATCTCGCCATTGCCCATATCCGGAGGCGTCGGCATCCCGCCATCGCCCATATCCGGAGGCGTCGGCATCCCGCCGTTCTCTCCGTTTTCAAAAGGATTCTCCATCCCCATCTTGTCGAAGTCCACATCCTTCATGTCGAAACCGCCGCCGTTACCGCGGCCGCCGCCCATGTCCATGCTGTCGGGCTTGTACAGCTCGCCGTAGGTCTGGCCGTAGTTCCTTTCCAGGAAGGAATCCTCGACGGCCTCCACCGCCAGATACAGTCCCCAGTCTTCACCGTTGACCGTGATAAAACAATAGCTGACGAGCGGAGATGCCACACCGAAGGCGTTCATCAGCTTGTAAGTGACATAGTCCTTCATCATCGTATTGTCCTGAATCAGGTTGTTGAGACACAGCTTGTCCAGTCCCTGATAATTGCCGGAGCTTTCATAGGCGTCAAACTCTACCTTGAAGCTGTAACGGTCGCTGTCCAGCTGCGCCACAGTGGAGAGGGAGGTGTTGCCCTTGCCGCGGATCCCCACGTTCCTGATCGTTTCGCCGTCGATGGTGATATCCGCGGAGGTGTACTCCTCGGAGGTGGCGTTTTCGAGAAAACTGTCCCAATCGTCGATGGTGATGTCGATGGTATGGACATAACTGTCGTCAAACAGCGTCTCTTCATAGCCGCAGGAAATCGAGTCATCCGCTGTGAGGCCAAGCGACTGCCCATTCATGAAGAGAATCGTCACGATGATCGCGATCACCATTACGACCGCGCATATGATGTCGATGCGTTTGTGTGTACTCATCCGTTTACCCCATGTATTCCCCGTTGTAGCTGACGAGGACTGCGCTGCTGACGCCGTCCATGTCCGCCAGTTCTTCCACGAAATCTGTGTTGTCGTCCTTCAGCCGGACTTCGATGTTCAGCTCCAGATTGCCTTTCTGGGCGCTCTTGCTCTTGATCACGGATTTGCCCACTTTGCTTTTCAGCAGACCGCAGACCTTTTCTTCCACCTCATGTCCCGCACAGTTCACCACGATGATGTAGGGGCGCAGGTGGGATTTTTTGTTGACGAATACCAGCAGGATCACACCGATCACCGCGCTGCCGAAGACCGCCAGCGGGATCATGCCTGCCGCCAGGACGATGCCCACTGCAATGGACCAGAAGAGAAACGCGATGTCCAAAGGCTCCTTGATGGCTGCCCGGAAACGCACGATGGACAACGCACCGACCATACCAAGGGACAGTACCACGTTGCTTGTGACAGCCAGGATCACGAGGGTGGTGATCATGGTCAGCGCCACCAGGGTGACGCCGAAGCTGGGGGAGTACATGATGCCCTGATAGGTTTTCTTGTACACCAGAAAAATGAAAAGACCGATGGCAAAGGCCAGTACCATTGAGAGCACCACATCCACGATGCTGACGCTGGTCACGTTTTCCAGAAAACTGGATTTGAAAATGTCATTGAAAGTCATAACGTTGTCCTCCTTTTGGCTTTGCATAAAGAAATTTCCACTAAACCGCCGGCAGGCGGGAAGCTTCGTATTTGGAAAAAGCGCCGGTCCTGGCATGGGAAAGCTGGACAGCGTCTCTGATGATGCCGGGAAGAAAAGCGTCCCACTTCACTTCCAGGATACAGACCCCGAAAGCCGCCGGCATCGTCGCACATTCCGGGTCGAGAAAGACGGCCGTATCCAGCGTGGTGCGGATGTTGTAATCCAGCGTCATCCGCACGTTTCCCGGCGCGTAAAGGAAGGGCTCTCTGGTATAATCCACGATGCTTTTCGGTGCCAGTCGCGTGGACACCATCTGTGCGTACAACTCCCGGAGCAGCGGATTTTGATCCTCTCTCATCCAGTCGATCTCTCCGCTGCAGATTTGCATCACCTGTGCGGGGGAGAGCGGTGCGGACACCTTGGTTCCCAGCGCCCCGGTTTTGCTTTTTTTCTCAAGCCGGATCATGGAGAGATCCCCGTTATAGTAGCGGATCCGGAATTTCTGCCGCCTGCTGACGCCGGATCGTTTCTCCAGCAAAGCCCGGTCCTCCGGCGTGTCGAAGTAGAGACTGCGGATCAGGTACTTTCCGTCGACGGCATGGGGATCCGGTTTTGCGATGGCCCGGAGCCGCTGCCGGAGCTCGATCATATCCGCCGTGGTGATCTCGTGTTTTAATTCGTGTCTGAACTGCAATGGATGCACCTCCTGGGAAAAGGGTTGAAGAAATGTCTCTGTCAAAACATGGTTCTGAACAGATGCGATGAATGAATAAAACAAACGATACCGCCCGATTGCGTGCAACCTGTGATGGAAATGTCAAAAAAGTGTGTCCAACGTCACCATTTTTTGCCAGATGCGGATCTCATTCGTATAAATGGAATAAGCACCTATACACAAGATGACATCACGTATATACGCTTAAGGCGGAATGTGGTACAATAAGGACAGGTATTGTCCTGAACATGTTGGAATTGAGCTGGCTTTATGGGAAATACCCGCAGGGGCTTTTTCAACTTTTGGAGAAGGCTGCGAAGGAAGCGGAGTCTTTGTATCCGGAGGATACCCTGACCTTTGAAGCTGTCAACGAAAAGTCGGAGAATCTGGCAAAGCGGCTGTTTCCAAATGCACGATCCGTATCAATTTATGAGGCAGGATGGTGAGCAGCACATTTTTTAAAAAAATCACTGCCAAGCGGTCAGTTCTTTCGTATAATAAGATAACAGGGACAAGGAGGTACGCTTATGAAAAAAGAAGAAAAGAAGAATCTGAAAGAAAAACAGTTGGAACAGGTAGTCGGCGGTGTGGAACACCAGATGTGGGTCGGGGGGACTCAGGTCAGCATGGATCCCGGTTATCAGACCACGCCTAATCCCGGCGGCAATGGCACGATCCTCGGATTTGGAAAGCCCGGGACAGTAAAGGACTTCGGACCGCCCGGTGAAGGCACACCGCAGTCCTGACATAAAGGAGCGCAGCACGCGCTTATGAAAAAACCAAAGCAGAAAAAGAAAAAAAGATCTCTCCAGAGGGTGGCGGTATACTCCACCCTCATTGGTGCGTTTCTTTTTCTGTTGATCCTCAGTGTCGTGGAGCTGGTGCTGCACGTGTACGCCATCATGGGCAATTACAAGGCAGAAGCGAAGCACGAGGGCTCCTTTGTGATGTCCCTCATCGACCCGGCGTACGTAGAACGGATCTTTGCGGAGACCAAGGCGAACTATGCATCCATCCCGGAGGAGCTGCGGCAGCAGCAGTTTACGGATGCCTACCGCGAGCGCTGCGCAGTGGTCATCGATGAGGATTTTTTCACCGCCCGTGAGATCCTGGTGAAGTGCCGGGAAGAGACCGGCATGCGGAATATCCAGATGGAGTTTTACGATCCGGAAAACGACCGCATGGTGGTGGTGCTGGACGGAGATGAGCCGGATTACGCCTACATCCCCGGACAGTGGCTTTCCGACGAAGGCGCCGGCGTCATCGAAAATCCGAAACAGATTGCGTACATCATGAATTCGGACTGGTATATGCCGGTGGGCTATGGTGCGGTTTCCGGCTGGACAGCCACGGATTATATGGAGATCACGGATACCCAGGGCAACCCCATCGGATATCTGGTGATGAACATTGATATCAATGAATTCTCTATCCGATTGAGATCTTTTTTGATTGTGTATATTCCGACGCTGATCGGCGTACTGGTCCTGGCGGCGTTCTGGATCGCCAGAAGACTGCGGAAGCGCATCGTCGATCCGGTCAACCAGCTGGCGGTGGCCGCCCGGAATTATACAAGGCGGGATAAGGCAGTAGAGACGCCGAAGGAATCCTACTTTGCGGACCTTCAGATCGATACCGGAGATGAGATAGAAGAGCTCTGGGAAAGCATGACGGATATGGAGCGGGATATGACAAAGACTCTCTCCCGGGTCCGCGTCGTGACAGCAGAGCGGGAGCGGCTCAGGCAGGAGCGTGTCCGCATCGTTGCGGAGCTGGACATCGCAAGAGATATCCAGCAGGCCGCTATTCCCTCCACCTTCCCGGCCTTTCCGGAGCGGAAGGAATTTGATCTGTATGCAGCCATGACCCCGGCGAAAGAAGTGGGCGGGGATTTCTATGACTTTTTCCTGCTGGATGCAGACCATCTGGCCATCGCCATCGCGGATGTGGCGGGGAAAGGGATCCCGGCAGCGCTTTTCATGATGATCAGCAAGCAGACCTTAAGGAACCACGCGCTGCATGGCGGGACGCCTTCCGAGGTGCTCTCGTATGTCAATGATCATCTCTGTGAAAATAATCCCAATGAGATGTTTGTGACGATCTGGTTCGGGATCCTGACCATCAGCACCGGTGAGATCATTGCCTGCAGCGCCGGGCATGAATACCCCGCGATCCTGACAGACACTGGGAAATATGTGCTCTTCGAGGAGCCTCACGGGCTGGCCTGCGGCGCCATGCCGGGGATGCCCTATGAGGATTATACCTTCCGGCTGCCAAAAGGAGGCAGGATTCTGGTTTATACAGACGGGGTGGTGGAAGCCCATAATGAAAAGGATGAACTGCTGGGGTTCGAAGAGATCGTGAATGAACTGAACAAAGGCGAAGATGCTGCACCCCGGGAGACGGTGGAACGGATCTTAAAGCGCATTCAGGAGTTCGCCGGAGCATGCGAACAGTTTGATGATATCACATTGCTGAATCTTTGGTACAAAGGAACGGAGAGCGTATGAAGCAAAAACAGGATGGAAAAAACAAGAGAATGAAGCCGGCCAAAAACGCCATCGCGCGCAGGATCTTTCGTATCCTGCTTGGCACAGTGATCGTGCTTTCCATACTTTTTACGTCGATCAACGTGGTGTATATCGTGAGAGCCTCGAGGATGACCGGGGGGCAGATCGAGGATCTGACAAACCATGTCTACAACCAGATCATGCAGCCGCTGATCGAGGAAAAAGACCAGAGTGTCCTGAACCTGACCAGCGGAAACGCCATGTCCATCAACCGCTTCTTTGACGGCTGCATCAATACTGTCCAGATGGTGACGCAGATCGCTTCCCGCATCTACCGGGATGATGCAGGCGGAAACGGATACGTGGTTCCTCTTGCCTCTGCCAGTGTGGAGGCGCAGGAGCCCATCTACCGGCTGAATGCCTCTTATTTTGATGAAGAAGATCCGGAAGATACGCATACGCTGGAAGTGATGTCACGGCTGCGTCATATTTTAAGCTCTGTATACCGTATGGATGGAGATATCTGTTCCGTCTATTTTGCCTCCACGGAGGGGTTTACGCTGTTTGCGGACGAGAAACAGACCAAGGTGCTTGATGAGAAGGGAAAGCCCAAAGCCTTCGATCCGGATACCCGTGACTGGTACAAGGATGCCGTGGCTGCGGGGGATGTGGTGTGCGGCTCTTTGAAAACGGATTATTTTACCAACGAGCCCATGCTGACCATCAGCTCGCCGGTTTACGCGGACGAAGGAAAGAAAGAGCTCATCGGCGTGGTGGCAGTGGATGTGCTGATTGATACGGTGGGAGAGATTCTGGATGCGACCCAGTCCGGATTTGCGCAGATCTGTATAGTGAACGCGGCCGGCGATGTGCAGATTTCCACCAGTGAGAGCGGCTTCTTCGGGTTGGAGCCGAATCAGACCAATAACATTTATCAGGATACGGTGCCGACTGTCAAACAGACCCTTGACGAGGCGGCCACAGGCAAATCCGGCTTTGAACTCATCCGCATGGCGGATGGCAGAGAACTGACGAGAGATGAAATGTATGTGACTGTGAACGCAGAAACCGAAGAGGTGGAAGTGCGCGAAGATGTGGATGCCTATAAGATCTATTATTCTCCCATCCCGGTGCTGAACTGGTCCTATCTCTACATTGCGGAGGTATATCCTTTGACGGCAAGGATCACCAACATCATGACCGATTTCTTTGAGAAGGGAGAAACCCAGCGGGCAGCAAACCAGACAGCCATGATCATTTCCCTCCTGATCGTGCTCGGTGTGATGGCGGGCATCCTTGGGGTGATGTATCTCGTTTCCGTCCGCCTTTCCAACAACGTCACCAAGCCCATCGTGGCACTGACCAAAAAGGTTCGGCAGATCAACGGAGACAATCTGGAATTCTCCTGGGATATGAAGGCGGATGAGGAGACGGAGACCCTGGCGGACAGTTTTGGCACCATGACGCAAAAGATCAAGGAATACATCCGGGATCTGACCATCGTCACCGCGGAGAAAGAGAGGATCGGGGCGGAACTGGATGTGGCAAGGCGGATCCAGGCGGATATGCTGCCCGTGAATTTCCCGGAGCGGGAAGAGCTGGAGCTGTATGCTTCCATGACGCCGGCTAAAGAGGTGGGCGGCGATTTCTATGACTTCTTTGAGATTGATGAGGACCGGATCGCGCTGGTGATCGCGGACGTTTCAGGAAAAGGGGTGCCGGCGGCGCTGTTTATGGTCATTGCAAAGACACTGATCAAAAACTGCGCGATGACAGGCACGGAAAGCCCGAAAGAGATCTTTGCGGCAGCGAATCAGCTTCTATGCGAAGGCAACGATGAGATGCTGTTTGTCACGGCTTGGATTGGCATTCTTACCCTTTCCACCGGGGAGATGGTCTGCGCCAACGCGGGCCATGAGTATCCTGTGCTGAAAAAAGCAGACGGCGAATTTAAGCTGTACAAGGATCATCACGATGTCCCGCTGGCTGCGGTGGAAACCGCGAAATTCCGGGAATACACGTTGAAACTGGATCCCGGGGATAAGTTGTTTGTCTATACGGATGGGTTCCCGGAAGCCATGAACGAAGCGAACGAGCAGTTTTCGGAAGAGCGGGTGATCGACGCGATGAACGAAGAGGACTTAGGCAGCCCCAAGGAGTTGGATGAACGGGTGCGGCAGCGCGTGAAGGAATTCATCGGGGAAGCAAGCCAGTTTGACGATATGACGGCGCTGGGGATCCATTATTTCGGACCGTCGACGAAAGGATAGGGTTGTCGCTTGTACGGAGTTACCGAGTATTTTGAGGAAAAAAAGAAAAGCGCACCTTACGAAAGCGCGGAGGAACACCGGAGAGAGCTCTTTGCCCTTTTGGATATGATCCTGGAATACTTCCTCCGGGACAAGGGCGCCCGCTGCAAAGAAGACACCTGGCACAGCAGGGCTTCCCAGGTCAGCGAGGAGGAACTGCAGGATTACTTTGACCTGCCGCCGGAGATGCGGCCGGAAGACCGGCAGTGCGCCGACGCGATGCAGGATGTAAAAGCAGCTTGGGATCATATTTTAAACCGTGAGGCGCTGACCAAAGAGATGCCCCTTCCTTTCCGGGAGATGAGAGAAAAGCTCTCCCTTTCCTTTGCCGAGTCCCTTGCGGTTCTGGTGGGCGCTTCGGTACGGCAGGATCTGAAATACCTGCGGATCTACCGCTTTATCCAGGATGACTATACGCTGCAGTTTCCCACGGAAGGGACCATGACGGCGCTGACGGCCTTTCTGGGGATCGATGAAAAAGAGACGGAAGGGCTGTTCGCCCCGGACGATGTCTTACGCACTTATCTATTTGACCGGAGAGCCGATGCGACCTTAAAACGTTATCCGACGCTGCTGGAGCCGCTGCTGTTGTCCGACGCGGCATACGCCTACCTCTGCGGCGAAGAGGGACCGGCGGATCTGCCGATACGATCCGTGACGGAGCCGAAAGAAATGGAGGGCTTCTTCGACGCAGCAGTGGACAGACTGGAGAAGGATGTACCCCTGCCGGAGCAGGCACGGTTCCGTTATCTGGAAAGCAAGGACCCTGAGGATGTGGCGGCTGCGTTGACCATGCTCGCCGCGCGCCGGGGTGTCTCCTTTTACGAACTGAAGACAGGGGATCTGCCCGGGAAGGGCAATCTTTTGAACGCCGTGGTGTTTTACCTGCGAATGCATGAAGGCGTGATTTTGATCCGGCAGGAAAAGCCGGAGGAAGGGGAAGCTGCGGAGGAACTTTTGCCGGAGACCACCTGCGATCTGGCGATGCTGCTTCCGATCCTTTTAAAACGCCTGCCGGGGCGCCTGCTCTACCTTTGCGGAGAGAAAAAACTCCCGACCCTGTCGGTGCCCTCCTCCTGCGCGCCCGCAGTGCTGTCCCTCCCTCTGCCGGAGGTGCAGGAGCGGATCAAGATCTGGCAGTATTTTCTGGCGGCGGAGCGGATCGTGACAGCAGAAAACATCGATATTCTGGACGTGGCAGACTGCCACGAACTGAGTTTTTCCGCCATTCGGCGGATCCTGCGTCAGGCAAGGGAGACCATGGATGCACTGGGGGAAGAGACCCTTTCCAGAGCGCTTCTGCAGGATCTTTTGTTCCGGCTCAACACTTCCCATTTCGAACATCTGGCCACCGCCGTGAATGCCCATTATACCTGGGAGGATATCTTCCTCGGTGCTGCGGAGAAAAAGCGTCTCCAGGCGGCCTGCGACCGCTTCCGCTTAAGAAACCGCGTGGGCGCGGAGTGGGGGATCACGAGAAAGAACGCCTACGGCAACGCCGTGATCATCCTGATGTACGGCCCGCCCGGCACCGGCAAGACCATGGCGGCCCAGGCCATCGCAAACGAGATCATGACGCCGCTGTACCGCGTGGACGTCTCCCAGATTTTTTCCAAATACATCGGCGAGACCCAGAAGAACCTGTCCCGGATCTTTGATGAAGCGGAGAAACGCAGTGTGGTGCTGTTTTTTGACGAGGCGGACGCCCTCTTTACGAAGCGGACGGAGATCAAGGATTCCCATGACAAATATGCCAACTCCGACACCAGCTTCCTCCTCCAGAAGGTGGAGGAATACAGCGGCATCACCATCCTGGCCACCAACAGCTACCAGAGCTTTGATTCCGCCTTTATGCGGCGGCTGACCTATGTGGTGCATTTCGAACGGCCGGATACGGAGACCCGGGAAAAGATGTGGCGCACCATGCTGCCGGAGGAGGTGCCCATGAATCCCGACGTGGATTATCAGTTCCTCGCCGAGCGCTTCACCGAGCTGACCGGAAGCAACATCAAGTCCATTTTGCTGACGGCAGCCTATTTCGCAGGAGCGGAGAAGCGCGCCGTGTCCATGAAGGATATTATCTTAGCCACCCGCTATGAATTCGAAAAACTGGGGCGTCTCATCGATTCCGAAGAATTCGGAAAGTACGCGATGTTTATCCAGGAATAGAAAGGGCGCACAGACCCCGAGCACCGGAGATCCGAAAACAGATGGCAAACGAATCTTTTGCGGCAACCTTACGAAACTTAAGAGTGCAGAGAAACCTTTCCCAGCAGCAGCTGGCGGACATGATGTATGTGGACCGCTCCACCATCGCCAACTGGGAGACCGGGCGCAGAGTCCCGGATGTTTCGCTGATCCTGCGGCTGTCCGAATACCTCCGGGCGGATTTTGTGCAGCTTTTGCACGCCGCGCAGCGGGAGAGCGAGAAGCCGGAAGTGATCCTGGTGGATGATGAAAAGATCGTGCTGGCAGGCGGGATCCCGACTTTGCAGAGAGTCCTGCCGGAGGCCAATGTGACAGGCTTTGCCAGGCCCTCTGAGGCATTGGAATACGCACGCCGCACCACGGTGGACCTGGCCATCCTGGATATCGAGATGGGAAAGATGAGCGGCCTGGATCTTTGCCGGCGGCTGCTGGAGATCAACCAATACACCAACGTGGTTTTTCTGACCGCCTATATGGATTATTCCTTTGACGCATGGGACACCGGCGCCTGCGGATTCCTGATGAAGCCGCTTTCCGAAGAAGCCATCAGGAAACAGCTGACGTTGCTCAAAAATCCGATGAAGGGGCTGACTTTGACATGACAAGCGGGATTGACCTGATCAACTGCGCCGGCGAGATCGCCGGACTTACCATTGCGTTGATGTGCCTGCTCCTGGCGGTGTTCAGCCGCTATATGGAAACGAGGGAGCGGGGCTTTTTTATGGTGTTCTTTCTGATCCTGACCGCTTATGTCTTAAGCGATCTGATCTCCGAGATCTCCCTGGTCTTTCTGGGAGAAGAATACGTCCTCCTCTCGAAGATCACGTTGTTTTTGGCCTCTCTGTTTTCCTCCATGCTGCTGCCCATGATCTGCGCCTATCTTTTGCACTGCGCGGATGAGGTGCCAAAGCACAATCTGCTGCTGTACACCTCCTGCATCCTCTGGGTGGTCTATGCGGCGCTTCTCGGCGTCACCCAGTTTACGGAGTGGATCTACTATTTCACGCCGGACAATGACTATCACCGGGGGCCCTATTACCCGGCGCTTTTGATCCCGCCGGCGGCTATGATGCTCTTAAACCTCATCGGGGTGTTCCGGAGGAAGAAGAAGCTGACCCCCATGCGTTTCAAGGGGTTTCTGGCCTATATCCTGATCCCTCTTGGCTGCATGCTGATCCAGATGGTTTCTTACGGACTGTTTCTGATCGAGATGGGGACAGCGGTGGCGGCGTTGATCTTCTTCATTTTTATCGTGCGGGAGCAGACGGATCACTTCGTCCGGCAGCGATTGGAAAACACCAACCAGCGGCTCAACATTGCCATCCTCCAGATGCGGCCCCATTTTATCTACAACACCATGACCAGCATCTATTATCTGGTACAGCAGGATTCCGCCAGAGCGCAGCAGATGATCGAGGATTTCACCAATTACCTGCGCAAAAATTTCACGGCCATTGCCGCCAACGAACCGATCCTTTTTGCGGAGGAGCTGGAGCATACGAAAGCCTATCTGGCGGTGGAGCAGGTGCGATTTGAAGGAAAGCTTTATGTGAAATACGTAACCGAGGTGACAGACTTCCGCCTCCCGCCCCTGACCCTGCAGCCCCTTGTGGAAAACGCGGTAAAGCACGGGGTGGATCCGGATCTGGATCCTGTCACCATCACGGTCCGGACCTCCGAGACGGAGGATCAGATCCGTCTCACCGTGGAGGACACGGGGCTGGGCTTCCACCGGGAGGAAAACGACAACCCCAAAGGTGCGCTGGACAATATCAGAGAACGGTTGGAGCTGATGTGCGGCGGATCCTTATCCATTATGCCAAGAGAGCGCGGCGGGACCATCGTGATGATCTGCCTTCCGAAAGAGGGAAAGAAAAACAGCCATGCAAAATGAAAAAGCCAAAAGAGAGGAAAAGTTTATCGTCTTTATCATTTCTCTCGCCCTGATCGGATTGATGATCGAAAATCTGCTATTGGGATGGGAATTCTGGGTGCCCTTCATCAGCATCCCCGGAGTGGCATCCCTTTGGATCATGCACCTTCTGGAGAGACCGAATTACCGGGTGCGGAAGGTGTATTATTTCATGTTTGCGGTCATGATGCTGTTTTATCACGGCGTGCATAAGACCAGCTTTGTAAATCTGGCCATCACCATGGCGCTGGCCATGGTGGTGTTTTCCTTGCTGAATCATGTGATCATGCTCCATGTGTTTCTGGGGGAGTATTTTTTTCTGTTCCTGATTCACCTTCTGAATCTCCCCGGGGGAGATCCCATTTCCGCTGATAAGCTGACGGTATCCGTGGTGGTGCTCCATGTGATCGCCGTGCTTTTTGTGTATTTCGTCTGTATCCGTTCCGTCAACAGCAGGATGGAGCTGGAACGGATGAATCAGGAAAAAGACGGACGGATCGAGTCTTACGAATCCGATATGGAGGATTTCCTTTCCAACATTTCTCACGAACTGCGGACGCCGGTGAATGTGGTCAACGGCATGTCGGATATCCTCCTGCGCAAAAGCACCAATGAGGAACTGGGGTCCATCAAAAAAGCGGGACTGAAGCTGGCGGATCAGATCGAGGACATCCAGGACTATATCGAGTGCAAACGGGAAAAGGTACTCATCGAGGAAGACGATTACATGAGCACGTCCCTGATCCATGACGTGGTCACCGTATTCCGCAATATGGACAACAAAAAAAATCTGGAGCTGGTGGTGGATCTGGATCCGAAAGCCCCCTCCAGGATGCGGGGCGATATCAAAAAACTCCATAAGATCTTTCGCCTGCTGACCCAGAACGCCGTGAAATTCACCCGGAAAGGCGGCGTTTATATCAAACTTTACGCGGAGCCCGTGGGAGTCGACGTGAACCTCTGCGTGGAGGTGACGGACACCGGCATCGGCATGGACTGGCAGACCATCCACGCGGTGAGCAACGGCCTGTATCAGGTGGACAAAAAAAGAAACCGCAGCACCGGCGGCATCGGCCTCGGCCTTTTCATCGTATACGGCTTTGTGCACGCCATGGGCGGATGCGTCAAGATCGAAAGCGAAAAGAGAAACGGCACCATGGTGCGGCTGGCCATTCCCCAGAAGGTGGTGGACGCTGAGCAATGCCTCAAGGCGAAGGACTCCTTTGAAGGCGATCTGCTCTTCCACGTCAGACCGGACAAATACAGCGTGCCGAAGGTCCGGGATTTTTACCGTTCCATGGCGGCGAATCTGGCATCGGGCATCCGTGTTCCCCTGTATCCGGCTGAGACCGTCAAAGAGGTGGAGCGGCTGTGTGACAAACTGAATGTGAAGTATATCTTTATGGGACAGGAGGAGTATGAGGAGAACACGGTCTACTTTGACGAATTGAGCAAAGGGGAGATCGTGGTGGCG
The DNA here is from genome assembly GCA_017431515.1 of Lachnospiraceae bacterium. Classification (GTDB taxonomy): domain Bacteria; phylum Bacillota; class Clostridia; order Lachnospirales; family Lachnospiraceae; genus RUG12461. The sequence goes on from JAFRKV010000062.1 coordinate 46,748, forward strand.
GTTTCCGCGGAGCCGGGCTTCCGTGCAAACAGCGGCAGCAGCGTCATGGTCATGCCGAAACCCTTGTATGCTTACCCCGTGATCCAGATCTTAAACGAGGGTCGTCAGGCATCGGACATCGCACAGGAAGGGCATTCCCTGAAACCGGAATTCTCCGGCGTGAGCGCGCTGGTGGTGGACGATGAACCCATGAACCTTGTGGTGGCATCAGGTCTCTTCCGGGAATACGACATGGAGGTGGAGACGGCCGACGGCGGAAGAGAAGCGATCCAGGCTTATCGCGAAAATGCCTATGACGTGGTGTTTATGGATCACATGATGCCCGGGATGGACGGCGTCGAAGCCATGAAGGAAATCAAGAAGGCTGCGGCGGAGATGGGCAAAAAAGTGATCGTGATCGCCCTGACCGCAAACGCAGTGGCGGGCGCCAAGGAAATGTTTATGAAGGAAGGGTTTGACGGCTTCATTGCCAAACCCATTGATATGGCAGAGTTTGAACGCGTGATGCTGCGGGAGCTTTCCGTTCAGAAAAAGGTTGCGGGAGGTGACAGGTCATGAAGAAACTGTTTCAGGATATCAGAGCCGCGATCCGGGATCCGGAAAGACCTTTGACGGAAAGACTGTATCTCGCGTTGTCCATCGTATCGGAGATCCTGGTGCTGATCGCGTTTGTCGGGGATGTCCTCTGCCATGAGGATATCAAGGAACTGCTGGCGCTGATCGCCACCCTGATCGCGGTGCCTCTCATCACCATCATCAGTCTGCGTCGGGACAAGCTGCGGATCGGGATCCGCGTGGTGGTGGTCTGCCTGGTGTTTTTGATCCTGCCGGCACTGTTTTTCTTCGGCGGCGGGGTTTACGGCGGCGGCGTGCTGTGGATCATCTTTACGTTTATGTACATCGGGCTTGTGATGGAGGGCGTGGAGCGGATCGTCTTTCTGGTGCTGCTGTTCTGTCTGGCGCTGGCCTGCTTCCTGGCGGAGTACTTCTTTCCCAGACTGGTCACAAGGCACACGGCGCCGGTCTTCTTTGTGGATTCCTTTATCTCACTGATCATGGTGGGAATTGTCTGCTTTGTCATGTCGAGACTCCAGAACCGTTTCTTCGAGACGGAGAATCAACGGGCGAAGGAAGCGGCGGAGAAAGCGGAGGAGCTGAACCGTTCCCAGAACCGGTTCTTCTCCAGCATGAGCCATGAGATCCGCACGCCCATCAATTCCATTTTGGGTCTGAATGAACTGATCCTAAGAGACGAGACCGTCTCTGATGAGGTGGCCAAAGATGCCACCGGGATCCAGGGCGCCGGCAAGATGCTCCTTGCACTCATCAATGACATCCTGGATTTTTCCAAGATCGAGGCCGGCAGCATGGACATCGTGCCGGTGGATTATCAAGTGGGAGACATGCTCTCCGAGATCGTCAATATGATGTTCCTCCGGGCAACGGACAAGGGGCTGAAGTTTGAAGTCAGCATCGACCCGCAGGTGCCTTCCGTCCTCTATGGCGATGAAGTGAGGATCAAACAGGTGGTGATCAACCTGCTGAACAACGCCGTGAAATACACGGCCAGCGGCAAGGTGGAACTTCATATTGAAAGCGGCGCCGTGGACGAGAAAACTACGGAGCTCACCATCGCCGTCACTGATACCGGCATGGGGATCCGGAAAGAAGCGCTGCCCCATCTGTTTGATGCCTTCAAGCGCGTGGACGAGGAGAAGAATCGCACCATCGAGGGCACGGGCCTCGGTCTCTCCATTGTCAAGCTCCTGGCGGAACTCATGGGCGGCACCGTGACGGTCAACAGTGTTTACGGCGAAGGATCCACCTTTACCTTTACGGTGAAACAAGGGATTTCGGATCCTACGGCCATCGGCGAACTGAATATCCACAGTCAGGCCGTGGTGCGGCGTAAAGCCTATGAGAGCAGCTTCCGGGCGCCGGAAGCAAGGATTCTGATCGTGGATGATAATGAGATGAACCTGGAGGTGGAAGCGAAACTTCTCGCGGCTACGGACATGACCATCGACCTGTCCCTGAGCGGGAAGGAGGCGTTGAAAGAGACTGTCACCAACCATTATGACGTGATCCTGATGGATCATCTGATGCCGGAAATGGACGGGATCGAATGCATGGAAAAGATCCGTAACCAGACCGGCGGTCTGAACCGCAGTACCCCCATCGTGGTGCTCACCGCCAATGCGGGAAGCGACAATCTGGATCTTTACACCCGCTCCGGCTTTGACGGGTATCTGGTGAAACCTGTGTCCGGCGAGGCATTGGAACAGATGCTCATGAAGTATATCTCCAAGGAGAAGGTGATCCAAAACAGAAGCATGACGAGGATGGATACTGATATCAGCGCCACGGCGGGTTATGCCCAGAAAGCGCCGGTGATCATCACCTCCACCTCCATGTGCGATCTGCCTTATAATGTGGTGAAGGCCTTAAAGATCCCGCTGCTGCCGTTCCTGGTTCATACGGACGAAAGTATCTTTAAAGACGGGAAGCAGATGGGGGCGGACGAACTGATCCGCTTCCTCCTGGCGGGGAAACGGGTGGAGTCCGCACCGCCGGATGAGAAAGCGTTTACGGAGTTCTTCGCGGAAAATCTGCGGAAGGCCCATCATCTGATCCATATTTCTCTCACCACCGGCATGAGTCAGGAGTATCAGATTGCTTCCGAGGCAGCGAAATCCTTTGACAATGTGACGGTGATCAATTCGGAATGCCTTTCCAGCTCCACGGGGATCCTGGTGCTGATCGCAGTCCGGCTGGCGGAACAGAATGTGCCGGTGGAGGACATCGTGACGGAGCTGGAAGCGGTGAAGCAGCGGCTCCGGTGCAGCTTTGTCATTGACAAAACGGATTATATGGCAAGAAACGGCAGGATCAGCCGCAGAGTACACCGGCTCGCCAGAGCATTAAACCTCCATCCCAGTCTCCAGATGAAGGAGGACAAGGCTGTCATCGGCGGCATCTGGATCGGCAGCACGAGGCGCGCTTACCGGCGGTATATCAGGAAGGCGCTTCCGGTGGATATCATCCCGGATTCGGAGGTGGTGTTCATCACCTATGCGGATGTGCCTACGGAGACCCTCTTCTGGATCAAAGAGGAGATCAGCCGGATCGCTTACTTTGAAAATGTGGTCTTTGTGCAAGCGGCAGCCGCGGTTTCGGCGAACTGCGGTCCCGGCAGCTTCGGCATCCTGTACTTTGTCAAGAGCAACAAGTCCTACAACCTGACTGCGTTCTTTGACAATGGGGAAGATGCGGAGAATGCGGACGACGCAGGGGAACTGTATGACGAAGAGGAGGATGCGGGACTGACGGCCCCGCAGATCCCGGAAGCGGAGACGGCCGGCACGGGTAAGACGTCAACGGAGGAGGAAAAACAGTGGTACCACGGGATCGACGGCATAGACGGTGATATGGCGATGAAGCACAGCGGGTCCGAGGAAGCCTTCCGGACGGTGCTGAAGATCTTCTATGATTCCATCGGGTCCAAGACCACGGAGATCGAAGGATATTATGCGGAGGGCGACTGGGAAAACTATACCATCAAGGTCCACGCGTTAAAGAGTTCCGCGAAGCTGGTGGGCGCCATGGCGCTGGCGGAGGCGGCCCAGCTTCTGGAGAATGACGGGAAGGAAAAGGATACGAATTACATCAGGGCGCACCACGATCCCTTTATGACAGAGTACGGATGCTTTCAGGGGCGGCTGGCTCCGGTCTTTGGGGAGACAAAAGATCCGGGAGCGGAGAAAAAAGCAAAGCCAGTTGCCGACGCCTATCTGATACAGACCGTATATGAGGGTGTGCAGGAAGCGGCGGAGAAAATGGATGTGGACGCCATCGAGGAGATCCTGGAGGAGATCAGAGACTACGCCCTGCCGGAAGAGGAACAGGAGACAGTGGATGCGATCCGCACCGCGGTGGAGATTTTTGACTATGATGGCATTCTGAATGCCCTGAGAAAAGGATAACAGAGAGAAGAGAAGGATAAAAGATGGAACAGGTTTACAACTCAATCGTCAACATCAATGATGCAGTCAACGGCTTTGCCTGGGGGACTTTCGGGCTGATCCTGCTGCTGGGCACGGGGGTTCTCTGTACCGTGTCCACTCGGGTTTTTCAGGTGTCGCATTTTCGACACTGGTGGAAAAAGACCTTCGGCTGCATGCACAAGGAGGCACGCATCATCAACGATTCCGGGGCGCTGTCACAGCTACGGACCTTTTGCATGGCCCTCTGCGCCACCATCGGCACGGGAAATATCGCGGGTGTCTCCACAGCCATCTGCGTGGGCGGACCGGGAGCCGTGCTCTGGATGTGGGTGGCGGCGTTTTTCGGCATGATGGTGAAATACGCGGAAAATGTGCTGGGCCTTTTCTACCGGCGCCGTAATTCCGAAGGGGCGTGGTCCGGCGGTCCCATGTATTATCTGCAGGACGGCCTGGGGAGCATGAAGCACTGCCGGATTCCGGGCAGGGTGCTGGGCATCCTTTTCTGCGTGTTTACGATCTTAGCTTCTTTTGGCATCGGCAATATGGGGCAGATCAACAAGATCACCATTAACGTGGGCTCCGTCTTCTTTACGGAGGTGCAGGGGAGCGGCTCTTTCCTGGGCGTGTCGGCGGTCAACTGGATGATCGGGATCGTGCTGATGGTGGTGGCGGCGGTGATCATTCTGGGCGGTTTCCGGAGACTGGCGGCCGTGTCGGAAAAACTGATTCCGCTGATGTCGGCCATCTATCTCATCGGCTGCATCGTGCTTCTGGTGATCCATATCCAAAGCCTTCCCGCGGCATTTGCATCCATCTTTAAATTCGCGCTCGGCACTGCGGCCATCCGCGGCGGCGCGGCGGGGACGGCCATCCAGCTGGCGCTGAACACCATCAAAAACGGCTGCAAGCGGGGCGTCTTTTCCAATGAGGCAGGACTCGGGTCTTCTGTCATGGTGCACAGCAACAGCTGCGCCAGAGAGCCGGTGCGGCAGGGCATGTGGGGCATCGCGGAAGTGTTTCTGGATACCTTCGTGATCTGCACGATGACGGCCCTGGTGGTTTTGAGTTCCGGCGCCATCGACCTTTCCACGGGACTCATGAATGCAGGGGTCAACGATGCGACCTTGGTGGCAAAAGCTTTCGGCGCGTCCCTGGGGGCTCCGGGAGAGTGGTTTGTGGTGGTGGCCATCACCCTGTTTGCCTTTACCACTGTGATGGGGTGGTCCTATTACGGCGCCAAGGTGACGGAATATCTCTTTGGCGTGACCTGGGCAAAAGTATACCGGCTGATCTTCATCGCCATGATCATTCTGGGGGCGGTGATGGAGTCCAACCTGGCCTGGGATATCTCGGATACCTTTAACGGGCTCATGATGATCCCGAACCTGATCGGGCTCATCGTCCAGATCCCGCTGATTATCAGACTCACAAGAAACTACATCGACAGGCGCTTGAAAGGAAAAGACATTGAACCCCTTTTGTCCTATGATCCGGACATCCAGCGGGATGCGGCAAAAGCCGTCGCAAAGGGCATGGATTAAACAGGGTTTCATTTCAGGAGTCAAGTATGGAAGAAGAAAGAGAAGACTATTTTCCGGAGGAAATGCTGCTGCCCTTGCTGGATGAAGCGGCGGCGGTTTTTCGTGAAAAAGGTGTATTGACGGAGCTGTCCCTTGGCGCCGGTGATGCGCCCACGATCCAGCTGACCTTTCCGGAGCAGACCATGTCCATCTCCTGCATGGCGATGGAAACAGAGGAAGGACAACCCGTGTTTCACTACGCCATGTCCTCTCCGGGAGAGCGATCCTGGAGCTTCCCGGCAGTGGAACCGCCTACGGCACTGGCGGCCTTTCCATACCTGCCGAAGCTGTATGACTGTCTCCGTTTTGGCATGACGGATGAGGAGAGTGAAGAAGAGGCGGAAGCCTTTCGCCATCCCAGGCTTTTGGCCTTGCAGGACACGTTATCCAATCTGGGACTCACCACCTCTCTGGTGGAACATGAGGACCCCGCCACCGGAGAAACGGCTACCTCCCTGACAATTTTCACGGAAGAGGAGGAGATCCTCCTTACCTATGATTTTGTCTTCCCGGCGCTCTCACTGGCTGTGCTGCATATCATCTGCGGCGGAGAGCATATCTTTCTCCCGGAATGCGGAGCGCTGCCGCCGGCATCGGTCTTTTCCACGCTGCTGCCCCTGGTGGTGTAAAACCGCCGGTGGGGGAAAGCGTTTCCCCAAAAAAGACACCAAATGACACACAAGTGACACGCCCGATTCTATTCCATTTCAAATGGATTGTGATAGAATAATTGAAAATGATAACCACCTCATCAACATAAAGGAGGAAATCATATGGCACAGTATCCTAATTATGGGAATCCGAATCCCGCGCCCTACGTGGGATCGGTGCCGGCGGGCGAGATCAACAACATCCATACCAGCGTTTTCCAGAACCGCGTCCAGAATGTCAATCAGCAGGGGCAGCAGCGGGATGATGTGACCGCAGAGCAGCTGGAAGAGATCATCAAAGAGAAAAAGACCTATTATCAACCGCGGGAAGGAAACGTGCTCTCCGAAGACGAAACGGATATCATGAAGAAGTCCCTCAAGACTGTGACCGAGTATAACCCGCAGGGGAGATATACCATGGAAGAGATGCGGATGCTCCATGCCTGGAAGCAGGAATTCAAAAAAGGGAGAGCGGTGCCCGCCAGCTTTCCGTCGTGTTTTACGGGGGTGAGACCCCCGCAGGCTGTCTGCTGTTTCTGAAACAGGAAAAGTCGTATCTTTTGAAGTACATCCCAATCGGGATTGTCTCTTTTTTTCTTTATTGTACTATTTTTGATTACCCCATTTAAGCATGAAGAGAATCAAAAAAAGGAAAAACATTTGCATTGATTTTGTTGATGCAAGGTTTTTGCATTGACTGTTGTTGACAGTGTAGAAAAATGAGTATAATATGGAGGTATCAAATGATACCTCCTACAGGAGGATGTAGTAAGTGGAAGAACAAAGAATTCGTATCGAATCGGAAACGGAGGTTAAGGCTTATATACAGAATTTAAGATATGCTCTAAATAATGGCGCGCAAATATACTTCCAAGCAAAAAGACTTGTGGACGAAGACAGAGAAGAGAGGTATACGAATCAGTATACGGTAAATAGGCTTTTTCCGAATGAGAATCCGATGGATGTGCTTCGAAGAGAATTGCGAACTCTCACAGCAGAAGACTATATGCGCACAGTGAAAGATATCCGTTTTCCGAACAGAAGTGAGATGGCGTTTGCGCCGGATATGTTTCCGTATCGCAAAAGATAAGGGGGTGTTTTCATGAAAATGAAAATTTTGAAAAGAGAAAAGAGAATCTGCGCATGTTGCATGGAGGAACATGAGGTAAAAACAGTCAGGATCAGAGAGCAGACCATTTTCAAGGATTGCAAAGTGAATTATGATGCCATTTATACGTATTGTGATGTGGCAGATGAACTATATATGGATGAGTGTCAGATACAGGAGAACGATATCAGAGTAAAGGATGCCTATCGAGAAAAAAACGGATTGCTGACTTCAATGGACATATTCAATATTCGCGGCAAATATGGTATCACACAGAGGGATCTGTGCGCCTTGCTGGGATGGGGCGGTAAGACGATCACAAGATACGAAAGCCATCAGGTTCAGGATAGGGCGCATGACATGATTTTGAAAAAGATAGATTCCGACCCGGTGTGGTTTCTGTCTCTTCTGGAGGAAGCAAAAGGAATGGTTTCCGAGGATTCCTATCGGAAGTATTATGACACCGCAAACTTGTTATGTAATCAAAAAGATAGTAATGGCGAGGAGAATGTGATCCGAGCAATGATAGATGCGAGGCTGTCTCGAAATATGAGTCAGAAAGAACTGTCTGAAAAAACGGGTATTGCCCAGGCCGAGATCAGCAGGCTGGAAAATGGAACCCGTAACCCTTCAATTAAGCTTCTCCAGAGGCTTGCTGACGGTATGGGGATGGTTCTTCATGTAACTTTTACACCAAAGGGTGCTTAAAAAGAAAACTTGACGATATGACGCGGAGAGGCAGGGGATGTATCCCCTGCCTTTTTGCGTCCGGGCAGAGGTGCGCTAAAAGGCATCGGATGCCAAACGACACATAAACGACACATCACAACCACCCCAGGCGTGTTATATTGTGCACAAGAAATTTTTTTATAACTGCGAAAGCGGTGGAGAACCGGTATAAAGGCCGCCGGGGGCGGACTTGCAGATCACTTGCATTTCATCAGAAAAAGGGAGGGTATTGTCATGGCAGATGTGCAGACAAACAAAAAAATCTGGGAGAAATCTTACACCATTGAAGCGTACAAGACAGAGGCTGATTTCAAACACGCCGATAAAAATACGATCGAAGAGCTCCTGGAGTTTGACAAGGAGCAGGAAGAGAGAAAGGAAAAGCAGCAGGAAGCGCTGGGCACGTGGGACCGGAGCATATCGAAGGCTTTGAAAACATGCTGAACAGCAATGTGGACCTTTCGAATCCGAAATTCAGAGGCTATCCGCAAGCGGAGGTTGCGAGGAAACTGAAGAGTCTGTACGATAACCACATCTGGGGCGAAAGGCTGAGGGCAGCGCTGACTCAATGCGGCAACTATGTGAATCATGTCCAGAAGATCATGGAAACCATCGTAAAGAAAGGCTACAAGATCCTGCCGGAGCAGGGTGCTTGTCAGGACAAGAAAAAGGCAGAGAAGGCGCTGCAGAGAGAACTTGCGGATTATCAGAACAGCCGGCAGTTGAAAGAGGGGCAGGTAAAAGAGGAGATCCCATTCCCCACCGTGACCGTCAACGGGAAACAGTATTGCACATACGGCTATAACGGCATGGCGAAGATCCTGGAGGAGCATACGCTCCAGTTCAAAAACAAGGACAATGTCAAAAAGGCCGGGGAGCAGTTTGACGATATCACGATGCTTTGTTTCCGGTATCTCGGAGAATCCTTTGAAAAATGATGAAATTGGTCCGGATGATCCATCGAAAAATGACAAAACACAGACTGTAACCCTTGAAAAACGCTGAAAAATAAGCATAATGAAAATAGATCCATCAGCAGGTGGATCTCGTTTACCGTGCCAACAAACGCAGCTGAAGGAGACAGGAGACATCAATGCTGGCAATGATTTTGAAGATGTCAGTCGTGACGGGACTGCATGTCGTGCTGACCGTCCTGGTCTGGCTCAGGACAAAGAATAAACCACTGAAGCTTTTCGGGAAGATCCTCATCGGCATCATCTTCGGAATGAGCGCGATCCTATCCACCCACTTCGGCATTGATTACAGCAAGATGCTGCTGAATGTGCGGGATCTGGGACCTCTTATCGCAGGTCTCTTTTTTGACCCCTTGTCCGGCATCATTGCGGGTCTGATGGGCGGAGTCGAGCGTTTCATCGTCGGCACCTATTTTGGCATCGGTTCCTATACCAGGATCGCCTGCAGCATCTCCACCTGCCTGGCCGGTATTCTTGCTGCCATTCTGCGCACCTTTCTTTTCAAGAGGAAAAAGCCCTCGGCTTTTTATGCCTTCTTTATCGGTGCCCTCATGGAAGTCTTTCATATGTATGTCGTGCTCATCACCCACAGGAGTGATATGAGCATGGCCTTTTACGTGGTGCAGACCTGTGCCTTTCCGATGATCATTTTTACCGGCATCGGGATGGGCGCGTCCTCACTTGCGCTGAGGGCGTTATCCCATGAGATGAAAAAAACCTTCCGGGTGCCGCGGGGAGAGGAGATCTCCGTGGCCCAGAAGTTCCAGTTCTGGCTGTTTGCGGTGGTCACCATCGTGCTCGGCACCAACATGGTCTTTGTGATCAACGTGCAGAGCCAGACCTCTCTGCAGAATACAAGCGCGACGCTGCGTTACGATACCGAGGACATCCGCAGCGCCTATCTTTCCATACAGGATACGGCAGGACAGGATAAGAATGCGCTGCTGTCGGAGGTGCTGACGGGCTTCCATGTGGGAAATGGCGGAACCTTTGACATCATCAGCAAATCCGGCATCACCCTGTTCGGAGATCATAAAGGCACGGCCATGACCCTGCCCAATCTGAAAGAACTGAGAAGTCATGAGCCGGGTGAGATCTTTCAGGCCAGCCTGTATCAGGAGCCGGCGCTGTGCCTGACCGAGAGCCTGCCGGATGGCGTGACCCTTTTGACGATGATCCCTACAAAGGAAATGTATTTCCTGCGGGATGTGCAGATCTATGAAACCGCCTTTGCGGATCTCATCCTGTTTGCCGTGGTGTATGTGCTGGTTTATCTTTTGGTGCAGGAGATCGTCATCAAGAATCTCAACCAGATCAACGCGTCTCTGGACCGGATCACCGTCGGCAATCTGGACGAGGTGATCTCGGTGCGCAATTCCTCAGAGTTCGCCTCCCTCTCGGACGATATCAACCAGACGGTGGCCGCCCTGAAAGGCTACATCGAGGCGGCGGAGAAGCGGATCGAGCAGGAGCTGGAATTTGCCCGGATCATCCAGGAATCTTCCCTGCCCAAAAACTTCTCCTTCCCGCGGAATGACATGGAGGTCTTCGCCACCATGGATCCCGCCAGGGAGGTGGGCGGCGATTTTTACGACCTGTACTTTGTGGATCGTAACAAGGTGGTGCTGGTGATCGCGGATGTTTCCGGAAAGGGCATCCCCGCGTCCCTCTTTATGATGCGCGCAAAGACCGCCATCCGAGCCCTTGCGGAGGAAGCCTATTCGCCGGCGGAGATTCTGTATCGCGCCAACAACTCCCTTTGTGAAGGAAATGAAGCGGAAATGTTTGTGACGGTCTGGGTGGGGATCGTGGATCTCTTGACCGGACGGATGGATTACGCCAGCGCGGGACATGAATATCCCATCCTGATGCGCGCCGGCGGCGACTACGATTACCTGAAAGAAAAGCACGGGCCGCCACTGGCCTGCATGGAGAATATGCGCTTCCATGAAGACGAGCTCACCCTGGGCGCCGGTGATAAGCTGTTTGTCTACACAGACGGCATCCCCGAGGCCATCGACCATGAGACGAATCAATACGGCCCCGACCGGCTGCTTGCCATCTTAAACGCCGTGAAGGCAGAGCCCATGGATGTGGTGCTCCCGGCAGTGAGAAAAGACATCTCCGACTTCGTCGGCGAGGAAGACCAGTTCGACGACATCACCATGCTGGGGTTTGTCTACAAAGGCCGGGTGGATGGCTGAACAACCGGATCCCCGCTCCGCGCTTTGCCCCCCTGCTCCGGATCCCCGCGCAGCATCTCTGCACATCACCCCCGCTCCCGCAACCAGGAGCGGGGTTTTTTGTCCTTTAAGACGTTCCTTCAGGACCCTCTTCGACAGAGGACGATCTCAAGATCAACAAAAGGGAACAGCCCCGGTATGATCTGTTAAATGCTACTATCATAGCAAAAATTGACAAAAACACTATGATAATGCTACTATAGTAGCAGAGAGGAGCGCGCAATGGATATTCCGTGGATCACACCGATCGACACTGCGAAGCAGCTTGCCGGAAAAATGAGAAATATCAGAAAAAGAAAAAAGATTACGCAACAACAACTGGCTGCCAGAAGCAATGTCAGTTATGCCACGCTTCGCAAATTTGAACGTACTGGAAAAATCTCGCTCGAATCTTTCATCAAACTTGCGATGGAGCTTGGCGTAATTGATGAAGTAAACCGTTTGTTTGAGAAACCGGTATATAACAGCATCGAGGAGGTGCTCAATGACAGACGGTAAAATTCTTGAAGTGTATTATCACAAAAAAACGGTAGGCCGCCTCGCGGAAACACCGGATAAAATGATTGCGTTTCAATACGACGACAAATGGCTGAAACACGGTTTTTCCATCAGTCCGCTGTCATTACCCTTAAAGGGTGATGTGTTTGTGCCAAACGAGAATGCCAGAGATCGCTTCAAGGGTTTGTTTGGTGTATTTGCAGACAGTCTTCCGGACAGTTGGGGGGAACTGTTGCTGGATCGCTATCTTGAAAAAGCAGGGATTGCGGGAAAGGATGTGTCGGCGCTCGACCGACTGGCCTATATTGGGAGTTCCGGAATGGGCGCGTTGGAATACTATCCGGCAAAAGAAGCTGACTTTCGTATGGAATCAGCCGGATTGGATTATGACACCATAGCTGGCGCGTGTGAAAAAGTATTATCCTCCAAGACGACAGATCAGTTGGATCTGTTATACAGGATTGGAGGATCCAGTGGAGGAACGAGACCCAAAATCCTTCTTTCTGACAAAGGAAAAGACTGGATCGTAAAATTTCCGTCAAAAGATGATCCCAGCATCAGCGGAAAAAGGGAGTATGATTATTCTTTGTGCGCAAAAAAAAGCGGCATTGCCATGACGGAAACAAAGCTGATCCCATCGAAGTTATGTGAAGGATACTTCCAAACGGAACGATTCGACAGGCAAAACGGAGAGAAACTATTTACTGTGACATTCGCAGGACTTCTGGAAGCGGATTTTCGCGCCCCGTCATGTGATTACCATACCTATCAAAAATTGGTTCGCTATCTCACAAAAGACAACAGTGCTGATAAGGAACAGTTATTCCGCGTGATGTGTTTTAACGTGGAGACGCATAATCTGGATGATCATACCAAAAACTTCTCCTTCGTTTACACGGAAGACCATGGGTGGCGGCTCGCGCCCGCATACGATCTGACATACAGCAATACCTACTTTGGCGAGCATACGACATCAATCAATGGGAAAGGCACTGACATCAAACCAGCCGACCTGATGAAAGTCGGAGAAGATGCAGGTATCTCAAAAAAGAAGTGTGAAGCCTGCATGGAAGAAATACGGGAAGGAACCAGATCGCTCAAACGATACATGGATCGGGCAAACGGGAAGCGGCTGAGAGCATCTTTCGAAACGAAACTACATGATCTGGAAAAACGCGAGTAAGAAATCACTTAATCTGTCATGCGGCGGAAGAATTCGCACCCGATTATGACGAAGAGAAGGTGCTGGACGCGGTGCAAGCGATGGCTGAGTAAAGAGAATGCTACAATCCTAAAAAGACTGCTCACGATCCGGGAGGATCGGGGCAGTCTTTTTGTGTGCGAAGATGCCCGGCGCAGTATCCCTGCGATGCCGGGACGGGAAACGCAGACAGCACGTGCATGCAATGCGCGGATCGGAGCCTTTCTCCTCAATATAAAAAAGTTCTGCCATACCGGAAATTGTTTCGTATATAGATACAAGGAAGTACACGCGGTGCATAACAGATGAATGTAAACCGCAACCGCTTACGAATGCCCCCAGCCCCGCTCCTCCGGGGAGGGAGCGTTTCAGCAAAGCCCCACTGCAGAGCCCCACTGCAAAGCCACCGGCGGGGGGCGGGGGCAAGAAACCTGCAAAGCGCCCGCAAGGTGACACATAAGTGACACATCCAACCGGCGATTCCTATGATATACTTGCTGTGAGAATAGGAAAAGTGGGAAAATTTTAGCAGTTTGTGCAAATTTGATGGAAAATTTGCAGATTTTTTGGTATAATTGTAGAGATTTTGAGGCGTTTCGTCAAAGATGTTAAGGTCAAAAGCGCATGCGATGAAATCGCGTGTGCGCTTTGCACAGAAATCCGGAGGGATCAGCTTGTTTGTCGCGACGGATCGATGTGCAAAGTCATAAGTCACTTTGTGACATGTGACTTTTGACCAGGACATCAGCAATTTTCAAAAGGAGAGGAATGAAGCTATGAACAACACGCAGTTGTACCCCTTTGAACGCAACCGGTATTACCCGAAGAAGCGTATGTCCAGCGGGGACTTCCTGGCTGAGCAGGCCTACCACAACAACAAACGCAGGTTTTCCAACTGTCTGATGTACGGTTCCGGTGTGGTCTGCGGTCTCGCGGTCATCAGTCTGGACGACCTTTCGATCCTGGTGGAGAACGGCGTCGCCATCGACGGCATGGGCCGGGAGATCGTGGTGGATTCGTCCGACGTGAAGAAGCTGTCCGCCATCCAGGGCTTTGACACGCTGAAGACGAATATGGTCAGCCTCTGTGTCCGCTATAAGGAGGAAAACGTCCATAAGGTCTACGCTATCGACCAGTCGGATCCGAATACGGAGTTCCAGTTTAACCGGATCCAGGAATCTTACGAGCTGTTTCTCGTGGACAGGGACGACGTGCCCGAGGTCTTCGAGATGGAGACGGAGTTTCTGACCCGCGGCGTGCTTCTTTCCGATGATCATTACCGGATCGAGTTCGTGATGCCCTCCACCGTGACGAGAGAGCATATCGTCAAAGCGCAGCTGGTGGTGACCAAGGTTTCCGGCGATGACGTGCGCCTGACCTATCACGGGGTGCTGCAGATCCCCGTATTCCTTTCCGAGGACGGTAAAAACGAGATCGCTGTGGACATCAACGATCTGACCCTGGAAGAGGGCGAGAGCGTCACCTACGATTACTGGATGATGGTGCAGAATTCCCCTGTGATCGAGACCAACGTGATCCTGCGGACGGGCTCCGCGGCTGCCTATGAAAATGACAAAGCCGTTCCCGCGCCCGGTAATTTCACGGTCAAGATCCTGCTTTCCAATACGAAGCCGAGAGAGCTGGTGAACCGCGAGATCGGCAAGATGAACCTCGAAATGAAAAACCTGGGCGGACAGGGAGATTTCATCCGTCTGGCGGATTTGAAACTGGTGCGTACCGACAGCGCCTACATCATCGAGGACGTCATCGAGACCAATGTGAAGCGTTATATCGTGGCGCCGGCTCAGGAGATGCAGCGCCACGACTATATGGAATATTTCATCCACGAAAACGGCATCGGCCATGACAATGCCGCGCCTGCGCGTTCGACGGAGCCTTCCTCCGATGCGGACGGCAGCATGACAGGCCCGGAGATCGCCACCGGCGTGCTGGAGATCCCCCTGGGAGAAAATGCGCGGAAAGGCGACACCTTCTATTCCGGCGAGATCATGCACGGCCTGGGCAAAGGCAATATCTACGTGGAAGTCGGCTATGAATTCATCAAAGAGGATGACCAGATCGGCGTGAATGCCAAGAGCACGATCTACGGCAATCCCGACATTTTTGCAAAAGAGCAGCGCACCGTCGTGGACGCGGAGACCGCAGTCCGGGTGCTGAATGACAAGGGCAGCTTCATCGTCGGCGCGAGACTGTTAAAGAACGTGGACTACCTCGTCCTCACCTACCGTTGGGTGGCGATCCGCTTCCCGGCAGGGAACGATCTGGGTCTCAGAGAGGATTACTCCGGCAAGACCATTTCCCCGGAGACTCCTACCATCAAGATGGGCGTCAAAGAAAACCATTACTTCGGTGTCCGTTTCAACAACATGGAGCCGGTGTCCATCACTTACGAGCTTACCGAGCCCAACAGCGGCGAAGTCAGCTCCGACGGTGTCTACACCGCGCCTGCGAAGCCGGGTGTCTACGAGATCCGGATCTACTGCACGGATATGCCGGTGGTCTGCACCTACGCGTATGCCATCGTGGAGAAGAAGGGCCTCGAAGGTCTGGAAGAGGAGCAGCAGCGCAGCATCGATATCAAGAACCCGTTGTCAGGCCTGTTGAAATAACGCAGACTCCATTCGACCTACGGTTGATGGCAGAGAGGAGTAACGAGTGGTTTATCAATCACAGAACATGCGCTTAAAGACAGTACGCCTGATCGCGCGGAACGATACCAACGAAATAACGATCTGCGAAAACCTAAACGATTCCGCCCGCGGCCGCTTTGTGGTGATCATCGTCAAGGATCACGACATCTTGAAGCGCTTCATCGAGTTAAACGAGCAGGCGGAAGAAGTCCAGGACAAGGTGCTGATCGACTGCTTTTCCTGCGAAGGGCAGTACCTGATCGTTTATCCGTACAAAAACGAGCGGCCTTTCGACCTGTTTTACGTGGGGGGAGCCATGTCGCTGCAGCAGGCGGAGGAGGTGTGTATCAACCTCATCATCGCCTGCATGACCAGCAACCTTCCCTGGCCGCTGTTGTACCTTGTGCTGACCCAGAAGCAGGTCCACATCGCCCGGGATAATTCCGTCTACCTGACCTACGCCATGGATCTGGCGGAGCTGGACACCACCATCGGCGAAAAAGACTGCGTGGTGGAATGTGCGAAAGTCCTGCTGAAGGTGCTGTCTCCCAAGGTCAAGCGCGGACGCAAGGCCAACAGCTACGTTCTGCTGACCAAAAAGATCGACAAGCGCGCCTATGGCCGGTTCCGGGAGCTTTATAAGGATCTGGAGCTTGCCGCGGTGCAGGAAAAGAAGAGGGGCTGGCGCCTCCGCCTGCGGATCTGGTTCGAGAATAACCGCGACACCCTGTTCCGCGTGATCCTGGTGATCAGCATCGCGTTGGCGATCTTCGTGGTCCTGACGTTTTTGACCAACCTGATTTTCGGAGACGTGCCATGGCTTCGTCTCTTTATCCGCAGTTTCGAGAAGATCGGACTCGAATCGCTCTTACAGTAAAGGGGTATTCATGAGGGAGTTTTTCAAAAAAAAGAGAACAAAAGTCACATTGATCTGCGCCGTTGCCTGGGTGCTCGTCGTGCTGATCTTCCTGACGTATTCGCTGCTGTTCCGGGGATACACAAAGGAGCTCACCGAGTTTAACGATGTGGCGATGGGCGAGCGTGATGTCTATATCAGCGACAACACGGATCGCGGCGGCATTATTTATGAGATTTCCGACAAGGCAAAAGTCCGGGGCATGTTTGAGACCCGCGCGTCTTCCATGTTTTCCGGCTGGGACGTGGCCCAGATCTACAGCTACGAACGCATGGTTTATGCAGTGCTGAGCCGTGTCCGGATGGACAATAACCAGGAGGTGCACGAGTACGAGCTGGTGGCCTTCGACGAGGAGCTGGGACCTTCCCACCGGACGCCGGCTTTTAAGGTGCTGAATACCTTAAAGCTCAGCGGCTTTTCCATGGATCCCAACGGCGCCTACCTCACCTTCCTGACCTCGAACGGCCAGATGGCCTATGTGTATCTCGTGCCGGGCAGCCAGTTCGTCGAGATCACCACCATGCATCCGTCCTATCAGGATGAGCAGGAGTTCAAGAAAAAAGACGTGGAGATCGGCGAGTTCCTTTCCCAGGGGAGCGAAGCGGGACGGTTTTTCGCCCAGGCGGAATACGCGGACCAGATGCTCTACAAGCGGATGGACAATGCCGCGCCCACAGCGCCTTTTGAGATCGACCCCGCAGCGAAAAAACTCTTTGCGGAGCGCAAGATGAATCTCGCCCAGCGCATCGCTGCCACCGGCATCAGCTTTATCGCATATATCGTGGTGGCCGTGGCCGGCGTCGTGGTGATCATCGCCGTATCCTGGCTTCTTAGACTCCGCAGGAGAGTGGCTTACGCCATCTTTACCTACGAAGTGGTGCTGGCTGTGCTGATCGGCTTCATTTTCTTCTTCATGATGCAAAAGACCAGAAGCATCGAGTCGGAGAATTACGAGCGCTTTGAACGGTACTTTATGGGCACGTTGTTTGAGAATCTGCCGGCGGACGCGGATCTCAACTTCAACGATGACCTCTTCTATGACACCGAGACTTACGTGACGCTGCAGAACCGTATCGCGTCCCAGATCGCCGCTTCGGAAGGCGCCATCGCCCTGGACGACATCTGCATCGTGAGCCGGGATACCGGTTTGGTGGCCCTATCCGGCAGCGGGCGCAATAAGCAGTACATCGGCGACCTCTACGGGGATGACGCCGCGGAGATCCTCACCGCTGTGTCCGAACAGAAAAAAACAGCCACCCGCCACACCACCATTCAGGGGACAGAGGTTTCCATGGTGGCGAAGACCCTGGATGACCAGGAGATCTACGATTACGCAGCGGTGGGCATTTCGGAATACGCTGATCTTACGAAGGATTTCTTCGCCAATTACGGCACGGTGTTCCGGTTCTCGCTGATCATCTTTGCGGCGGCCAGCCTGGCGGGACTCATTTTCTTCTTCCTGCAGGCCATGGATATCAGGCGGCTGGCGGCGGCGCTGAAACTGGTGGCCAACGGCCAGGAGACGGTGGAGAAGCCCCTCGTGGTGGGCACGGACATGAACTACATGTGGAACTCCGTGTTTGAGATCCAGAAAAAGATCCGCAACACCAACCGTATCAAGTTCCTGACCTACGAAGCGTACTACCGCTTCGCGCCCAAGAACATCGAGCGGATCCTGAAAAAAGACTCCATTACGGAAGTCTCCAGCGGCAATGCGATCAAGCTTTCCGGCACCATGGCATTCCTCTCCGCGCCGGGACAGCGGACCAATAACCCCATGGATCTCGACCGGATGAACCACTTAATGGAGATCGTCGAGCATTACCAGAAGCAGAAGGACGGCATCTTTATCTCCAGCAGCAGCGACCTTTCCTTCATCAAACTCCTGTTCCTGGAGGAAAGCACGGAGGCGGCCCATTTCGGCATCAACTTCATGGAAGCACTGCGGGAATGGCAGAAGCAGGAATACCCCAATGCCTGCATCTTGATGCACTATGCGCCCTTTGTTTACGGCATCGCAGGCACCAACGACCAGGCGTCGGCCTTCCTGTCCTCTCCGGAGACCGAGGATCTGGAGGATTACATGGACTGGTTCCGCCGGATGCGGTTGAGTCTCCTGATTACTTCCGCTGCACGTGACCACGAGTCCTCTCAATACGACCTCAGATACATCGGCTTTGTGATCCCGGATGCGGAGCACCCGGAGAATCACGTGGAGCTGTATGAGGTGCTGGATGCCTGCAGCACGAGAGTGCGCCAGATCCGGCTTCTGACCCGGGAGAAATTTGCCGAGGCCCTGGACCTCTTCTACAAGCAGGATTTCTATTTCGCGAGAAACAGTTTCACCGAGATCCTGCGGGAAATGCCGGAAGACGAGATCACGAAATGGTATCTGTTCGAATGCGAACGTTATCTGAACGAGGCGGACGGCAGCAACTTTGTCGGCGCGCTGCATATGGAGTAAGCTAAATGAATTTATTTCAGATTCTGCTGCAGAGCTTAAAAGCGAAATTCACCCCATTTGTCACCAGGTTCCGGTATTACTTCAACCCGGCTTACTGGCTGACCCTGGGGATCGAGGCGATCCGGAACTTCTTTACCAAGATCCTGAACGTCCGGCCCCGCAACAAGGACGACTACTATACCATGGGCCGGTGGCTGGTCAGCAAGCGCCTGTGCTTCATGATCGTGGTGGTGGTCGGTGTCCTGTCCCTGATCTACATTTACAGCGTGCGGTCCACCTTGTTTCCGCAGGCGGCGGACGGGTCCATCAAGACCTACAGTTACAATTCGGTGCTGCTGAAATTCGCCAAAGGCCTGGTGCGGATCAAAGGAAAATCCGGGTACTTGGCCTACGAAGGGCAGGTCAGCGGCGGCTCCTGTAACGGCGTCGGGACGCTGAAAAACCCTGACGGCATCGTGGTCTATCAGGGGAACTTTGAAAAGAGCATGTATGAGAACACAGGCACCCAGTATTATCAGGACGGGATGCTCTGGTACACCGGCGGCTTCCATGAAAATCTCCACAGCGGCGACGGCAAGCTTTACCGCCCCAACGGCACGCTGGAGTATTCGGGACAGTTCGCCATGGATATGAAAGAAGGAGACGGCATCCTCTACGACATGAGCAACAATCCGGTCTACACCGGCCGTTTCTCCCACGACGAGATCCTGTACTCCAACCTCATCGGCAAGACCAATTCCGAGGTGGCGGCAGCTTACACGGGTGATCGCAAGATGTATGTCTCCGGCCTGGAGCGGGTGCGCTTCCTCCCGGACATCGACGCCATGACGGTGGAGATCACGGATGACGAATCCATCGATACAGACGCAAAAGTGGATTCCGTCTACGTCTTGAAAAAAACCTTCAAATACGGCAACCACACCTGCCAGACCATCAGCAGCCTGTCGGACATCCTGGGCGCGCCGGTTTACGTCGGTACTTCCTACGCGACCCTCCCCGAGGCGCTGGCCATCAACTACCTGTACGAAAAACGTGACCTCACCTTAGACGGTCCCGTGGAAATGACGGAAAACAATGTCTTCACCGAGTACACGGAAGTGGAAGACTATGACCGCGAATACGAAGTGTATCTTCACACCTACCACCTGGACGGCCTGATCTACACCTTCGTCTCCAACCGCGGCTCCGACGTCTTTGACTTTTACTTCATCCACACCGAGTCGTTATCAGATGTTGCCAACTGACAAAGCGAGTCAGCCAAAAGGTACAAATTATGACAAAGAGCAGATGTCAAAACTTCATAGCGAAGCTACCCCGGCGTCTGCTTGCATGCGCCCTGGCAGCCGCCATCGCAGTCCCGGCGTCTCTCATGACCAAGCCGGAGACGGTGGCAGCGGGCGGCGGTCTGATCAAACTCTCCGCGGCGAAGAACGTGGCCGTGGCCAGAAGCGAAAAGATCGAAGCCATCGAGCTGCAGATCACGACACGCCGTGCGGCCAGAGACTCCGCAGTGCGGTCTCTTAGGGAGAGAGAGCACAATATGAGAACCTTCCGTTGGAGCCCTCTGCTGAACTTCAAGTTCCCCACCAAGCCCAGCGAGGCGGAGGCCTTTGAATTTCAGTATAAGCCCACCCAGCTGGAGTACCAGATCAAGGACCTCCAGCATAAGATCACCGATACGAAACTGGGGATCTATGAGAATGTGTCCAACCTTTATATCCAGATTATCCAGGCGGAGCAGGAGCTGAAGTTCCTGAATGAGCGCTATAAAAATGTGGAGACCGCTCTGAAAAAGGCTCAGGTCAAACTTACCATCGGCGAGGTCAGCCAGGAGATCGTGGATAAGCTCTCCGAGCGGCTCACCACCTTAAAGAGCAAGTTGAGCGAGCAGGAGACCAAAAGCCAGCGGAGCAAGGAGAAGCTGGGGAAACTCATGGGAATCGACCTCACGACGGGGTTTATCTTTGAGAATGCCTTTGCGACGGCGGAGATGTCCAGAAAAGACATCGAATACCTCCAGACTTATGCGTTAGAGCGTGACCATACGGTCTATGAGGCACAGCAGAATGCAGACTTGGCGCTGCTGTCCCTGCAGACCAACTACCAGCTGTATAAATCGCAGTACGGACGATTTATCGGTTCCATCAGTTCCTTCGTCCAGCAGGCCATGGATGGATCCGACGTGGACCAGAAGGCGTTCCAGAAGAAATACGACCAGTTTTTAAAGGACATTGATACGCCTTGGGACGGCAGTTATCACATTCTCTTCATCAGCTTCCCGAAAGCCTGGCTGAAGGGTGATTCTGACGGTATCAACTGGATCGAGGATGATCCCAAGGTCCTCTTTACGGACACCCTGGAGTACGTGTCGGCCAGAAAGGAACTGGAGAATACAAAAGAGGATATCAAAGATGCGATCTCCGACGGCTATGATAATTACGCGGGAGCGAGGAAAGCCTACGTCGAAGCGGACACAGCGTTGAAGGATCTCCAGACGAAGCTCATCAACGATGAGATCAAGAACCTCATGGGCGAACTGGGCGATGAGGAGTATGAAGCGGAAAAGCAGGAATATGAGACGGCAGAGAGCACCAATAACGAAGCCCTCGCGGCCTATTCGTCGACCCTGTACTCCTTTGACCGTACCACCTGCGGCGGCGTGTCCCAGTTTCTGGAGACGGCGGATCAGAACCAGATGGATAAGGATTTGAACGCTCTGGAGGGCGTGACCAAAGTCGGCGCCCATTACAGCATCCGTTCCATCATCTCGGATTCCGAGTTTGTGGTGACCATCGACGTGCCGGACTATAACGACGTGGAACTGCTTCCGGACGGTTCCCCGAACCCGGATTATTATCCCTGGAATGTCACCGACTGGGAGCTTCGGATCAATAAGCGCCTCATCGGCACCCGCCAGACCAAGGACGGTTCCGTCCGCCATTTGAAACTGGACAAGGACAATGCCGACGAAGTGGTGATCCGGCTCTTTGATGTGGATGACTTTATCGATGATGTGGTGATCGATCCGACAGTCGCCTGGGGACCTTTAGACATTACGGTGAAATACGATGCCCCGGATACCAGAAACGGCGTCATCGGCACTTACGAGGTGGAAGACGATACCACCACCGACATGATCAAGATGAAGTTCACCTTTGATCAGGATGCGGTGAAAAAAGAATTCGGACAGCAGAAGGAAGCGGCCTTTTATAACCTTTCCGCAGACCGGACCCTGTACCTTTTCTCGGATCATCTGGTGTCCATCGACCAGCCCTTCAGTTATCTCTCCTTTATCCGGGGAGATCTGGCGCAGCTCACCATGCGTGTCTTTGATAAAGAAGGCACCTTCCTTGGGGGCGCCCGGTTTGATACGGTGAATAACCGTCTCGTCAAGGATGCGGACGTGATGGCGGCGGATATGCAGAATATCGTGGTGCAGCAATTGGCTGCGGAAAACAAGACCACAGAGCTGAATGAAGAGCTGGCCAAAGCCCAGCAGGGGTTACAAGACGCGGAAGAAGCAGGCGATACGACCACCGCGGACTACTATAAGAACAGGATCTCTTTCCTGCAGGATCAGATCGACCATGCCGCGGACAATGTCACTGACGAGGATCTGGAGAAAGTCCGTACCGAGCAGGCGGAGGAAGTCGCGCAGCTGACCGAGGAAAAGACGGCGGAAGCGGAGAAATCCGACGAGCAGAAAGCAAAAGAAGCCGAAGACGAGATGAAGAAACAGTCGATCCTCCGGGATGCGGCAGAGGAGCTCGTCGGCAAACAGAAGTACGAAGAGGGCATGCAGGAACTGAAGAGCCAGCGGGATGCCTGGGCCTATAAAGAAACAGAGCTGCAGGAGAAGTTCAATCAGCTTTCCAAGGAAAAAGGCGCATCCGACCCCGAGGCCAAGGAAGCCCTGGCAGAGCTCCAGGCGGCAAAGCGTAAAAAACGGGAGCTGGAGGACGAGATCAAGAGTCATTCCTCCTTTAACCGGGAAGAGTTTCCGGTGAGCGAAGAGGAGATCCAGGAGATGTTAAACCTCCATCCGGAGGATGTGTACGATCTGGCAAAAGACAGATTGCCGAATCTCGACCAGTTTGCGGGACCGGCTTATGAATCGGCGAAGGCGGAGGCGGAGACTTACGGGATCGAGACCACCACGGAAAATGTGAGGTTCCTCGTGGGCTATACCGAGGAACTGAAGCAGTGCAAGGCCATCGAAAAGCAGATGGAGATCATGAAGAAGGATCAGGCCAATGTCCAAAAGCAGATGGCGGACATCAAGAATCTGCCGGACGATGATCCCAGAAAGCATGATCAGGACACGATCCTTGCGCAGCTGGAAAAGGTGAATGCGGCCTACGACAATCAGCTGGAGATCCTGAAGAAAAAGGAGAGCAAGCTGAACCCGGCCAAAGTGCTGAAGCGGATCCAGTTGTCCAACGAGATCAAGGGCTACCAGGCGGAATTGAAGCAGCTGGAGGCGGTGCGTGACGATGCCAAAGAGGTCTTTGACGGCGAGACCAAGGTGCTGAATGAGACGGAACGGCAAAGAACCGCTGTCGCACAGGAACTGGAGAAGTACAAGAAGGAAGTCGATCTCCAGAACGCCCAGATCCGTGCTTATGAAGCATTGAAGGCAGCGGCCCTGGAGGAGGACGAGGACGATGATGACGGCATCGCCGCGAGGTACCAGCGGATGATCGACAGCTGCCGCAGCCGGGTCAATGAACTGGAAACGAATCTGATCCCGGCGACGCAGACGAAATATGACGATGCAGTCGATGCCGTGAAGAAACAGACCAAGAAGACGGACGATGCGGAAGTGCCCTACAACGCGGCTCAGACCGATGTAGACGAGCAGAACGAGCGGATCGACGCCAAGATGAACGAACTGGAAGGCGTTGTTTAAAGAATAAGGAATTCATATGAAACAGAAGGGAAGGAGACAACTGCATATCGGAAAACGCATTGTCAGCACTCTCCTTGCGTGCACCCTGGCCCTTACCATGGCGCTGCCTATGGCAGAACCGGTGGGCGCGACTCAGGCTGCGGAAGCCTGGGAGCAGGACACCACCAGCACCATGGCCACGATTCTCGTCAGACTCATGCGGACGAACCTGAACAAATCTCTGGTGGAGAATCCGGCAAACAGCAACGCGGAAGAGGGAAGTCAGGAGGATCCCACCGGCTCCATCAGCGACGGGGACATCATCGCTGCTTTTGAAAGCACCCGTCTGGCCAACGACACCTGGGATGTGGTCAATCTCCATGACGTGGCGGTGAAACTGATCACACAACTGAAAGCCAATCTCGGCGATGATAAAGTCGTGCTGGAGGACAGCCGGATCATAGATTACACCGAAAACACCATGCGGCTGGACTATAAGTATTCGGATCTGGCACTCGACTGGGCCAGGGAGAATGTGCCCTATTCTGCGGTGATCAGTGAGGATGATGCGAGAGAGCTCTTCGCCCGGACCATGCAGCAGGCGGGAGGCACCCCCTATATCCTGTTAAAGGACTACGGGTCCCTCATCAAGCAGGAAGCGGAAAACTACGCCAGCCAGAACAATGACGGCTCCCAGAAGGACAGCCTGCTGAAGAAGTACGGTTATCCGACCTACCAGCAGTACATCATGCAGGGCAATCAGATCCCGGAGGGCACCCTTTTCATCGGCACATGGCTGGTGGACGCCCAGTCCTTAAACGGACCCATCTACAATAAGGCGGTTCGCTCCATGGCAGAGGAAGACCAGCAGATCATGTACTACAAATCCGAACTGGCAGGGGGCCGGTGGCGCAACATCTCAAGCGCCAGCAGCCTGAACGCCATCCTCCCCGGGGGAGACGAGGTGGAGGAAACGGAGCTCCAGGGCTACTATATCTCCGTCGTGGTAGGAAAGGACGGGATCCCGAAGGATGCCAAGACCGGACAGTATGTGGACATCTTCTCCATCTCAAACCCATATGACCTGTATGAACTGCCGGAGCTTAGGGGCATCAAGCTCCAGCTGGAAAACGGTAACTTAAAGCCTGTGGGCAAAGGCGGTTCGGGCTCAAGCGCCTATACCTATGACCGTACCTGGATGTTCTTCCACAACAATGTGCCCTTCCCCCGGACGGAGGAGATGAAGGCTGCCGTAGAATGGTGGAAGAATCCCGGTGTGCAGCGCGTGTTTGAAGCCTGGGATTATAACTCGCCTTCGGAGTATAAATCAGAGGGTGTCGGCTGGCGGCGTTCCACCTGGAGACAGGTGTTTACCTGGTGGTCCGATGATAGTAATTACTATGTGCCGAAGTACCGGTATGCCGGCAGTTATCCGGTGCTGGATATGCTGCAGACCGAAGCGGAATACAGCCATCAGGTCACCTATTACCTGTATGTCCGCACCAACTCGTATCGTTACTGGAAAAGCAAGAATCTCTTCAACGATTATTACCTGTGGAACTGGCCCTGGACCCGCATCACCCAGACGCTCTATCCGTCGAATGTCGGGTATCTGGTAACCGACTCGATCCAGGATAAGGTGAATAAGCTTTTGAGGATTGGGGCTTTGGGGAGTGGCCTTAGTTCTAACCTCGACTATGGCGTCGAGACCACGGATTCGGATCGCGTGGCGCTCATGGGCAGGGCCTATGGAATGGATGTGCTTTATAACGGGGGGGATGATGCCGCCGAAGCGGATTTCCGTAACAAGGTCAATCTCTTCAAGCAGTTCTGGTACGGCTCCTCCTCGGTGCAGGACGATGAGACGGATAAGTATGATGCGCAGCTGAAGGCCCTGGAAAACCTGTATTTGCCGTTAAAGCAGGCGGGGTACAACGAGGAAGCGGATCGGGCCATGCGGCTTCAGGAGCAGATCGACTCCTGCCGGCGCGCGAGAGCCATGTATAATCTGGTTCTGAACGAGGAGCATAACTATGGCTTCGGGGCTCCCTTAAATAACCTCTTCTCCCAGGTGGCTTACGGCATGTCTAAGCTGGGACGTTCCTATTCCGTTATGGCAAAGGATTACGGGGATGAGGACGGGACTACCTTCAATCCGGATTCCACCATGATGGACGTGGTGGGGGATGCGGTAATGCAGGCCACCTCTGCCTACAATACCTACAATGACCTGGCGCTGGTCAACGGTGATACCGTGGCGCAGCAGTATGAATATGATACCAGCATGTGGATCATTGACAATGTTGCGCAGGGGGCGCAGGCCATGATTCCGCGTCTCCAGAGCCTGCAGGATTTGGACAATATCCGGGAGGGTACCATCCAGCATAAGGCCAGGGAGATCAGCGTTCTCGATACCCTCCAGGTGGCCTCGGATGCCAGGATCACGGAGCAGTCCCATGAGACCGCCAATGCGGAATATGTCAACGCCAAGAATGATCCGGACAGCAGTCAGGAGACCCTGCGCAAGATCCTGCAGAACCAGAAGTCGGGTCTTTCTGCCACCATCGGCGAGGGTCAGCAGTTTATCCGCGGGCGCGTGATCCGTTACGAGCGGGATGATGCGCTTTCCTATATCGACGAGCGGATCAACTGGGCAGACGGCCTGAAAGCCGGCGTTTCCAGCGATGATTACGGCACCTATGAGATGGAAGCCATCAATGACCATATCGAATGGCTGAAGAATTTAAAGAAGACCGTGACCAAGGGATTGAAGGACAAGGAAGAGGATCCCTCCACGGAAAAGGAAGAGCTGAACTTAGAGCGCCTGGATCTTCTGGATGAAGGGGATCTCGACGGCGCGGAAGCACTGGATAAAAAGATCAGCGATGCGGACGACAAGAAGGACGACCAGCGCAATAAGAACCTGGCGATCCTGGAAGGAACCGGAGATGCGGCCACCAAGGCGGACGCGGAAGCGGATCTGGACGACATGGACGCGGCGAAGCGGGATATCGGAAAGGATATCAATAAAAAGATCGAAAACGATGACTGGGAGAATATCTACGATGATCTGGATGCGGCCGGGGATATCGGCCTTCCCATGGACGATATCTTAAACAACTTAAAGACGGCCGGCGCGCCGGCAGCGGTTTATAATTACGCATCCGAGAACGCGGAGCGGGGCAAGTCCAGTCCCTTCTATGATGACGGAGAAAACGACGATAACGACGGGGACAACGGCGATGATAATAACGGCAATGGGGCCAATGACGGCGATGGCAGCGGCACCGGCGGAGGAAGCGGTCCCGGTCCGGGAGACGGCTCCGGCAATAACGGCGGATCCGGCACCGGCGGCAATACCGGTCCGGGAGGGCCCGGCACCGGCGACGACGGAGGCTCCGGGGATAACGGCGACGGCACCGACGGCGGCGGCACAGGTACCGGCGGCGCAGGCGGCAGCGGATCCGGCAACGGCGCAGGCGGCTCAGGCTTAAGCGGCGGCGGCGGCAAGGGCCGAAGCGGCCTGAACGGAAAAGACTTGAACGGCGCCATCAGTGATGTGTTCGGCGGTCCCTTTGACAGCCTTTCTGATTATGACAAGGCAAGCGCTACCGCAGGCTTGAACAAATTTGCGGAGAACCGGGACGATGATGAGATCAGACAGCGGGTGAAGGATCTTCTGAACCAGCTGCTGGCGGAGGGCAACGGTTTCATTTACCGGCAGTACCTGGCCGACCCGGATAAGAAGTACGTGAGTCTCGCGGCAGTGGATAAGTGCAGACCGCTCACCAAGAACCGCTGCGTCACCATCGGCGACAAGGCCACCATGTCCCAGATCGCCGGCGGATCCGCAAGCTACGTCTTCACCATCGGCACCACCACAGTGGAGAAGAATAACGGCAAGACCGGGGAGATGGATACCCCCACGGTCCAGCAGTCCGACCCCAGTATCCGCGGCAGCAAGACAGCGCAGTATCCCTACATCACGGAGGAATCCTCCTCCATGTATCTGCAGGATACCTGCGAGTACATTCCGGACACCGAATGGGCGATCCTGATCGCGCCTTCCATGAGCAAGAAGGTGATCGAGCTTCTGGAGGTCCTGGACGAACTGGCGGATGAGTAGTTTCCCCGAGGGGAGTGCGGCAGAGACCGAAGAGGACAGGTACACGCATATGAAGAAGAACCTCTTTCAAAAACTTCATATGAAAAGATATCTCACGGTGACCCTTGCGGTTGTCATGCTTGCTACAAGTGTGCCTGTACAGGCGGCAGATGCCAACAACGCAGAGCAGAAGGCAGATCAGCAGACCCCCGCGGCAGAGCAGCAGACGGCGGATCAGCAGGCCCCTGCGGCAGAGCAGACGGCAGATCAGCAGACCCCCGCGTCCACCGAGGCGAAGACGTCCACGGAGACGCCGGCTTCCACGGAGCCGGAGATGACCGCGGCTCAGAAGGAAGAAGCCTACGGCAAGTCCTTAAAGCGCAGCAAGTACGGCAAGCTTTACTATGACTATGTGGCAGAGGGCAAGGTCATTCCCGCCACCACCATGTTTGTGGGGACGTTTCTCATCGATGCCTCCGCGCTGAACATGAGCGCCGAGGAGGAAGTGGAAGCGGCGAAGACGGAAGCAGCCGATGTGAAAGCAGGCGAGGAGAATGTGAAGAAGGGCATCAGCAATGTGATCTATCAGAAGGCATTGCAGAGCCAGATCACCTATAACCAGAAGGTGCGCTACTACCGCTCCGAGCTGGCGGATTCCCAGTGGCGGGATATTTCCCAGGCCGCCGACATTAAGGACATCATGAAAGAGGCGCGGGTGGTGCCGAAGTCCGAACTGGATCCCCTGATCATCACCTGCGTGGTGGGGGCAGACGGGATTCCGAAGGACCCGGACGGCAACCCCATGAATATTTTTGATTTCCCCAATCCCTACGAGATGGAGGAGATCACAGAGTTAAAGAAGCTCCAGGAGTATTTTAACTCCGGCCGTGTCTCGGAAAAGAGCACCGGGAGCGATAACTACCGGTATTGGAGACTGTACTATTTCTTCAATCATGACAATATGCACTTCGACCGCTATGCCACCACCCAGTTGATGATCGACCGGGGCTACAGCAAGCTGGAAGAGGATTCCTCCGGGAGGAAGCTGGAGGACGCATGGGATGAGGCAGAGGTAAAAAACGACATCCCGAACGACGACGATAAGGATTTCAAGCAGACCGTCCGCAACTGGCCGAACGCCAGAGATTCCATCACGGATCTGGCGGATCGGGGCCTTGACACCACCTATAAGCTCTATCTCTCCCTCCAGAAAAAGAAACAGGAAGAGGAAGCGGAGCAGGCCTTAAAGATTGCGGAATCCCTGGATGCGGAGCGCAGGTCTGAGGTATTTTATAACCTGACCAAGAATACGAATATCCTCCTCAATTCCAAAGCCCGCACCATGGAGTATGAGCTGGCGGATCTGGAGGCGGAGATTGCGGCCCTGGAGGCAGAGATCGGCGAGATCAATTCCGTGAACATTCCGGATCTGGAACAGAAGCATGCCGATATGGAAACGGAGCTTGGCAAAGCCGATTCCCTGGCGAAAGATGCGGATGCCCAGATCAAGGCCTATGAGGACGAACTGGCGAAGAAGTCCGCTGAGAAGGAAGCGGAAGCGGCGGCTGCGACCCAGGCGGGACAGGGAAGAGATGTGGCTGCAGAGAGTTCTTCTTCCGCCACCCTCGTGGGAGAGGACGGAGAAGAGATCATCGTCAGCACCGATGCCAACGGCAAGGAGCTGGTCTCCACTGTCAGCGACAACGGCCAGAAGATCACCATCGATGAGACCGAGGCGACTGCAGGGACCTCCGCGGAGGAAAGTAAGACCGCGGCAGCGGAAGAGGATGCCAAGGATCTTTCCAAGCTGGAAACCCTCTATGAGCGCCTCGTCAGATATACGAAGCTGGACATCAAACTGGGGCAGCAGCTGGCGCTGCTGCAGGCAGCCAACCGCATCGCGCCGGTAGCGGCGGAAGCGGCAGAACTGCTGGAACTGATCGAGGAACTCCGGCATTACACGATCCCAAAACTCCAGGACAAGCTGATCCCCAACGGGGAGAAGAAGGTGGCAGAGCTGACGGCAGAGCATGCGAAGCTGGAAGGGATGCTGACCGATGCCAAAAATGCGGAGCGCTGGACTCTGGAAAAGACCCTGCAGAAGCGGATCTCGGAAAACGAGGCATCCCAAAAGGAATTCGAGTCCGCCCTGAAGGAGGCAAAGACCCAGCTCACCGAAGCGCAGCAGCAGCTGAAGGAAGCCCGGGAGAAACTGGAAGCGGATCTGAAGACCTTAAGTGAAGCCCCCGGGGGAGACTCCACGGAAGACGAAGTGCGCACGGAGATCATCAAACCGGCGACGGATCTGCAAGCGATCTCAGACGGTGCGGATGACGCGGCCTGGGATGCATGGTCGGAATCCTTTGCCACCGGCAAGGCAAAGGCCTCGGCGCTTTTGCAGCAGAAGGAGAGCGAATCCTCTGCCAAAGCGGATGAAAAGAAAGCCGTGGACGCGGCCATCGCCACGGTGAAGGAAGCCATCGAAAGCAGAAAGAGCGCCTTGAAATCCGATCTGGAAGCCAATGAGGCGGCGCAGGATCAGGAGAAAGCGCGGATCGTGCATCTGCAGGACATGGTCAAATATCTGCGGGAGGGCGCAGAGGCGCGCCAGAAGCAGAAGGAAGCCTATACGGCCGGCAACCAGCTCCTGTCCGACAAATATCAGAAGGCGGCGGATCTGGCCGACCTGAAGGTGGACCGGGCGAAGCTGGAGTCCGATCTGAAGTCCGACCTGCCGGAAATGGAAAGCGAGAAAGCGAAGCTGGCGGCGGAACTGGATGTGCTGAAAGCGGAAGAGGCAGAGCTGCAGAATCAGCTGGCGGCCCTAAATTCCGAGAAAGCGAAGCTGGACGAAGGAAAGCAGGCCTTAGAAGACCGCAGCACGGCCATTGACGAAGAGATCAATCAACTTCAGGAAGAAAAGGGGACTCACCCCGAGCAGGCGTTTAAGGACGACACCATCTACCAGCAGCTGCTGAAGGAAAAGGCGAGCCTGAAGGATCAGATCAAGTATGCAGAAGATGTGACCTTAAAGGAAGCGCGGCTGAAGTATTTCCGTGACTGGGAAGCGGAAGAGCGCGACCTGCAGAAAGCCTATCTGGAAGCCAAGATTAAGAGCCTTGCAAAAGAGGAAGTGCTGGGGCCTGCGGCAGCCAAAGAAGGGACAGAAAGCAGCACGGAGTCCGGTACAGAATCCGGTACAGAGAGAGCGGAACCTTCCACGGAGCAGAAACAGGCGACCCCCGCGCAAAGCATTGAGCAGTCGAAGCAGGAAGCCGACGCGGCGCTGCAGGCATTGAATGCCCATCACGCAGGCCTCACCGGCAAGACGAAAGAGCAGTACGACGGGATCATTCCCTATATCGATAAGGTGGCGGAATCCGGCGCCAAATACGCAGAGGTGAAGAACAATCCTCTGCAGGCGGGAAGCGCGGAGAGCGCTATGCAGGCGGATGCGAAGGAACTGGCCCGCCAGCAGGAAAACCGCAAGACCAGCACCGAACGCCGGGTGAACAACAAAGAAGACGCCTTCCAGGAAAAGGGCGAGGAAGAAAAGGCCATCAATGCCCAGATCGCGGATCTGAACGACCAGCTGAACAAGAATGCCAAAGACATCGACGAAGCCAACAACCGGGTTTTAGACGAAGTGCAGGAATGGATCCGGGTCCAGAATAAGAAGATCAAAGCCCTCCGCACGGAAAAGGACGACATCACGGTTCAGCTCCAGCAGAACCAGTCCGATACCACGGAAAAGCAGGTGGAGATCAGCGACAAGGAAGACGAGATCAAGAAGAAACAGCAGGAGGTCGACGACAAGCAAAAAGAGATCGACGAGAAAACCAGACAGATCGCGGCGCGCCAGAAGCAGTTGGATCGGATGCAGCAGGAGATCGACGACAAACAGCAGGAGATCGTCGAAAAGCAGCAGGAATATGACAAGGTGGACGCAGAGCTGAATGACTTCAATTCCACGACCCCCTTTGCCATCGCCCCCACGCTGGAATACCTAAAGACCCTTTCCCAGGACGGAGAGTCGGATCTGGGGCGGACCTATACCAACATGGAATCCTACCGCGGAGCCACCTATACGGAGGATCCGACCCTGACGGCGGCCATCGACGAGGGCATTTTAAACTCCAACGCTTCCTATGTTTCCTACCGGGAAAAGAGCATGAACCGGGGCGAGGAAGTGTACGAGAACCTTCGTTACCAGTACAGCCGCAAGGTCATCGACGCCGGACTGGACGAGGATATCGCCGTTCCGATCTTAAAGAACATGGTGGATCTGGACAACGTTTATTACGATGAGGACGTGGTCCATAAAGAGCGGGAGCTCCGCATGATCGACAACAACCTCCTGCCCCAGTGCTTAGGGCGGATCGAGAAAGCGAAGGAAGCCATGAATTCCCTTTCGGAATACGATCTGGAGCGGGATATCAACGAGTATCAGGGCTACATTATGGCGCGGACCAACCGCGACACGGTCAACAACTCCGTGATCTTTGTGCAGCGGCGCTTAACCTACGCCGAGAATCTGAAGAAAAAGGCCGGCGACTGGGCCCAGAAGCTCTTAACCGACCATATCGAATGGCTGAAGCTTTTGCTGGCGTCCTTAAACAGCGGCCTCGGCGACGAGGACAAGGATTTTAAGGATCTGGATGATTATATCAACCAGCTCATCGAAGCCCAGAAACGCGCTCTGGAAGAGGATGATCCGAAGAAGGCAAAACAGATCGGCACCCTGATCCAGGCAAAAGAAGCAGAAAAGAACGAGGCCATCGACAACGCCATCGATCCGGACCTCGGACCCAAGGAGCAGCTGGACAGCCTCAACCGCATCGGCGGAAAGCCCGGGCTGGAGAAGTACCTGACCGACCGGATCCTCTCCGAACTGGATCCTGACGGCCTGGACATCGATGATGATCTGGACAGACTCTCCGGCATTGGCGGGGATTTCGGTCCCATCAACGAAGGACTCAATAACATCGGCGCCGGAGACGACCTTAGAAACAAGGTGGCGGAAGCGGAAGTGAAGAGCAAGCAGAATCCGCTCTACGGTTACAATACCAATCCCACGCCTCCCGACGGCGGTGATGGCGGATCCGGCTCCAATGCGGACACCGGCTCCTCCGGCGGCACCAATACCGGCGGCGCGGGCGGCAGCGGATCCGGTAACGGCGGTGCAGGCGGCAGCGGCCAGAAGGGCGGCGTCGGCAAAGACCGGGGCAGCTTAAACGGCAACCAGATCAGTGATGCCATCAAGGATACCTTCGGCGATGATGTATCCAAACTCAGCGACGACGACCTGGCTGCAATCCTGGCGGCGCTGGCGAAATACGGTAAGGAATACGGCGATGATCCGGTACTGGCTTACGCCATGAGCCTGCTGGAGCAGATCCTCGGCAAGGGCGGCGCCAACGGCTTCATTTACCGGCAGTATCAGCCGGATGCGAAGACGGAATACGTTTCCTTCGGATCCATTGATATGACCCGTTCCTACAGCTTTTACCGTTACACCCACAGAGACCAGAACGCGATCCTGCAGCAGATCCTGGGCGGATCCGCAAGCTACGTGTTCCAGGTGGGGTCGGATACCATGACGGACAACAAGGGCAAAGAACATACCCTGATCAAGCCCGCGGTTTCCCAGACGGATACCTACCTCCACGGCAATACGGACACGCTGTATCCGTACATCACCAGAGAGGACAGCGAGTCCATCTTAGACATCAGCTGCGTCTACATGCCGGGCAAGGATTGGGCGATCCTGGTACCGCCTTCCATCAAGGATAAGATGGCGGACCTGATCGAGAAGCTGAACGAGGCGGCGAAGTATCTGGCAGCGAATCCGATCACTTGAAAATATGCCGAAAATCACGCATTTTTCAGACAGGTTTCGCAGGAGGCGCAAAAAAACACAAAAAAACAGAAAAAAGTGTGAAAATTTTGTGCCCGCGGAGAGGTTATTTCGTATAATAGAATAAGACACAGAAAACAAAGGAAAAGGAGACTGTTTTGGCAGACTATACCATCATCTCAGATGTAAGCAACTACATACTGACCGTGTTACGAAAGAAGATGTGTCCGGAACCGATTCCGTCTCCGAACAACATCGAAGTCAGTTCCCCCTCCTCGCAGGATGTGGACTATATCTTAGGGCTTTATCTCTATGATATCCGCGAGGAAAGCGACGTGGCGAGACCCACGACGATGCCAAGGGGCCGACTTCAGCTGGCGAGGCCGCCAGTCCCATATAGTTTATACTATATGGTTTTTATAAACGCCGGTGGTCAGGCGGGATTGAAAGACCAGGACTTCCAGAAGATCTTGGGGAAATGCGCGCAGATTGTTTCCGATAACAACTCCGTGCTTCCCAATCAACTGCAGAGCTGGCTGGAAAACCAGGAACCTCCGATTGTACTGTCTCAGGCGAAGATAAGTCTGGAGGAAAAGGTACGGGTGTGGAGCGCGATCAACAAGCCCTATCAGATCTCGCTCTTCTACAGGGCGGCGCCCGTCTTCGTTTCCAGCGAGGTCGTCATCGACGCTCCGCGCGTCGTGGATGCGCAGTTTGGTCTTCATGTGACTGGTGAAGAAAGACCGGAAAGGAGGGATAGGCAGTAACGTGGAAGAAGGTTTGATCCGGAACCGGCTGGATTTACTCATCAGCCTCCAGGATACAACGACAGGAATGGTCGTGGAAGACCGCAGTGTCAACTTCAAACTCAACGGCAAAACGATTCGGCCCGCGCAGCGGGGAAACGGTAATTTCATTCTTTTGAATACCGGCAGGGAAAGTGGTCTCATGCAAATCGAAGCGTTCGGATACGAGCCATACGACATTGATGTTGACTACGAGAAACTGGATCCCGCGATGCCTGCCGTCGAAGTGTTCCTGATACCGTCAGAGAACGTGAGAAGGGGAGAGGGATTATTGACTTTCTCCGGAACCCTGAAAGGTCTTGAGTCACTGGAAGCGATCAATCTGGACAAGCCTGTGTGCAGCTATCGGGAGTTTGACCCGAAGCACATGGTCATGACCGTGTTCATGCCGAACCGACGCATGAATATGATCCATACCTATTACGGCTTGGCCAACGTGAGAGACGGGACTTACGAGACCATCGAGGTCGACAAGGAGCTTCCCAGCGGGAAGGTCAAGTTAAAGGAACCGATCTCACAGGAATTTCCGCAAAACGCGCCGATCTGCCGCATATTGCACGGGCAGGTCAATAAGAACGGGGACTTTTTGTTCCGTGTGCGCGACAGCGGGAAGGACGCGGTGTATCTGATGAAGTACAAAGCCGGAGACACCGAAAAATTCAAGACAGTCGACTTTCACAATTTAAGTGAAGTACGGCTGGAGTAGCAGCAGGTGCAGCAAAAAAACTCTGATTTTATGAGAGGAGGGAGGACGAAGCGAAAGCGGAGTCCATGACGACGAGATGTCACAGTTTGTAACCACAGGCGCGACCTTAAGGTGTTCCTTCGGGACGACGCCATCCACATTCAACGCAACCAACGCCACTACGGTGTTGATGAAAGGGAAACCGGTAGGGACTTTAACCGACGGCAAAGGCATGGTGAACATCCAGAGTTTCGGGATGTGCAGGAGCCTCGCCAATCCGGCGGTGGCATCGGCGACAGCCGCGGCACTGGGAGTGCTGACACCCCAGCCCTGTATGCCCCAAACCACGGGTATGTGGATTCCCTCCAAAAGCAAAGTCATCGCAAAAGGGAAACCTTGCCTGACAAAAGAATGCAAATGCATGTGCATGTATGGTGGAACAGTGACAGTCATCAATCCCGGACAGGCACTCTGCCTGCAAAGCTAAACTATCGAAAGGAGTAGAAACAATATGCCAGAATATTTCAGTCCCGGAGTATATGTCGAGGAATACGACAATTCCCCGAGAAGCATTGAAGGCGTTGGTACCAGCACAGCCGGCTTTATCGGCTTCGCAGAAAAGGGTCCGAGCAAGGGCGCGCCTTCTCTTGTGACCAATTTTAAGAGTTTTTCAAAGCAGTTCGGCGGTTTTCTTTCCGAGTACACCCACGGTGAGTATCGCTACCTTGCAAACTCTGTAGAGCAGTTCTTCGCCAACGGCGGAACCCGCTGCTATGTAGTTCGTGTCGTGCCGGAGGATGCGACCATCGCATCCCGCAAGATGGGAATCCTTTCCGTCAGCGCAGCCAACGAAGGAAAATGGGGCAACCGCATCCAGATTTCCCTGCATTCCGTGTTCAAACGCAAAATGCAGCTGCTTGCAAAGACCGGTGATACGACTTACACCGCAAAGAGCGTAGACGGCTTCCGCGAGGGAGATACCGTAGAGTTCAACGGTGAGTACAACCGGATCTCCATGATCTATGACGAGCAGGTAACCTTTGAGACCAAGTTCAAAGGCAACCCGGTGGATGAGGCGATCATCCCGAAGAACACCGTGCATCTGGTGACCTTTGATGCCCAGATCCGTTTCAACGATGACATCGAGAATTACTTCGATCTGACCCTCAACAACCAGTCTCCGGCATACATCGGCGCACGGCTTGCACTGAGCCAGCTGGTTAAAGTCGAGGCAGGCAATGTGAAGGATACGGTCATCAAACCGGAAAAAGGCGACAAAGAGTCCCAGCCGACCAAAGAGATCGGCAACCCGGTAGAGCAGATCCTCGGCAAAGGTGTCTTTGAAGGCTCCTTCACCCTGGAGGGCGGCTCCGACGGTTCCATCAACAAGGTCAACGCAGGCACCTTCATCGGAAAGGATGACGGCCCCGAAGGACGTACCGGTATCCAGAGCTTCCTGGAGAACGATCGTGTCAACATCATGGCGATCCCGGGCGTCACGATCCCTGAGGTAGTCGTAGCCCTGGTAGCACACTGCGAGAATACCAAGAGCCGCTTCGCGGTCATTGATATGCCCAAAGACAGCTACAAGACCGATGACCTGATCAAGTATCGCGGCATGATCGACAGCACCTACGCTGCAATGTATCATCCGTGGATCCAGGTATTTGACCGCAGCTCCAACAAGGCGGATTTCATTCCTCCTTCAGGCGCAGTCCTCGGCGTATACAGCCGTACCGACATCGCCCGCGGCGTACATAAGGCTCCCGCAAATGAGCCGGTATTCTGCACGGATCTCAAGGTCAACTACACCAAGGCAGAGCAGGATATCTTGAACCCCGAAGGCATCAACCTGATCCGGGCGATCCCGGGCGAGGGCATCCGTGTCTGGGGCGCAAGAACCGCTTCCAGCAACAGCGCTTTCAAGTATGTCAACGTTCGCCGTCTTTTCATCTATGTCATGGAAAGCATCAAGGCAAGCACGAACTGGGTGGTATTCGAGCCCAACGACAACACGCTGTGGCAGAGAGTCAGCCTTACCATTACATCCTTCCTGGACAGCCTTTGGAGAACGGCATGCTCTCCGGTGGCAGCGCAGGCGAGGCTTACTTCGTAGAGATCGGACCGACGACCATGACGTTGGACGATATCCGCAACGGCCGCCTCATCTGCAACATCGGTATTTCTCCGAGCCGTCCGGCAGAGTTCGTCATCTTCCGTCTGACCCAGCATACGTCTGAAGCAGGCGGCGGCGGATCTGAAGAGTCGGAAGGATAAGGATAAAAAATCAAGGAAAGGAAGGTAAATAAAGTATGGCAGATGCGGCAGCAGCAGCAGGCACCAATACTACTTATCAGAACAGTAAGGGTCTTGCATATCCATTAACAAAAATGAACTTCCGGGTTCGTGTCGCAAACGTGGACGCAACCGCGGCTTTCAGCCAGGTGACCGGTATCGACGCGACAGTGGACGTCATCGAGTTCCGTCAGGGCAATGCACATTCTCTGGCACCGGTGAAGATCCCCGGACTCGTGAAGCACGGCAACGTGACGCTCCGTGTTGGTTACACCCTCGATTCCGCTTTCAAGACGTGGATCCAAGAGTGTGTATCCGAGATGAGAGGCCAGATCCCGCGTAACAACGTAGAGATCGAGCTGATCGACATCAACGGCGGCGCACCGCAGCAGTTCAGTACGGCAATCACGGGCGAGAGAGTTTGGCTCCTCACCAATGCGTGGGTAACCAAGTACACCGGCCCCGAGCTTGACGCCAAGACATCGGATGTGGCTATCGAAGCAGTCGAGATTGCTTACGAAGAGCTTGTAATTCCGAACTGACCTAGAGCACTTGGCGAAAGCAAGCGTAAGCGCAGCATGAGCCTAGTGCGAAGGTCGTTCCGTGAGATTAGCGAGATCAAGCGCAAGCGCAGATCGAGCTTAACGAACGGAACTTCAATAGTCCGAGCAGAGTCCCAGGGAGCCATTCGGCTCCCCGGGATCTTCGGCTATTTTCGACCTGACTCGTCGGATGCTTGTGTACACGGGCTATTTCTTCCATTGCGATAAGCACTCCGGTGAACTAATCGCTCACTGCGTCTAAGCCGCTCAGCATAGGCTTTGTGCCTAAGACGCAGTACGCGATGGATTTCACCTCCGTATCGCAAAAGTCAGAACTATCCCGCGTACACAATCCTCCGACTCGGAGGTTACGAAACGCAAATATCAGGCGCAGGCTTTATCTGTTACGACGCAGACAGTTTGCGTGATCGGCGCAGATTTTGTGCGAATGCCTTGCACGTTGTTTGCTTGTTTGAGCGGTGCTGAGCGTCCGGTGGACGCTCGTTAGCACGGACCGTAGCGAAGCGAAGACCGCGAGTTTGCAAACGACGTGCATAATAAGGCGGAGCGCAAAATCAAGTCGATAGCAAGTCTGCGGGGGAACTGCCGAAGCTGGCGCCGTGAGATTTGTAGGATGAGAGGATACAGAAAGGAGTTTAGATATGGAGACAGAATTTGAGTTTACGCTGCCGAAGGGGTATCTGGATACTTCGGGGCAACTGCACAGGAACGGGCGGATGCGGCTCGCGACGGCAGGAGACGAGATGAGAGCGCAGAGAGATCCGCGGGTGATGAGTAATCCGGCGTATCTGACGATTGTGCTTCTGTCGGAGGTGATCACGGAGATCGAAGGGGTGAACATCATCGCCCCGGCGACGATTGAGAAGCTGTTTACGGCGGATCTGGCGTTTCTGCAGGATATGTATCAGCGGATCAACGACATCGAGCCCCCCACGATCCACTTTGTTTGCCCGGATTGCGGAAAGGAGCATGACATTCCGCTAAATTTTACAAACGAGGGATAAAGCTCTATCCGCAGGATGAGCTGTTCAAGGAGATGAGTTTTATTTCCTACTACTTCCACTGGAGCGAGAAAGAAGTCCTTTCCATGGATCATGCAACGAGGCGAAGGTGGTGCAGTGAGATCAGCTCCATCAATGCGAGCCTGAACCCCTCGGAAAATAAACGGGAAAAGAGCATTCTGGAAATGAAACCGACCGCAAGTCTTTTCTAAGGCCGGGTAAAAGGTTCGAGTTACATTCGAAGCCCAGGGGGCTGTGAATATAACAAGTTCGGAGGTTTTGTATGGCAGATAGCGATGCTTACAAACTGTTAAATGATTTCGGCAATACCGAGTCCACCGTGGCATCGGAGGCGATGAAGGATCATAACGTGATCCCGGCCTATCGCTTCCAGCTGAAGGTCAACGGTTTCTTTGATGTGCCGTTAAAGGCTGTCCGCCCTATCGCTCGTAAGTATGAATACGAGCCGATCCAGGAGGGTGGCTTAAACGACTATGTGCATATCAAGAGAAAGCCCATCAGCCAGCCCTACGAGCTGGTGGTGGAACGGTATGTGCAGACCGAGATCGACGACAAGCTGGCAGTGGGTTCCAAGATGACCCTGCCGCTGATCCTCTATGTCGGCCGCGCCAACGGCCAGGAGATGGAGATGACGGAAGCCGCCAGATGGTATGTCTTCACCGGCGCTCAGGTCTTAAACGTCGAGTGGGGTGGTCTGGACAGCGAGCGCGCAGGACTTCTGACCGAGACCGTGACCATCGGCTATAACATGATGTTCTGTCTTTCTTCCAGCTCGGATCTCAATGATTCCGAGATCCCCTTCGATCTGCGGAAAGATACGGATACCACGGAAGGCTATGTGGATGAACTGAACAAGACCAAAATGCAGCTGCGCGCCATCAAGAGCAGCCGTGTCGGAAAATATGCCCAGAAGAAGGGCGTCATCGAGAAATCCCAGAAGGATCTGGAAGGTCAGGCGCATGTCTGGCAGTTTGATAATGCGGCCAAAGAGGGAAAAGGCACAGCCAGCCGTCAGAATAATAAGCTTCGGAAAGTCAAGGATGACACCGGCAATGAAATCAATGCGCAGGCAGGTCTGGGACCGCTTGAGACGGACAAGGGCACCATGGAGGGCAAACGGTCTCTGTGGCAGTTTGCACTGCAGGGGGATGCGGGAAGCCCGGCAACCACCGAAGGCAACGGCGTCCGTCACGTACAGAACGCGGCAACGGTGAAGGATCAGGATGGCAATGATGTCACCACCGGTCTTGGACGCATGCAGGCAACGAAGACAGAGATGGAGGCGGCAGCCCAGAAGCATCTGTTTGCCTTCGGGAAAGATGCGAATGAGATCATGGGCAACGGTGTGGTTTCCGCCCAGAACTACCGTCAGACCGGTGAGGATGACAAGGGCAACGCGGTCTACTCCGGCATCGGCAAGGCAGAGAAGTCCAAGATCGATATGCAGAAGGCCACCAAGCTTTGGAAGTTTGATAAGCTCTCCAAGGAAGGAACCGGCGATGCCTCCCGCATGAACCATAAGTCAGCGCTTGGTCCCGCTTCGGAAGATAATGCGAATCCGGATAAGGGCACGGGCGTCGGTTACAAGGAAGCGACCAAGGCAGAGATGGAAGCGCTGGGCAAACAGCATCTCTTCGAGTTTGGACAGACCAAGAACGAGGTCAAGGGCAACGGCAACGTTTCCGCAAGAAAAGATGAAAAATCCACCCATGATGCCAACAAGGCCACCATGTGGGAGTTTGATAAGAAGGCTACGGATACGATGAATCCGCCTATGGACGGCAACGGCAAGCGCCATACCCAGAATGCCACCAAGGGCAAGGATGACGAGGGCAAAGACGTGATCAACGGCGTGGGCCGTGTGGAGATCCGCAAAGCCGATATGGAAAAGGCCAAGAAGCTTTGGGCGCTGACGGATCAGTATACGAAAGAAGGCAACGGCGTTCGCAGCGCGGTGAATGCCAAGGTGACCGCCGGAGAAGACGGCGCGGAAGTGACCACCGGCGTCGGCAGCGTGGAAGATACCAAAAAAGATATGGAAGCCCGCAGCCAGAAGTGGGAATTCAGCGAAACATCAAAGGACGGCAACGGCGTCCGCAGCCGTCAGAACGCGACGAAGAACGGCGAAGAATCCAGCGGCATCGGGCGTACCGAGATCACGAAGGAGCAGATGGAAAAAGGCGCGACCCTCTGGAATTATTCCGGAGATTTCCGCACGAAGGATGCCATTGCAAAACGGATCGACGGCGAGCTTCGTCTGGGCGAGATGAAAGAGAGGGCAAAAGTGCCCGAGCCCATCGGGAAACTGCCGCCGAACCAGCCGAAGGCAAGGAAATGGAAGTTCAGCAAGCGATCCAAGGAAGGCAAGGGAACGGCTTCCCGCGTCATGAGAGAGGACCGGGTGGAACTGCCGAAGTCGGAAATGGAAGGAAAGGCAAAGAAGGGGTTCTATGCGAAGCGGCCTTCCACCGGCGCGAAACCGGAGAAGCGCGTGTGGCCTGATCAGAAGAGTGCCATCAGCGGCGGCAACCCGAATCCCCAGACCGAGCCTGTCCGGAAATGGCCGGAGCAGTCCAGCGCCGTGAAGCCCAAGAAGGGACAGAAAGCCAAGTCCCGGGTATGGCCCCAGGCCTCCTCTGCCACGAAGCCCAAGGCAGGGCAGAAACCCGAAGTGAGAAAGTGGCCGGATCAGTCCAGCGCAGAGCATCCTCAGGAAGGACAGGCGCCGGATATGCGCAAGTGGCCTGAAACCGCCAGCGCGGCGAAGAACCCGAATCCGGGTCAGACGCCGGCGCCGAGACTCTGGCCTCAGGTCCGCTCGGCTCAGACCATTGCGGATTTCCTGATGCAGTAAGGGGAAAGAAGCGGCTAAGATAATATGCTGAAAATCAAAGCACCGATACAGACAAAGGCAAAGGCTGACCTGTGCAACTCGTATGAGACCTTCACGGAGAAGATCCGGGGAAACTACCAGCAGATCGGCCAATATATGGAGACCACGGATCTTTTGCATCTGGTGACGCAGCCTCCGGAAGTTTTCCTCATGGAGGGTGGGGATACGATGTTTGCCAATGAGACCAACATCGAGAAACGGCAGATCCAGAAGGTTTCAATCATCAACAACCTGGTGAACCGGATCCTGGTGTCGGCGGACGGCACCCTCCATTATCAGGACAGGGTCTACATCTCCAACATCCTCCGCCAGCTGGGCATCCACGATGACCGGAAATTCATGCGGGAGGTGCGAAAGGCCTTTCAGGAGACCAGGGAGCAGAACGAGCTCATCAACGTCTACTGGAACAATATGAATGAGCTGCGGAACATGGTTTCCGATTATCAGGAGCAGAACGAGACCACTATTAAACAGGAGACCGAAGAGCTGAACCAGGAAGTGCTCCATCTCCACGAAGAGGTCAACGCCAGACTCCGGACCGGCGCCATTTATCAGATGCTGCAAAGTTTTTCGGCGGTGAGTTATAACCCCCGCAGCATCACGCAGCAGCAATACCAGCTGTCGGAGAGCACCAGGATTTCCAGAGAGATCCTGCTGCAGCGCCTGAGAGAAAATGTCCGGGGAGAAAAACAGCCCCTCATTTACCGACACGAAAATGTCTATGAGGGTACGGATCTCACGGAAAACGAGATCACCGTGGAGAACGTCAGCGAGCGGGTGACTTCGGCGGTGCTCCTGAATCTGGTGGACAATCTTTATCAGGCTTCTTACGAATACATTGACCATAAACTGGATAACTGGTTTCAGGCGGACGCAGCCTATTACCAGTCCGCGGAGAATACCCTCTCCCGGATCGAAAACAACACGGCCTATCTCCAGTACCTTCGGGAGGTGACCAACCGTACGGAGGCCGAGGTGGACGAAAGCCGCAGCGAGCTTTCGGTGCTGAATCAGATCTTAGACTTGAGACGCTGGTCGGATACCAGGATCCAGTCCTCCATCGGCGGGAATGTGTATGAGACCGCTGCAGAGCAGATCCTCCTCGGAGGCACACAGAATGTGACGGAGGAGGGTGACACCTTCGAACAGACCGCGCTCACCCACGTGACCCAGGAAGGTGATATCGAGACCACGGAAACGACTGTTCAGGAGGATGTGAAGAACCTCAGGCAGGAGCTTTACCAGACCTACCAGCAGAACGTGGCCCGCAATGAAAAATACATGCAGAACCTCCGGCAGATTATGGAGCAGTACAAGCCGGGGCAGCGGGAAAATGTTTCCATGGAGGAGATGCAGAGAAACGCGCTGGAAGCGCTGGAGCACCCGGAAGCCTTTTTGGAGCACATCCGGGAGGAAGGCTCCAAAGAGCGGGAAGAGCAGGAAGAACTGGCCAGAGCCATCGAAGCGGCACTGCCCAGAGAACAGCAGATCGTAAACCGCCTGATCCGGCAATACATCGAAGCACCGGAAGCGGAACGGGAAAAGATGGGCATCTCGGTAAACAACCAGTCCCTGCTGTTTTACGATATTTATCAGGCGACCCCGGAGCAGGAGCGGGAACGGCTGCTCCATCCGGAAACGGCGCCCAAAGAAGAATCCGCGGCGATGCAGCAACTCCTTGCGGATACCGGCCAGGGCGGCGAAGAAAGAACTGCTCAGGAAGAAACCGTCCGCAACATGGTTCGCCAGATCAGCGAGCGGGAGACGGAATTAAAGGAGCGGGAGACAGAGACCCGGACAGATGCAGAACTCATCCACAGAGACCTGACGGAACGGGAAGACCGGGCCATCGTAAAAGAGATCACGGAACGGGTGATCGAGCGCTGGCGGGGTGAGGGGCAGACCAGAAAAAGAACGGTGGAGACGCCGATAGACCGGGAGACCATTTCCTTCATCCATCGCAGCGTGGAGAATGAGATCTCGGAAGAGGATCTGGAGGAGATCCGGCAGGAGATCCGCAGGAACCGGGAGACGACCCGGCGAAATGTCTCGGAGGACAGAACCGCAGAGACCACCAATTATACCACCACGAATACCATCACCAACAACGTGATCGAGCAGAACGAAGAAGAGATCCAGCGGATGATCAACCGTACCGTACGGCGGCAGATGGATACCATCACCGAAAAAGTCTACGGCAGGATCGAGAAGCAGCTCCAGAATGAACGCAGGAGAAGAGGATTGTAATTATGGCAGCAACCGACATCTTACAAGGGACCATGTTTGCCGGACAGGTGGCCATCACCGCAGTTTATGCGGGGCGGCTTCCGAAAGCAATGCTCTTTGTCCGAAAAAAAGACAGCGGCGGCGCATCGGTGGCTCTGGACAGTATCGGTGTCACCACCACGGACGATGTGGCTGCACTCCGCTCTCTGATCATGGGGGGCGGCGGGGCGTCTTCCCTGCTCAGCAAAGCGGCGTCCAAGGCCGGACAGGCCA
This sequence comes from Lachnospiraceae bacterium, assembly GCA_017431515.1. Classification (GTDB taxonomy): domain Bacteria; phylum Bacillota; class Clostridia; order Lachnospirales; family Lachnospiraceae; genus RUG12461. The sequence goes on from JAFRKV010000062.1 coordinate 91,379, forward strand.
GCGGCACCGGTGCGGATCTCATCGCGGATACTGCCAAGAACAAGATGAAGGGTGCGGCGCTGGAAGCGGAATTGAAGGCCAAGAACTTCTCTTCCATGACGGTGCAGTATAATCCCAGTTCCATCCGGCTGCAGGCTTCCGGCGGTATGTTTTATAACTATGACGGCGCCGGAGACAAGGCGGTGGCCCAGGTGTCCAGTTTTGAGAAGCCTTCCACGGTGCACTTTAATGTGACACTGATTTTTGAAGAAATCAACGATCAGGACGCTTTCGGGTATCAGGACATTGCCCTGAACATCGGCACCGGGATTGAAATGCTGAAATCCGGCATAACAAAAGTGAGCGGCAAGACCTATTCCGTGCGTCCGCAGGTGGAGGCGCTGATCTCGCTGCTGATGCACAAACGCACCCAGCAGGTCATCTTTTACTGGTCCGAAATGTTTTTCCACGGGATGCTGACCAACGTGGACGCCAATTATACAATGTTTAACAAAAAAGGTCATCCGATCAGGGCGGAGGTAACGCTGAGGATCCAGCAGGCGGACAGCAACTCCATGTTCAAGTCGGATGTGAAAGCATGGGACGGCGCCTTTGATTACGCCTTCCCGGGCAAATAAAGGAGTGAGTTTATGTTTAATCCTGCGGATCTCTTAAAACTTGGTGCAGAGTCCTTTGTCACACAGCCGGCCTATATCAAGATCAAAGACTGCCGGAGCATGACGGAGGATGAATTCAAGGCGTACAATGCTGAACTTGCAAAGGGCGGCGGAAGCCCCCTCGGGTTGGACATTCCCGGCGGCGATAAGTTGAACAACGTCGTGAATAACCTGAAAGACAAGGCTCAGGATGCGGCAAAGAATGCCGTTTCTTCTGTCGTCGGCGGCGGAGCGCTGGGTGCTCTGGGCGGACTCATCGGCGGGAAGCTGGGCATCGGCGGAGCCAGAAACGACAAATACGACAAGGTTTTCAAGGTGCAGTTCAATCCTTCCTCGCTGCAGATCAGCAGCCAGGGTGGCGGCGAGATCGTACAGAAGACCTCTTATGCCAACGGCAAGAAAAATTCCGCAGGAAGCATAGAGATGTCTGTCACCATGCCCCACGTGGAGATGTCGGTGCAGCTGATCTTTGACAGCCTGACGGATAATTACAAGGCATTTGCATCCGACCTTGCCAACTTCTCCACCACGAACCTGATCAATGAAGGTCTGAATCTGGTGGACAATCTGGTAGGGGAAAAGCTCCTCGGCTCCAGCTCCGGCATAGGCGTACAGGGGGCAGTGGAAGGGTTTGTGGCCGCTATGCGAAATAAATACACCCGTCAGGTCTGCTTTGAATGGGGCGACCTTTACTATCAGGGCGAATTCAAGAGCGTCAACGCCACCTACACCATGTTTGACAGCGTGGGAAGGCCGGTGCGCGCGAAGGTGAATATGTCCATCTATCTGCAGGATGAGTCGGTCAGCAACGGCGAACTCGGACACTGGGAGAGCGCATACGACGAAGTATTCGGAAACGGTTCCGTGAATCTTGGCGGCGGCACCGCCATGAACGTGGCAAAGAGTGTACTGAACTTCTAATCAGGGAAATCACATGGCAGTTACTTATTCAGAACTGAAAAAAAAATATGAATATTTCCGCTACCCGGCCATGGAAGTGGAGGTGGACGGAAACAGAATTTCCGACGACAAGAAGACCAGGATGGCGATCAGTGACGTGACCATCGATCTTTCTGCAGGCTTCGAGGCATCACAGGCTGTCTTTACGATCTACAACGTGTTCGATCAGATGGCGACGAGCTTTGATTCCAAATCCGTGAAGAAATACATTCTCCTTGGATCGGTGATCAAGATCTATCTGGGTTACAACAAATCCGGTCCGCTTGTGTTTGCAGGGGTGATCACGAAAATCAACTTCTTCTACGAGAAGGGGGAGATTCCGGGAATCCAGGTCACGGCCATGGACGTGAAGGCGGTCATGATGGCCAACAGCTGTTCCAAGCAGCTCACCGCCAAGACCTATGGCGATGCGGTAAAGGAGATTTTTGATCAGACCATCTATCAGAACTTAAAGGGGGATGGCGCCATCACGGATTTTACCATCGGCTCCACCCCGGACGGCGGCGCGGCAGGTGCCCTCACCGGCGCGGTGGGAGGCGGTGCAGCGGCAGGGGCCGCGGGAGATGTGGCCAACGCCACGGACAAGACCATCGAGATGGTGGCGGAAAGCGATTATGAATTTGTGGTCAAGGTGGCGAAGAAATACAATTTTGATTTCTTTGTCCATGCGGGGCAGGTGGTGTTCCGCACCGCGAAAAGCGACAGTTCCACGCTGATGGAGATCACCAACGAAGCCAGTATCCAATACCTGAACGTGGAGTACGATATTACCAGTCAGGTGGGGCTGGTGGAGGTGAGAGGCCTGGATGCCGGCAAGGCGAAGGTACTGACCGGCAAGGCAAAGAACACCAACAAGCTTTCCCAGGGAAACAAAGCAAAGTCTCTGGTCAGCAATTCCACCTACGTGTATCTCGATCCTTCCGCCACCAGCACGGAAGAGGCCCAGTACCGCGCGAAGTACCTGCAGGAGGAGCGGACCTACCGGCTGGCGACGCTGGAGCTGACCATGATCGGGATCCCCGAACTGGTACCGGGACGGTTTATCAAACTGGACGGTTTTGGCACCGGGGTGGACAACAGCTATTATATTCAAGCCCTCCGTCATACCCTGGACAGTGAGGGGCATTTTCAGACCAAGATCATCGGCAAGGCGGCTTCTGTGGCCTCCGCGCTGCCGGGTCTTGACAGCGTTCCGGGGGTAAGCAAGCTCCCGATCTGATGAGACGGACAGTACGAATCCGAAGAGGAGGAAATCAGGTTTGGCGATATTTGACATTTTTGAAGAGGTCAGCGAGAAGAAAACCCAAAAGACCGATACCGGAGATAACCGGATCTTCGGCGTCATGGTGGGGGAGGTCACGGACAACTGGAGCCAGAAATTTCCGGGCCGGGTCTGTGTCTCCATCCATACCAGAGATAAAGAAGCAAATGTTCTGAAGTGGGCGAGAGTCGCGATGCCTTCCGGCGGCACCGAATACGGGATGTATTTTCTCCCGGAGGTGGGGGACCAGGTACTCGTGGCGTTTGAACAGGGGCTTATCGACAGACCCTATGTGATCGGCTGTCTTCAGAAAAATTCCAATAAGTTCCTGACCAAGAGCAAACACCAGAAGAACCAGCACAAGCGTATTGTCACGCGTCACGGCAGCAGCATCGAATTTGAAGATGTGGCGGGGAAAGCCCCCGGCGACAGCGGCGACGGGACGAAGGACAAGATCAGTATCTTTACACCGGATAAGGCACACCAGATCACGCTCGACAATGACAAGAAGAAGATCACGATCATGGATAAAGAGAAGAACGCAAGGCTGGAGATGGAGTCCGGCAAGGGTACGATCCTGATGACCACGGTAAAGTCCATGACCTTTAAGGTGGGAGACAACCTTTCTATCGTGATGAACGGCAAAACCGGAAAGATCACGGTGTCGGCCCGGGATATCGTCATTGACGCCACAGGCAAGCTTTCCGTCAAGGCGGGCGGCATGGTGAAACTGGAGGGTTCCAGCATCCAGCAGAGTTCCAACGGACTGTTCAAGATGTCCGCCAACGGACTGGTCAGCGTAGCAGGCAAACCGATCAAACTGGGGTAAAAAAATGGATGAAAATAAAGATTTTCTAGGCAAAGGCATGAAATTTCCGCCGCAGATCAATCAGGCCACCGGGCGGTTCGTCACGGTGTCAGAGGAGCAGAGCGTGAAAGAATCCCTCTATCTGATCCTGATGACGCAGAAGACAGAGCGTCCGCTGCGTCCGGACTTTGGCAGCGAGATCATGTCCTATACGTTTTTGGATGTGAACGGACCCATGATCAACATGATCATCCGTACCATCACGGATCAGATCGAGAACCAGGAACCCAGAGTCACAGACGTGGGTGTGACGGCGGATACCACCAGCCGGAACGGCGTGGTGGTGTTCAACATCGGATACACCATCGTCAGCTCGAATACAAGAGACAACCTGGTATTTCCGTTCTATCTGAACGCAGCACAGGAAGAGGAAGAAGAGGAGCCAGAGGGCTATGAACCGGAAACAGTCGAAGAAATTGAATCTTGATAGCCGGACCAAAACAGACATTGAGCAGAAGGTAGCGGAGCTTTCCAGACTCTATGATACCGGCTGGCACATGGACAACGACCGGCCGGACATCGGTACCACCATTGCCAAGATCTTTGCCAGCCAGTCGGAAGAGAACATCGACAGGATCAATGACATTCTGGACCGCTATCATACGGAATTTGTCAATATGCTGGATATTTCCCTCCTTCCGGCGAAGCCGTCCAGCACCATCGTGGTCATGAATCTCATGAGCGATACCGCGCCGGGGGCTTCCATACCGAAGGGGACGAAGCTGATGACCAGCGACGATACGCCGATGATCTTTGAGACCGATCACAGTCTTTATGTGACCAGTTCCAGACTGACCACGTCCTTTATGGCGGATGCCGAGGACGGCACCATTATCCCGTTGTACGGCGATTTTGAAAAGCCGGAGATCATCCCGCCGGAGTTATTGGAGGAGAATCCGGAAGAGGAGGATACGTCGGAGGAAGCGGAAGTGAACCCGGTCCTGGTGCCGCTGCCCTATGACACCGAGGACGGGGAGGAAGAAGAGGAGACGATTCCCTCTTTCCCCACCTTTACGCTGTTCGGCGAGAAAGAAGGCATCCAGCAATGCGTCGCGCTGTTCTACCATGAGACCGTGTTTGACGTGGTGGATGACGTGATCTTTGCGCGCTTCACCGGCAATGAAGAGCTGGTGGCGGACATCAACGAAGGCAGGTATCATTTTGAATACCTGACCAAGGACGGGCTGGTGCCCATTGACGGAATCGAACTCATGGAGGACGGAGAGACCTTTCTCCTGCTCAAGAAAACCGAAGGGGAGGAAGTGACGATCCAGGACAAGCATTATCAGGTGCTGGTGCTGATCTCGGATATCCCCGCGCTGGAGAACAAGAAGGTGAAGCGGGTGGCTTTTTCCTCCAAAGGAAAGCCCCTTCCGCCCGACAATGTCACCAACGGCGCCAACGATCTGGAGGCAGACGAATTCCTGCCCTTTACGGATATCCTCTCCCTCTATCAGGAGTGCTACATCTGCCATGACCGGTATTTCAGCAAGGCAGGTGCTACGGTGTCGCTGGATTTTGCCCTGCTCTTTGAGGAGCATAAGATCGAACTCACCCTGGAGCAGCAGGAAGAGAACTTAAAGATCATTAAGAGACGTCCTCTGGCCGCGAGACAGGAAAACGTGGCCCATTGCTATGCGGAAGAGGTTATGATCGAGTATTTCAACGGGACGGGCTGGAAAAAGCTGCCGCTGGATTCCGACCAGACTGCGCTTTTCGGCTCGGATAAGGCGGCAAAGATCCATTTTTCCTTTGTCTGCCCGGAGGATTGGGAGCCCACCGAAAGCGGTTCCTATGAAGGCCGTTGCATCCGTCTGCAGCTCATTAAGGCGGATAACTGCTATCTGCGGCCGGCCATCCATCATTGCCCGAAGATCAAGAACATCCTGCTTTCCTATTCCTACGAGGATACCTTTGTGGATCCCCAGCGGATGGAAGCGATCTACGGCACCAAGCGTTATGACCTGACCAGCAAGATCAAGAGTGATAAGGGACTCCTGCTTTTCCGAAAGTCGGATTACGAAGAGGATGCACTCTACCTGGGACTCACTGCAAGGATTGACAACGGCCCCGCCAGCATTCTATTCCAATTGCAGGACGGGATGCGTTTCTCCGGTCTCAAGTGCCGGTTTGAATACCGCAGTTATGAGGGCTGGCGCACCATGAAGCTGCTGGATTATACCCAGGACTTTACGAAATCCGGCGTGGTCATTTTTATGCCGCCTCACGACATGCAGCGGATCACCATGGAAGGGCATAAGCTCTTTTGGATACGGATCGTGCGCAACAAGAAGCAGAAGGATGATGAAAATGAGACCCTCCTGCCGCGGATCGAAAATATCTGCCTCAACGCGGTGCAGGTTTCCAATATCGAAACCCGCCAGGAGGAGGAACTCTATATCGAGGAGATGATGCCGAATATCCGTTTCAGCCTGGGCGCCACCAACGTATTGGATGCGGATGTCTGGGTGAATGAGATGGGGCGCTACTCCAGAGAGACGATGCTGCGCATGATGGATGAGGATCCGGATAACGTCAAGATCGAGCAGGACATCACCGGCCAGATCACGGCGTTCTATGTACGCTGGCAGGAGACCGACCGTCTGGAGACTTCCGAGAACCCCAGGGTCTATCTTCTGGACCGGCTCCGCAATGAACTGATCTTCGGCGACGGGATCCATACCTGGATTCCCCGGGTGCTTGACAATGTGGCGCTGAAGTTTTCCGTGCGGTGCTGCAACGGCGCGGAAGCCAATATCCCCGCCTTTTCCATCACGGATCCTTTAGGGTATCTCATGTATGTGGGACGGATCTATAACCCCGTGAAGGCCTATGGCGGCAGCAATATCGAGGATCTGGAAAACGCGCTGGAGCGCGGCGCCAGCATTTTAAGCTCCCGCAACCGCATCGTTTCCATGGACGACTACACCAGAGCGATTCTGGCTTATTCCGATACCATCGACCAGGTGGCAGGGATCGTGGGAGAGACTGTGGAAGGCAAGATCGACGACGCGGCCATCACCTTCGTCCTTTTGATGAAGGATTTTCAGGAAGGGTCTTACGCATTCCACCGGGTCGTTTCCGGCCTGAAGGAATATCTCATGAAGCGGTGCGAGCTCACTGTCACGGAAGAAAAACTCCAGATCATCGAACCGATCTATGTGGAGATCTCCGTAAATGTCTGGGCAAATATCGTGCAGATCGATGACAGCTTCGAGATCCAGAATCTCCTGCAGGAGAGTCTGACGGAGTATCTCGATCCCTCCGGCTACGACCGGGGACGGGGCTGGAAGATCGGTACTATGCCAAAGAAGTCACAGCTTATGATGCGGCTGAATATCTTAAAGAGCCGCGCCGTGGTGAAAAAAGCAGTCATGATCGCCAGCTACACGGATCACACCGGCTTCCACGAGGTGGATTTGAACGACCTCAAGGTGACGCCCTTTATGATCCCCCGCAGCGGCCATCACGAGATCCATATCAGCATTTGATGAGGAGCCAATTATGCTAACCTATGTCAGCAGCAATGCAAAAACATTTGAAGAACGATACATCGAGGCAATGACCAGCATCCCGATGTACACGGATGAGTGGACCAACTTCAACCCGTCGGATCCGGGCGTCACGATCTTGGAGACCCTGACGGGCTTTGAGACGCTGCAGCAGGACAGGCTGGACAACATCCCTTACCGTGTCCGCCAGAATCTCCTGAAGATGGTGGGATTCACGGTGAAAAAAGGACGCAGCGCCAGACTCCTTCTGTCAGCTTCCAACGTAAAGGAACCGGTGTCGCTGCCGGCGAACCATAAATTCCGCATCGGCGACATCGTCTTTGAAACCAACCGCATGACGGAACTGCGGGATTACCGGATCCTGGGGATCTACGGCAAAAAAGACGGCGAAGAGTCCTTTACGGCGTTTGACATGCTGCTGGACAAGGAGACGAGAGTGCCGGCATTGATCTTCGGCGAAAAGCCCGTGGCGGGAGATATGCTCTATCTCATCACCAACGCCCTGCCTGTACCGGGAAGCGAGACCACGTTTTACTTTACGCTGCAGGAGCGCTATAACCGCAATCCCATGGATCCCAGGATGGAAAACACCTTTGCCCAGATCCGCTGGGAATGCCTGACGGAGTCCGGCTGGGTACAGATGGATGTCAGAGATAATACCAACGCGTTCCTGATGAGCGGCGAGGTGAAACTCTGGATGCCCACAAGTCCTGCGGTGGTCTGCAGCGAGGCGCCTCAGGAGGGCTACTGCATCCGGGTGGTCTTAGAGACCGCGGAGTACGATGTACGTCCGAAGGTGACGGTGGTGGATGCCTTCCTCTTTGAGGTATGGCAGCGGGATACCATCTCCGAATGCCATTCTCTCAGCAAGAACACTGAGGTGGAGCTTCGCAGCGAGATGGCGGAGGAAGCCTATATCGATGTGTACTGCCGGGAGGCAAAGGGGGAGCCCTATCATAAATACGAATACAATCCGGATTCCCAGATGCCGGGCCGCTATTACAGCGAAGAGCATCCCTCCTTCGGGACCTTCCGGTATCTTTTTGACAAGAAGACCCGCGGTTATGGGCCGGAGCGCCTCCGGGACTGCGTCAAGATCGTGATCTATACGGAACAGGTGATGCGCAAATACGCCATCGGCCGTGTGCTGGGCTATGACGAGCAGGAGATGGAGCTGCCTTTCCGCAACATTTCCACCCAGTCCTTCTGCCTCATTGCCCGCAGAGAAACGGAAGAGGGGTATGTGTACGATTTCGTTCGTCCGGAAAAATCGGAGGAAGGGTCGTTACATTACCACCTGCTGGAAAATGACGGGCGGATCATCATCGAGGATGCGGGCGCCTTTATCGGGGCGGATCTCTTCCTGGCCTCGGTGGCCATCACCAACGGAGAGACAGGTAACATCCGCCCGGGCAATATCCTGCGTTCGGAGCATGATGATTCGGGGATCGTGTATTTCAATCCGGGCTTCGGTACCGGCGGGGCTTTCCGGGAACGGATCGAGCAGGTGCGCCAGCGCTTTTTGAAGGATATGCTGATGCCCTATACGGCAGTGACGGAAACCGATTATGAAAAAGTGGTGCTGAATACACCGGGGCTCTGCGTCCATAAGGCGAAGGCGGAGATGGACGAATCGAGGAATCTGGTGCGTATCGCCGTGAAACCGGGTACCGACGAGCATTTTCCGGGTCTGCCGGAAATTTACCGCAAGATCATTTTAAAGCGGCTGGAGGATCGGCGGCTGCTCACCACCCGGGTGGAGCTGGTGTCTCCGGTTTACATGCCGATCAATGTCTCCGGCACCGTGTATGTCAAGATCCATTACGAGAACTGTCTGGAAGAGATCGAACGGGTGATCCGGGAAAAGGTGGATTATCTGCAGTCCGAAAAGAACTTCGGCGACCGCCTGAAATTTGACGAGGTATTTCATGCCATCGAATTTCTGGATTGTGTGGAGTATGTGTATGATCTGTCGATCCGTCCCCAGTCTCTGGTGCATGCCAAGATGATCGACGCGGACATTCTCCCCGCGGCGAACTGTCTCCTTTATCCGGGACAGATCCAGATCGAGACAGTGACATTTGAAAGTTGAGGGTAACTTATGCCATCCATTACCTATTCCATCAAAAAAAATCGACTGGAGCGATCCTATCTGAAAGGGTTTATGCTGGATCCCAAGACGGACACCCTGTATTTTGACGCGGAGTCTTCCTTTCACAGACTCTATGTGACGAAGCTGGATGCCGCCGGCGACGATGCTTCCTGGGGACGGCTTTCTTTTGCCGCATCCCTGCAGGAAACCCAGGTGCTCTACGTATATGCCATGGCGACGAACCTGGATACGATCTATGACGCGGAGGGTACTTACGAGATTGAGTCCATCCTGCTGGATCCGGAGTACCCGGACGAGGAGAAACGAAACCTCCTCCACCGCAGCGGCGCAGAGCGCTTCGTGGGCAAGAACGACATCCTGCTGTACAAGCTGAGCGGACGGTATTTATTCCTCTGCATCGAAGTGGTGGGCACCGGAGAAGGGTATCTGGGGCGCATCCGCGTGGACCGCGTCGGCGACAACTTTATGGAGACATTCCCCGCGGTGTACCGTCAGCGGGACAGCTTTTTCCACCGGTTTCTGTCCATCTTCTCCTCGATCTACAATGACATGGAGCACGAGATCGACCGGCTGCCGGAGCTTCTGGATCCGGACACCTGTCCACCGGTCTGCCTCCCGGTCTATGCATCCTGGCTTGGCATCGACCTGTCCGGGGATTTCCTCTCCGAAGCGTCCATGCGCACCTTCGTAAAGGAAGCGTATCAGCTGAACCGGATCAAGGGCACCAAGCGCTGCCTGATGCGGGTGTTAGAGATCGTTCTGGACGAGCAGGTGGTGATCCTGGAGCAGAATACCATTAAAGCGTATCTGGAAAAGGGAGAGATGGTGAGCGACACCGGGCTGGCCCAGAGCAGCATCTATGACGTCAACATCCTGATCCGGAAACCTTTATCGGAAACAGACCGGCATCAATTGCTTTACCTGCTGAACCAGTTCAAGCCCCTGAGGAGCCGCCTGCACCTGATCCAACTGAAAGATTCCGCGATCCTCGATACGGACGTCTATCTTGATATGAACGCAGTGCTGTCGGGCGACGTGGTCGGTGTCTTTGACGAAAACATGGAAATGGACGATCAGATTGTTCTGGATGAGTAATAGAGGTTTCGGCGGCAAAAGTGCCATGCGCAGAATGCGCATGTGCACTTTGCGTGAAGAGGCGTCTCGGCGTGCTAGCCTCTACGCTCCGCTCCGGTTCGTGCTGAGCAGACGTCCACTGGACGTCTAGCACCGCCAGAACGACTTTCCACGCAAAGGTCACAATGTCACTTCGTGACATGTGACTTTTGCCGCGAAACCGAGAAACCGTAAACATAACAGATCACAACTTGAAAGGAGATCAAATATGACAATCACAGAAATCAAAACGGATGACGGGATCCAGCTGGATGTGGAAGGTCAGGTGGATACTGTCACGGCTCCGGAGCTGCAGCAGAAGATTCTGACTGCTTTCCAGAAGACGAATCACGTGGTGCTCAATATCGCTAACGTGGGCTACATGTCCAGTGCGGGTCTCAGAGCGCTTCTGCTTGGTCAGAAGACGGCTTCCAGCAAGGGCGGACACATGAAGGTGGCCAATGTGCAGGACACGGTTTACCAGGTGTTCAAAATGTCCGGGTTCGCGAAAATCCTTGATATCATATGATCGTATTTCAACATATTGACAAATATTATGAAGCCTCCCGGACAGAGGTGTTTTTGAATTTCAACGAGCATATTTATCCCGGGGAATTTGTGATGATCACCGGAGAGAGCGGCAGCGGCAAAAGCACTTTGATTAAGATGCTGCTGAAGGAGATCGAGCCGGATTCCGGCAAGATCTATGTCGCGGACCGTGATCTGTCGCGGATTCAGGGAGAGAAGATCCCCTTTTACCGTCGCCAGATCGGCGCCATCTTTCAGGACTTCCGCCTGATCAAGGAGCTGGACGTCTACGAAAACATCGAGCTGGCGCGGATCGCCATCGGCGGCAGGAAAAAGGATTCCGCGACACGCATCGGCAACATCATGAAAATGCTCCGGATCTCGGATCTTCGGAAACGGAAGCCAGACGAGCTTTCCGGCGGGGAACAGCAGAAGGTGTGTCTCGCCAGAGCGATCGTCAACAATCCGCGGATTCTCCTTGCGGATGAGCCTACGGCGAACCTGGATCCGGATTATACGGAGGATATGCTCCAACTCCTGAAGATCATCCACGCCCAGGGCACCACCGTGGTGGTGGCGACGCAGGATCCCATCCTGATGGCCTGCGAGGAAGCGCGGAAGATCCCGCTCAAGATGAGCCGCTCCAGAATGGATACTACGGCGCTGTTTTCGGGAGAGCCCATGGACATCTTTGAAAGGATGGAAGAACGGGTGGAGGACTATTTGGAAGAGAAGAAGAAACGCGTCGCAGAGACGCACGGAGAAAAATACATAAAAGAGCTGAAGCTGGAAGCAAGCGATGAAACCATTCATTCTGTGCAGGAAGCCGTCAGAAGCTTTCTGGAGGAGCAGCAATGCGACGAGGATGTGCTGACGATAATCCTCATCGCGGTGGAAGAGGTCTATATCAATATCGCTCATTATGCTTACGGCGGGAGACCCGGGGAAGCCGTGGTGCAGATGGAATTTGATTCCGAACCCAACAAGCTGCGGATTACTTTCCGGGATCGGGGAACGCCTTATAACCCCCTCAAAAACGAAGACCCCGACATTACGCTCAGCGCAGAGGAGCGTCCCATCGGAGGGCTTGGCGTCTTCATGGTGAAGGAAAGCATGGACTTCGTGGATTACAAATACGAGGACGGACAGAATGTCCTGATCATTGAAAAAAGCCTGACCCCGCCGGAGGAAGAAGAGGCGTAAGACCTTTCTCCTCCGCATAGAATCAAGCTTAAGTGTTTAAAGCGCGATGGGCGGCTCGATGGATTTTAACTCCTCCGGGAACTCCTCAGGAGAGATCTCGGTGAGATCCAGATAACCGTTGAAGCTGTAGCCCATTTCCTGCCCCTTGTCATCCGGCATGATATAAGACCAGTCGGTGCCCGGGGTGATGACATAGCCGGTGGTCCCCTTCGGCAGCCAGTCGATGATCTCGTAGGTGAGACCCGGGCCGGTACGAAGATGCAGCCGCTGAATCCGCGTCACGACGGTAAACCGGTAATAATGGCGTTCTTCGGCGCCGCCAAGCTCTCCGGCCAGCGCTTCCGACTCTGTCCCGGAGGGTGTCAGACCTTCTTCTCCGGCAGAGCCGCCGCTCCCGCCTTCGGCAGAGGCAGTCTCCTGACCTTCGCCCGCGCCTTCTCCCGCAGATGCGGTGGACTCGTCAGAGGGCACAAAGATCTGGCCGACGACGGTACTGGAGACGGACTGGTAAGAGGTGGAATTCGTCGGATTGACGCCTTTGACAGAGGAAAAACTTCCGGTAATTCCGTGAAAGATCCCGGCAAAGATCCCTGCTCCCAGATAGAAGAGCAGGATGCCGCAGATGATCGGAGATTTTTTGAAAGATTCTGTGAATGCTTTGAGTATTTTCATGTTTACTCCGAGGGTCATCAGGTGGTAGGAAGCTGAATGTAGATGCCCATTCCTTTCCCGGGTGTGCTCTTGGCGTAGATCGTACCGCCGTAGTAAGTCACGATGGCCTTTGCCTGATAAAGCCCGAGACCATTGCCGCTGATGCGGTTACTGCCCTGATAGTTGAGCTCGAAAATGTGGTTGGTCTCTTCGGTGGCGAGACCCTCGCCGGTATCCTTGCAGACGATGAAGATATCGTCGTCGATGGAAGAGACGGTGATGATCAGAGAACCGTGACGGTTCATATACTTAATGGCATTGTCCACGATATTACGGAAGAGGATCCGCAGCATATTCGGATCAGCCTTCACAAGCAGCTGCTCCTCGACCTCGGAAACGGTGATATTGACGCCGGCCTTGATGGCATCGTCCTTCAGCTCGCGGGCCACGCTCTTGGCGATCTCGATGACGCTGACCGTCGCGCTCTCGGCGCGATCCGGCAGGAAGCCGGGGAGGATGCTGGTATCGATCTCTTCGGTGGGAGAGGACTTCGCTTCCTCCACCTCGAGATGAGCCTTGTCGAGCTCCTCCTGAAGGCGATTGACATCCGCCTTCGCCGCAGTCAGCTCGCCGTCCTTCTGGTAGAGAGCAAGCTCTTTCTCTTCCAGCTGCTGGCTCAGACCGTCGACCTCGTTCTTCCATTCTTCTTTGACGGAAACGAGACGATCCTCCAGCTCGATCAGATCCTCATCCGGGGTCTGGCTCGCCTGATAGCAGAGGAAGGAGAAGATGATCAGCGTTACGCTGTGGATAATGAAGCAGATCAAAAGAAGCCACATATCCAGACGCAGGAATGCGTACAGCGTCAGCGCGTACGCTACAGCAGAGGAGAATAACAGGATTTTTTGTAATCGTGACATTTTGAAAAACTCCTTTAATAAATTCGCAAATTGTGTTATAATATATAGTTTTGCTTTTTCGACTATATCACACAAGTGATCCGAATGCAAGAACTGAAATCACATAAATTAAGGAAATCTTTTTTTGGGGGGAGGAAAGGACCATGAAACTCACAGAACGCGTCCTGAATGAAGAAAAACGAAATAACCGCGAAAAAAAAGACAAAGCCCAGTTCTGGCAGAACGAGGAAGACAATATGGGCTACATGTACGAAGACGCGCCCAAGTGGAAGCCCCTGAACGAAGATGAGGGCGTCTTCGCCAACAAAGATGAAAAATCCATCAACACGGCGCCCAGTATTTTTGACCGCACAGCAGTGTTTCGCACCTCGAGCGAGTAGATAGAGATAGGAGGCACAAATTTTGGAACCTTTTAAGAGTTATGACGAGTACATGGACAACATTTTTGACTGCGTAAACCGTTGTCTGCATGTATATCTGGAGGATTTAAAACTCCTGTACTCCAACGGCCAGGGCGGTTACAAGAGCGTCCTGTATCCCGACCTGGAGATCGCCAGCGACGCCGCCAAAGAGCAGGTGCAGCGCTTCGGCCTCGCCCATGAGGAGGAGAAGAAAGAGGAAGCATCCTCTGAAGGAGAGGCGGCTGCCGAGGAAGAAGCTGCTCCGGAGGAGGCGAGTGAAGAGGATGATTCTCTGGAAGAGGATCTCCTTAGCATGCTGGATTTCTTCGGTGCGGACGATGAAGGCGGTGAGGACGATGACGGCGACGGGGATCTTGGAAGTCTCTTCGGCGGATCCGATGACAGCGATACCAAGGAGCCGGAGATCGAGATCACGAGACTGGACGTGACGAACCGGATCATCGAGATCCAGGATGCGGCGGCGAAGTCCGCGGAAGCCGGCGTGGTGATGCCTTTTTATGAGCTCTGCCGCAAGATGGGTTTCGATCCCTTTACGGTGTTCTGTTTTGCCTGCGGCGTCCTTTCCTCCACCCAGACGGATTACGCCGGGATCTTCCAGAACGTCAACGAGAATGCCAATCTGTCCTCGCCGACGATTGAGTCTGCGGGCAAATTGTATTTCGGCAAAAAGTACTCCATCACCGGCGCTTACGGCGATATGTCGGTCTGCCTGGAGCAGCTCCTGCCGGTGCTGGACCTCCATGTGGTGCCGTCCATGCCGTTCTCCACGGTGGTATCGCCGGACAAGCGGATCATCGATTATCTTTTCGGCCGGGATCGCATGAAGATCGACGAAAACTATATCCGCTTTATGCGAAAGCTCACCAAGGAAAACGAGGAGCTGGACGACATCCTCTGCAACCAGAACGTGCTGGATGCCATGAAGATCGCCTACAACGAGGGAAGCCGCCTGTTCTCCTATCACGGTGACGACGGCTCGGGACGGAAATTCTTTGTCCGGACCTTCTGCAAGGAAAACAATCTTTCCGCCATCACGGTGAACTGCAAGAAGCTCTTCGTGTACGATTACGCCTATGTGGAAAAGGCCATCTGGGCGGCCACGAGAGAGTGTATCCTGATGGACGGCTGCTGCGTGCTGGATGAGCTGCAGTACCGCGAAGAGGAGAAGGAAAAATTCTTCGGCTACATGGATCTGTTCTTCACGAAGCTGACAGAGAAGGGCATCACCGTGTTCGCAAACTCCAAGGAGACCATCAACTTCAAGGAGATCACCAAGGAGCAGGTAACGCTCCTTGATCTGAATCCGCCGGATATCGACGGCCGTGTGGCCTGCTGGAATTATTACGCCAAGGGGTTTGATTTTGACACGGACGTGGATTTCTTTGAGATGTCCACGAAGTTCCTGTTTACCCCGGGCAAGATCAAGGATGCCATCCATTACAGCCGGTCTCTGGCGGTGATGGACCGGGCGGAAAAGGTCAACCGGGCCACCCTCTTTAAGAGCTGCAACGCCCAGATGTCCTCCGAGCTTTCCGCCAAGGCGACCCGTGTGGAAGCCAAGTTCGGCTTCGAAGACATCGTCATGAATAAGGATCAGCGGGAGCAGATCGGACATGCCATCGAGCAGATGAACAACAAGAAGCAGGTCTACGAAGATTGGAACTACATGAAGAAATACCCCTACGGCCGCGGTCTGACGGTGCTGCTGTACGGGGCGCCCGGTACCGGTAAATCCATGATGGCGCAGGTTCTGGCCCACGAGCTGAATCTGGAACTCTACCGCGTGGATATTTCCAAGGTCGTGGATAAATACGTGGGTGAAACCGAGAAATCTCTTTCCATGATCTTCCGGGAAGCGAAGAAATGTAATGTCGTCCTGTTCTTCGACGAGTGCGATACCATCTTCGCAAAACGTTCCGACGACGGCGGTTCCAACCAGGCTTCCGCCAACAACAAGACGGCACTGTTGCTGCAGGAAATGGAAGCATACGACGGAGTATGCGTGCTGGCCACCAACTACAAGCACAACATTGACCCTGCTTTCTTCCGAAGGATGAAATACATCGTGGAATTCCAGTTCCCCAACGAGGACACGAGAGAGATGCTCTGGACCACCACGGTGCCAAAGACCACGCCCCTGGCGGAGGATGTGGATTTCCGGTTCATCGCCGAGAAATTCGAGTTTGCCGGCGGTAATATCAAGAACTGCGTGCTGAACGCCGCGTTCCTGGCGGCAGAGGACGAGACGGCGGAGGGCAAGGTCTGGATGCGTCACTACCTGAAGGCGATCCAGTACGAGTTTGTCAAGGTGGGCCGCGTCTTTACGAGAGCCGATTTCGAACCCTACGCGGATATGATATTCGGAGAGGAGATTCAGACCTTTTGAGTAAGCAGGAAACAGAGATGATGCAGGATCCCTATGAGTTCCTGGAAGAATATGAAAATGCGCTCCCCAGGATGCCCATGACCACAGCATCAGAGGAGCTTTCGACATGGTTTGCTTTTCTGGATATGCTCTGCCTCATCGGGATCTATCAGCGGGAGCAGCACCCGGAGGAACTGACGGACCGCATCGGTGCCATCCCCGGAGATATTGCGCTGATGCGCTCTCTGGAGCCCCATGAAGAAAACGTTTTCCCGGCGCTGGATCTGGTTCGCGGGATCTATGACGACCTGGTGATGGGGGAAGCGCTGGAAGAAAAACGTTCCCTTCCCATCGCAAACCTCCTGTCCGGCGGCTGGATCACCCAGCTGGAGTTTTTGCTGTATCTCATGGCGCTGGCGTTTGCGAGGAACCGGAAATACCAGCGGATCTTCGGACTCCTGCAGGGCGAAAAGGAAGAGAGTGCACATCCCACCAGGGCGCTGGCGCTGGATTTTGCCAGACTGTATCTTCTGGAGGAGGAACGGAAGCCGGCGGAGCTTTTAAATCCGGATTCCCTTTTAAACCGTTATTTTCTGGAAGACGCCGATCCGAGACGGGATACCGAGGAGCTCTTCCGTCCGGTGCGGCTTTGCAGGACGGCGCTGCTGTCTTCCTGCGGTGAGACAAAAGCACTGGGAGATCTCAGGCTTGTGGCATCTTATCTGCGCCCGGCGGACGAGGACGATTATGTCTGTTTTCCGAAGACGGTGCAGGAGCTGGAGCATGTGTACGCGTCAATCCTGGGGGCAGACAGCACCGGGATCGTGGAGCTTTGCGGTGAAGATGGAAGCGGCAGGGAGTTTTTGATGCGCCTGCTTTCCGCAGATGCCAATATTCCCGTCATCGCGGTGGATATGAAAAAACTGCTGTCCCTGGACGGAAACCGCCAGCAGAGCATGGCAAAGGAACTGGTACTGAAATCCGTCTTTTCCGAGGTGCTGCTTTATCTCAAAAACGTGGAAGAGGTGCAGGGGGCATTCCCCGGTACCTATTTCCTTTCGGAGCTGCAGAGCTCTCTGGACCTGCTCTTTATCGGGACGAAAAAACCACTGACAGAGCGGGCGGAGGAGAGCATCGAGGGTACCATCTACCGGATCAGTATGCCGGATGCGGATTTCTCTGCGCAGCTTGCCTTGTGGACCACCTTCGCAAGAGAAGAAAATGCCCTCTACCCGGAGGACATGGAGCTTTCCGAGCTGGTCTCCAAATATGCCATGAATCCCGGACGGATCAGGGAAGCGCTGACCAATACGATTCATATTGCCAGCGTGCAGAATGGTTCGTATAAACTCTCAAAGGATGCGTTGGAAGAGCAGATCCGCCGGATCTGCGCCGTACAGTTTAAGGATACGGCAAAGCGCTTGACGAGTCCCTTTACCTGGGCGGATCTCAAGGTGGATCCCCGGGCAGAGAAAGCCCTTCGCAAGGTGTGTGACCGGGTGCTGTACCGCAAGACGGTGAACGACGATTTCGGCTTCGGCAGGAAGCTTCCCTACGGGCGCGGCGTCTCCGTGGTGCTCTACGGACCGCCCGGCACCGGCAAGACCATGGCGGCCCAGGTCCTTGCAAAAGAGCTGGGACTTGACATTTACCGGATCGACCTCTCCCAGATCAGCAGCAAATACATCGGGGAGACGGAGAAAAATCTGGGGGCGGTGTTTGATGCCGCGAGAAACTCCAACGCGATCCTGTTTTTTGACGAGGCGGATTCCCTGTTCTCCAAGAGAACCGAGGTGTCTTCCTCCCATGACAAATATGCCAATGCGGAGACCAGCTATCTCCTGCAGAAGATTGAGGAATACCCGGGGATTTCCATCCTCGCCACCAACAATATGCAGAATTTTGACGCGGCCTTCAAGCGCCGGATCACTTACATGATCCCCATCGAAGAGCCTTCGGAGGAGACGCGTTTCGCCCTTTGGAGGAGCGCATTTCCGGAGGGGACGCCTTTGTCGCAGGAGATCGATCTGCGGCTTCTGGCGCAGGCATTGACCCTAACCGGCAGCAATATCAAATCCATCTCCGTGGAAGTGGCTTATCGCGCCGCCGCGGAGAACCGGGAGATCAACTATCAGGATCTCGTCGAAGCAGTGGACGCAGAGTGCATGAAGACAGGGCGCATGGGCGTCGGCACTGAGCTGCAGCAGGCGATCATCAGAGGATACAGAGAAGAGTAGGGGGAATCAACATGGCGGAAGCATACGAAACCCAGGCATTTGAAGAGATCTATAAGCATCCCGACTGGAAGATCGAAGCGGAAGAATTTGAAACTGAATTCACCAAGGCACTCTATGATGACGAATCCGTCAAGAAAGAGGGTCAGGCTGCCCTTGTGCATGTCAGTAATGTGCTGATCGCTTATAACCGCCTCGATGCTTTTAAGGAGGCCACCGAGACACTCAAGGATGAGGGAATTAACAAAACAAAAGGGGGGTTGGAGAAGCTCAAAAAACTGCGGGAGGAACTGGAAAAGAAAGAGGACCCCACGGATGACGAGAAGAAGCAACTGGAATCGGTCAAGGATGAGCAGGAAAAGGCTGAGAAAAAGCTCCATCAACTTGAAAACGAAATGCGAAACGCCGCCCTCAAGGATGATGAAGGACAGATTCTTTCCAGCCTGATGCTGGGCGGCACCGGCGTTGCCGGCAACGGCTATACCATTACGGACAATTCCGTTCAGGACACCAGAAAAGGCGCGAAGTATATCCGGGAGCAGATGACGGAAAAAGGAAATCTGATGGATCAGATGGCGCTGCTGGATAATGCCATGAATACCGGCGGGGTGAATCTGGAGAACGGAACGGACCTTGAGACCCAAAAAAAGAAAAAAAATAAAAAAACGGGAGAAGAGGAAGAGGAAGTCGAGCAGCATCACATCGACTTCAATTCCGGCGAACACTTAAGGAAAAAGACGCTGAACGACATGTTCCGGGATAAGGACAAGGATACGCTCAGCATGGTTTCTTCGCTTACGCAGGAGGAGGGTCATCAGGTCAATCTGGAGGAGATCCAGAAGTTCCAGGCGATGGACGAGGAAGGCCAGAACAATATGATCGGTGAAGAAGGTCTTGGGGAAAACCGCCGGGACATCATGGATGTGGCGAATTCGAGACAGCTCACCGAGGAAGCCAGGACCCGGAAGGGCGGAAAGAAAGAGAAGGGCCTCAAAGGCGCCTGGAATTCCGCCAAAAATTTCTTTACGGGCGGCGACAGCAAGAACTATGTGGGACCCCTTTCCCAGGAAGAGGAAGCGCAGAAGGAAGCTGAGAAGAAGAAAGAAGAGAAGAAGAAAGAGGGGGGTCTCAAAGGCGCCTGGAATTCCGTCAAGAATTTCTTTACCGGCGGCGACAAACCGAAGCCTTTTGAGATCGATTATGAGCATCTCAGCAACCGTCACAAATACATGCTGCTGATGCAGGGGCTGGATCCTGCCACGGTAAAAGACAAATGGCGCATGGGCATGACCGATGCCCAGAGGGCTGTGTTGGCTCGCATCAAATACGAGCAGAGAAAAGAGCTGCAGGATAAGGAAGCGGAAAAGAGAGGGCTGCTGAAGGCCTCCGGCAAGGTCAATAAGAATGATACCTCCGATAAGATCGATGGGCTGATGAAGGACCGGGACAAGGCCGTTGCCCGGGAGTTAAACGACAAGAAGTTCCTGACCACAGAGGATGCAGAGAAGGTGGTCAAGGATCCGAGGGCGGAATCGGGGCGGCTCATGAACAGCCCGAAAACCGCCCGGAATATGCTGGGCATGTATAAGATGCTGACGACGGATGAACAGAAACTCTTTACCTTCCGTCTGGCACTGCTTGCTTATCTGGTGCCCACCAGACGCAATACCATCTATGAAGTTCTCTCCCAGTCCCAGGAAGCAGGGGTCACCGGGAAGGAAGACATAAAAGACCCCGCCCGGATGTATGAGACCATCCATCCCCTGACGAAGGAGGATATCCGTAACAAGCTGGCGGGAAAGAAACAGTTCCCCCATGAGAAGGTCTTTATGACCATGGTGGACGAGTACAACGAGCTTCGTCAGGATGCCCGGGGCATCAAGAAGGAGGAACGGAAAGACCTCGTTGAAAACCAGAAAGATATGAGTATCGCAGAGGTGGCGAGGGAACTGCTGAATCCCGCGTCCGGTCTTGCGTTGTTTGCAAAGCTGCGGCTGCTCACCGATGCCTCCATCACCGATGATGACATCAAAAAGCACATCGACCGGCTGAATCCGAACGAACAAAAACTGGTCAACGAGTTTATGGAAAAGCTGGCAAGGGAGCAGAAGACACCCTATGAAGACCTGAAAAAATGGGTCGAGGATGACGAAAAAGAGCAGAAAGAACTGTCCGATCAGCTCAAGGTCAAAGAAGACGAGATGAAGAAGGTGATGAAAGAGATCACCGCCATCGAACGGGATTCCACCCGCTTTGACCGGAAAAAGTCAAGAGATCTGGATCAGAAATCCAGAGAGATCGAAAACGAGATCAAGGATCTGCAGGAGAAGAAGGAGAAGACTCCCAAGAAAGAACGGGAAGAGAAGACGAAGGATTTCAAGGAGCGCGTGGACTGGAAGGATAACCGGGAAGCGGATGCCATCACGGCCATCGGCAAGATCCGGAAGGACCTTTTCCATCTGCTGACCGCCACTCCCACCGCCTATGAGACGGGTCTGGAGGCGACGGTGCCGGCGCTGCGTAACCGTTTGCTTGTCATCACCCGGCTTGCAAACCGGTTCCTGCTGGATAAGTTTGACGAAACGCCGGATTTTGAAGACAAGTACAAATTCAAAGAATACAATCCCGACCGGGAAGAGGTCTTCCAGAAGCAGCTCAAGGAAGAAAAGGCCGGGACCCTTGGCGTGAGTGAGGCGGAAAAGGAAGCCAAAAAACGGGCCGAAGAGGAAAGACAGGCCAGGATCAAGGCAGAAAAGGACATGCGGAAGGGTCTTGCGGAGCGGTGCTTCAACGCCATGAGCAGCGTGAAGGAGGACGAGCGGATCCTGCCTTTGGACCTGGAGGACAAGAATAAAGCCACGGCGCCGGAGGTGGCTCGCGCCATCAACCGTGTCATCAACACCTATCTGGGGTTTGATCCCGGACTCGTGGCAAGAGTACCAGACGCCACCTTCCCGGATCTTTTGCCGCGGCTGCTCCGGTACAATCTGGCGGCCACCCAGATCCAGGAGCTTCTTTCCAAACGCGCGGATGCCAACGCGGCCGTCAGCGAGGAAAATCTGGCGAAGGTGCGCCAGGCCCTGAAGATGAAGTCTACCATCGAAGGCTATGCGGAGAGCCGCTATGCCGTTTTCTGCAACAGCACCTACGGCGAGCTGACCGGAGAGGAATATGCGGAAAAGATGCGCCTGATCCGGGAAAAGAACGGAGAGGGAGACTTCTCCGAGGAAGAGCTGCGGATGTATGAGGTCCAGGAGGCGGCCAATGCCTCCGGAGAAGGGCTGAAGACCGCTTCCAAAAAGAAAGAAGAAGAGACTGCCACGGGGTTGGAGAGCGGCAAGACCTATCTTGATAACCTGGCGAGCATGTGGGCTTCCCTGTTTACAGAGCAGAAGGACGATGCGGAGGGTGCAGAATTCTATCAGCATATCCTCGACCATTTGGATAACCTCCATACCGCGCTTTCCGGCACCTTTAACGCGAATACGGATATCGGCTCCGAAGCGGCAAAGATCGCCGCAACCTTTGGATTGCTGGAACAGGCCTGCGATGATTTCACGGAGGCGGTGAAGGATCCGAAGGACGAGCGGTTCCTCCTGGCAAAGAGCGTCGGCAATCTGGCAAGCGGCATGTTGACGAAGTTCGGACAGGCTTCCTACCGGACCGTGGAGATCCTGACCAACAACAACCTGTTCCAGAAAGGGGATCATCTCTGGGCGCGGGTGATGGTCATCGGCGCGCCGCTGATCACAGGCAGCAACGAGTTTGAAGGAAAACTCAGCGGACGGATGACCCTGGACAATGAAAAGGCCGGCACCAAGAAACTTTCCGCGGATGAGATCGATACGGAGATGACGGCACTTGGTCGTGATTCCGGTGATACCGGTGCTTTCACGAGCAAAAGAGAGGAGAAGTCCCTCGCCCGTTTCCGCGCGCTTCTCGGGTCTGCGGATCCGGAGGAGATGAAAAACACCCTGCAGACCTACAAGCGTCTTGATGCAGAGGATGCAGCGGATCGCAAGAAATACGAAGACCGTCTGAAGGAACTGGAAGGGAAGGGCGAAAAGCCGGAAGAGAAGGTCGAAGAGGAGCAAAAGCCTCAGGCGGAGGAGGAACCCGTTCAGGAAGAAAAGCCACTGGAGGAGCAGGAGATTGAGCGGCTTCTGGCGGAGCAGGAAGCGGCCAATATCGAAGCGAAGGAAGGGGAAGAAAATGGCATTCTGAGAATGTGGCAGAAGTGGCGGAGCGACCTTGGAAAATACAAAACCGGCGTTCTCGGCCTGTTTGCGGACAAGGAGAGAAACTCCGCCGTTGCGGAGGTACAGCAGACCATCGATGAACTGTATCCGCTTCTTTCCGGGAAAGTCCTGCAGCTGCAGGTGGAGAACGATGAGATCAAGAATGAGGCGGAGCTCCAGATAGAGTATCAAACCATGATGCGCCAGATTTGTGCCAAGGCAGACAAGGTGCGCTCCTACGCCTTCGCATACACCGGAAGCACCACCGCAGAGGAAAGGCAGGATCCCTTCAAGGCACTCTGCCGTAAGATCTACGAGTGGGCGAAGCTTTACAAAAGAACCACAGACGGGATGAAGATCCAGTCTGTGATGAACGTCTTACAGAGCAGGAAGGGGACGGATCGCGAGGATAACCGCCTGGATCTTTCCTCCTATGCCATGAAGCAGGTCAAAGAGGGGAAACTACGGTACATCTTCTTTGTGTTGCGCGGCTCCATGGGTCTGGGAGAAAATCCCTATGCCCTCCCTGAAAAATGGCTGACCAGAAAGCAGCTTGAGAAGGAGCAGGCGGAGAAACGGAAGAAGGCCAAGCAGGAGCAGCAGGAAAAGAATGCGCAAAACCAGGTTCGTTTTTCCATCAACGACGCAGGCTCCGAAGACGAAGACCAACAAGAGCAGGAAGAGAAGGAGCAGCTGAATCCGGAGGATGTCGATCTGGATAAGAGTTACGATGAATTGCCTTTCAGTGAGGATGAGGATGAGAAGGTCGAGCAGGAACTGAAGAAACTGGACGAGAGTCTCAAAGAGGGCGAGTATGAGGACGAAAACGGCGAGCACGAGGTAAACGAGGAGCAGCAGGCCGAGGCCAAGCAGGAAGCGAAACGGAGAGCCATGGAAGAGGCTGCTCAGATTCGCGAACAGCGCAGGCAGGAACGCGAGAGCCTGCAAATGCCGAAGTTTGAGAATGTCCGGGCAAAGAAAAAGAGATCCAAAGATGATTTTGCCCTGACCGGCGGCATGGAAGAAGCCAATCCGGAGGGCGCGACGGAGGTGGATATCGAGCAGAAGGCGGTGGCGAACCGCAATTTCACCCCCAAAGGACTCAGCACGAAAGAGAAGGTCGCAAAATACGCCGGCTGGGCACTTTTCGGCGGGCTTCATTACATCGGAAAGCCGGTGAAATGGCTCGGAAACGGCATCGTCAAGGGCGTCAATTTTGCCCTCCGCTGGACCAAGAAAAAGATCAACGGCGCAAACTCCATGCAAAAGACCTCCAAGATCGCCACCCAGGAAAAGCAGGATGAGATTGCAAAAGAGATCGAGAACGTCAGAGGCGGCGCTTCCGATCAGGAGGTGATGTCCGATACCAGCCGCGTGCCCATGAACTGGGCGCTGGAGACGGCAGAGGATCCGAAACAGGCGCCGACTGTCACGGTGGGATCCCGGGCGCAGACCAATGAGGGGCAGACTGATTTTGTGAATGCCAATCATTCCTGGATGCGGCTCAGTTACACAAAGCGGGATCCGCTTTCAGGCAAAATGATCCGGCACAAGATCGACATGGGCTATGGTCCAAGGGGCGGCTTTGGTCTTGACGGTCTCAAAGGTGCCGCGCTGAACGCAGCGGATCAGGCCGCAAGCGGCGCGCTGATGCCCGGTGCGTTGTGGGATGAGAGAGACAGCCGGTTTGCTGCGGCTAAGACCTATCAGGCCACGAACCGGCAGATCAATCAGATGCTGCTGGAGGCGGAGCGTTATCCTGCAGGCGGTTTTAATGTGGTTTCCAGAAACTGCGCCAACTTTGTGGCGGAGGTGACCCAG
This sequence comes from Lachnospiraceae bacterium, assembly GCA_017431515.1. Lineage (GTDB taxonomy): Bacteria > Bacillota > Clostridia > Lachnospirales > Lachnospiraceae > RUG12461. The sequence continues at coordinate 116,244 of JAFRKV010000062.1, forward strand.
AACGCCGGGATCAACACCGGTGATGTCTTCCAGAAACAGCCCATCAAACTGGGCGCAAAATATCTGGCGGCGCCGCTGGTATCCCTCCTTTCTCCGGTGACGAAAATGGCATCCGGCATTCACGGGATGAATAAATCCACGGAGCAGGATCTTTCCTTTGAACGGTACGGGGAAAAGCAGATCACCGAAGATGAGATGAAGCTGATGAGCAAGGACAACGGAACCCGTACGGAAGGCTATACGCCGTTCAATGCTCTGCAGAACATTCAGCAGCAAGGCGGTGAGCTCAATGCGCTGCACGGAACCTTCAACCCGAAGACCGTCGAAGGCGATCCGGATGCTTACATCCGCGCTTCCGCAAACGAATTGCAGAAGCAGATCCAAAAATCCGTGAGCAATGGCGCGGCAAGAGAGTTCGGGAAAAAGGTAAGAACCCTGCGCACGAAATACAGGAGTCACTTCAATGGATTTCCTGCAGCCACCCCGGATAAGATCGCGGACAATCAAAAAGAGTTTTCTGCGCTGGTCAAGGAAGCGCAAAGCTTCTTCTACACCCAGTGTCAGGGGAAAGCGGAGCTTCGCGTCCTGTTCCTGGAATACATCGGTGTGCTGAACCGGGCGAAAATGAGCTACGACGAAGCCTTCCGGGAGGCCCGCAAGCGGGAGAAAAACCGGCAGTTTGAAGAAAGCGATATCAGCGAGCAGTTAAAGGCTCTGACCAGCGGACAGAAAAATCAGTACTCCCTCAATACCGAGAAGGGGCCGGAAGAGATGACCTCCAGTCCTTCTCTCATGATCGGGTATGCGAAGAGGAACACCTCGGTGGAACAGACCGCGGAGACCCAGAAGAAGAATCAGGGCAAAGAGAAGCTGCTCAATGCGCTGGATCGCAGCGTGGATGCAGACACTTCCCGGATCTGGGAGCAGGAGAGTTTCAGCGACGAGGATGTGGATCTGGCTTTTGGCACCATGCAGAACCAGCAGGAATCCATCGAGCATAACAAGATGGAGTATCAGGACAACTATGATTTCACCGGCGCCGAGGTGATGCAGGCTCTGATCTTTGAAAAGATCTACGGCGGCATGAAGGGTCGGATCAATGCCGGCGGCTGGTTTACGAAGCCGTCTGAGGAACAGGGGGCTGTGGATACCAACACCTACAACACGCGGTCCAAGCAGTTTATCGCCTGGCTCAAGCAGGATATGGAAATCTCTGCCCAGTCCCATCCCGACGAGGTGGCGCAGATCGAAAAATCCATCGGCAAGCGCCTGGGTCTGGATCTGACAAAGCTTGACGGAAACGGCAAGGACCAGATCAAGAAAGAATATCAGACCCGTGTGTTTACCAATTACCTGGTGCCGCTGCTGGTACAGACCATTTTCAAGGGCTACGGCAACGATCAGTATTTCAGCGTCTATGCCCTGCTGAAGGCAGAGTTTGCCGGAACGTAATGTGTAAGGAGTGCATCAAACCGTGATCTACTATGAAGCGATTACCAAGAATAATCTGCCGGACTACCGGGATGTGATCCTGCCGGATCTTTATGAGGAGCTGGAAGCGATAGACGTGGAGCCCATCGGCCTCGGATATCTTTGCATCGGGGCTCGGGACGACAAGTCAAAACAGACCGCAGGCGCCATTGCAGGCGTCTTGATGGCGGAGGAGGACGGCAGCGCCTCCATTATGATCCGCTCCATCTTCGTGCGGAGGGACACCCGCCGCAAAAAGATCGGCAACACTCTGATCTCCAGGCTCCTGTCCGTGGCGGCCGGCACCTATCTTTTCCCGGAAGGGGAGCAGGAAGCGGAGATTATGGTGAAGATCCAGTATCTCCTGACGCAATACGAGTCGGAGAGTTTCACGGCATTTTTAAAGGACTTCGGCTTTACGGATTTTGCAGAGGAATCGGATCTCTACCGGCTGAACGAGTGGGATCTGATGGAACTGGATATCCTGCGGCCCTCCTTTCAGGCCAACAAAAACGCCCGTCCTTTCTCAGAAGCGGGAGAGGAACTGCGGAGGGAAATCGAGGATTACATCGGCCGCGTCATAGAGCCGGAACTCTCCTTTGCCTATGTGAAGGGAGAGGATATTCTGGGCATGGTGCTGACGGAGGAACTTTCTCCGGGACATTACTGGATCGTGGGCGCGGAGCATGACGGGACGCTGACGGATGCGCAGATGATGTCGCTTCTTCGGACCACGGCTGCTGCCATTGAAAAGAAAACCCGCCGGTTTACCGTGACGGTGGAGCCGGGGGATGAGATCATCAAGGGGATTCTCATGAGTGCGCCGGGAGTCGTCACCATTACGCCGCGGCTGGCCTGGGTGTATGTGAACCTGGAGAAGCCGGAGGAAGCATAAGAGAAATCTGGGAAGGAAAGAAACGAAATGAAAAAGGGGATTGCGATCCTCCTTGCGTTGACAGTCATCGGGCTATGCGCCTGCGGGGACAAGGATGCGCAGAAAGAGGAAAAGAAAGCGGAAGCTGCCGCAGTAGTGGAGGAAGAACTGGAAGAGGTGGATATGACGCCGCCGAATAATCAGGCCTTCGACTGGAACGGCGAATATCTGGATTCCACCGGCGGGCAGGCCATATTGACCATCTCGCCCAATACGAAGCGCAATAAGGGCTATGAGATCCTGATCTATATCCCGGGAGGCGAGGGCTCCTTTTCCACATGGAGCTGCACCGCTACCTACGACGACGGCGTGGGTGGGCTGCATTATGAGGATTGTGTCCGCACCAACATGGACACCAGCGAGACCGGCGGCGTGGAGACCGCATATCAAAAAGGCACAGGCGTCATCATCCCCAGCGGAGACGGCAGCGACACCCTGCTCTGGATCGACGATCAGGAACGCAGGGGTGTGGATCTTCGGTTTGAACGGATGGAAGAAGAGTAAGGAAGTAAGGAGGGAAACGACCATGGAAGTAATTTATTTTGACAGTCATATGGATCGCGTGACGATTGACAGGGTATTTCCCCCGGAAGCCATACAACACTCCTCCGCGTTTTTCGGCGCGGTGGATGAGGAGGGAGAGCTTTGCGGGATCGCAGCGCTGGGCTATGAACAGGACACCCTGCTGCTGCAGTATCTGTTTGTGCCGGAGAAGTACCGCCGGAGGGGCGTGGGCACGGCGCTGCTGGATGATATTTCGGAACGCCTTGCGGGCAATACCGAAAGTTTTATGGAAGCCTATATGGATGAAAAGAACGATTATGAGAACCTGAAAGGCTTGTTTCAGAAGCGGGCGGATTACCACGTGGAGGAACACAAGCATTACGCCGCAGCCTATTGGCTTGGCGTCACCAACGCATATGCGGCTGCGTACTGAAAGGGGGGAAAATACCATGGATGAACAGCTTCGGTTAGAAAAAGATAAACAGCAGGAGATCGTGGTCAACAAGGAAGTGCCGGAACTGATCCTTGCGAATAAGAAAGAACATCAGCCCCCTAATCCGGAAGAGATCAAGAAGGATCAGCAGGTGAGAAAGCTGGATGCGGATCTGAAGAAACGCAAACCCAGAATGAACAAAAGGCTCATCGCCCAGGTGCATAACCCGGAGATCTTTCAGCCCCAGAAGATCGAGACCGAGGTGCAGGAACCGCCGGCTTATGAGGAACTGAAAAAAGAGAATCTGCAGAAAGAGTCTGTGGTCACGAATAAGATGGCTCGCATTAACATTGAGACGGATAAAAAGATCTCCTCTCAGGCCAAGCTGGATGACGCGCAGATGAAGCTGATCAAGCAGAGCCTGCAGGAAAAGGCTGCGGCCAAGAAGGAACTCATGCTCTCCATGAACAACGACCCGGGAGAGGCAGAGTATATTACCGCCTGCGTGGATCTGGATATGCTGATGAAGCTGCATGCGGCCTGTGAGACCACCATGAAGGATCCTAAGGCAAAGAAGGCTGCCCAGGCCACCCTTATGAAGCTCATCAGAAATAAAGAGCGGCGCCTGAAAGAGCATCTCGCCGAAAAGGCGAAGATGGAGAAGGCAAAGCAGAAGGAGCAGGAGAAGACTGCGAAGACTGTGAAGACGCTGGAAACGCCGGTGGAAAAGAAGAGCAAAAAGGAGACAAAGAAGAAAGAGGTCAAGAAGGACTCTCTGTACAAGGTGGTGATCAACGACCGCAAAGATAAGAAAAAGACGAAATACCAGGACGACAAACTGACCCGCTTCCACGGCAGTGTGCAGAATCCTTTTAACCTGCTGGATCAGGAACGGTATCAGCAGGGTGAGATCATCACGTACAAGCATACCAACGGTCAGACCTACACCATGGTGAAGCAGCAGCCGGCCAACCTGAAGGAAGCGATCCAGCTCCGCGGACAGATCACCCGCAATTTCAACGTCATGGATGGGCACTGCCCGGATCAGCTGTTTGATCTGTTTTTGTACTATGAGGAGTATGTGGTGCAGTTTTCCGAGAATCAGGAGATCGAATTCCCGCCGGAGTATCTGCAAAAGATCGATATCTCTCCCTATGCGGCAGAAGGAAAGGGTCTGGAAGTGGCAGTGGCGCTCCGAAACCGGATCATGGACGGCGGGCTCCTTTATAAGGACCTGAAGGGACAAGCCAAGGAAGTCTATGATTACTATGACGAGATCGTAAAGCACCTGATCAGAACCGACGGCACTATGAAGGACCGGGTGGATCAGCATGAAGCAAGGAAGGAATCCCGGCATAACATCCAGCTGAAGACGAATCTGGACAAAACCTACGAAGAACAGGCTGGCGGCTCCAACGACTGCTGGTCCTGCGCCGGGTCTGCCATCATCAACCATTTCCTCCGGAACGAGCCGGGCTACAAGACGGTGACGGCAAAGAAGTTCCGGGCGTTTCAGCCTGCGCTGAAAACGAAAGAGGAGCTGGGGGTCGATGACGAATCCTACGAGACGCAGAAAAGCGAGATCGAAGAGTTTACCATCAAAAACCAGAGTAAAAACCGGACAAGATCGCCCATGGGCAATCCTTACATGGTGGCGGATTTTTACCTGAACCAGCTGGAAAAGGCCGGAAAGAAAAACACCGCGGTGCGCAAGATGGTGTTTCAGCCGGGATTGGCTGCGAAGCAGAAGAACGGGTTTACGGATCAGAGCGGCAAGAATCTGGGGAAAGATACCAACGCCCTGCATAATCTCCGGCAGAAGTTCAAGGATGTGGTCAAAGAGGCATTGGAAGGGGACAGCGCGCTGACGCTGCTTTCCGGGGCCCATTATCTCACCATCGTCGGCATCAGGGGCAATCAGCTGATCGTCCACAACTCCGCCAGCGGTACGCCGGGAGTGACGGAGATCCGCAGCATCGATTCGATCCTGGCAGACAGGAGCAATCAGAAGGCGGTGGAACTGGTATGGCTGCAGAAGATTGAGGATCCCAAGGACGTAACCCGCCAGTTCAAGAATCTGTCTTATGATGAAAACACGAAGCAGTACCGGGAGAAGGTGAAGAATTTCTCGGAGAATATCGGGCAGCAGAAGGGCGTCGGCGCATGGAAGGCATTGGATGAGAAGGATGAGGACATCGCGGATCTCATCATGGAAGGCATCTATCTGCCGAAGCAGCTGCAGGCATAAAAAGAAGGGATCAGAAACTATGGCAGTCATCGACACCATTGAAACCAGTCAGTTCAACCCCCACATCGAGATCCTGGAGGAGGACTTGGAATACGGCCCTGCGCGGATGCTCTATGTGGAGGACATCTGCCAGTCGGCCATGTGGCTGGATCCGGCCCTGACAGGAGAGCCGGTCTTAAAATACGCCAGAAGGCTCCGGGAGACCGTGTCCAGAGAAATGAAGGAGGCGCCACCGAAAGAGATCCTCGTCATGGGCGGTGCGGGGCTGGAGGTACCGCGATTCCTTCTGCGGGATCTGCCGGATGCCCATATCACGGTGGTGGAAGTGGATCCTGTGATGGAGCAGGTCGCGCAGCGCTATTTCGGGATGGAGGATCTCCGCCGCAGCGGGCGGCTGGATCTGACGATCGCCGATGCGTCCCTTTATCTGGAGAAGTTGGTGAATCACGGAGGGCGGAACCGGTTTGACTTGATCATCGAAGACGCCTTCTGCGGGATCCACGCGGAGACCGCGCTGCTGACGGATAAGGCCTGCATTGAGACCCGGCAGCTCCTGACGGACAAGGGCGCATACGTCATCAACCTGGTTTCTGCCATTACAGGCTCGGACAGCTGGCCCCTTCTTATGGAGCGGGATATTCTGCTCCGGTTTTTTGAAGCGGTGCGTGCTTATCCGGCCACCCCGGATTTAGAGCAGGAAAAGGTGCAGAACATCATTATGGCAGCCAACGGATACGCGGCGCAGGCAATGTAAGGAAACGTTTTTTCGGAAGGGCCGGTTATGGCGCTGAAGCTCAGTGAAGAACAAAAGAAAACCATATTGAAGCCGGGCGGATACTCCGAAGAGGAGGATCTGTCCTTTCTCGCGCAATCGGAACAGGAACAGGATCCCATGTCCCGTCACGGCGAGGATGTTGAGAAATTGGATCTGCAGGAGGAAACCCCGAAGCAGGAGGACGAAGGACCGGAGTACGGAGAGCATAAGGAGAGCCGGGAGGTCGGCGACTACCAGACCATCATCGATTTCAATCAGAATGAATCGGAATGGGACAAGGACCGGGACCGCAACAACTACATGGATCACGTGACGGCAGCAGTGGATGTGTACCGCGCCGCCATGACCCAGGAGACCTGGCTGCCGGAGCAGGGACTGAAGTTAGACCGGGCGGAGATCCGGTCTCTGGCGAAAAACCAGGGGGCGACCGTGATCAGTGCCTGCGAGGAATACGAAGCAAATGTGAAGCCCTGGACGCCGCGGGGGCATCGCAAGATGGCAGCAGTGCAGCTTTTGAAGAAGAGCGTGGAGAAGCAGGGCCGCCTCATGGCAGACGACCTGTCGGAATACGTGCTCAGTGATGAAGCGATCCAGAACGGCGCCGTGTCCTATGAGGAAATGGTGATGGCGGTGCAGGAAGGACATATCCGTTCCGTGGTCAGAGAGGAAGCGGTGCGGCTCGTGGAGGAAGAGAGCACGGATATGAGCGCCGACGATGACGGCCGGCGGAAACGCACCGGCAGGCAGCTGCGGCAGGAACAGCTTTTCTCCACGGACGAGGAGAACAAGCTGAATACCCAGGAGCGGAAAAACAGAAGCGACAATGTGAAAAAAGATCAGCACCGGTTTTCCAACCTGGCCAGCTGTCTCGGTAAGGACGGCGCCACGATCCTGCCCTTTAACACAAGGACAGCGACGGCGGAGGACGGTCTGGCTTCCAGAGAAGGGATTTCCGAATTTTCCGAATACAGCCGGATGATGGGCGAGAACAAGGCAGGCTTTGAACTTAGGATGTCCGACAAGGCGCTGAACCAGATCAACACCATCCGGATGCTGGGACTCATCGCAGGAGTGGACGATTACAAGAACCTGGCGAAAAATGAAAACCTGCTGTTTAAGTATCATAAACGAGGACGGCGGATCGCCGTGGAATCGGTGGTCTTAAAGGACCCGCCCAGCGCCACCGGCGCGTATCACGGCTTTTTATCCAAGCCGGAATTTGAATCTTTTGTGGATGACCTGAAGATCGACCAGGGCATCGGGGAAAACTTAAAGGACGTCCTGCGGCAGCTGGACGAACGACTGAGCCCGGACATGAAAGCCCGGGACCCGAACGTGAGAAAAAAAATCCATCGGCTCTTTGCGGCGCTGACGATCTGGCTGAGGAGCGGACGCAACGCGGACAAAATCCCGGACAGGATTTTTAATTAGGGAGGTATCTTCTCATGAGAGAAAAAAACAAGAACACAGCGAAGCTGATCCTGATCATCGCGATGGCCGCGATCGCGGCCTTTGTGATCCTGATCATCGTGAAGCTCGCATCCCCCGGCAAGATGGCCGTGGCGGCGGACTACGTGGGACAGTGGACGGATCCGGATCAGGCGAATGCATCCCTGGACATCTGGGACACGGACGGGACCAACCTGATCGGCATGAGCAGCTGGCAGATCGATTCCAACAATGCCGCGTTTATCGATTTTGAAGCCACCACATCCCGGGGCGGGCTGCAGCTGATCAACTGCAAGCGCACGGATATGGAGTATGCGCCGGACGGCAATGTGACGGAGACTGTGGTCTATGAAAACGGATCCGGCACCATTAAGATGAACAGCGACGGGACGCTGGTGATGCACGTGGAGGGCGATGCGGATCCGGATGCGTTTCAATTTACGCTGGAGGGAGCTTACTGAACATGAAGAAGTTTAAGTGGAACAAATGGGCGGTGATCATTGCCGCCATGGTTTGCGGTTATGTGGTTTTCGGCGGCGTGGCCATCGGCGTATACGCCAAGGAAGGACGCCCCGGCGAGAAGGAGGCCGCGGATGCGTCCCTGCAGGCGGAGGCTCCCACCGAAGAAGACTATAATATGTCGGATGAAGAATACCGGGAATTCATGAAACTGTACGGCTCCGCTGCGACCACCACGGAGACGGAGACCGAAGAAAAGCGGACCGTGTCGACGGAGAAGCAGGATCTGACCGGTTACCAGACCATCATCGAGCAGGCGGATCAGGCACTGAAGGAAGCGGAGAAAGCACAGTCAACGGAGAACGAAGCGGACGTGGTGGGGGAGATCGAAGGACAGGAAGCATCTTCGGAACCCGCTGCGGAAGAGGAAAAGCCGGATGCCGCTGCTGAGGAGGAGAAGCCGGAGGAAGAGGAGGCCGTGGAAGAAGACGGCAAAACCTATTACACCTATAAGGTGACGGGAATCGGCACCTCCCTCACGCTCCACAGCACCAAAACGGAAAAGAACGACAGCATCGCAGACATCCCGGAGGGGTACCACGGCTACGTGCTGGAAATGGCCAACTCCGGCGATCGGCGGACGCTCATCATCTATAAGGGCCTGGTGGGCTACGCCAGCAACATGTATTTAACGATCTCGGATATCCCGGCATCGGAGTATCCCAAGGATCTGAAGACGATCACCGCCGCGGACGCCGGCAAGACCATGCTGAACGGCGAGGCCGCAGGACCCTTGGAAGGGCCATGATAGATTTACGGGTCAAAAGTCACATGTCACGAAGTGACATTGTGACCTTTGCGTGGAAAGGCGCCTCGGCGTGCTGGCCTCTACGCTCCGCTCCGGTCCGTGCTGAGCAGACGTCCACTGGACGTCTAGCACCGCCAGAGCGCCTATTCACGCAAAGTGCACATGCGTATTCTGCGCATGGCACTTTTGACCCTCTATATATATCAATAACCATGAGGAGGTTTTGCTATGGAGTTAACCAGGATCACGAGAGAAAACATCAAATATTTCCAGACATTCCTTCCGGAGGAACCGGAGGAGCCCACGATGATCCGGCTGGGGATGATCGAGGACGAGACGCCCTGCGCCGCAGTGGTGGCGCGCATAAAGGAAAAGGATCAGGAGAAGTCCGCGGAGATCACCTGGCTTTTCACCGCGCCGGAATTCAGAGAACTGGGCGCAGCGCACGATCTCATCGAGGAACTGAGGGATCTGGTCAGCGGAAGCGGGGTCAAGGAGATCCGCGCCAGTTTTTTTGAAAACAATGACGGGATCGAGGGCTTTTTGAAAGCCGAAGGCTTCGCCGTGGAGGATCGGGAGTGGATCTGCGCCATCCGGATGAGTGAGCTGGAAAAACTCCCCGGGGTGCAAAGGCTCCGCGCCTTAAAATATCCGGAACGGGTGGACAGCCTCGGAAAGCTTCTCGTGAAGGAAAAGAATCTCCTGAAGATGTTCCTGTACAACACTACGGGGAGCGGCGACTATCTGGAAAAGAGCGAGGACAAGCTTTCCGTCGCGGCCTTTGAAGCGGATAAGCCTGTGGGAGTGGTCATCACAAACGTATCCGGAGAAGAGGATCTCTCCATCGATCTGATCTACAACACCTCTTCCCCGTCCTATATGGCAGGACTTTTAAACCAATTCGTCTCTGCGGTGGAGGCGGCGAATCGGATGGGAAACCGGATCTATTTTGTAGCAGCCAACGATAAGATCGAGACCTTTCTCCAGTATCTGACGGGAGACGCGAAGTCGCTGCTGCCGTCCACCCTGCTCCGGAGAGGGATCCTGGCGATCTCGTAGGATGACCGGAACATATTTTAAAATTTTTATCGCGATTTTTTGCCACCGGGTGATCCGGTTCGTATAAAGGTTGTAAAGGAGGATATTCATTATGGCGGAGATTACCAGACAAAGACAGCAGCAAGTAGAACTGACCATGCAGCAGCAGCCGATCCAGCAGGAGAAGAAGGGCCGTCATGCAGCTATGCCGCAGCCGGAGATGATGCTCCAGCAGATGCCGGCGGAGATCCTTGCGAAGCTGCAGGCACTGCCGGTGCAGATCCCGAAGAACATGTATGAAGGAGAGGCGTCCGAGAACTATCAGGAGCTCGTCGCGGACCAGTATCGCACCCTGATGAACAGCACGGTTCTCGTGGACAGAAAGCTGCAGTTCAGAGAGTTCCATGAACAGCAATCTGCTGCGCATGGCACTTTTGACCGCAACATCATATAAAAGGAGACCAGCCATGTCACAGTTTCCGGAGAATGAACAACAGATCATCAAACTGAACGAGAGTGTCTATCAGCCGCAGAACGTCATCCAAATGGATGACAATGCGTCTGTGGGGGGCAACAGCTTTCTGGACGACCTGATCCGCAGAGATCAGGAGGAAGAGCAGAAAGCGCAGGAACGCAAGTCCGCCGGGAAGGCTCCGGGTCGGGAGCAGAAGAAATCCGATGTCCCGGAACAAGAAGGGGATGAGTTTGCCCACTACAAGGAGAACATGATCGTCCTCAGTGAGGAGGATAAGAAGAAGGATCTGGAAGAGGCGAAAAAGCGCGAAGCGGAGAGAAAACGCCAGGCAGAGGCAGATCCGGGTCTCCAGCATTATCGCGACAACATGCTGAAACCCAACAAGCGCTACCGCGGCAAAAACAACCCGGTCAAAAAGGCTGTGGAAGAAGTGCCGGTGATCATTCCGCTGCAGGTACCGGCAGAGATCACCCATGACGATATCAACGATACCGTGCAGTCCTTTTTCTATATCAAGCAGTATGCCTACCGGGGACGCAGGCATGGCAAGATGGCTACCGGCGATTATGATTTTAACGCCAGATGGAGCAGCCTCAGTCTGAACCAGAAGATCAAGCGCACGAGAAAAGCCGAGGCGAAGAAGGGCTACCGGGATACGGCAAAGACCTTTGCAGCGCAGCGGGCTGAGGAACAGCTGGAACTGCACGGCGTTGATGCACTGCCGGAAATGGATCCCAACGAGCAGGAGATTAATGCCTTTCTCGGGATTGGGCTGGAACAGTTCCGGTTCAATAACGATCAGGAGTTCACCAGAAATCTGCAGGCAAACTATGCCCTGACGGATCAGGCGGAGAAGATGGAACGGTTCTTAGAGCGGGTGGTGGAAGGAAAAGCCCAGCTGCCTGCGGAACGCGTCACAGAGATCAATAAGAAGATCACCCTCCTGAAAGAAGTCAAGGAATGGATGGATGCGCGGCTGGATCTCATTCAGGATCCCTATTATGTGCTGCTTTCCTCCAAGGAGCTGAACGATTCCACAGAGATGCTGGAAGGCATCCGGTATGCGGAAAAGAATATGCCGGCGAAGCATCGGGAACACAGAGGGCGGATTCATACGGCGAAGCTCTTTCTGGAAAAGGTGGAGCGTGTGAAAAACTGCGCCTTCAGTCGTACCAGATTCCGTGATCAGCAGACCGGCGCCGAGTACAGAGCAGAATTTGCGGAAGCCTCTGCGGAGCGCTCGGAAGAGAAATCCAAGGATTATGCCCGCAGGCGTCTGCGCAGGGAAGAGAAGCAGACCAGAGACGGCTGGCAGGCCTCCGCGCGTCAGATCATGTCCGCCAAGAAGACGGTCACAAATCTGGAAAAGAAAGCACCTGCGACCATGGAGGAATTTGACCAGAAGCGGGCTGACTTTATGAAGATCGATCTGGCGGCGTTTCATTTTAACGGGATTCCGGAGCTGCTTACGCACCACGCGGAGCATGATGCCCTATTTGCCCAGGCGAGGGAAATGCACCGGATTCTTTCCGATGTGGTGCTGGATGAGCAGAATATGATCCCGGAGGAGACCATCATTCCGATCCGCGCCCGGCTGGCGCTGTTTGACAGTTTAAGGAAGCGTCAGGCGAAGACCTTTGCGGAACTGACTTCCAAGGATTCCCAGATGGATCAGCTGACACTGGAGGAATGGATCAAAGTCCATGATCTGGTGCTGGTCATTGATCCGAAAACGGAGGAAGAACGGATCCTGCGGGAATACAGAACGCATCAGGAGCAGTCGGAGGAACTGATCCGCAAGATGTACGGTCAGCTGAAGCCCGGTCAGGAGCTGGAAGAGTCGACCGTGGTGCAGGCGAAGGATCACTATCAGAAGAATCAGGTCTTCTGGGAGAGCATGAAGTATGCCAAAGCGGAGCTGGATGCCCAGGATCTGGAGACCAAGGCGTATGCGGACAACTTCTTTGACCGCAAGCATATGAATGCCCAGACGCTCCCGAAGAATGTGCTCATTTATCTGCGAGGCAAGAGCAAGGAAGAAACCGAAGCGATCCTGGAGAGATATGCAGGGAATCCGGAGCAGGAGATGGGACTCCTGAAAGAGATCGCAGATCACGCTCTGCAGGATTTCAAGCCCGAGGAATTCCGCCTCAATACCGGCAATCCGGGAATTTTTGCTCAGAATTTTGTCAGCAAGCTCCACCAGTCCGACATGATGGCGGTGGCTTCCGATGCCGTCAAAAGGATCGAGGAACTGGCACAGGAAAATCCGCAGGTCAAGCTGCCGGAAGGTTATGATGAGGAGTACAAGAAGGAACTGGGCGCCCTGACCGAATTTGCGAAGGATCATATCGTAACGCGCATGAATGTCCTGACGGGAACGGCGGATGAGACGACGGAGTATCTGGGCACCATGAGCGTACAGGAACTGACGTATCTGAAGGCTGACCGCAAGGGGATCCGCGCAGATCTTGCAAAGCCTGTGCAGCAGGGGCAGGAGAAGGAAAAAGCTGCTGCGACGGCATTCTTTGAGGCGGCGGACAAGCTCATTAAGAACAAGCTGGAGATCGGCGACCTGAAGTATAAAGACAAGCAGAAGGTGGCTTCCACGGATGACGGCGTGGACGCGGTTTATCAGACCTACCGTCTGGCGTGGGGGATCAAAGGAAAAGCGGATGAATTCAGCCAGGACAAGAGGATCATTTATGACCAGATCCTGCAGATCAGCGAGAACCCGCTTTTCAGCAGCCGTGAAGAGCTCCAGAGCCTTCGTGACCGCTGTATCGCCGCACTGTCCGACTATGAGCCGGAGGTGGCGGAGTATCTGTATTACGACCTTTCCACGGCGGCGCTGAAGGATCTTGCCATGCGCAAGCTCAGGGAAAACATGAGCGCGAAGGACATCATGGAAGTGATCCGGCGCCAGAATGCGGCAGGCATCCGCAGAGAGAAAGAGCAGATCCAGCCGGAGTGGGGTGAAAAGGAAAAAGATGCCATCGATCTTCTGGGCGATCTTGCTGCAGAAAAGCAGGAGGATGCGGAAGGTTTGTTTGCGCTGCTGCAAAACCATGCGGAGATTTTAACGGATATGGCGCTGGTTTCCTTAAAGGATCCCAGCAAAGAGATCAAAAACCGCAAACGCTACCGCGTGTTAAAACAGAAGCTTCAGAGCGCAGAATACCTTCCCGGCATGTTGAAGGAAGAAGAGACATCCCTCAAAGAACTGCAGGCTGCCCTTGAGAAGTCCGAGAAAAGCCTTGAAAAGCTGGAAGGGAAGGATAAGCAGAAGGAAGAGAACTATCTCGCTTACCTGAAGTCTCAGATCAGGATGCATGAAAAAGAGAAGGCTTCCATTGAAAAGCGCCTGGAAGAGGTGACACAGAACAAGGCGGATTACAAGAAAGAACTGGATTCCCTTTCCTATCTGGAGCCCCGTGAGAAAGAGATCGAGGACAAGGAAGCGGCATTGGCGAAAAGCCGCCAGGAACTGGAAGAGCTGGAGGAAAAAGCGTGGGACGACCGCCTTTATGGAAAAGCAGATCCCACAGACGTGCAGTTGAAGCAAAAATTCAACGCTCTGGAGGATTACGAGAAAAACCGCCGCGCGTCACAGAACAAGTATGACGAAGAGTCGAAAAAGGAAGCGCCGGATCAGGCGAAGCTGGAGGCACTGCAGAAAGAGATCGATGGCTATGATTTCGTCCTGGAGGACATCGGCAAAGATATCCTTGCGCTGGAGGCGGCAAAGAAGGAAAAGAAGAACCGGCAACAGCAGCTGAAGGAGCGTATCGCTGCCCAGGAGGAGGAGCTGGAGAAGCTGAAAGCGGATCCCAAGATCCCGCTGGATGTATTCGGCATGATGGGCCGCAAGATGGAAGGACCGGAAAGCGTGCTGGCAAAGGAGATCGGCGCCGCGTTGAATCCGGTGGTGCAGTATCTGGCAAAAGAGGCCGGCGAAAAAGGTATGAAGCTGCGCAATATCCGGGAGATACTGCGGAAAAAGGATCCTGTGCTGATGGAGCTTCTTGCCAAGGCAAACGGAGAGATCCGCGCCTCCATGAAACAGGCCTATGCCGATATCACCGCCAAGGTCAAGGACGTGACCAAGTATATGTTTGAGGATCTGAATAATCCCGGCGAGACGTTCCTCAGTGAGGCGGTGATTTTCGAAAACGGAGAGACCGCCAAAAGGGAGGCTTATTACAGGCATCAGTACAGCAAGGAGGATAAAGAAAGGGATCAGGCTGAGATCGAACGGATCCGGCAGGAAACCAATGAGGCTCTGAAGGACAAAAACGCGGATGTGGATGCCATTATGCGTCAGCAGAAAGACCAGTTGTCCCACGTGGGTCCGGAGGCTCTTTGTCAGAAACAGGCGCAGGCAGTCTTTACGAAGATCACCCTCCGGCCGGAGCAGAAGGAGCCTGTGACGTTGGAGACCCTGTTTCACAAGAACTGGTATCCGGATGAGAACAGCAAGGACCTTCCGGGAGAAGGGGCATTTGTCCGGAATGTCATGCAGAATTATTTTGACAAAGCGTCCGAGGCGGATAAGAAATCCATGATGTCGACGCTGATGCGCAGCCTGAAGCCGAAGGTTCATGACAAGACCCACACCAAGACCAACAGTCTGAAACAGGCCGGGATGTATCTTGCCGGGCTTTTGAGGGGCGCGGGACCGCTGTGCCAGAAGATGATGCAGGGCGTGCCCGAAAAGTATCTGATGGAGGAGTTGAGCCTGGCGGTGGAGGATATGAAATCCAAACTCACCCCCATCCCGGACAGTTACGTAAAAGAGCAGTTCCAGAAGATGATCGACCAGAGCGGAGACGAGATCACCGAGATCAAAAAGCTCCAGTCCCTTGGCGCCGCTTCCGTGGGACAGACGTTCCTCTGCCGTGTCTATGGGAAGCATTTCCCGGATGGGAAACAGATGGTCATCAAGATCCTGCGGCCGGATGCCAAAGAGCGGATCGACCGGGAAGAGCAGATCATGAAGGACTGCGCGCGGGAAACCAGTCCCGGGATGCTCGCCACCTATGAAGGACAGTTGACCAAGATCCGTGAAGAGCTGGATCTGAGAAAAGAAGCGGAGAACTGCCAGGGCGGCGTCACAGCCTATGAAGGGGAAAAGGGATCCCTGCCGGGTGCCTGCAAGACGATCCATGTGATGGAAGAGATCCCGCCGACGGAAGGGTATCTGGTGCTGGACAAGGCAGAGGGAGACACGGTCGACCGTTATATCAACCAGGTGAAGAGGGAACGGTGGCAGCTGCGGAAGCCGTTCTATGTGGTCAACCGGGATGAGTTTACCGGAGAAATCCACGCCGTCGGCGACAGAATGCTGTTGACCTCCAAAAATATCACGAAGCTTCCCGAGACCAGAGCAAAGCTGGTGAAGGAACTGACCAGGATGGAGAAACGTAAAGCACATCTGGACAAGGTGACGGAACTTTGGATCACGGAAAGCCTGTTCGGAGAGGGCTTTTACCATGGAGATATGCATGCGGGCAATCTCATGGTCAACGAAGACCAGGCCACGATCCTGGATTACGGGAATGCGACCAAGCTTTCCAAAGACCAGGTGAAAGGGATCATCGGGATTTCCGGCGCGGCGATGTACGGGGATGCCAGAACGTTTCTGGATCATTTCCTGACGCTCCTGCCGGAGCAGCAGCTGAAACATCTGAACGGAGAGGATCTTGAGGATCCCGAAGCCGCTTTTGAACAGATGAAGCGGTTTACGATCCAGAAGAATGAGCTCAGACACAAGCTGCATAATATCTTCAAACTGGGTGACCTTACCAACGGCGGGGAGAAACTGAACCTTGCCCTGACGGAACTCCAAAAATACGGGTTCCAGATCCCGATCTCGGTATACAGTTATGTGCAGTCCCAAACCCGCCTCGCCAATACGTTGGATGACGTCAATAAGCAGATTGCAGGCCTCAGGTGGGATATCCATACACTGGATACGATCCGGACGGATAAGGCGACTTACGGACAGGTTGACTTCCTGATGGTCGCGCAGGAAGAGGGAAAGCAGTCCCAGAATCAGGAGGCATATTACAACGGGCTTCTGCAGGCCACGGAAGAGACAAAGGAGGCCGATTTTGTGTCGCTCCTGATGGATCGCGAGAAAGGAGAGGACGGGACCACTGCTTTTGAAAAGAAATACATGAGCATGTATGACCGGCTGAATCTCCTGATGAGCGGCAAGGCCACCTATGTGGACGACATCATGTCGGATGAGGAGGAAACGTTAGCAACGCCGGTTCCGAAGATCGATACCAAGGCATGGAGAAAAGAATATGAGGAGCTGATGCAGCTGAAGCCGGCTCATGATGCGGCGGTGGCGGAATTCGAGGAACAGGTCAAACGAAAAGAGCGTGAAAATGACAGAAGAGCTCTGAGAAATGATCCCCGCTATCAGGACTTCGACGAGAAAAAAACGGCGTTGGCAACGAAACTCGGAGCCGTATTCCAGCTGCCCAGCGGATCGTCCAACGGTCTTCTGGAGGGCTTCGGCAGCCACTGGGAGTTCAACGGCATCGTCAATGATTTCCTGGAGGGAGACCGGAATGCCTTCGAAGGCTTTGTCGCACTCTTTGAGAACAGCATCCTGCCTGCGATTCAGCTGGCAAAGGACCTCAGAACCTTTATCGACAAAGGCGGCACCAAGACGAAGGCAAAGGAACTCTTCCAGCAGTTCAGGAAGATCCAGGATGTCATGGCGAATAAAAACCAGACTGTCTTTGAGATCCGAAAGAGGATTTCCATGGACAGGCTTGGAAACAGCCATAAAAAAGAGGATGCGGAAGATGTGGCCAAAACAGGCATTCAGGAGTACGATACCACGCAGTTCAGGGAACTCCTTCCTCAGTGGCAGACACTGGATGCAAAGAAAAACGAAGGGAAGCTTACCCCCGAAGAGACGGCGCAGTACGATCAGCTGGGGAAGGATCTGGTGAACAGCAGGCATGCCGGGGAAGATATCCATGCGATGAGAGAACGGATTCCGAAATGGCAGGAGCAGCTTTCCACCTGGTTTATGGACAAAGACCACGGGAGCCAGCTTTATTCCACCTATCAGGCATTCTCCGAACTCAGAGAGAAAGACATGCAGCTCAGGGACAAGAACTGGGCAGACAGGTCCCTCCTCGCCGAGCGGGAAAAGGCGGAGAATGCATTCCTCGCAGTCTACCGCAAGATCAGCCATAAGCGTCTCGTTGCCCATATGAAGGCTTACCAGTACAAGGTGCCTGAGGAGAAGGAGGCAAAGGGCTTTGATGATATCTTTGAAGGCGTGGTAAAATCCGGCATGAACATTTTCGGCATGACCGGGAATATGATGAAGCTGTCCGGCGCCATCGGCATGCTGAAGGCCAAGAAGTATAACGACGGCCTGTTTGTGGCAGGTCTGGATCTGGATGACACCATTCCGCAAAAGATCGGCGATGTACCGCAGCCCATCATCCTGAAGGAGCCCGTGGCAGAAGTCGAGGAAGAGGAGATCAACACAAGCTCCAAAAATAAAAACGAGATCATCGAGTAAGCGGCAGGAGTGCCCTGCTGAGGGCCCGCCCCGCAGAAACTTGCGTTACGACATTCCATCCGGACGACTTTGCAAATCGCAGGAGGCATAACATCGATAGGAACTCCTTAACCATGAAAAAAATCGAGTTAAGGAGTTCTTATTTTACTCCGCAGGGCTTCCCTGACCAGTTCAACGTCATTACAAGTTTGATTACGAGATTTCGGCAATTGATGAAAAGAAACTGTGAAAAGAAACTGGAGTGTGTTTATAAGCAAAAAGTCATATATGCCGGTAAGCATACGATGCTTTCTTTTATTACAAGATTCATTGGATGAATGATATAACTCTCACTTATTCTTGACTTATACTTTTCGTTAAATCTATCCAATGAAGTTGTGGTATATTTTTTCCCTGATTTAACTTCTATGGGATACATTTTATACTTCAGTTTACTGTTATTAGAAATAATAAAATCAATTTCAATATCATTGCGGTGTTTTTCACTTGAATAATGAGTGTAAAAATACAGTTTATGTCCATTTGCAACAAGCATCTGAGCTATTGCATTTTCATATAGCATTCCTTCGTTAATAGACAACTTATCATTCAATATCTGCGCATATACTTCACTTTCAAGAAGTTCATTTTCATCAAATGCATGACTAAGCAACAAACCGGTATCTCCCAGATAGCATTTAACGTAAGTGCGTTCTTCATTAATAGATAGCCCCACATTGGGATCATTACACAAGAAACATTCATTTGATATCATAGAGTCTGAAAGCCAAAAGAATGTATCGCTATATTGGTCAGCATAGCTCCCCTTCTGTATATCTTTGAAAACCACACGTTTTTCGTGTTGTGACAATAGACCGGGGATTTGATCAAAAATAGCCAGTACTTTACTTCGATACTGTGCTTTAATCTTCATAATATCATTTCGATATAGTTTTAAAATATCGCGTTTTTCCGCATCTGCTATGGCAAAGTTCTTACCATTCTCAATATACAAAATGACCGGCCTTGGCATACCACCAACCAACATGTATTGCTTAAACAGCATCATGGCTTTATTATGCATACCTCTTTCAAGTGGTTCTCTCTTCTCAAAACAACTCCTTATATAATTCAGGAGCTGTTCTTCTCCCAAAGCCCATGCAAATTCTTCAAAATCAAGAGGATACATTGTAATACTTCTCTCCTCTGAAGGAATAACAATATCCTTCACGTTCTCTTTAATAGAAATCAAAGAACCCGTCTCTATATAATCAAATCTGCCATCTGCCACTAGATATTTTATAGCCGCCCTGGCTTGCGGAAACATTTGTACTTCATCAAAGATCAATACCGATTTTCTCGGAATAAGATTTACGCCATAATATGTACCAAGAAGCATGAATAAGTCATCTATCACGTTTAAGTGTTGGATGAAATAATCCTCTACAACCTTATCCTTTTTCGCAAAGTCTATTAGAATATACGATTCATATTCTTGCTTAGCAAATTCTTCTACAATGGTAGACTTCCCGATTCGTCTTGCCCCCTCAAGCATAATCGCCTTTGTTCCCTGGCATTCATTTTTCCATTCAAGCAATTTATTGTAGATTTTTCGTTTTAATATCATAGTCATTCTTCTCCGCATCTTGTCTTTTTTACACTTCTTGAATACGCGCACGTTTACAGGTTGTATATTCTTTGATTATGCGCAGATTATATCACTATCTTTGACTATGCGCAATATAGTTTTGCGTTTATTTTGTGATTATGCGCACACAATAACACGAAGACAGTGTCGGGAAGATAGCGTATCCGGATCTGTATACTTTCCTGTATTCTCAAGATACTGAGATAGGGTGTGATAATCAAGATGTTGATTTACTTCCGGCTGAAAAGAAGGTAAAATAAAAGCACTTGTATGTGTCATCATTACGAAATGTGAACGGGATTGATAAGATGAAGAAACCATCTGAGATACTTCCAAAAGGACTGGGCGGAAAACTGATCCGACTTGTGGTGCTTTATGTGCTGTGCCTGGGACTCTTTTTCCTCATCGTCACCATTGCCAACCTTAACTACCTCGGCAAAATGGTGAAGCTGGAGGGAGAAAAACAGACGGATCTGGTGCAGGAAAAATCCATGGAGGCCATATCCGGACTGACGGAGGAAAGTCTTTATGAGACGGTCACCTGGGCAGCGGATAAGACGGATGACGAATTCTGGATTCTGCAGCATGATCTTCTGAAGCTGCGAGAGCAGGTGGAAGATGTACTCCGCTATCCGGAAAAATATGAGACGCTGTCCGTGGAACCGCCGAAAAAAGAGAATGCCGGGAAATACGTGCTGCAGCTTCTGTGCCCGGGATCCTATGAGGAGATTTCTCCGGAGACGATGGAGTCGATGGGGAAGCTGGCCAACCTTTCGTCCATGATGGAAGAGATGGTGCGCGGGAACACCGGCTTTACGGTGGACAACTATATCGCCACGCCGGATGGTGTCAGTATTGCAATGGATAACCTTTCGGACGGGAAGTATGATGAAAATGGAGTGATCCGTTCCTATGATGCGACGACCCGACCGTGGTATCAGGAGGCGCTGGGGAAGGATGAGGTCGTGTTCATTCCGGCCCACAGTCAATTTTATGACTTTAATGAGGTCATCTACAGCGTGCCGGTCTATATAGACGGAACACTGGCGGCGGTACTGGAAGGCTCCTCCCGGGTGGAAGTGCTGGAGGAAAAACTGGCAGAACGAAATATCGGAAAGAGCGGGTTTTCCATCCTGGTTTCCGACGACGGGCAGCTGGTCTGCTCTCCGAGGATAGATGGGGAACTGAAAATGAGAGAGGATGTGACGGAGGATATCCGCCCCTCACTCAATGCCGGCCTGGCAGAGACCATCAACAAAGGGCTTGCCGGGGAACATGGCGTGACCATGACGGAAGTTGACGGAGCATATTATTATACGGCCTATGACAAGCTTAAGACGATCGGCTGGACCCAGCTGGCGTTTGTCGCTGCGGAGGAACTTCAGGCGCCGGCGCAGGGGCTTGCGGAGGATATGGACACCGCCACACAGGACATGCTCACCAGTCTGCGGACCCGGTTCAGAAATACCATGATTTTTCTGATCCTCCTGCTTGCCGGGGTCGCAGTGCTTGCGATCGTGACAGTCAACTCTCTTGCAAAGCGCAGAGTGGCGCACATCAAACACATGACGGAAAAGGTACATAGTCTTACAGAGAAAGACATGATCTTTGAGATGGAGCCGGTCTATGAGACCGGGGATGAGATCGAGACGCTGGCCCGCTCCTTTGAACAGCAGTCGAAGGAGCTGAAAGAATACGTGGAGGAAAACATCCGGATCTCTGCGGAAAAAGAGAGAATCGGCGCGGAACTGAATGTGGCCACCAAGATTCAGGAGGACATGCTTCCAAATATTTTCCCGGTCTTCCCGGACCGGAAGGAGTTTGAAATCTATGCCTCCATGGATCCTGCCAAAGAAGTGGGCGGCGATTTCTACGATATGTTTTTGATCGATGAGGATCATCTGTGCATGGTGGTGGGCGATGTCTCCGGAAAGGGAGTGCCGGCAGCGCTGTTTATGGTGATCTCCAAGACGATGCTCAAAAACCGGGCGCAGGCGGGCGGCAAACCCTCAGAGATTTTGTTCGACGTCAACAACAGCCTGTGTGAAGGCAACCGGGAAAAAATGTTCGTGACCATCTGGCTGGGGATCCTCACCATTTCCACAGGAGAGCTGGTGGAGGCCAGCGCGGGACATGAATATCCGGCTGTCTGCCGCATGGATGGGGACTATGAATTGTTCGAGGATGACCATGGATTTGTTTTGGGCGGCATGGAAGATATGCCCTATCAGGATAATGAACTGGTGCTGAAAAAGGGAGACACCCTGTTCATCTATACGGATGGTCTCCCGGAAGCGACCAATGGAGAAGGAAAACGGCTTGAAGAGAAGGGAATGCTGGAGGCGTTGAATGCGCATAAAGCGGAAGCAGGAGAACAGTTGTTAAGCAGCATTTCGGAAGAAGTGAACCGTTTTGTAGGAGACGCGCCGCAGTTTGATGATCTGACCATGTTGGTTCTCAGATATTATGGTTGTTAGCGCACAAAGGAAAGAGATGAAAAAGATGAAGAAACCTTCCAAAATCTTTCCAACAGGACTGGCCGGAAAACTGATCCGGTTTGTGATCTTTTTTGTACTGGGGCTGGGACTCACATTCCTCATCATTACCCATGTGCAGATGAATCTGCTCAGCAAGATGGTGGAGCAGGAGGAAGAAAAGCAGGCGGATCTGGTACAGCAGAAATCCGAGGAGTCCATATCCAGGCTGGCGCAGGAAAGCCTTTATGAGATGATCGTCTGGGCTGCGGACAAGACAGATGATGAATTCTGGATTCTGCAGCATGATATTCTGACCCTTCGGCAGCAGGCGGAAGATGTGCTCCGTCATCCGGACCGTTACGAGACCCTGACGGTGGAACCGCCAAAAGAAGAGAATACCGGGAGATACGTTCTGCAAATGGGCTGCCCCGGGTCTTTCGATGAGATCTCTCCGGAAACGATGGAGACCCTGGGGAAACTGGCCAACTTAAGTCCCATGATGGCAGAGATGGAGCGCGGGAACACAGGATTTACGGTGGACAACGTCATCGCCACCCCAGACGGGGTTAGCATGAGCATGGATAATCTTTCCGGCTGGAAGCTGGATGAGAATGGGGATGTCATCCCCTATGATGCCAGGGAGTATCTTTGGTTTCAGGATGCGGTCAGAGAAAATACCGTTGTTTTTTCCGTCACACCCAGTCAGTACGATCATGTCAACGAGGTCATTTGCAGTGTGCCCATTTTTATCGACGGGGAGCTTGCGGTGGTCCTGGAAGTATCCTCCCGCATCGATATTCTGGAGCGCAAGCTGGCGGAGCGGAATATCGGACAGAACGGTTTTTCCATCCTGGTTTCTGACAACGGGCAGCTGGTCTGTTCTCTCAGGACAGATGGGGAACTGAAAATGAGAGAGGATGTGACGGAGGATATCCGTCCCCAAATCAACGACAATCTGGCAGAGGTCATCAATAAAGGTTTGTCCGGTGAAACAGGAGTGACCCTGACGGAGGTGGACGGCGTTCTCTATCATGTCGGGTATGCACCAATCGATACCACCGGCTGGACGCAACTTGCCTTTATCTCCGAGAAAGAACTTCACGCTCCTGGGAAGGAACTGGTCAATGACATGGAGGCGTCCACCGGCAATCTGATCCGGATGTTGCGAAATGTGTTCAATCAATCCGCCGTTGTGAGGGCTCTTGTGCTGGGCATCGTGGTCATCATTTCCGTTGTGGGGGTCAGCTTCCTTACGAAGCGCAGAGTGGCGCCCATCAAGCACATGACGAAAAAGGTGCAGTCCTTTACGGGGGAGGACATGACCTTTGAAATGGAGCCGATCTATGAAACCGGAGACGAGATCGAGACGCTGGCGAGAGCCTTTGAACATCAATCCAGAGAACTGAAAAAATATGTGGAGGAAAATATCCGGATCTCTGCGGAAAAAGAGAGAATCGGCGCAGAGTTGAACGTGGCCACCAAGATTCAGGAGGACATGCTGCCTAACATTTTCCCGATCTTCCCGGACCGGAAGGAGTTTGAACTCTATGCCTCCATGAATCCCGCCAAAGAAGTGGGTGGCGATTTCTATGATATGTTTTTGATCGATGAAGATCATCTGTGCATGGTGGTGGGTGATGTCTCCGGAAAGGGGGTGCCTGCGGCGCTGTTCATGGTGATTTCCAAGACGATGCTCAAAAACCGGGCACAGGCAGGAGGCAAGCCCTCAGAGATTCTGTTCGATGTCAACAACAGCCTGTGTGAGGGCAATAAGGAAAAGATGTTCGTGACGGTATGGCTGGGGATTCTCACCATTTCCACAGGAGAGCTGGTGGAGGCCAGTGCGGGGCATGAATATCCAGCTGTCTGCCGTGCGGACGGTGACTATGAATTGTTCGAGGATAAGCACGGATTTGTCCTGGGCGGCATGAAGCGCATGCGCTATCGGGATAATGAATTGGTGCTGAAGAAGGGCGATACGCTGTTTATCTATACGGATGGGCTGCCGGAAGCGACCAATGGGGATGGAAAGCGGCTTGAAGAGAACAGGATGCTGGAGGCGCTGAATGCGCATAAAGAGGAAAAGGCGGAGCAGATCTTAAACAGCATTGCGGACGAAGTGAACCGGTTTGTAGGAGACGCGCCGCAGTTCGATGATCTGACCATGCTGGTCATCAAGTATCACGGGGCATAAGAAAAACGGAGAGCGGATGAAGGCATTAACGGTAGAAGCAGAACGAGAGAATATGCAAAAGGTGCAGGATTTTGTGAAGGAGGAACTGGAACAGGATCCGGAGGTCAGTCGCACAGAGCTGTTAAAGATCCACATGGTCATTGATGAGATTTTCGGGAATATCGTTTCTTACGCCTATGAGGACGGTGCAGGGGACGTGGTGATCATGGTGGATTACGATAAGGCGCAGGGGATGGTTTCCCTTTCGTTTACGGATGAAGGCAAGCCGTACAATCCTTTGCTGAAAGAGGATCCGGACGTGACCCTTTCCGCAAAGGAGCGCAGCGCCGGAGGCTTAGGGATCTTTATGGTCAAAAATACCATGGATGAGATTGATTATGAAAACAAGGACGGCAAGAACATATTAACCATGAAAAAAAAGATAGGAGGCTCGTATGCTTAACGTCACAACAGAAGTATCAGGAGAAACGATCATCATCTCTTTGGAGGGGCTATTGGATTCCCAGACGACCCCGCAGCTGGAAGCGGTACTGGAGGAAAACCTCGGCAAGTTCAACAGTGTCCAGTTTGATTTCGCAAATCTGGAATACCTGACGAGCGCAGGACTGCGGGCCATCCTTGTGGCAAGACAGGAGATGGATGACAAGAACGGCGTGATGACGGTGAAAAACATCCCGGAGGATATCATGAAAATTTTTGAAATGACCGGCTTTGCGGATGTGTTGGAGATCGAATAAAAACAGGTCACAAATGCGGAGAATATGCACCGGAATCACTGCCATATCCCTCCGGTGATCGTATAAACTATTAATCATAGAAAAGCAACGCATTTCAAGTAAGGAGGGAAAAGTTATGGACGATACAAAGTTATTCTTTAGAGAAATGAACAATAACCTGATCCATCAGGACATGAGTGATGAGGATAGGAGGCAGAAAAACCTCAGAGACATCACTGATACGAAGATGCAAACCATGGAGCAGTTCCGGCAGAATGAACTCAGTTTACGCAGGGAAGAGGAACAGGGGTTTGCTGTCGTGGACCAGGTGAAGAATGAGTTCTATTCGATGGATCGGGTGCAAAGTAATGTGCTCATCATTAAAGAACTCATAGATAACGCCAATTCCCTTCGTCTTTCCCCGGCAACGATGGAAGATCTGGACATTCGGCGTAACCGGCTCAAAGACTTTGAACTTCTGAACGCCCGGACAAAAAGTGACAGTAAAGAAATGAGACTGCTAAAAGAGGAAATCCGTAATTATGACCTGGCGCTGTCATATTTGCCCAACAATAATGAGACTCTTACAGCATATTGCAAGATGATGGAGGAGAAATGCGACGATGTCATTAAGCGCTGCGACGACTATCTGAAAAGAGGAAAGTCCGCAAAATTCTGGAAAAGCAACCGCAATGACCGCTATCATTTGGTCGAGGAGGCAAGGGCGCGTTATGTGAACGAAAGGGAGAAAATCGACAGGCTTTCCGTATTAGCAAAAGCCGGGTCTGCCGAAAGCTTTTTAGAAGAGGGCGACTCCATGATGGATTTGCTGAATATTGAAGCAATCGCTGATCGTATGACAAGGCGTAAGGCGGAAGAACAGCAGCGAAAGGAGAGGGAGGAGGCACGACGCAAAGAGCAGGAGAGGAAGGCGGAAAAAAGACGCAAAAAAGATATCAACGATGGTATGAAACAGGCAAAGGCTGTCAACGATTTATTTGCGAACGAAGAGAAGCAGGAGGAAGAGGAACCGGAGCAGCTTGTAAAAGATTTGTTCGTTGGCGTTGAAGATCAGCAGCAGAACGAGCAGCAGGAGGAGCAGCAGAACGAGCAGCAGGAGAACGAGCATCAGGAACAGCAGCAGAATCAACAAAAAGAACAGCATGTAGAGCAACAGCAGCAGGAGCAGCAACAGCAACAACAGCAGAAAGAATTATATGGCAAGAAGGAGTTGGACGAGCTGGAGAAGCAGGTGGAAACGCCTGAGTTGAAGGAAGTCAAAACTGCGATTACAGAAATCCAAACGAAGATGGCACAGCCTATGCCCAAGGTCGCCGCAACAGGAAATCAAGCGGCTGATCAGAAAGCGGAACGTCGCGCACGCAAGCAGAAAGTGGATAAATTCTGCGCGGAAATGATCAAATCCTTTAATAAATTGAATACGAGAATAAAGAATTGCCTGAAAAAGGAAAACAGTGAGGCATTAAAGCGTGTTCTGACGCATCTTCAGGAATATACGAAAAATGATCTTACCCTGTTCAAGGATAGGGTGGTGTCCTACCGCGCCTGGCTCGGAGAGAAGCCAGAGGAAGCCGAGAAAGAACATACCTGGCGTGATGCATGGCAATATGTGCGTGCCGTTGATTATGATCTGAGTGACAAGAACCGGTATGAAACCCAAAAAAGAGGGGCGGGCGCTTCGGTTATTACGGAGATTAAGGATAAGGAGAAGAACCAAACGGTATATTTTCGCCAGAATGAGAAAGTAGGAGAAGAAAACGCGGATACATTTGTCACGAACTTCTTGGAGTCCATAGATGGAGACATCAAATGTGAGGCTGACGTGAAGGATAACGTGAAAAAGGAACTCGAAAAGTTGTTTCTGTCATTATATACTGACAACGTGAGGGCCGATGAGAATATCGCGTCTAGACTGGTAAAAGATTTAGATCCTTATCGAAAAAGTGACGACCATTTGAAAAGTATACAAGCGTTCATCAAAACGGACATATGCACGCAGGAGTTCGCAGAGAAGTTTAATGAAGCATCTGATGCAGTCAAAATGGAGATGGGAAAAGCACTTCATTTATTTGCGAAAAGGTGTTTTCAGTGGAGTTTTGCCACGCATACTGCAAAAGTCGATAATAAGGAAAGCCTCACAAATCGAAATGTAGCGACAAGCAGACTTGCTGCAGTGCTTGGGATTAGTTCCATGGTCAGTGACTCCAGAACAGCAGTTGTCCAACAGGATCAAACACAAATGATGGGAAATGTGATGGAGGGATCGAGAGGGAAGGAGATAGAAAAGGTGGAGGGTGATTGGGAATACTCCAACAAGGCGATAGCACAATCCTTTACATTGCAGGTTTTTGATTTTCTCTGTGGACAGATTGACAGGCATTTTAGAAATTTCCATGTGATCACAAAGGAAAAGGATGGGAAACAGGTGGTTAACAGTATTAAAGCCATCGATAACGACATGGCATTTGGAGGGATTGAGGTTGATGAGAAGTTGTATAATGGCTATCAAAATATATGTCCGCTTACAGAGTGTCATATTCGATCAATGCCAGTCGATGTGATTAACAATCTCCTTACATTGGATAAAACAGCACTACAGGAGTTGCTTGGTGATTTGATTGATCCGTATTATGTAGACGTTCTTGCAGATCGTTTGAATTTTATCCAGAATGCCATTGGAGCGGTTGCCGGCGATGATCATTCCGGACTTACGATTAAAGCGGATGGAAAAGCTGTATATGAGAACGAGGAAGCAGATGATGAATTACGTATGTTGAAGGCTGTTAAGGAGTTCATGAACGGTGGCTATCTCAAACGATTTGATGGCGAATCTATGGATACTATGGATCGGTTTGATTATAACGGTGACTTTGAAAAAAGATATATTTCCTTGATCGAGTGGACTCACCTTACGGAAGACCAGCTTAATGAGAAGATTGCGGCGAGGGAAGCGCAACTGAAAAATGGGGGAAATCAGCAGCAAGGAGGTAATCAGCAGGCATGAAAAGAATCGCATTGAATGAAGAGATATTGGACGCATTTTTGCCCATGGATTTCTATGAGAGGGCGGTCAGGCTAGCCATGCCGCACAGTTTTGCCCTGGGTGTGACGATGGAAGACGGGGAGGACGATGACCCTGCCGGCATGATCGTTTGCACGGAAGATGAGGATCGTCTGGTGATCGAATGGCTTTATGTCATGCCGGAATACCGCGGCGACGGGATCGGAAGCGAGCTGTTGTACCTGGCGTTTCTGGAGGGGGAAGGACGAGGCTTTGTGGATGGGGCGGCCAGAGTTTCGGAGGAATATGAGACGAATGACTATGGCTGGAATCCCAAAAGCTTTTTTGATAACGATGTGTTTTCCGGCAAGGAAGAGGGCGAATGCGTGTGGCGGATCTCTTTTCAGGAATTGGAAAAGCTGCTGGTAAAGGATGAGAAGAAAAATGAGTCTTCCGCAAAAAATGTGACCAAACTGTCCAAGATCAAAGTCCGGGATCTGCAAACGGTGGCAGAGGCGCTTGCAGACCGATTCGACGGGAAAATGTCCATGCCGGTGATAGAGGCGCTTCGCCTGGCAAATCCGGAAATGAGCTTTCTGTTGAAGAAGGGAAATGATTACGCAGGCGTGCTCCTTGTCCGGAAAGTGGGACAGATCTGGTATCCATACGAATTGTGTGCATTGGATGAGGAAGCGGCGGAGATCCTTGTCCGCGCAGCGCTTTATTTCAGCGAAGATGTCTGTCTCCCCAAGGATGAGATCGAGATCGCCGTCAGGACGGTTTCCACGAAGAGGCTGCTCCAAAAGATCGAGCTGCCGGGGAAGGTATACGGGGTGACGTATTATCTCTGCAAGATGAAGGATTTTACGAAAAGAAAGGCAGAGCTGGCAGATCTTTAAGGGGAAAGCGAAATGACCATCGTAGAGTTGAATGAGGAGAATGTCCGGGAATATGCGTCCGACATCACGGAAGATGTGGCGGAAAACATCGGACGTGAGTTTTTTCGCGGCATCATTGCTGCAGCAGATGACGGGAAGGACATGGCAGCAGGGATCATCTGGCAGTATAAAAACCTGGAGGATGAGAAACAGGATACGGAGAGCGTGATCGAATGGATCAGGATCAAGGATGCGAACGCGGCGGAAGCATTGTTTGCAGCCTATTCCGAAAGCATTGCGAAGGAAGGGGCGCTAACATCCCGTGTCGTGATTCCCGTGAAAGACAGCAAAACGGAAGTGCAGGCATTGAAGGACGCCGGATTCCGGATCAGGCTGACGGAGGGGGACAATATCATTGTTTCTCTGTCGGAACTTTCCGAGCTTGCCGTGATGAAAAGCCGCAAAGTGCCGGACTATATCTATCCCCTTAATACGCTGGTGCTGCGGCGCTTTCGAAGGGGTGTGGAGCAATGCATCTCCATCGGACAAAAGGGGCTTTGCGAGGATCTTGCCTCTTTGCCCATGACCTGGTTTGACCCGGATATTTCTTTTTACGCGGAAAAGGATGGCAAGTTCTGCGGCTTTTTACTGTTCCATGTGCTGCCTTCCGGAATGATATGCATCCAGCTGATGACCGGCATCGGCAAAGACTTTCAGCAGACGATCCTCGGGATGATCCGGAAGTTCATCATCACCATGGAGGAACACTACCCGCCGGATACGAAGATCCAGATGAACCGCCGAAACCAGGCATCCCTGCAGCTGGCGGAGAAGCTTTTGCCAAGAGGATTCGGCATCCCGGTCTATACAGGAAGCAGGGGGGAGTAGTTTTGAAATGAAAAAAGCAAAAGGGCGTTTCTGTTTATTGCACCGTATTTCGTGGTGTATCTGATCTTTTCGGCGGCGCCGATCGTAATCTCATTATACAAATCATTGTTTGAGAATTATTGGAAAGGACTGGTGGAAGTAGGTCCTTTCTTTTGTGGTTTGGAAAACTATGTCAAGCTGCTGACCGACAAGAGCATCTACACCTATCTGTCCAATACAGCCATCATGTGGATCCTGGGTTTTGCGCCGCAGCTGATTTTGTCTATCATTCTTGCAGCCTGGTTTTCCGATCACAGGCTGGGACTGAATGGGATTCGGTTTTTCAAGACCGTGATCTATTTTCCGAATCTGATCATCGCGGCCTCTTTTGCGTCGTTATTTTTCTCCTTCTTTGCCAACAGCGGCCCGGTCAATACACTTCTGATGAATCTGAGGATTCTGAATGAGCCATTCTCTTTTTTCTCAAATACCTGGTCCACAAGGACTCTGGTCGCCTTCATGAATTGCACCATGTGGTTCGGCAATCCTCTCCCTGATCGTATTTTGGGTGAACTACAGGACAGAAGAGAAGAGAGGAGGGAACCGGAATGCGTAAAATCGTAAGAAAGATCATCGCCTTTTCCATCCTGCCATCCGTCCTGATCTATCTGTTTTTATCCAGACTGATCATCAGCGGCATTACCAGCGGGGGAATAAAGGGCTGACAGCGGGGCGGATCTTTCTTGAAAACACAGCGGCCAGAATGTATAATAGTAATGATTGTATTCCGATTGCAGACGAGAGGAGGACAGATGGCACAAAAGAAACAATGGGAATCGCCGTTGGTGACGGCAGTGATCAACAAGATTCTGATCAGAAGAGGGCGGAAAGCCATGCGGGAACTGGATCAGAACAGCCGCAGGGCAGTGTCGCTGTCGCAAGAAGTATTGCTTCGCCTTCTGGCGGAAAATAAGGACACCGAATACGGCAGGCAATATGACTTTGCAGGGATCCGAAGCATCAAGGAGTATCAGGAAAAGGTCCCTCTTACCACGTATGATGACTATGAACCCTATATCCGGCGGATGGTGGAGAAAAATGAGAAGAATCTCCTTTCCGCAAGCGAAGTGAAGCATTATGCCTTAAGCTCCGGGAGTGTCGGCGTGCCGAAGCATATCCCGGTATCCCAGGCGACGCTGGAGAACTACGGGAAGTACGGCACGGCCATGGCTTTTGGGGTGATGGACGAGTATTACCGGAACACCACAGGACATTCGTTTAAAAGCGGGTACGCTGCCAATACAGTGGAGCTGCAATTTCAGGAGACAGAGTACGGCGTGCCGAAGGGCGCGATCTCCGGAAACCTGATGAAGCAGATCAAAGGCATTTCGGGGTTTATGTTTTCACCTCCCTGGGATGTGATCAATCCGAAGAAACCCATGGATCTGAAATATCTGAGAGCCAGGTTTGCGCTGGAACGCCGGGATGTCGCCATCATAGACGGGGCGTTTATGGCGGCGCTGGTGGATCTCATCGATTATATCTGTGAGAACCGGGATCTCCTCTGCGAGGATATCGAGAAGGGAAGGATTGATGAATCCATTGAGCTTCCGGAGGAATGGCGCGCCACATTTGCTTCCTGGCTGAAACCGAATCCGAAACGAGCATCGGAGATTCGCGCAGCCTTCGAGCCGGGGACAAACGGGCTCCTGCCCCGCATCTGGCCGCGGCTGCAGTTTGTGGCCAGCATCGGCACCGGCGGCTTTTTTACCTATTCCAAGAAAATGCGGCGTTACACCGGCCGGAATATTCCTTATAACAATCTGAGCTATGCGGCATCGGAGGGCTTTTTCGCCACGGCGCGGCATGCGGAGGATAAATCTTATGTCCTGATCCCGGATGGCGGCTTCTATGAGTTTATCCCGGCGAAGAATGACGACGATGACCAGATCCTGACCATTGACCAGCTTGAGGAAGGGGAAATGTACGAGATCATCGTCACCAACCTCTCGGGCTTTTACCGTTACCGGATCAAGGATGTGGTCCGGGTCACAGGGTTTTATAACGAGGCGCCCATGGTGGAGTTCGTCTACCGGAAGAGCCAGCTCCTTTCCATCGAAGGGGAAAAGACCAACGAGGAAGCGGTGCGCTGGTCGGTGGAATCCTTTATGAAGGACACGGGGCTCAGGATCAACGATTACAGCGTCTATGCGGACACGGATACGAAACCGGGACATTACGTCTTCCTGATGGAGCCGGATGAGAGAGTGCCGAAAGAACGGATCCCGGAGCTGCGGGATGCCATCGAGGCGCGGATGATGCAGGCGAATCCGTCCTACGGAGAAAAGATCCGGAGAGGGGTGCTGGGGCCGATGGAGCTGTTTTTCCTCCAGGCGCAGACCTACCAGTTCTACCGCGATCTCATGATCAAACGGGGGACTTCCGCGAACCAGCTGAAGCCGGTGCGGGTCATCGATACACCCATGAAAAAGAAGTTTTTCTTCAGGCTTAGAGAAATATACGATATGGAGGGTTAAACATGAAAATCTGGATTATCACAGGCGCAATCGTAGACCATGATTCCTGGGCAAAGATGCTCCCCAGCGGAAAGCCGCTGCTGGATAAATTCGGCATCGAGGTGGAGCTGTTCCGGAGATTTGAGATCACCTATACGGTGGGGGACGACAACCATAAAAAGCTGTTTGCCAACGGCGTGGAGACGACGCCGCCGGACCGCTTTTTCCTCTATGGGGCGTGTGATGCGATCCTGGAAGGGATCGAGGAAGCCCTGACGGATATGGGGGCTGTTTCCATCAACCCGATCCAGGCGAAGAGGATGGCGCTCAGCAAGCTGAAGACAGCGCAGATGCTGGCGCATCACAACATCAAGCAGGCCAAAACAATGCTGGTATACCGGGATACGCCGCCGGAGCTCATTATCAAGGAAATGGGGCTGCCGATGGTGATGAAGCCTGACACCGGGTTCGGCGGTCAGGGCGTGGAGCTGATCCATGACGAAGCGGAGCTGAAGGCCTATCTGGAGGCGATGCCTGAGAAGCCGAAGGATCTGATCCTTGCCCAGTCCTTTGTGGCGACCTCCAAGGGTAGAGACCTGCGGGCGTTGATGGTCAACGGCAAGGTATACGGTGCCTTTGTGAGAAAGACCGATAATCCGGAGGAATTCCGCTCCAATGTGCATCAGGGCGGCCATTACGAGGATTATGAGATCACGCCGGAGATTGAAGAACTGTGCGGAAAGGTGGCTAAAATCAGCGGTCTCAATGTCTGCGGGCTGGATCTGCTGTTCGGAGAGGATGGCTTTTTGATCGGAGAGATCAACGATTCCCCGGGTCTTGCAAGGATCGTTAAGATGGTCGGGGTGGAAAACTTTATCAAGGCGTTGCTCAAATAACCTTTCCTACAGGACGGAGATTATGTTTGGATTACTTGGCAGATATTTAAAAGACTACTGGAAGCAGATGATCTTTGTGGTCATCTGCGCCATCGGGCAGGCTCTGACCCAGACCAGCCTGCCGAAATACTTTAACAAGATCTTAAAAAACGGCGTCGCAGTGGGAGACACGGAATACATCAAACGGATGGGACTGATCATGCTGGGCATCACGGTGGCCATGGGTGTGATCATGGTGTTTTCCGGTTATTTTTCCGCCTACGTGACGGCGCGGTTTACTACCACGATCCGCGCGGATCTTTTCCGGAAGGTGCAGCATTTTTCCGATCTGGATTATCAGAAATTCAGTAAAGAGACAATTCTTACCAGAGCGACAAGCGACACGACCCAGATGCAGTTCGTAGTAATCAACCTCCTGCGGAATGCGATGATCGTGCCTTTTGTCGCTGTTTTTACGTTTGTCCGCTGTATTTTCCTGGATGCGCCGCTGGCGTTGATCCTGGGCGGCGCCTTTGTGTTTGCGATCCTTCTCGTCAGATGGAGAAACAACCACAGCATGCCCATGTTCACAAAGCTGCAGCAGCAGACGGACCGGGTCAGCACGCTGATGAATGAGAAGCTGACGGGCATGCGGACGATCCGGGCCTTCGGTAGACAGGAATACGAAGTGGAAAAGCTGACAGCGGCCAACGAGGAGATCCGGAATACCGCCATCGGCGCGGGAACCTTTGTGGTATTTCTGGTGCCCTTTATCACCTTCATCATGAACATGGTCATCGTGGCGAGCCTTTACTTCGGGCCGCTCCAGATCAACAGCGGCATGGTAAAGCTGGCGGATCTCCTGACCTATATCCAGTACAGCACCATGCTGGCCGGCGGGATCTCCACCATTATGGCCATCGTGAATTCCCTGCCGAAATGCGAAGTGGCGGCAAAAAGGATCGTCGAGGTGCTGGATTATGAGCCGGAGACCTATGTACAGCCGACGGAGGCGCGGGGCGCTTCTGATGAGAGCGGGGTCGTATTTGATGACCTCAGCTTCGGCTACAACGGCGCCCATGATCTGGTGCTGGATAATATCAATCTGACCATCCCGAAGGGCAGGACCACGGCCATCGTGGGTGCCACCGGCAGCGGCAAGTCCACCTTGCTGAAGGTCATGCTGCAGTTCTTTGATACGCAGTTTTTCGGTTCCATCCGGATCGACGGCAAAGATACCAGAGACATGACGACGAAGGAACTGCGCGCCATGATCTCTTATGCGCCACAAAAAGCCAACCTTTTCGGCGGCACCGTGGAAAGCAACCTGAAGGTGGCCAATCCCGACGCCACACCGGAACAGATCAAACGCGCCTGCGATATGGCGCAGGTCACCGAGTTCCTGGAAAGCAAGGGCGCGGGACCGGAGCTGGCATTGACGCAGGGCGGATCCAATCTTTCCGGCGGACAGAGGCAGCGCGTCTCTTTGGCCCGGGCGTTTGTGAAGGATGCGCCGATCTATCTGTTTGACGATACCTTCTCCGCGCTGGATTTCAAGACAGACGCGGCAGTGAGAAAGGCCATGCGGGAAGGCCTGAAAGACAAGACCATCATCATGGTGGCGCAGCGGATCAACACCATCATGGGAGCAGACCAGATCGTGGTGATGGATCACGGCAGGATTCAGGCAGTGGGCACGCATGAAGAACTCCTGCGAGACTGCAGGATCTATCAGGAGATCTACGAGACGCAAAAGAGCGCAGATGGAAAGGGGGCGACGGCATGAAAAAGAAAAAGAAATCCGGCGGAACAAAAACCCTTTTCCGGCTGCTGAAGTATCTGGCAGGAAAGCGGCATCTGGTGATCCTCGTGCTGCTGACGCTGACGCTGAGTACCATATTCGACGTTATCTCGCCGAAGGTGATCCAGCGGATCACGGACACCATTCAGGTGGAGGAAGGCACGCATATCGATATGCAGCAGATCGGCTTGCTGCTCCTGATCCTTACCGGGTGTTATGTGGTCTCCGCGCTGACGCTTTATGTTGCGCGCCGTTCTCTGGTGAAGATCGCGGAGAATACCGCTTATTCCATGCGGCAGAGGCTGCAGAAGAAATTACAGAAGCTCCCCTTGAGTTTCCTGGACAGCCAAAAGAGGGGCGATATCTTGGCGCGGCTCACCAGTGATATGGTGACCCTGACGAACGTGATCCAGACGAACCTGTCCACCCTGTTTACCAAGCTGCTGACCATCATCGGGATCCTGTTCATGATGTTCATCACAGACTGGAAGCTGACCCTGATCTTTTTCATCATGATCCCGGTCAGCACCCTGGCGATGAAGGGGATCACCAAGGCCACGCGGCGGCTTTTCAAACGGCAGCAGGAGGCCGTGGGCGAGCTGAATGCCCATGTGGAAGAAATGATCACGGGCAATGATGTCATGCGCGCCTTCAACTATGAAGAGGCGGCCTATGAGACCACCAAGAACATCAACCAGAAGATTTTCAAGACCTACCTGTCCTCCAGAACCTGGTCCGGACTGATTCAGCCCGTCACCACGCTCTTGAACAATCTGGTCTTTATCGCGATCTGCGTGATCGGCGGTGTGATGACGGTGAACAGCGTGCTGACGGTGGGTGCGCTGCTGGCGTTCCTGCTTTATACCCAGAATATTTCCGGCCCCATCAACTCGTTTTCGTCCATGCTGAATCAGGTGCAGTCAGGCCTGGCGGCGGCAGACCGGATCTTTTTGCTGCTGGATGCGGAAGTCGAGACAGAGGAGGAAAAGAGCGGCGAGGAGACTGCCTTCAGCGGAGATGTGGAGTTTTCCCATGTGAAATTCGGATACCTTCCCGACCAGACTCTGATGGAGGATGTGAGCTTCCACGCCAGCCCCGGACAGGTCTTTGCCATTGTGGGTCCTTCCGGCGCAGGGAAGACGACGCTGGTGAACCTGCTGATGCGGTTCTATGAGATCAATGACGGAAGCATCCGCCTGGATCAGCAGAACACGCGGGAAATGACGAGAGACGCCCTGAGAAAGCATATGGGCATGGTGCTGCAGGATACCTGGCTCTTCTCCGGAACGATCCATGACAACATCGCTTACGGGAAACCCGGCGCCACCAGAGAGGAAGTTATCGCGGCAGCAAAAAAAGCGGAGTGCGATTCCTTTATCCAGAAGCTGCCGGATGGGTATGATACCTGGATCGACAACGACACGGGAGCGCTCAGCGTGGGAGAGAAACAGCTTCTCTCCATTGCCAGAGTCGTGATCTCGGATCCGGACATCCTGATCCTGGATGAGGCGACTTCCAACATCGATACCCGTACCGAGATCCTGATCACCAGGGCGATGAATGAGATGATGAAGGGACACACGACATTTATGATCGCCCACCGCCTGTTTACCATCAGAAACGCGGACAGCATCATCTTTATGAAGGACGGCGATATCAAGGAAGTCGGCACCCATGAAGAGCTGATGGCGAAGGGCGGACTCTATGCGGAGCTGTATCTGAGTTCCTATGCGTAAAGAGAGATAAGGAAAATAACGACAGAACCTGAGAAAAAATAAGATGCGTGCAAGACGCGGAAAGGTGGTTTTTATGAAAGGCTGGTTTTTGACATCCGGAAAATTTGAAGGCGCGGTAGGACGGCTTCTCCAGAACGTGAATCTGGGAGAGCACACCATCGAGGTGGTGGACTGCAACAAAGTATCCTACGCCATTGACGATCAACTGCCCTCCCGGCTGTGGGTGGACGGTAAGGAAACGACGCCGCCTGACTTTTTCTATATCGCGGACTCCGACGGGGAAAACGGCATGGTGTTCCCCTTTGCGCGGCAGCTGGAGAAGCTGGGCGCGTTTAACTACAATCCCATCGAGGCAAAGCAGGCGGCCATGAGCAAGATCGAGACCTACCAGATCCTGGCAAGGGCAGGGCTGCCGGTGATCAAGACGCTGGTCTTCAGAAGCTCCATGGAAAAGGAACTGATCTTAAAGGAGATCGGCCTGCCGCTGATCATGAAGCCGGATGACGGGTTCGGCGGAGAAGGCGTGGAGCTGGTCAATACGGAAGCGGAGCTGGACGAGGCCATGGAGCGCCTGCAGCATTCCCAGTCCAGAATGCTGGTGCAGAAATACGTCTCCACTTCCAAAGGTCGGGATGTCCGCGTGCTGACTATCGGCTTTGAAGCGGTGTTTGCAGCCCAGAGAAAGGCATCGGATCCCAATGAGTTCCGGTCGAACCTCCATGTGGGCGGCACGGCGGAAGAGTATCCCCTGACAGACGAGATGAATGATCTGTGCCATAAGGTGGCAAAGGCCATCGGCCTTCGCATGGCGGGCATCGACCTGTTATTCGGCGAGAACGGATTCGTGGTGGGAGAGGTGAACTCCTCTGCGGGATTTGATTCCTGGCTGGGCAAGAAGGATCTGGTGTCCATCTTTATGAAGGATCTGAAGAACCAGATGTTAAAACGTCCGCTGGCGCACTGGAGAGTGCAGCAGCTGAAGCAGGCGGCCAGAGCAAACCAGCTTGCGGCGATCCTGATGCAGCAGGACGATTACGGATTCCTGAAGGCAGCGGAAGCATTGCTGTTTGACTGCAAAGGCACGCAGGAACTGGTGCTGATGGAAATGCTGAAGGCCAATCAGGAGACCGAATTCGGAAAAGCCCACGGCTTCTCCGAGATCCACTCCGTGGAGGAATACCGCAAGAAAGTGCCGCTTTCCGACTGGACGGATTACGAGCAGTACAGCGACCGGCTGCAGAAGGGGGAGGAAAACATCCTTTTCCCGGGGAAACCGACCTTCTTCTACAGGACTTCCGGCACCACGGCCAGCTATAAATTCATTCCGGAGAGCACCCGGGAAGTGCTTTCCAGGAAAGCGATCTCCCGCGCGAGAAACACGGAGATTTTCCTGATGGCGTCTCCGAAGGCGGCGAACCGGATCTTTGCCTTTTTCAACAAACCGTCCCTGGACAAGACAGAGGGCGGGATCCCCTGCGGCACGGCATCGGGGCGTTCCTCGGAGCTGGCCAATGAGGATCTGATCAAGCGGCTGACCTATGTGCCCCAGGTGGTGAATGAATTTGAGGGAGACGAGCTGCTTTATATCATGCTTCGTACTTCACTGGTGTATGGCGATGTCACGGCGCTGCTGGGCAATAACGCGCGGATGCTGCGCAATCTGATCGAATATGCAAAAGACCATGCCGCAGAGATCATCGAGGATATCAGAAACGGCGGCTGCCGCTATGAGATGTCGGACGGTCTGAAAGAGCTGCTGAAAGAGCAGTTGACCGCAAATCCGGCCCGGGCGGACGAACTGGAAAAACTGCGCTCAGAGGATCATTTCA
Source organism: Lachnospiraceae bacterium (assembly GCA_017431515.1). Classification (GTDB taxonomy): domain Bacteria; phylum Bacillota; class Clostridia; order Lachnospirales; family Lachnospiraceae; genus RUG12461. The sequence goes on from JAFRKV010000062.1 coordinate 154,930, forward strand.
CCCCGCGTTACTATTGGCCGATGCTGATGGCGGCGGGCTTCTGGCTCGGCGGCAGTGTGGGGGTCTATGTGGATGAGGTGCGGCCGCTCCTTCCGGAGACCACAAAGTATATCGATGTAGGATACGGCGCAAGCGAAGCGAAGATCAACATTCCCACAAAGCCGGAGACCCCGGCGGGCGCTCTTTCCACCTTTACCGAGTTCTTCGAGTTCATTCCGGAGGAAGGCGGAGAGCCGCTGCTTGCCCATGAACTGCAGGATGGCAAGAATTACGAGCTGGTGCTGACCACCAACGCGGGTCTGTACCGTTATCGCCTGAAGGATCTGGTGCATGTGGAGGGCTTTACCGGAACGACGCCGAATATCTGCTTTGTGACCAAACTTTCCGACGTCGCAAATCTGGGTCAGGAGAAGATCCCGGGAGTCATGCTGTCGAAAGCGGTGCAGGAGGTTCTGGAAAAAGAAGGCTGCGGTGCCCGGATGGTGCAGGTATATCCGGATCCGAAGGAGATGAGTTATGTGGTATGTGTGGAACCGGCATCTGCCGTAAGCGATCCGTCAGCGCTGGCTGAAAAACTGGATCAGGGTTTGAGAGCACAGCTGGTGCAGTATGATACCTACCGCAAGAAACTGCTCATGCCCTGCGGTTTACAGTTCATGAAGACAGGGTGGAGCGCACATATGATGAAGAAATTTACGAAGGGCAACGCCACGGCGGCGCAGGTGAAGGTGCCGGTGGTCATCAGCGAGCTGCCGGAGGCAGAGTGGAGAGAAGGCTGATTGCCGCAGGCGGCAGGCGGCTTTTGACCCCAACATCATCAGATTAGGAGGAGAGATCAAATGCTGAATATCGATGTAAAGCAGGAAGGGGCGTCGGCAACGGTGCAGCTGGAAGGGATGCTGGATGCCACAAGCGCCGCATCATTTAAGGAGGCGCTGGCGAAGATTCCGGACAGTGTCACCAGCATCACGGTCGATATGGAAAAGCTCCGCTATACTTCTTCTGCCGGACTCCGGGTGATCCTGGAACTGCAGAATCGGATGGATCAGTCCGGGGGACAGGTGACCTTTGCCAACGTGGATGAGAACATTCGGGAAGTGTTTGACGACACCGGGTTTTCCGAGTTTATTACGATTGTGTAGCATCGGAGCGCGGACAGCAGATGAAAAAAAGAGAAGCCGGACAGCACCATATCTATCAGGTGATCCGACAGATCCTCCTGATGACGAGCATTCTTCTTTTTGGGGTGATGTTTCTTGTCTGCCTGGCCGTTGCGGGGCTGTCTGAAGGACGTAGGACCTATCAGGAACTGAACCGCATCGTCAAGGAAATTGAGCAGGACGGGAAAGATGAACTGCGGGATTATCTGGCAGATGTGACGGAGATTTTAAAATTTGATATGATCAAGGACAGCAAAAGCTGGGTCGACAGTCCGTACATGAAACGTTTGGCAGAGGACAACGACTTCACCGGTATTGCGGTGTTTGATTCGGAAGGTAAGGTGTTGGCCGCTTCCGACCAGCTGCTGGCAGGACGCAATTATCGCGATACGCCTTTCTGGCAGGAAATCACAGAAGCCGTGGAAACAGGGGACCCTTATGTCAAGATCATCGCAACGGATGTGCCCTGGGCTCCGGGCACGATGAACGATTATGCGGCCATTCTGGTGCCGGGAGAGGATGTCATTCTTTTCATCATGCTGGATGAGGCGGGGCATGATGCGATTCTGCAAAAGTGTTATGATTATCTGGTGCGCAACCGGCGTGTGGAGTTGACCGGCTATCTTCTTGTCTGTGAGGACAACGGAGAGGTCCTTTTCAGTTATCACAAAGAGCATAACGGAGAGATGGTTCCTGCCGACATTTTCAAGACAGCGCTGGAAAACAGTGAGAAAAAGCAGACATCCGAGGTGAAGCTTTTCGGAGAGAAAGTCTATATTCTCGGCAGCCAGCACCTGGAGCTTACCATCATCGGCTGCTATACGGCAAAAGATGTGAATCGGGTGCGTATGCTGATCAGCGTTGTGGTGCTGATCCTGATCGTGCCGATGCTGGTGGCGATCTATTTTATCCTGACTGCGTTATTAAAGCGGTATGTGGTAAGCGGCGTGTCGGGCATGGTGCGCTCCCTCCAGGAGATCACGGAGGGCAATCTGGAGGAACGGCTGGATGAGCACGGGTCCTATGAACTGTCCCAGCTTTCCGACGGCATCAATCAGACGGTGGACAAGCTGAAGAACATGATCGATGAAGCGGCCAAGCGGTATGATGAAGAGCTTGTGATGGCAAAGACCATCCAGCATGCGACGCTGCCCTGGCTTTTCCCGCCGTACCCGGATCATAAGGAAATCGGGCTTTATGCGATGATGGATACGGCCAAACAGGTGGGCGGAGATTTTTACGACTTTTTCTTCCTGCGGGACAACCGCCTCGCCATCGTCATGGCGGACGTGTCTGACAAAGGGATTCCCGCCGCGCTGTTCATGATGCGTGCGAAAACCACCATCAAGGCCCTCTCGACCAGCGGCCTTCCGGTGAATGAGATGGTGAAGCGCACCAATGAGGAACTGTTCAAGAATAATGAGGCCCACATGTTTGTGACCTTATGGGTCGGCTATGTGGATCTGCAGACGGGCAGGATCGCTTATGTTCATGCCGGTCATACCTGTCCTGTACTGCTTCGCGACGGACAGACCTCTTTTGTGAAACAAAAACGAAATGCCATTGTGGGCGGCCGTCCCACCGCAAACTATCTGGAACAGGAGCTGGTCCTGCTTCCGGGAGACACGCTGTTCCTTTATACTGACGGCGTGACGGAAGCATTTAATGAGCACGAAGAGGAATACGGGAACGAGCGCCTGGAGCGCATCCTCACCGAAGCGTCGGCGATGCTCAGAGACGAGGAAGCAAATGATTACTGCAGGGATCTCTGCACGGCTGTCCGCGCGGATGTGATGAAGCATGCGCACGGCATGCCCCAGTCCGATGATATCACCCTGCTCTGCCTGAAGTACAACGGAAGCGGGGAGGAATAGACGGTGAAACCCGGCAAGAGAAATCTGTTTTGAGGAGATTAAGGTTAGATGAAATTAGGAATCGTTATTTGAACGCCTTTTTCATATATCTCCATAAAGAGTCATAAAACTCTATGAAACCGCATATTTACTGGGTTCGTGGTAATTTGATCTCGTATGTAACTTGTTATAAATTATTATAATTTATAGAAAAATGGTACTCCCGTGGTATTCGGTATGGTACCCGATATTTGGGAGACCAAGAAAAAAAATATCAACATTATTTCATTTTGTAACAAGCTATATTGAGACCCAAGTTAGCAGATAGGTTACACAGCATCGGATAGTCAAATGTCCGGTGCTGTTTTTTTACACCATACTTCTATTAGCCAAAAACGAAAAAATATTGAAAATGGCTAATAGACATGATAGAATAATCTCATCAAACAGAAGGAGAGAAATGGATATTATGAGGCTCATCCCAAGAAATTCCTATATGGAGAAAATAATTAATGTAATAGGAACTCCGGATATAAAAGTCATTACCGGTGTTAGACGATGCGGAAAGTCAAAGCTTTTGGAATCATTAAAAAAATATATAGATGAAAATATACAAGATGCAAATATAATCCATA
>JAFRKV010000009.1 GCA_017431515.1 Lachnospiraceae bacterium
CAATGTGACGACCAGACCGGCGCCGGCGCAGGTGGGTCTGGGTACCAGAGTGTCCTCTACCGCAGCGCATTTCACGCAGGGATCTCTGGAAGCCAGCGATTTAACTTCCAGCTTCGCCATTGAGGGAAAAGGCTTTTTCCAGATCCGCGGCGCGGATGGCAAAACCTATTACACCAGAAGCGGAGATTTTTCGTGGTCGCTGGGGACGGACAAACGCGCGATGCTGACAACGCAGGAAGGATACCCCGTGCTTGACAGCAAAGGAAAAGAGATCAAGCTTCCGGCAAACATTTCCGGTGAGGATGCGAGTTATTCCACAAGCGGAAATGTGATGGGTTATACCGATGCCCAGGGGAAATTTGTTTCCCTGAACCAACGGATCGGGGTATATCAATTCCGCAATCCGGCAGGACTGCGTTCGGTTTCCAATAACCGTTTTCAGGAAACGGATGCTTCCGGGGAAGCGATGAATGAAGAAAACAACAATAACCTTCAGCAGAGCAAGGTACATCAGAATTATCTGGAAATGTCCAATGTGAATGTGGCGGATGAGATGGTGAATCTGATCGTGGCGCAGAGAGCATACGAAATGAATTCGAAGGCGATCCAGGCGACGGATGACATGCTTGGTCAGGCAAATCAGCTGAGGAGATAACATGTCTATTGATTGGACGAATACCATCGGACAAAATGTGCAGGCGGCTCAGGAATACAGCTCCTCGGCAGTCGAGAAGCTGAAAAACAAGGATTACGCACATGCGGAAGACGACGAACTGAAAGAAGCCGTAAAATCCTTTGAGTCGTATTTTGTGGAACAGGTCATCAAGGAAGTGGAAAAAACCATCCACACGGATGAAGAGGATTCTTATGCCGCGCAGATGACGGATTACTTTAAAGACAGTGTCATCCAGCAGATCTCGGATAAGATCATAGATCAGTCGGGCGGCACTTATACACAGAAGCTTTACGAGCAGATGAAACGAAACTACGGGATACCTGAGGTGCCGGAAACAGACAATACTTCCGAGGCGTCACAGATGGCAGCCGCGGCTTTGGCGGCAGAGGAGGAGGATAACCATGCTTAGATCTCTTTACTCCGGCGTGACCGGACTGAAATCTCACCAGACCAAGCTGGATGCGATCGGCAATAATGTCTCCAATGTGAATACCATAGGATATCGCGGGAAAACCGTGAATTTCAGTGATGTTCTGTACCAGACGGCGGCAGAGGCGCATCCGGCCAACCAGGCGACAGCCTCTACCAACCCATATCAGATCGGGCTCGGATCAAAGGTCTCCTCGGTTACTTCCACCATGGGGAAAGAGGGATCGACCCAGGTGACGGGAAATACGTTTGACATGCGTATCAGCGGTCAGCCGAATGCCTTTTTCGTGGTGAAAAGCGGAAATGAAACCTTCTATACCAGAGACGGCGCTTTCGGGATTGACGCGGAACGGAATCTTGTGCTTCGTTCCAACGGCGCGTATGTGCAGGGTTGGAAAGGAGAGCAGGCAGGAGGCGCCGTGACGAAACTGACGATGCCGGACCCTAAAACGGAAAGCCATCTGGTATATGATACGGGGATTGACTTGTCAGGTGACATCAGTGAGGTCACCTATGGAGAGGCAGGTACACAAACCTTTACCGGGACGATTAAAGAAAGAAGCGGTTCCGACTACAGGATTGAGTTTGATGTGGAAAAGGTGACGGATGATCCCGATGATGCCACCTACACTCTGAAAGCGACCAAAGTATATATCAAGAATGCCAAGGGTGAGGAGCAGGAAGTAAAGCTTTACGGGGATGACAATGAATTCACGTTGAAATATGACAGGGGAACCGGAAAACTGGTCTCCATTGATGGCGGAGGCGGAACCCATGTTTCTTTTACGATTCCGGGCAGGAGTTCTCTGAGTGTTGATCTGGAAAAAACGTATTATCAGACTCCTCCTGCAGGCGGGACAGCCGGATCGTTATCCGCAGCGACCATATCCTTTGACGATGTTGGGAAAGTCTCCGGATATGAAGTGAGCGGCAACGGCGCTATTTATACTGTTTTTTCCAATGGAAACCGTGAGATCGTCGGAAGGGTAGCGACGGCCGCGTTCAGCAATCCGGAAGGACTGTTAAGCTCCGGGGATAACCTTTATAAGGAATCCGTCAGTTCCGGAGATCCCAGACTGGAAGACATCGCAAAGATGGGAGGAAGCATCACGTCCGGCGCTCTGGAAATGAGTAATGTGGATCTTGCATCGGAAATGACAGAACTGATTGTTGACCAGCGTGGTTTTCAGGCAAACAGCAAGGTGATCACGACTTCGGATGAAATGCTGCAAACCTTAAGGGATCTGAAGAGATGATGAGGAAGCAGTCAGCTCTTTGATCCGTTCGCAGAGACCGGAATATCGTTTCTGCTCCGTCGTATTATCGATCATATCGCAAAACACGTGCTCGTCTCCGACGAGCACGACGCATTTTTTGGCGCGTGTCACCGCCGTATATAGGAGATTCCGGTTATAAAGAAGCTTCGGTCCTGCCATCAGCGGGATGATCACCGCGGGATACTCGCTTCCCTGTGATTTGTGGATTGTCATGGCATAGGCGAGTTCGAGGTCGTCCAGGAGCTTGTTTGGATAAGAGACGAGTTTACCCTCGTCAAATGCAACGGTGACGGTTTCGGAAAAGGCGTTGATTTCCAGAATGGTTCCGAGGTCGCCGTTAAAAACGCCTTCACCGCTTTCCGCGACCAGATTGTAGCGGGAGCGGATTTCCCAGGCCAATTGATAATTGTTTTTGGTCTGCATGACCTTGTCACCCTCCCGCAGGACACCATCCCCGTGCGGGATTTCTTTTTTTTCGTTGCTTTCCGGATTCAGATAACTCTGCAATACGGCATTGAGGCGGACAGAACCCAGCAGTCCTTTCCGCATCGGGGTCAGCACCTGAATTTCGTATGGATCCGCTTCTACATAGGAAGGAAGCTTCTGTTGGATCAGCTGCAAGGTGACATTGATGATCTTATCTGCTTCATAACGCTTCAAAAAGAAGAAATCCTTGCTTTTGTTATCGGGAATGACAGCGGTTCCCTCGTTGATCGCATGGGCATTCAGGATGATGTCACTCTGCGCGGCCTGACGGAAGATGTGTTTCAGGGAGACGACATGAAAGTCCCTGCTGCTGATGAGATCTTTCAGGACGGCTCCCGGCCCGACGCTGGGGAGCTGGTGGACATCACCCACCAGGATCAGCCTGGTGCCGGCGAGAATGGCCTTGAGCAGCGCATGCATCAGGGGAAGGTCCACCATAGAGACTTCGTCGATGATGATGGCATCGGTTTCCAACGGATTCAGCTCGTTCCGTTCAAAATAGGAAACGGGGTTGTCTTCGGAAACACCGCCGTTGACTTCCAGCAGCCGGTGGATGGTACGGGCTTCAAAACCGGTCATTTCGCTCATGCGCTTTGCGGCGCGGCCCGTCGGCGCTGCCAGAAAAAGATCCAGCCCCTCCGCTTCGAAATAGCGGATGATGGCATTGATGGTGGTGGTTTTACCGGTGCCGGGACCTCCGGTCAGGATGAAAAGCCCGTTCCGGGCTGCGGAGCGGACTGCCTCCGCCTGCTCCGGCGCCAGCATGATGCCGGTTTCTTTCTCAATCCGGCTGATCCGGTCAGCGAGGAGCTCGTCCGGGACCGGATAGCGGATATCCAGTTTTTTCAACATGGATGCCACATGAAGCTCCATATGGTAAAAAGAGGCAAGATAGACAAACACCGTATTTTCGGACTCGTGAAATACGATTTTCCGCTCAATGGCAAGATCCATGGCGCTTTTATCCACCAGATCCGGCTCCACATGGAGAAGCTCGACAGCCCGCTGAAGCAGTTCTTCTTTCGGCAGGCAGGTGTGGCCCTCTGATGTCGCCTGCGTCAGAATATAAATGATCCCGCTTCGGACACGGAAGTCGGAATCTGCGCGGATCCCGACCTTGGACGCGATCTCGTCCGCCGTTTTGAAGCCGATACCACGGATATCGTCTGATAATCGATAGGGATTGGTCTTTAAGATGGAATAGGTTTCATTGCCGTAGGCTTGAAAGATTTTGGTTGCCAGGGTCAGGGCAATCCCGTATTGCTGCAGAAAGAGAATGACCTGCCGAAGATCCTTGCGCTCTGTCAATTGTTCCGCAATTTCCATGGCTTTTCGTTCGGAAATGCCTTTGATCTCCGTTAGACGTTCGGGCTCTTCCTCCATGATGCGCAGCGCATCGGTTTTGAATTTTTTGACGATCCGCGCAGCAAGCGCCGATCCGATGCCTTTCACGGCGCCGGAGCCAAGGTAACGTTCAATCGCCTCAGCGCTTTCAGGGGCTGTCTCCTGAAAACTTTCTATTTTAAACTGTTCTCCATAGGAGGGATGGGAGACAAATTCACCATCCAGCCTGAGATTTTCTCCGGGGGTAACCTGTCCGAGATTACCGACGCAGGTAATCTCCTCACCTTCGCAGATGAAGTTCAGGACAGTATAGCCGTTGTCCGGGTTATGAAAAATGATGTGATCGATGTAGCCGTGAATGGTTTCCATTAAGATGCACTCCAGCGCCCGCTGGCGCCACAGGGAAGGACAAGACCGGTAGAACTGACGGGCAGGCCGATCTCATCGGAAATGACCCGACCTCCGAACCGCTTTAACGCGGTGCTGATCATATAGGTCAATACCGCGGGCTGCAGACCCGTGGTATAGGAATTGACAAGGAAAAACAGGGGATGATCGGACAAAAGCTCACTGCAGCGGCAGATCAGATGAAATACCTGATCCTCCAGCTTCCAGATTTCCCCTTTCGGTCCTCTGCCGTAAGAGGGGGGATCCATGATGATCCCGTCGTAACGGCTGCCTCTGCGGATCTCACGTTCCACGAATTTCAGGCAGTCGTCGGTGAGCCATCGGATCGGAGCATCGGAAAGACCGGAAGATACGGCATTTTCTTTTGCCCAGCCCACAATGCCTTTGGCGGCATCTACATGGGTGACTGCGGCGCCGGCTGCTGCCGCGGAGATCGTGGCGCCTCCTGTATAGGCAAAGAGATTTAAGACCCGGATGTCCGTGCCAGCCGATTTGATCAGCCCGGAAAACCAGTCCCAATTGACCGCTTGTTCCGGAAAAAGACCGGTATGCTTGAAATGAAAAGGCTTGAGCTGGAAAGTCAACTTCCCATAGGTGATGCTCCATTGCTCCGGGAGGCCAAAAAACTCCCATTCCCCGCCGCCTTTGCTGCTTCTGTGATAGACAGCATTGCTCCGTTTCCAGGAACTGTTCTTTTTGGTACTCCAGATCACCTGCGGATCGGGACGGCGAAGGATATAGGAACCCCACCGTTCGAGCTTTTCTCCGTCCGAACAGTCCAGTACTTCATAATCCTTCCATTGATCTGCTATCCACATCAGCGTGATCTCCTCATCTATCGAATATGATAGCGTATGTGGTGGAGGCGCGCAAGGGTGAACCCTCTATATATAGTAGAAACAGAAAATGAAACCCCTATTTTTGAAAAAAGATGCAAAAAACCTGAAAAAAACCTTGCAATACGAAAAAAAAGATGATAGTATACAACTTGCTGTGGCATTGATAGCGAAGAAGCGTGAGGTTGCTGCCGAGTAGTAGAGCCATACGAAATGGCAGGTTTTCCGTGGAGCGAATGTCAAGTTAGGAAACTGGCGACAAGTCACTGTGCAAGGTCTACCGCCCGGGAGAGGGCAGGAAAGTAGAAACGACGTGTGAGAACCTTTAGGACACACACGGGGAAGTGTACAGTCACCGCTTGTCGTACTGAAATAGTAAAGTGCGAAAAGGAGGCGACTTTTTTATGGCTCAGACAATGAGAATCACACTCAAGGCTTATGATCACACTCTGGTGGACAGTTCCGCCAAGAAGATCATCGAAACAGTCAGAAAGAACGGATCCCAGGTGAGCGGTCCTGTACCGCTGCCGACCAAGAAGGAGGTTGTAACCATCCTTCGTGCGGTGCATAAATATAAGGATTCGAGAGAGCAGTTCGAGCAGAGAACGCATAAGAGACTGATCGATATCATCGCGCCGACCCAGAAGACTGTGGACGCTCTGTCCCGTCTGGAGATGCCGGCCGGTGTATACATCGATATCAAGATGAAAGACAACGATTAACAAAACAACTCCTGCTAGTATGAGTGCCATTGGCGCTCCTCTGTAGGAACAAAAGGAGGAAACTTATGAAGAAAGCAATTTTGGCAACAAAGGTCGGCATGACCCAGATTTTCAATTCTGATGGCGTGCTGGTTCCGGTAACGGTACTGGAGGCAGGCCCTTGCGTGGTAACGCAGGTAAAGACCATGGAGAATGACGGCTATGAAGCCGTACAGGTCGGTTTTGGCGAGCGCAAAGAGAAGTCGGTGAATAAGGATGCGAACGGTAAGAAAGAAGTTCGCCGCCGTCACGGCATCAATAAGGCGGAGAAAGGCCATTTCGCAAAGGCGGGCGTTTCCGGGAAGAGATATGTGAAAGAGTTCCGGTTTGAAAATGCTTCCGAATACAAGCTTGCGGATGAGATTAAGGCAGACATCTTCGCAGAAGGCGATAAGGTAGACGCAACCGCGATTTCCAAAGGAAAAGGTTTCCAGGGTGCGGTCAAGAGACTGGGACAGCATCGCGGACCTATGGCTCACGGTTCCAAGTTCCACCGTCATCAGGGTTCCAATGGCGCCTGCTCCTCACCGAGCCGCGTATTCAAAGGAAAAGGGATGCCCGGCCATATGGGTTCCGTAAAGGTGACGATCCAGAATCTGGAAGTGGTGCGCGTGGATGCGGAAAAGAACCTGCTTCTTGTAAAAGGCGCGGTTCCGGGTCCGAAGAAAGCGCTGGTAACCCTTCGGGAAACGGTAAAGACGGTGTAACAGGAGACGAAGAAAGGAGTAAGGACAGATGGCAAAGGTATCTGTTTTCAATATGGAAGGCAAAGAGGTAGGAAGCCTTGACTTAAACGATGCGGTGTTCGGCGTGGAAGTCAATGAGCACCTCGTTCATATGGCGGTGGTACAGCAGCTGGCAAACAACCGTCAGGGCACACAGAAGGCAAAGACCCGTTCCGAGGTCAGAGGCGGCGGAAGAAAGCCGTGGAGACAGAAGGGAACCGGTCATGCAAGACAGGGATCCACGAGATCTCCGCAGTGGACCGGCGGCGGCGTTGTGTTTGCACCGGTACCGCGCGATTATTCGTTCAAACTCAATAAGAAGGAAAAGAGAGCGGCATTAAAGAGCGCACTTTCCTCCAGAGTACAGGACGGCAAGCTCATCGTGGTGGACGAACTGAAGCTGGATGAGATTAAGACCAAGCAGTTCGCAAATATCATGAGCAACCTGAAAGTGGAAAAAGCGTTGGTGGTGCTTTCCGAGAGGAATGAAAATGTCGTGATGTCTGCGCGGAATCTTCCGGCGGTAAAGACGGCTCTTACAAACACCATCAATGTCTATGACATTCTGAAGTACAACACCCTTGTGCTCACCAAGGATGCAGTGAAGTCGATTGAGGAGGTGTATGCATAATGGCAAACGTACAGTATTATGATGTGATCCTGAAGCCGGTCGTGACTGAGAAAGCGATGACGCAGAGCGCGGAGAAGAAATACACGTTTCTGGTACACCCGGATGCGACGAAGATCATGATCAAAGATGCCGTGGAAAAGATGTTTGACGGCGTGAAGGTGCAGAAGGTCAACACCATGAACTGCGAAGGCAAGAACAAGCGCCGCGGCATGGTGACCGGCAAAACGGCAAAGACGAAGAAAGCGATCGTACAGCTGACGGAAGACAGCAAGGATATTGAGATCTTCGCAGGGCTGTAAACGTTGAGAACGGAAAAGAAGAAAGATAAGGAGAAAAACAATGGGAATCAAAACATATAATCCGTACACTCCTTCCAGAAGAAACATGACGGGTTCGGATTTCTCGGAGATTACGAAGAAAACACCGGAGAGATCACTGATCGTTTCCAAGAAGAAGCATGCCGGACGTAATAATCAGGGTAAGATCACTGTCAGACATCATGGCGGCGGCAACAGACAGAAATACAGAATCATTGATTTCAAGCGGAAGAAGGATGATGTACCTGCAAAAGTCATCGGGATCGAATACGATCCGAACCGCACTGCAAATATCGCATTGATCTGCTACGCAGACGGTGAGAAGTCCTATATCCTCGCACCGGAAGGACTGAAGGACGGAATGAGCGTCATGAACGGCGCAAATGCGGAAATCCGCGTCGGTAACTGCCTCCCTCTGGAGCAGATCCCGGTCGGTACGCAGATTCACAACATTGAGCTTTATCCCGGAAAGGGCGGCCAGATGGTTCGTTCCGCAGGAAACGCGGCGCAGCTGATGGCAAAAGAAGGAAAGTATGCGACACTTCGACTTCCCTCCGGAGAAATGAGAATGGTTCCGATCAACTGCCGGGCTTCCATCGGCGTCATCGGAAACGGAGACCATAACCTCGTGAAGATCGGTAAGGCCGGACGGAAGCGTCACATGGGCATCCGCCCGACGGTCCGCGGTTCGGTTATGAACCCGAACGACCATCCGCACGGCGGTGGCGAGGGTAAGGCCCCCATCGGACGTCCCGGTCCGTGTACACCTTGGGGCAAGCCGGCTCTCGGTTTGAAGACACGCAAGAAGAAGAAAGCTTCCAACAAGCTGATAGTAAGACGCCGCGACGGACGCGCGATCAAATAAGGAGGAGAGAGAATGTCAAGATCATTAAAAAAAGGACCTTTCGCAGACGAGAGCCTGCTGAAAAAAGTAGATGCAATGAACGCTTCCAATGACAAAGCGGTCATTAAGACCTGGTCTCGCCGTTCAACGATCTTCCCGAGTTTTGTCGGACATACGATTGCGGTTCACGACGGCAGAAAGCACGTGCCGGTATACATTACCGAAGATATGGTAGGACACAAGCTTGGCGAGTTTGTCGCAACGAGAACCTATCGCGGACACGGCAAGGACGAGAAGAAATCAAGGGTGTAATGCCTGAAAGGAGATAATCATGGCAAAGGGACATAGAAGCCAGATCAAGAGAGAAAGAAACGAACAAAAAGATACAAGACCATCCGCAAAACTTTCTTATGCACGGGTATCTGTCCAGAAGGCAGGGTTCGTTCTGGATGCGATCCGCGGAAAGGGTGCGCAGGAAGCTCTTGCGATCGTAACCTATAATCCGAGATACGCGTCAAGCGTGATCAAGAAGCTCCTGCAGTCGGCGATCGCGAATGCGGAGAACAACTATCCGGACAAGAACTACAGCATCGAGAACCTTTATGTGGCAGAGTGCTACGCGAATAAGGGACCGACGATGAAGCGGATTCAACCGAGAGCACAGGGAAGAGCTTACCGGATCGAGAAGAGAATGAGTCACATTACGATCGTGCTGGATGAAAGGTAGGAGGTTAGAAACGAATGGGTCAGAAAGTAAATCCTCATGGTTTAAGAGTAGGAATTATCAAGGATTGGGACTCCAGATGGTATGCAGATAAGGATTTCGCGGATAATCTTGTGGAAGATTACGAAATCCGGGAGTTCCTGAAGAAAAAGCTTTATGCAGCCGGCATCAGCAAAATCGAGATCGAGCGCGCTTCGGATCGCGTCAAGGTCGTGCTTTATACAGCGAAACCGGGTGTCGTGATCGGCAAGGGCGGCGCAGGCATTGAGCAGGTCAAGAACGAGCTCCAGAAGAGAACCGGCAAGAAGCTGACGGTGGATGTGAAAGAGATCAAGAGACCGGATAAGGATGCACAGCTTGTGGCGGAGAATATCGCATTACAGCTGGAAAACCGTGTGTCCTTCCGCCGCGCAGTCAAGTCCAGCATGCAGCGGACGATGAAAGCGGGCGCCCTTGGAATCAAGGCTTCCGTTTCCGGACGTCTCGGCGGTGCGGACATGGCGCGTAAGGAATTCTACAGCGACGGAACCATCCCGCTTCAGACGCTTCGCGCAGACATTGATTACGGTTTTGCGGAGGCAGACACCACTTATGGAAAAGTCGGCGTAAAGGTTTGGATCTACAAAGGGGAGATCCTTCCGGCAAAGGCCGATGAGAACCACGAGAAGGCAGATAAGGAAGGGAGCGATAAATAATGTTAATGCCGAAGAGAGTAAAGCATCGTAAACAGTTCCGTGGCTCCATGGCGGGCAAGGCGATGCGCGGAAATAAGATTACCAATGGCGAATACGGTATTGTCGCGTTAGAGCCGGCATGGATCAAATCCAACCAGATCGAAGCTGCCCGTATCGCAATGACACGTTACATCAAGCGTGGTGGTCAGGTTTGGATCAAGATTTTCCCGGATAAACCCGTAACAGCGAAGCCGGCTGAGACCCGACTGGGTTCCGGTAAAGGAACGTTGGAATATTGGGTAGCGGTTGTAAAACCGGGTCGTGTATTGTTTGAAATTTCCGGTGTTGCTCCGGAAACAGCACAGGAAGCGCTGCGGCTTGCCATCCACAAGTTACCGGTAAAGTGCAAGATCGTTTCTAAAGCGGATTTAGAAGGCGGTGAATGAGTATGAAAACAAGCAAATATTTGGAGGATTTAAACACACAGTCTGTTGCAGACCTGGACGCGGCTCTTACGGATGCCAAAAAGGAACTTTTTAATCTGAGATTCCAGAATGCAACCAACCAGCTTGACAATACGGGTCGCATCAAAGAGGTACGCCGGAATATCGCGCGCATCCAGACAGTGATCACGATGAAGAGTCAGTCGGCTACTTAATGAATGGTTTTTCATTAGGGAAAGGAGAAAAAACTTTGGAACGGAATTTAAGAAAAACGCGTACAGGCATTGTTGTCAGCGACAAGATGGAAAAGACCATTGTTGTAGCCGTAAAGGATAACGTCAAGCATCCTCTTTACAACAAGATCGTCAAAAGAACCTATAAGCTGAAAGCGCATGATGAAAACAACGAGTGCAGAACCGGCGATACGGTGAGAGTGATGGAGACCCGCCCGCTCAGCAAGGATAAGAGATGGAGACTCGTTGAGGTCATCGAAAGAGCGAAATAGGCACTGAGTACTTAATGAGTGCGAAGTACGAATTTAGTACGAAGGCCGTTCTGTGAGATTAGCGAGGGACGAGCTTAGCGAACAGAACTTCCTTCTGGAAAGGAGAAAAGTAAGAAATGGTACAGCAGGAAACCAGACTGAAGGTTGCCGACAATACCGGAGCAAAAGAGCTTCTGTGCATCCGGGTCATGGGCGGATCAACCAGAAGATATGCAAACATCGGCGATATTATCACGGCGACGGTGAAGGATGCGGTGCCGGGAGGTGTCGTGAAAAAGGGTGATGTCGTGAAGGCAGTGGTTGTCCGTACGGTAAAGGGCGCGCGTCGGAAAGACGGTTCCTATATCCGGTTTGACGAGAACGCTGCGGTAATCATCAAAGAGGATAAGACACCGAGAGGAACCCGTATTTTCGGACCTGTCGCAAGGGAGCTTCGCGAGAAACAGTTTATGAAGATTGTTTCTTTGGCTCCGGAAGTCTTGTAGGAGGCAGATATGGCGAGTTTAAAGATTAAAAAAGGCGACATGGTCAAAGTGATCGCCGGAAAAGACAAAGAGAAAGAGGGCAAGGTCATTGCCGTCAATCATAAAAAGGGAACGCTCCTCGTTGAGGGTGTGAACATGATCACGAAGCATGAGAAGCCGAGTATGGCAAATCAGCAGGGTGGCATCATCCATAAAGAAGCCCCGATCGATATTTCCAACGTGATGTATCTTCACAAAGGAAAGCCGACACGCGTAGGCTTTAAGCTGGACGGCGACAAGAAGGTCCGTATTGCAAAAAAAACGGGCGATGTGATCGATTGAGGAGAGGAGGTATCAAACGTTGAGTAGACTGAAAGAGCAGTATGAGTCTGAAATCAAAGACGCGCTGATGAAAAAATTCAGTTATAAGAATGTGATGCAGGTTCCGAAGCTGGATAAGATCGTCATCAACATGGGCGTTGGTGAAGCAAAGGAGAATGCGAAGATCCTGGAAGCCGCGATGGCGGATCTCCAGACCATCACCGGTCAGAAGCCGATCATCACAAAGGCAAAGAATTCCATCGCGAACTTTAAGATCCGTGAAGGCATGTCTATCGGATGCAAGGTGACGCTTCGCGGCGAGAAGATGTATGAGTTTCTCGATCGTCTTGTGAATCTTGCGCTGCCTCGTGTGCGTGACTTCCGCGGCGTCAATCCGAATTCCTTTGACGGAAGAGGAAATTATGCCCTTGGCATCAAGGAGCAGATCATCTTCCCGGAAGTGGAGTATGATAAGGTGGATAAGGTCAGAGGTATGGATATCATCCTTGTGACCACCGCAAAAACCGATGAAGAAGCCCGCGAGTTACTGGCACAGTTCAACATGCCGTTTGCAAGAGCATAGGATTGAGAGGGAGATATCATGGCAAAAACAAGTATGAAGATTAAGCAGCAGCGCAAACCGAAGTTCTCCACGAGAGCATATACGCGTTGCAGAATCTGCGGACGTCCGCATTCGGTATTAAAGAAATACGGAATCTGCAGAGTTTGTTTCCGTGAACTTGCCTACAAAGGCCAGATCCCGGGTGTGAAGAAGGCAAGCTGGTAGTTCTCGAGTACTTATTGAGAACGAGCGAAGCGAAGTTCGAAATTAGTACGAAGACAGTTCTGGGAGATTAGCAAGATCAAGGCGAAGCCGCAGATCGAGCTTAACGAGCGGAACTTCCTTAATCAGCGAAGTTCGAGTTTAACGAAAAGAACTTCCATAGTTCGAGCTTAACGAGCAGAACTTCCTTATCACACAGCACTTCCTTAAAAGAGATATTACAAACAATTCAGGAGGAAAAAACACATGACGAGTGATCCGATTGCAGATATGCTTACAAGAATCCGCAATGCAAACACGGCTAAGCATGACACGGTAGAAGTACCGTCATCCAAGATGAAAGTCGCGATTGCAGATATTCTTGTAAACGAAGGATACATTGAGAAATATGAAATGGTTGATAACGGAAACTTCAAGAATATCCGTATCAGCTTAAAGTATGGTTCCGATAAGAACGAGAAGATCATCACCGGTCTGAAGAGAATCAGCAAGCCGGGACTTCGCGTTTATGCGGGCAAGAACGATATTCCGAAGGTTCTCGGTGGGCTTGGGATCGCAATCCTTTCCACAAACCAGGGGATCGTTACTGACAAAGAAGCCAGAAAGCTTCAGGTCGGCGGAGAAGTGCTGGCGTTTGTCTGGTAATATCGGAGAAGAAACATCAATCAATCAGAATCAGAAGTTGAATAGGAGGAAACGGGCATGTCACGTATAGGAAGAATGCCAATCGCTGTACCGGCAGGCGTTACTGTCGATATTGCAGAAAATAATCATGTGACGGTAAAGGGTCCGAAAGGAACATTGGAACGGACGCTTCCATCTGAGATGGAGATCAAACTGGAAGGGGCTGAGATCGTCGTCACGAGGCCGAATGACCTGAAGAAGATGAAATCGCTCCATGGTCTGACGAGAACACTGATCAACAATATGGTGGTGGGTGTGACGGAAGGCTACACGAAGGAATTGGAAGTAAACGGCGTCGGATACAGAGCGCAGAAGTCGGGCAAGACCCTGACGCTTTCCCTCGGTTATTCGCATCCGGTTGAGATGACGGATCCGGAAGGGCTGGAGTCCACGGTCGACGGTAACAAGATCATCATCAAGGGAATTGACAAGGAAAAAGTCGGTCAGTACGCCGCTGAGATCAGAGATAAAAGAAGACCGGAACCGTACAAGGGGAAGGGTATCAAATATGCAGATGAGGTCATTCGCCGTAAAGTCGGAAAGACCGGTAAAAAATAAAAGGAGTGAAAAGAAATGGTCAATAAAAAATCAAGAGCCGAAGCTCGTAGCAAGAAGCATAAAAGAATGCGCAATCATCTTTCCGGCACTGCTGAGAGACCACGTCTTTCCGTGTTCCGCAGCAATCAGCACATTTATGCGCAGATTATTGACGATACTGTCGGGAACACGCTTTGCTCCGCATCCTCTCTGGATAAGGATGTTGCAAAAAGCCTGAAGAAGACAAATGATGTGGAAGCTGCAACGGCTGTCGGCGCAGCGATCGGGAAGAAAGCGGTAGATAAGGGCATCAAAGAGGTCGTTTTTGATCGCGGCGGTTATATCTATCAGGGTAAGGTACAGGCACTTGCAGACGCAGCCCGTGAGGCTGGCTTAGAGTTTTAGGAGGAAAGCGATTCATGAAACGAACAATTATCGATCCGGGTCAGCTGGAATTATCGGAAAAGGTAGTCGCCATCAAGCGCGTCACCAAGGTTGTAAAGGGTGGACGTAACATGCGCTTTTCCGCTCTCGTTGTGGTAGGCGACGGCAACGGTCATGTCGGTGCAGGTCTTGGAAAAGCAACGGAGATTCCGGAGGCGATCCGTAAAGGAAAAGAAGATGCTGCGAAGAAGCTGATCGAAGTGAAGCTGGATGACAACAACAGTATCACGCATGATATCATCGGAAAGCATACCGGCGCGACGGTGCTTCTTAAGACGGCTCCGGAAGGTACCGGTGTGATTGCCGGAGGTCCGGCACGTAACGTTTGCGAACTTGCGGGAATCAAGAATATCCGTACCAAGTCGCTCGGGTCCAATAACAAGCAGAACGTCGTGCTTGCCACGATCGATGCGCTGAGCCAGCTCAAGTCTCCCGAAGAGGTTGCGCGCCTCAGAGGAAAGAGCGTGGATGAGATCGCAAACTAACGGATACGTGACGACTACGGAAAGGAGGGCAATGAAATGCCTGCAAAAAAAGTAAAAAAGGTAAAAGTTACGCTGGTCCGTTCAACGATCGGCGCGGTTCCGAAAAATCGGAAGATCATAGAGGCAATGGGATTGAAAAAGCTTCACAAGACTGTTGAACTTCCGGATAATGATGCAACCAGAGGGATGATCCGGTTGGTTGCACCGTATGTAAAAGTAGAAGAGGCATAAGAAAAGCCGAAGGAGGGAGCAACATGGATTTATCCAATTTAAAGCCGGCAGAAGGCTCTAAGCAGAGTGATAACTTCCGGAGAGGCCGCGGCCACGCATCCGGAAACGGTAAGACGGCAGGAAAAGGACATAAAGGACAAAAGGCGCGTTCCGGCGCACCGAGACCGGGATTTGAAGGAGGTCAGATGCCGCTGTACCGGAGACTTCCGAAGAGAGGTTTCAAAAATCGTAATACGAAAGAGATCGTCGGCATCAATGTGAGCGCGTTGGAGCGGTTCGATCAGGACTCCACCGTATCCGTAGATTCGCTGGTTGAGAGCGGGATCATCAAGAACCCGTGTGACGGCGTCAAGATCCTCGGAAACGGAGAGCTGACCAAAAAGCTGACCGTTCAGGCAAATGCATTCAGTGCCGCTGCGAAAGAAAAGATCGAGGCGCTTGGTGGAAAAGCTGAGGTGATCTGATGTTTGAAACAGTTCGCAATGCGTTCAAGATAAAGGATATCAGAAAGAGAATTCTGTTTACCTTTGTCATGCTGATTATCATCCGGATCGGTTCCGAATTGCCGATCCCCGGAATCAACCGTGAGGTTTTTCAGCAATGGTTTGAAAGCAAGAGTAACGATGCGTTCAGCTTTTTTGATGCGGTTACCGGCGGATCATTCTTACGCATGTCGGTATTTGCATTAAATATCACACCGTACATCAATTCCTCCATTATTATGCAGCTTCTGACGATTGCGATTCCGAAGCTGGAGGAAATGCAAAGAGACGGGGAAGAAGGACGCAAGAAGATCGTTGAGATCACGCGTTACCTGACCGTCGTGCTCGCTTTGGTGGAAGCAATTGCGATGGCGATTGGCTTCGGACGGGCCGGTTATCTTACGGAATTCACATTCCTCAATACGCTGGTGGTCATCGTAACGTTAACAGCCGGTTCCGCGGTGTTGATGTGGATCGGTGAGCGGATTACGGAAAAGGGCGTCGGGAACGGTATCTCTATCGTCCTGATCATCAATATCATTTCCAGAGTACCGGATGATCTGACTTCCCTGTACGAACAGTTTGTTGCAGGAAAGACCGTGGCCCGCATGGTGCTTGCGATTGCGATCATAGCGGCCGTGATTCTGGCTACGATCGTATTGGTCGTTGTGCTTCAGGGCGGTGAGCGGAGAATTCCCGTACAGTACAGCAAAAAAATTCAGGGACGCCGTCAGGTCGGCGGACAGTCCACCCATATTCCGCTGAAGGTCAATACCGGCGGTGTGATCCCGGTCATCTTCGCACAGTCGTTGATGATGTTCCCGGTGATGATCGCCCAGTTTGTCGGGGCGGATAAAGGAACCGGTGTAGGCAGCTGGATCCTCAGGATGCTTTCGCAGTCCAACTGGTGCAATCCTGCAGAGCCGCTTTATTCCATCGGTTTGGTGATCTATATCGCATTGATTATCGCATTTGCGTATTTCTATACTTCGATCACCTTCAATCCGCTGGAGATTGCGGAAAACATGAAAAAAGCCGGAGGCTTTATTCCGGGTATCCGTCCGGGAAAGCCCACCAGCGACTATCTGACGAAGATCCTGCACTATGTGGTATTCATCGGCGCAGTAGGTCTGGCATTTGTAACGTTCCTGCCGATCTTCTTTAACGGCGTCTTTGGTGCAAACGTTTCCTTCGGCGGCACGTCCATCATCATCGTGGTCGGGGTTGTCATTGAAACGATCAAGCAGATCGAATCGCAGATGACGGTTCGGTATTACAAGGGTTTTTTGAGTGATTGAGAGTAATGCGAAGAGAGCTATCCGCATCGCGCGGATCAGCTCGCTTTGCGTGTAAGGAGGGTTTCTATGAAAATCATCATGCTGGGGGCTCCGGGCGCGGGCAAAGGCACACAGGCCAAACAGATTGCTGACAAATACGGGATTCCGCATATTTCGACGGGTGATATCTTCCGGGCAAATATCAAGAACGGAACAGAACTCGGGAAAAAGGCAAAGGAATACATGGATCAGGGCGCTTTGGTGCCGGATGAGTTGACCTGTGATCTGGTGATGGATCGGATTGCGCAGGATGACGCAAAGAACGGGTTTGTTCTGGACGGATTTCCACGGACGATCCCGCAGGCGGAGGCATTGACGGCGGCACTGGAAAAGATCGGACAGAAAATGGACTTCGCCATCGATGTGGATGTGCCGGATGAGAATATTGTGAATCGGATGTCCGGCAGACGCGCCTGCTTAAACTGCGGCGCAACCTATCATATCGTATCCATTCCTCCGAAACAGGAAGGAATCTGCGACCGGTGCGGGAGTGAAATCGTTCTCAGGGATGATGATAAACCGGAAACCGTGCAGAAGCGTCTGAGCGTCTATCATGAACAGACACAGCCGTTGATCGAGTACTATCAGAAACAAGGCATTTTACAGTCTGTGGACGGCACGGTGCCGATGGAAGAGGTTTTCCGTTCGATCGTGGCGATTCTGGGAGAATAGGATGTCCATCAAGGTCAAGAATGCCGGAGAAATCGCATTGATGCGTGAAGCCGGCAGACGGCTTGCAAAGGTGCATCAGGATCTGGCTCATGAGCTGAAGGAAGGGATGACGACAAAGGAGATCGACCGGATCGCCGAAGAGATGATCAGAGACCTGCAATGTGTGCCGAACTTTCTTCATTATCAGGGTTATCCGGCAAGTATCTGTGTTTCGATCAATGACGAAGTGGTGCACGGGATCCCGGATGAGAGCCGCGTTCTGATGAACGGCGATATTGTAAGTCTGGATCTGGGATTGATTTATAAAGGGTATCATTCTGATGCCGCAAGGACACACGGCATCGGGGAGATCTCAAAAGAAGCGCAGCTTTTGATCGAGCGGACCAGAGAGAGTTTTTTCCAGGGAATCCAATTTGCAAGAGCCGGAAGCCATCTGAACGATATCTCCGGCGCCATCGGTGATTATGCGGAGAGCTTTGGATACGGCGTGGTTTATGATCTGGTGGGACACGGGATCGGCACGCATCTTCACGAAGAGCCGGAGATCCCGAATTTCCGGCAGCGAAGGAGAGGTCCGAGACTGAAAGAGGGCATGACGCTGGCGATCGAGCCCATGATCAATGCAGGATGTCCGGATGTCTACTGGATGGAGAACGGGTGGACCGTGGTAACGGATGACGGAGCGTTGTCCGCGCACTATGAAAACACGGTTCTGATCACGAAAGGGGATCCCGAGATCCTGACACTGACAGAAGAAGAAAAAGAGAGCAATGTAAGCTGAGAGGTGGAAAGAGTTATGTCAAAGGCAGATGTGATCGAGGTAGAGGGAAAGGTACTGGAAAAACTTCCGAACGCCATGTTTTCCGTGGAACTTGAAAACGGGCATCAGGTACTTGCCCATATCAGCGGAAAACTTCGTATGAATTATATCCGGATTCTTCCCGGTGACAAGGTGACCTTGGAGATGTCCCCTTACGATCTGACAAAGGGACGGATCATCTGGAGAGATAAATAGAGAAAATCTGTATTTTTTTTGTTGCATTGTGGAAAAAACCGTGATACAATGCTAGTCGGACGCTTTCCGATAGAAAGAGGGAAAATGCGTGAAAAGCCAGTAAATATCTGGCTTTACGGCATATAGACATGGAGTGATTCAGAAAGGAGGATACCCATGAAAGTAAGATCTTCTGTAAAACCGATTTGCGAAAAATGCAAAGTCATTAAAAGAAAAGGAAGCATTCGGATCATTTGCGAGAATCCGAAGCACAAACAGAGGCAGGGCTAAGATCGGCGGCTGTAGCAGCGGGACCGAACGCTGCGTATTTCATATATATATATTAAGTATCTTGTTTTCAACAAATGTATGGAGGTGTAAACACACATGGCACGTATTGCAGGTGTAGATTTACCGAGGGACAAAAGAGTAGAGATTGGTCTTACCTATATCTACGGGATCGGACGCGCAAGCAGCAATCGTATTCTTGCTGCAGCAGGCGTGAATCCGGATGTGCGTTGCAAGGATCTGACGGACGAAGAAGTCAAAAAGATCAGCAGCGTGATTGATGCATCCCAGACCGTGGAAGGTGATCTTCGACGTGAAATCGCGCTGAATATCAAGCGGCTTCAGGAAATCGGCTGCTATCGCGGGATCCGTCACCGGAAAGGATTGCCCGTTCGCGGACAGAAGACCAAAACTAACGCTCGCACGCGTAAAGGCCCGAAGAGAACGGTAGCTAATAAGAAAAAATAAAGCACTTAGTGAAAACAAACGCAGTGCAGTTTGAACTTAGTGCGCATTTTGTTCTGTGAGATTAGCGAGGCTGAAAGCATCTTAACGAGATCAAGACGAATGTCGCAGATCGAGTTTGATGCGAAGCCGTTCTGCGAGATTAGTGAGAGGGAGGCGTAGACGAACCTCGAACCTAACGAGCAGAACTTCATATTATTTTTCAGAAAGGATCAAAAAATGGCTGGTAAACAGGTAAAAAAGACGACAAAGAAACGTGTCAAGAAAAATGTCGAGCATGGCCAGGCACACATTCAGTCCTCTTTCAATAACACAATCGTGACGATTACCGATGCACAGGGGAATGCGCTTTCCTGGGCGAGTGCAGGCGGTCTTGGTTTCAGAGGATCCAGAAAATCGACTCCTTATGCTGCGCAGATGGCAGCAGAAACTGCAACAAAAGCAGCGCTTGTACACGGATTGAAGACGGTGGATGTCATGGTAAAGGGACCCGGATCGGGAAGAGAAGCAGCGATCCGCGCGCTTCAGGCAAATGGTCTGGAAGTGCTTTCCATTCGTGACGTGACGCCGGTACCGCATAACGGGTGCCGTCCGCCGAAGAGACGTAGGGTTTAATTAGGAGGAGATTGTCATGGCAGTAAATAAAGTACCGGTATTAAAGAGATGCAGATCTCTTGGTCTTGAGCCGAGTTTCCTCGGTTATGATAAGAAGTCCAGGAGACAGCTTGTAAGAAGCAACCGTAAGGTTTCGGAATACGGACTTCAGCTGCGTGAAAAGCAGAAAGCGAAGTTCATCTATGGTGTTTTGGAGAAGCCTTTCCATAATTACTATGAGAAAGCGGATATGATGAAAGGCATGACCGGCGCCAATCTTATGACGATGCTGGAATCCAGACTGGATAACGTGGTTTTCCGTCTCGGTTTCGCAAGAACCCGCAGAGAAGCGCGTCAGATCGTGGATCATAAGTTCATTCTGGTAAACGGAAAACGTGTGAACATTCCGTCCTATCTGATAAAAGCAGGTGACGTGATCTCCATTGACGAGAAGCACAAGAGCGGACAGAGAATGAAAGATGTCAGGGAAATCACAGCCGGCAGACTTGTGCCGGAATGGCTGGAGGTTGATCCTGAGAAACTGGAAGGAACAGTAAAGGAGCTTCCGACCAGAGACATGATCGATGTTCCTGTTGACGAGATGCTGATCGTCGAGTTGTACTCCAAGTAATGATTTCTGATGTTATTAAGAGACAACAGACGGAGGGAGGATTTGAATGTTCGATTTCGAAAAACCCAATATTGAGATCGTTGAAATTTCAGAGGACAAGAAATACGGAAGATTTGTGGTAGAGCCGCTCGAGAGAGGATACGGCACCACGCTCGGCAACTCGCTTCGCAGGATCATGCTTTCGTCCCTTCCGGGATCGTCGGTGAGCCAGGTGAAGATTGACGGGATCCTGCATGAATTCAGCTCGATTCCGGGTGTGAAGGAGGATGTCATTGAGATCATCCTGAACATCAAGAATCTGGCTATCAAAAACAACAGTTCCGACGATGAGCCGAAGACAGCGTATATCGAGTTTGAATGCGAAGGGACAGTGACTGCAGCCGATATCCAGATCGATCAGGATATTGAGATCATGAATCCGGAGCTTGAGATCGCGCACTTAAACGGCGGTCCGGACAGTAAGCTGTTTATGGAGCTGACGATTACAAACGGCAGAGGCTATGTCAGCGCCGAGAAGAATAAGGATGAGAGCACCCCGATTGGTGTCATTGCGGTAGATTCCGTCTATACTCCGGTGGAGCGCGTCAATCTTTCCATTGAGAATACCCGTGTCGGACAGATGACGGATTATGACAAGCTGACGCTGGATGTGTACACGAACGGCACGCTGGCGCCCGACGAGGCGGTTTCTCTGGCTGCGAAGGTGCTGTCTGAGCATCTTTCCCTGTTCATTAATCTTTCGGACACCGCACAGTCTGCGGAAGTCATGATCGAGCCGCAGAATGTGGCGCAGGAAACAGTTCTTCAGATGAACATTGATGAACTGGAATTATCCGTCAGATCTTACAACTGCCTGAAGAGAGCAGGGATCAATACGGTAGAGGAGCTTTGCAACAAGACGCCGGAAGACATGATGAAGGTACGGAATCTCGGACGCAAGTCCTTAGAGGAAGTGCTGGCAAAGCTGAAAGAACTCGGGTTACAGCTCAGCCCGCGTGAGGAAGTTTAACAGAAAAGCCAATCCGGTAAGCCCGAAGAGCACGGAAGGAGGAAAAACATGGCAAAGTACAGAAAGCTCGGAAGAACGTCCGCTCAGAGAAAGGCGCTTCTTCGCAATCAGGTAACGGCGCTCATCAATCACGGCAAGATCGTGACGACTGAGGCAAAGGCAAAAGAGATCCGCAAGACGGCAGAGAAGCTGATCGCGCTTGCAGTCAAGGAAAAAGACAATTTCGAAGAAGTTACCGTAACGGCAAAAGTGCCGCGCAAGGACAAGGACGGCAAAAGGATCAAAGAAGTGGTGGATGGCAAGAAAGTCACCCAGTATGATCAGGTCGAGAAGAAGATCAAGAAGGATAAGCCTTCCCGTCTGCATGCAAGACGTGAAATGCTGAGAGTCCTTTATCCGGTAACGGAGGTTCCGACAGAACTGGCCGGAAAGAAGAAAAATACGAAGAAGGTGGATCTGCCTGCAAAGCTGTTTGATGAGATCGCTCCGAAGTATGCAAACAGAAACGGCGGCTATACCCGTATCGTAAAGATCGGACCGCGTAAAGGCGACGGCGCAATGGAAGTGCTGATCGAGCTGGTATAAACCAGCTGCTTCTTAAAGGGATCCGTTCTTTTCAAGAAAAGCAAGATTCTCAAGATACATCTCCCGGATGACGTTTTGAACGTCGCCCGGGAGTTTTTTTCGTGTTTCGGGAGTGAGACCGGCGGTCTCAACAGGCGTCCCGTAGCGCAGGACAATGTGGGTACGGTAAAGGATCGGGAGGTGATCTTCAAATACGCTCTTGCTGTAGGTGATCGCCATGGGAATGATGGGACACCCGGTTTTTTCAGCCGGCTTAAAGCTCCCGGCATGGAAGGACTGTACGGGTTCCTCTGTTTTATTCCGTGTGCCTTCCGGATAAATACAGATGGAAATGCCCTGCTTGAGGTACTCGATGGAGGTCAGGATCACCTGCAGACTCTGTTTGAGGTTTTCTCGCTTCATAAAGAGGCAATACAGCCGCTTCATCCAGATGGAGATCACAGGGAGCTTGGCGATGCTTTCTTTTGCGATGTAGCCTGTCGGCGTCGGAACCTGTGCGTAGGAGACGATGATATCGAAGATGCTGCGATGGTTTCCGACATAAAAAACCGGCCGGTCGGTGGGGATGTTCTCGTTTCCGAGGACGGTGATCTTCTGTCCGCCGAGAAACAGGACGGTGCGAAAGCCCCATTGGACAAAACGCAGGCTCATGAGGTCACCCTTTTTCTTGTCGGCTTTTCGCACAAAATAGGTAAAGGGGAGCATAAAGAAACTGAGAATGCAGAAGAAAACAACATATGAGATAGCAATGATGGTAAAAAACATAGTCACAAGATTCCTTTCCAGCACATTATATCATAGCCCTTCGTGCAGTTGCAATTGCATAGATGTTGTGGAAAAGAAACAAAGATTTCAAAGATATAGTAGATTTTTCTTGACAATGTGCCCTGCTTGTGATATCTTTTAAACGTAGTTTTTGATTTGATAGCCGAGGAGGGCAGTGAAAATGGAGCAGAAAGAGATCGATAAGATCAGAGCGTCAATCCTTCAGCAGTGCGGAAGTAAGGTCATGATCCAGCTGGATCGGGGACGGAACAAGATCGACATTCAATCCGGCGTGATCCAAAATGCTTACCCGAGTGTATTTACGATTCTTGTCAATGACAAGAATGAGAATAATCCACCGCAGCTGCTTTCCTTTAGTTATAAGGATGTGGTTACAAGAGACATCCGCATGAAGCTCTGCTAAGATCTTTTGTGAAACAACATGGGGCTGCCACACTGTAAAGTGCGACAGCCCTTTCCTCATTAAAACAATGAAAAACCTGTATCAGGCCCTGAAAAATAAAAAAAAGTGCGTGTTGGCGGCAGTTCTCGGACTGGCGCTGTTTGGCGTTGATCCGTCACAGATCCCGGCTGCAACGGCCGGCGCGGCGGAAGCTGCCACCGCAGCTGCAGCGGCTGCGGAGAGCGCATCAGGCACAGATGGCGCTGCTGCATCCGACAGCAGTACATCCGGACAGGCGTCCTCTGATCAAAACACTTCCCAGAGCGCGACGGATGCGTCGTCCGGTTCCTCTGAGACAACGGGCAATACGACGAATAACACGTCGAATGCTTCCACCGGGACCACATCATCCGGTACCAGCAGTTCGACTTCTGCTTCCAACAAGATCATATCGGATGCAAACGCCAAGAAAAATCAGGCGGAGCAGAATCTGAACGCGGTCAATAATGAGATTTCCGGCATACAGGGAAAGCAGAACCAGCTGCAGAGTGAAATGAATGAGCTGGATGCGGAGCTTTCCGACCTGCTGGTCAATATCGCGATCCTCGAAGATGAGATCGTGCAGACCGAAGCGGAGCTGCAGCAGGTCACCGAAGATCTTAGTGAAGCGGAGGCAAAGGAAGCAAAAGAATACGCTGATATGAAAAAGCGTATTCAGTATATGTATGAAAACAGTGACGGCGCATTATGGGATGCACTTCTGGGATCGGACAGTTTTTCCGATTTTCTGAATCGGATCGAATATGTGGATGCCATGTATTCCTATGACCGGAATCTGCTGACAGAGTACCAGCAAACGGTGGCGGAGGTGACAGACCTGCGGGAAGCTTTGCTGGATACCCAGGATGAGCTGGAAGAGATCATGACGGAGTACGAGGCGGAGCAGGCGGCGCTGGAGGATGCGATCGCGCGCAAGCGTAAAGAGTCGGCAGACTTCGATGTAAAACTTGCAAACGCGCAGGCACTGGCGCAGGCATATGCGCAGACCATCGCGGAGCAGAAC
Source organism: Lachnospiraceae bacterium (assembly GCA_017431515.1). Taxonomy (GTDB): domain Bacteria; phylum Bacillota; class Clostridia; order Lachnospirales; family Lachnospiraceae; genus RUG12461. Next base: position 24,319 of record JAFRKV010000009.1, read on the forward strand.
GCCATCATCAAAGAGGAACAGCGTAAGCAGGAAGAAGAGCGGAAGCGGAAAGAAGCGGAGGAAAAGGCCAGAGCTGAGGCGGCTGCCAGAGCGGCTTCATCCGGTTCGTCCTCCGGCAGTTCCAGCAGCGCGAATACTTCCTCTGTCAGTGGGGAAACCATGAATCCTTCGTATAAAACCGGTGTCAGCGGCTCGGATGTCGTGAATTATGCCATGCAGTTTGTCGGTAATCCTTATGTCTTCGGCGGAACGAGCCTTACGGACGGATGTGACTGCTCCGGTTATACCCAGAGCGTGTTTGCGCATTTCGGGATCAATCTGCCGCGTTCATCGGGATCACAGGCCACTGTCGGTTCGCCGGTTTCTTATGATGCGGCACAGCCGGGGGATCTGGTCTGTTATGTGGGACATGTGGGGATCTATATCGGCGGAGGCCAGATCGTCAACGCCAGCACACCCCGTACCGGCATCAAAACACAGTCAGCAACGTATCGACCGATCACAACCATTCGGAGGGTATTATGAAAAAAGGCAGAATTGTTCTGACAGTCATCCTTGTGGCGGCTGCGCTGGTCGTGCTTTTTTTGATCGCGGTCTTTCATGACGATCATAAGGAAGAGCTGATTTATAACCAAAGCCTGGATCTGGTGGCGGTCACTGTGGAAGGAGAGGATCTGACGCTTTATGATCTGGCGTTCTATATTGCCTATGAAGAGGGACAGGTGAATGAGCAGGCCATGATCTATAATCCGGATGATCCGCAGGCGTATTGGAATATCCATACCAACGGAGAGTTTTTAAGGGTTACCGCGCGGGATACGGCGGTGGACATGATGATCCACGATTACGTATACGCCCGTGATGCGGCAGAAGACGGGATGTCGTTGAGTAAAGAAGAGGAAAAGGCCTGTGACAGCAGCGCAGAGGACTTTTGGAACGATCTGACAGAGGAACAGAGGGAAGCACTTGGAATTCCCATAGACGAGGTGTATACTGTGTGCAGACAGATCGGCCTTGCGGAGAAATGGACAGAGCATCTGCATGAGACCGAAGGGAGGGATCTCGCCTCCTATCAGGTCGGCGGCAAGGCATGGGAAGAACAGCGTGACAATATGGATATCGTATACCATAATGATGTGCTGGACCGGATTGAAATGGGAACGATCACGCTGTAGGAAAGGCAGCAGACAATGGCAAGTAAACTCGGCAGAAATGACCCCTGTTGGTGCGGAAGCGGGAGAAAATACAAAACCTGCCACATGGCATTCGATGAAAAAATCGAGGATTTCCGCAGAAAAGGCGCGAAAGTGCCCGGCCACGAGCTTTTGAAGACGCCGGAACAGATCGCCGGCATTAAAGAAAGCGCGAAGATCAATATCGCGGTGCTGGATTACATCGCCGATCATATTGAGATCGGGATGTCCACCGAAGCGATTGACCGTATGGTATACGAGCAGACGACGGTCATGGGCGGGATTCCGGCGCCGCTTCACTACAAGGATTACCCGAAGAGCGTCTGCACTTCCGTCAATGAACAGGTCTGCCACGGGATTCCTGCCGAAGACATCCTGCTGCAGGACGGCGATATCGTCAATGTGGACTGTTCCACGATCTTAAACGGGTATTTTTCGGATTCTTCCCGCATGTTTATGCTTGGAAACGTCAGCGAGGAAAAGAAGCGCCTCGTCCGGGTGACGAAGGAATGCATGGAAAAAGGCTTTGAGGCCGTGAAACCATGGGGATTTCTGGGCGATATGGGACAGGCTGTGCACGATCATGCTTTTGCGAACGGCTATACGGTGGTGCGCGAGATCGGCGGACATGGCGTGGGGCTGGAGTTTCATGAAGAGCCCTGGGTCGGTTACAACAGCAAGAAAGGGACGGAGATGCTGCTTGTCCCGGGGTTGATGTTTACGATTGAACCGATGGTGAACATGGGACGGGTTGAGATCTATATTGATGACTCGAACGGCTGGACTGCCTATACCGAGGATGGCAAGCCCTCTGCCCAGTGGGAGATCCAGGTGCTTGTGACGGAAGATGGTGCGGAAATCATCTCCTATTAGGACGGGCCACGAGATGCGAAAAAAACAATCGATTCGTTTGCTGCCGTGGGTGACGGCATTTTTTGTCCTCACAGGCTGCGGGAATCTTCAGGGAAACGAAGAAGAGATTGCCGCCACAGAAAAAGCTGCGCCGTCAGCGGTGGAGATCAGCATGGATCAGCCGGAGGCCTCTTTGCCTGCGCAAACGCAGCAGAACCCTTATCCGGCTGCGGAGAAAAAGACCGTGCGTATCTTTCTGCCGGATAGAAGCGAACTCCGGTTTCGCATGGACGGAGAGTATCTGGAGGAACAGTTTGAAAATGCAGGATTTGAGGCGGTGATCTATGATGCCGGGCTCGACCCGCAGAAGCAGGCATCGGCGTTGAAAAGCGCGTGCGACCTTCCGACCGATCTTTGTGTCCTCGTGCCGCTTGATGAGCGGGAAGTGAGGGAAGCCGTATGGGAGATCGGAGAAAGCGAGATACCTCTGGTGATCTATGACCAACCGCTTACCAATATGGGAGCGGCTGCTTTTTTTGTCGGTTTCCGGGACAGTGACGTGGAAAAGGCGCTTGAAGAGGCGGAATTGTTGGAAGAAGCGCATCAATTGGAACTCCTGGAGCAGGAAGTGCAGTTGACCGGAGACGAAGAGGGGATGCAGGATGCCCCGGAGGAGAAGGAACTGACGGAAGATACAAAGCAGGAAGAGGAAGTTTTGGAAACGGAGACTGCGGAAGATCTGATTCCGCCGCTTTTGGGAGAGGATCCGGAGACAGATACGATGCTTCTTCGGGAGCTTACCGACGGGGACCGACAGGCACTGGTGTATCGTGACATCTCTGAGGAGGGGATTGTGGTATTGGACCTTGGCCTCAATCTTCTGCGCGGGGTCACTCCGGATGCAGGGTTAATCCCTGCTTCCGGCTGGGGATTTCCTTGTGAGTATCTGGACGGAGAAGAAGGAGTCCGTCCTGCTGCATTTTATCTGCAGCCTGTGCTGATCACAACAGAGAATACGGAAGAAAAGCTGGTGGTTCCGGGCTATTATGTGATGGGATCGGATGGATATCTGCAGCCGAGAACGGCAGAGTAAAGGAGGAGAACGGATGAAAAAACAATCACCAATCAGGCGGTATGCCGGAATCATGATCCTGATCGCTTTGATCATTGTGTTTGTCGTCTTGTGGGCGATGGGCATTCTGGATGGCGAACGGATTACGACCATTGTGAGGATCGTGTCATTTCTGCCTGTGCTGCTTGCCGGCATGATGCTGTTTCTGAGCAAAGACGACCAAAACGGGAAAAAAGTCCTTTCCGCGCTGATGTGCATCGGTGGCACGGCGGCATTTGCCCTGGTGACGCGTCTCACTCCATTGAAGGGCATGCTGAACGGAATTTTCGGACCGGATGCGACGCTGTTGATTCCGGGTCTTGACCGGGAGGGAAGGGCGGTATCCGCGCTTCTCATCGGGATCATCTTTGGTGTTGGGCTGCTGGCGGCTACGATTCTCAGCATCGGGAAACAAAAAAAGGGAAGAAAAATGAAGCGGCGTCCGCTGGATCAGTTGATTCTGGCGCTTCTTGCGGCTGTTCTGGTGATCCTGATCGCGGTGGCGCTCTTTCTGTACCGCGGTATACCCGTCGCGACCCTGGTCGCGCTCGTGCTTTTTATCGTGCTGAAAGCCATTCCGGCAGAAAAACTGTCTTCCAACTCAGCGACAGCAGTTGCCCTGATTTTTGCAATCTGCGCAGGCGTGATGCTGGGCGGGACCCTTTGATTAAATCCTGTTTCTGTTGCAATCGGCCACATCCTGTATTATAGTAGACGCGGTAATATTAAGTGTTTATTCGGAATCGAGCATACGTATGGATGCAATTGCAGTTTTTAAAATGATCGCAGGGCTGGTCGGCGGACTGGCGCTCTTTCTCTATGGTATGAACATTATGAGCGGCGGTCTGACCAAGGCGTCAGGCGGCCAGCTCGAGCATCTTCTTGCCCGGGTGACGAAAAACAGGTGGCTTGCCTATCTGTTCGGCATCGGCGTCACCGCGGTCGTACAGTCCTCCTCCGCATCCACAGTAATGGTGGTCGGCCTTGTAAACTCCGGCATCATGAAGCTTGCGGAAGCAGTCAATGTGATCCTCGGCGCCAATCTCGGCACCACCTTCACGGCATGGCTTCTTTCTCTGAATGCCATCAGTACGGACAATTTCTTTCTGAATCTGTTTAAGCCCATGTCCTTCTCGCCGTTCCTGGCGTTGATTGGCATCGCGCTTCTGATGTTTACCAAATCGGATAAAAAGAAAAACCTCGGCATTATCCTGATCGGTTTTGCGGTGCTGATCTTCGGTATGGACATGATGAGTTCCGCCGTGATGCCACTTCGTTCCTCTGCGGAGTTTCAGAGTTTTCTCACGACTTTTACCAATCCGCTGGTCGGACTTCTGATCGGTGTGGTTTTCACCATGGTGATCCAGAGTTCCGCCGGTACGATTGCTGTGCTGCAGGCGTTGTCTTCCACGATCTTTATCAGTTACGGCATGGCGCTGCCGGTTGTCATCGGCGCGGAAGTCGGTACCTGTATCACCGCGATCATTTCCTCCATCGGCGCTAATAAAAACGGGAAACGCACCGCCCTCATGCATCTGTATTTCAATATCATCAAGGCATCCACCTTTATGATCGTGTTCTATTCCCTGAATGCGGTGTTCCGGTTTGCCTTTTTACAGGATCAGGCAAGCATGGTAGGCATCGCGTTTATTCACACAGCCGTGAACCTTGTGGCGACGCCGCTCATGGTGCCTTTCTCCGGGCTGCTGGTCAAGCTTGCCCTGAAGACGATTCCGATTGATGAGAAGGAAAGGGAGCAGCAGGACGAGGAACGACGGATCGCAGCCCTCGACACCAGATTCCTTTCCACCCCGGCTTTTGCTTTGCAGCAGGCGAAGCTCGCGGCAAATGATATGGCGGATATGTCAAAGGATGCGCTGGATAAGGCCATGCATTTGTTCGAGGGCTATACGAACGAGGATGCGGAAGAGGTGGCGCGGATCGAAAACACCGTGGATCGCTACGAAGACCAACTCGGCACCTATCTTGTCCATCTCTCCAGCACGGATCTGAATCAGAGGGACAGTCACAGTCTTTCCATTATCCTGCACTGCATCACGGACTTTGAGCGGATCAGTGACCATGCGTACAATCTGATGCTGACGGCCAAGGGAATGCATGAGGATAATAAGCACTTTTCCAGCAAAGCCCAGGAAGAACTGCGGATCTTTTCCGATGCAGTCAGGGAGATCGTGGATATGTCGGTGCGCGTCTTCCGAAATGAGGATCTGGTCCTTGCGAAATCCGTGGAGCCGCTGGAGGAAGTGATCGATGGTCTGCATATGGAGGTGCGGCGGCGCCATATCAGGAGGCTGCGAAAAGGAAAATGCACCATCGATCTCGGCTTTGCCTTGAATGACCTCGGCACGGACTATGAAAGAATCGCGGATCATTGCTCCAATATCGCGGTATGCCTCCTGCAGGTCAGCCAGGATGGATTTGATACCCATGAATACCTTGAGATGATCCGGCAGGAGAAGAGTGAAAGCTTCGAACAGGCTGTGGAGCATTATGAGCGCCGCTACAGTCTTCCAAGCAAGAAGGCGTCGGAGGAAGAGGAGGCTGCGCTGACGGTGCAGGAAGTGCCATCCGAAGAGACTCCGGCCAAAGAAGAGGATAAGGATCTGCTGAAAAAGGCCAAGGAAAAGGCAAAAGAAAAGAAAGAGAAAATCAAGGAAAAGACCAAAGAGAAACTGAAAGAACCCAAGAAGAAGGCATAAGGAAGGAAAAAGCATGAAGATCGTTTGCTTGGATATGGAAGGGGTGCTTGTCCCCGAAATCTGGATTGCGTTTGCCGAAGCAAGCGGGATCCCGGAACTGAAACGCACGACCCGGGATGAGCCGGATTATGATAAACTGATGAAATACCGACTTCAGATTCTCAGAGACCATCAACTCGGGCTCAAAGAAATCCAGGAGGTGATCGGCACCATTGATCCGCTGCCGGGGGCAAAGGCGTTTCTGGATGAGCTGCGGACTTTGACACAAGTCATTATCCTCAGTGACACCTTTACGGAGTTTGCATCGCCCCTGATCAAAAAGCTCGGTTATCCGACACTGTTCTGTAACTCCCTTGTGGTGGGGGAAGACGGCCAGATCCTGGATTATAAAATGCGGATCGCCCAATCCAAGCTTTCCACTGTGAAGGCGCTGCAGTCCATCGGTTTTGAAACCATCGCAGCCGGAGACAGTTTTAATGATCTGGACATGATCAGAGCCGGCCGCGCAGGCTTTTTATTCCGTTCCACGGAACAGATCAAAAAGGACTTTCCGGAGATTCCGGCATATGAGGATTTTTCCGATCTCCTGAAGGCAATCAGAGAAAACCTGTAAAACCGCAGGGTTTCACAGGCCGGACATAAATCCACAAAAAGGAACTCTTTCGGGAGTTCTTTTTTTGTGCAGATTTTGTGCCTATTTTGCGTTGACAAAAAAAAGAATACTAGATATAGTATTTTATGTTGACGAATATGTGATGTCACTATATAATTAATTTTAGATATGATTTTTGAGGAGTTTGGAACGGTCCGAATTGCCGGAACGCTGGCGCATTCCTCAGTAAATGGTCCGGGTGTCCGATATGTCATTTTTTTTCAGGGCTGCCCGCATCATTGCAAGGAGTGTCAGAATCCGGAGACCTGGGATCCGTCAGGCGGAGAAGAATGCTCTGTGGAGCAGGTGATCTCGGCGATGAAAGCGGTACGATATCTGGATGGCGTCACATTATCCGGAGGAGACCCGCTGTTACAGCCTGTTGCCGCCGGGAGGATTGCGAAAGCCGCGAAGGAATCGGGTCTGACCGTATGGTGCTACACCGGATGGACGTTTGAAGCGCTGATGCAGGGGGCTGCCGGGGAAGAGGCGATCCGCTCGCTTGCGTGGATGGATGTCCTGGTGGACGGGGTCTTTCGGATCGAAGAAAAGACAGAGGATGCGCTGTATCGGGGGAGCGCAAATCAAAGACTGATCGATTTGCCGGCAAGTCTGCCGGAACGCATAGTACATGTTGTCTCACACATCTATTAGGGGGTTATGAAAATGTCACTCACGAAAGTAAAGAAAAGGAACGGGTCAACTGCGCCATTTCAGGCGAGTAAGATCGAAAATGCCGTTGCGCAGGCATTTATGGCGACCGAAGAGATCGGCACGCGGGATCTGTCTACAATGTCCCGGGCGATCGAGCTCATGGTCGAGACGTCGCTGAATGATTCCGGGGTACAGGCGCCCACCGTGGAGGAGATCCAGGACATGGTGGAAGCGACCTTGATGAAATGCGGTTACAACAAGACCGCAAAAGCCTACATTCTTTACCGCAGCCAGCACCAGAGAGTACGTGAGACAAAGACAACCCTTCTTGATTATAAAAAGCTGGTAGACGGGTACATCGGTACGGAGAAAGACTGGCGCGTGAAGGAGAATTCCACGGTGACATTGTCCGTCGGAGGCTTGATCCTTTCCAATTCCGGCGCGATCTCCGCAAACTACTGGCTGACCGAAGTCTATGACGAAGAGATTGCCGAGGCGCATCGGCAGTGTTTCATGCATATCCATGATCTTTCCATGCTGACCGGTTACTGCGCAGGCTGGAGCCTGAAGCAGCTGATCGTAGAAGGACTCGGCGGTGTGCCGGGCCGAATCACCAGCGGTCCCGCGAAGCATCTTTCCACCCTTTGCACGCAGATGGTCAATTTTCTCGGCATCATGCAGAATGAATGGGCCGGGGCGCAGGCGTTTTCCTCGTTTGATACTTATCTGGCGCCCTTTGTGAAAGCGGATCATCTTTCCTACGGCGAAGTCAAGCAGTGCATCCAATCCTTTATCTATGGGGTGAATACGCCGTCCCGCTGGGGCACGCAGGCGCCGTTTACCAACGTTACGCTGGATTGGACGGTTCCGGAGGATATGGTCAATCTACCGGCGCTTGTGGGCGGCGTGGAACAGGATTTCACTTACGGCGACTGCAAGGCGGAGATGGATATGGTCAACAAGGCCTTTATCGAGATCATGATCGAGGGAGATGCCAACGGCCGCGGGTTCCAGTATCCGATCCCGACCTATTCCATTACAAGCGAATTCGACTGGAGCGACACGGAAAACAACCGTCTGCTCTTTGAAATGACTGCAAAATACGGCACTCCGTATTTTTCCAACTATATCAATTCCGATATGAAGCCTTCGGATGTCCGTTCGATGTGCTGCCGCCTGCGGCTGGATCTTCGCGAGCTTCGCAAAAAGGGCGGCGGGTTCTTCGGTTCCGGCGAATCTACCGGTTCCATCGGCGTCGTGACCTTGAATCTTCCGCGGATCGCATATATTGCCCGCGATCGCAAGGAATTCTATGAGATCCTTGACAGATATATGGACATTGCGGCCAGGTCGCTGCATATCAAACGCGGCGTGGTGACGCGCCTTATGAATGAAGGGCTGTATCCGTATACCAAACGGTATCTCGGCAGTTTTGAGAATCACTTCAGCACTATTGGTCTTGTGGGCATGAATGAGGCGATCAAAAATGCGGACTGGATGGATACGGATATCACGACCGAAGGCGGACGCGCGTTTGCGCGAGAGGTATTGAACCATATGCGCGAGCGTCTCTCGGATTATCAGGAGCAGTACGGCGACCTTTATAACCTGGAGGCGACGCCGGCAGAGTCCACCACCTATCGTTTTGCAAAGCACGATACGGAGGAGTTCCCGGATATCATCACCGCTTCCGAAAACGGCGCGGCGCCGTATTACACCAACAGCACCCATCTGCCGGTGGGCTATACGGACGATATTTTTGACGCGCTGGAGATGGAGGACGAACTGCAGACACTGTATACGTCCGGCACGGTCTTCCATGCGTTCCTCGGAGAGCGGATCCCGAATTGGAGCAACGCCGCTTCCCTTGTCAGGAAGATTGCGGAGAATTTCAAACTTCCCTATTATACCCTTTCCCCGACCTACTCCATCTGTGAGGAGCATGGTTACATCGCAGGCGAGCATTTTGCATGCCCCTGCTGCGGGAGAGATACAGAGGTATATTCCAGAATCACCGGTTACTATCGTCCGGTCAAGAACTGGAACGACGGAAAAGCAGCGGAGTTCCGCGCGAGAAAGACCTACGAACCGGAAGAACTTCACAGCGCGGAACAGGTCAAAAAGATTGCGGTATTGCCGGTAGACAGCGAAGACATCGAAAGAGAGACGCTGGAAAAGATCGAGCAGAAGGTCATCTTGCGCACGATCTCGCCGGAGGAATTTATGGACGAGGAGGAAACACTGGAGATTCTGGATCTGAACGAAGAGACAGCAGATAAGGAAGATCCGGAAATGATCCTGCTTTCCACAAAGACCTGCCCGAACTGCCTTGCGGCGCAGCGCATCCTGCGTGAAGGCGGGCTGGAATTCAAAGTAATGTACGCGGAAGACCCCGACGGCGCAAGTCTTGCTTCCGAGTTTCATATCACACAGGCGCCCACGCTTTTTGTGCCGGAAGGGGACGGCTACATGACGGTTTATAACCTCAGTAATATTAAAGGGTTTGTGGATCATCAGGCGGTCATGGAGAACGCGTAAACTCCGGACGCCAAAAGCGTGAGTTATGAAAAAAAGAATCAACAAGATCCGTCTCAGGGATGCTCTCTTGATTTTTCTCGGGAGCACCCTGATGGCGTTTGCGGTAAAATATATCTTTGATCCGGCAGGGCTTGTAACGGGCGGCGTGTCGGGTCTTGCGATTGTCATAAAGGATCTCTCTGCGCGGTTTTGGCAGTTTGAGATCCCACTCTGGGTCAGCAACGTGGTCTTAAACGTGCCGATCTTTCTTTTTGCAATCAAAACCGACGGCATCCGAAGCGTTCTCCGGACAGGCTTGGCCTGGGTGATCATGTCGGCGGAGCTTGCGGTCTTTCCGGAATACAACTTCCTGCCGGATAATCTCCTTCTGGTTTCCCTCTATGGCGGTGTCTGTTTTGGCGTCGCGACGGGGATTCTCCTTTCGGCCCGCGCCACCAGCGGCGGTACGGATATGCTGGGCAATTCCCTGCATAAATACTTCCGCCAATACAGCATGGGACGGATCATCCAGGTTCTGGACGGTCTGATCGTGGTGCTCGGCGCCGTGGTTTTTGACATTGAGCGGACGTTGTTTGCCATCATTTCCGTTTACATGATGGGCAGGCTCACGGATAAGGTGCTGGATTTCGGAAAACGGGCCAAGATGGCGTTTATTATTTCCGATCGAAATGAAGAAATCGCGCATGTGATCATGACGGAGCTGGATCGCGGCGTGACGGCCCTTCACGGAAAAGGGATGTATCGCGGAGAAGAACGGGATATTCTCTTTTGCATTTGCAGCAAACGTGATATAGTGGATATCAAGCAAATTGTAAAGGAATATGACAAAAAAGCGTTCTTCATCATCGGAGGCGCGAGTGAAGTTCTGGGCGAAGGCTTTATAGAAAACTGGACCTAGTTAGGGCGCCCCCTGCGGGGGGCTTTTTTTCACTTTTCTTTTGGAGGAGAGTAACATGCGTCAAAGGCTGATGAAGGAAGGGAAAAGCGTGAAATGGCAGCAGCTTCCGCCGAATTGCAGCAGGAAATCTTTCCTGCTGCAATGGATGATCTTTCTGGCGGCGTTTTCATTGACCACGGTCTTCGGCATTCTGGAGCTGGACTGGACAGGATACAACACCGTTCAGATGGGTCTTTTCGGAATCAACATCCAGTGTATTCTGATGATGATCTTTGCCGGAATGTTCGGATATGTGGCTGCTATGAGTTCCGCGTTCCTGATCTTTGTTTATGCGGTGGTGGTGCGGCCGGAGGAGGCCTACTTCGCATCCATCTACCTTCTGGCTGCGATCCTCTTTTCTCTTGCGGGACAGAAAAGGGTGTTTGCAAGCTGGAAAAAGACACTGCTGTTCTGGCCCATTGCGACCTTTCTGATGGCGCTTTTATCCTTGCTGCTGACCATGCTGCAGAGTTATACGCTTGTGGCTGACCATAATACCATTGCGAGAGAGTATCTGCTGGATGTGGTTTCCCAGATTCTGCAATGCGGCGTGAGTACGTATGTGTGCCGTCTGTTTTTCAAATGCTGTCCGGACAAGGTGAAGTCCAAGGTGGCGCTGGGTCTGCTGTATTACAATCATGGATATGAAACGGATGAAAGGCTTCGCAAGGCAATGCGCAAGAATGTCATCGGCTCAAGAGTGTCGACGTTTATTTTGGCGGAAGCGGTGATTCTCGTGGTTTCGGCCATTGCTTTTACGCGCATCCTGTTTCCGGATCTGCAGAGGATGCAGGTGACGGCCGATCCGGGCGATCCAGCGCAGACAGAGTCGGAGATACAGAGGGATACAGAAGGGGACGCCGTTACCACCCTGGAAGAGATTTCCGAAATGACAGGCCTGGATGTGGAGGAGATCCGCAAGGCGGCTGGGGTTCTCGAGAGCGGAGACTATGTCGGATTTGTATCGGGACATGAAATCCGTGAAGCCCTGCGTCAGCAAGTGAAGGAGATGCTGCCGGAGATCGGGACAAATGCATTTGTCTACAATGCATACAGCTATGCCTATATCCTCAAGATGATCCTGATGCTCTTCTGCGTGTCGGTGCCGGTGGCTTCTTTTGTCAATTTTTATGCGCAGATCAAGATTGCCGGACCCATCAGCCGGATCTCGGACTATATGGTGCGTTTTTCTTCCACCCCGCGCAAGGATTTGAGACACTGTGTGGACAATATCTATACACTGCAGATCCATACCCGTGATGAGATTGAGCAGCTGTATCACGCGGTGGATCAGACCGTGCACGAAGTGACGGATATGATTGACCGGATTCAGGAGGAAGCCAAACTGCAGGAAGACCTTCGTGTGGCGCAAAAGGCCAGCGAGGCGAAAAGCCTCTTCCTTTCCAATATGTCACATGAGATCCGGACGCCCATTAACGCGGTACTCGGCCTGAATGAGATGATCCTGCGGGAAACGGAAGAGCCTGTTACGAAAAAGCATGCGTTCGACATCAAAACCGCGGGGAACACCCTGCTTTCCCTAGTAAATGATATTCTGGACTTTTCCAGGATTGAAGCGGGAAAGATGGAAATCCTGCCGGTACAGTATGAACTCAGCTCGACGATGAATGATCTGGTCAATATGATTGCGACGAGGGCAGCCGAAAAGAATCTGGATCTCATCGTACATGTGGAGGACACCATACCGCATCTGTTATACGGAGATGAGGTCCGGATCAAGCAATGCGTGACAAACATTCTGACCAATGCGGTGAAGTATACGGAGCAGGGATCCGTCACGTTGAATGTCACCAGCAGACCGCTTTCCGAAGAGGAGATTGCATTACGGTTTCAGGTGATCGACACCGGCATCGGGATCAGGGAAGAGGATCTGGAAAAGCTTTACTCTCCGTTTGAACGCATCGAGGAGATCAGGAATCGCACCATCGAGGGCACCGGGCTTGGCATGAGCATTGTGAAAAAAATCCTTGCCATGATGGATACGAGACTCGAGGTCAAAAGCGTATACGGCGAAGGGTCGGATTTCTCTTTTGAGGTCAGACAGAAGGTCTGTGATGCGGAGCCGATCGGAGATTTTGAGGAAAACTACAACCGCGCTGTGGAAAGCGCGGAAACATATCAGGAAGCGTTCCATGCGCCAGAGGCAAAGGTGCTGATCGTCGATGATACCAAAATGAACCTGACGGTTATGGAGGGACTGCTCACGCAAACACTGCTTCAGATCACAACGGCGCAGAGCGGAATGGAAATGCTGAAGCTGACGGAACAGGAAAAATACGATGTGATCCTGCTGGATCACCGCATGCCGGAAATGGACGGGATCGAAACGCTGACGGCATTAAAGGCGGAGGCATCGAATCCGAACCGGGAGACGCCGGTCATTGCCCTGACGGCAAATGCGGTGGCGGGAGCGAGAGAAATGTATCTTGAGGCAGGCTTTTCGGACTATCTCACAAAGCCGGTGGATGCGGAGAAGCTGGAAAAGACGCTGGCCGCTTTCCTCCCAGACGATAAGCTGATTCTGCCGAATGATCCCCGGTTTGCCGCCCATTCTTCCTACAAGATTCCGGAGCAGGGCATGGATGCAAACGGTTATCTGAAAGGAAATGGCGTTGACACCCAGCATCCCCTTGCAAAAGAAGCGGACCGTCAGACCCATGAGCTCCTGTTGAAGTGCGAGGGCATCCATCTGAAGGAAGCGGTCAAAAACTGCGGTAATGAGGGAATCTTATATGATGCGATCAAGGAGTTTTTGATCGCTCTGCCGGCGAAATCAGAGCAGATCGACCGATATGCGCAGGAAAAAGATTTTCGCAATTACACGGTGCTCGTGCATGCGCTGAAAAGTTCCGCCCGTCTGATCGGTGCAAAGGAACTGTCGGAGCAGGCCGCATACCTTGAAACCTGCGGAAATGAGCAGAATGCAGATGAGATCGCAGAGAAAACACCGGAACTGCTTGCGTTATATCGCAGCTACCTGGAAAAACTTTCTCCTGTCAATCCGGCGGTTACCCGCACGGAAATGGAGAAGCCGCAGATTACGGAGGAAGAGTTTGCGGAGGCAGTGATGGGATTGAAAGAATTTGTGGAAGCCTATGACTTTGACAGCGCGGACAAGATTCTGAAAATGCTGGAGGCCTACAAAATACCGTCGCCACTTAACGAAAAATATGCTAAGATAAAAGAACTCATGGCAGCTGTGGACAGGACTGCGCTTCTGGAATTGCTCTGAAGCCCGGTCAGACAGGATGGAAAGGACTTGTATGGAGAAAAGGATCTTTTTGATTACGGATCAGAAGAATAAGGGGTTTATGATCAATGCGATCATCCAGGAACTCACGGAGGAAGGCTATGAAGTGCGTGAATGCCTGCCGAATCCGACGGAGCTCAGCAAACTGAACGAAGAGAGCGGCGTTTATCTGGCGTATCTGGACGGGATGGAAGGTGAAAGAGAGAATCCGGACCAGATGCTTTTGTACCTGAAGGAACAGATTGTCGAAAATGAGATTGCGCTGGTACTGATCGGGAAGCAGGATGATTTTTCTTATGTGAACCGGATCATTCCGGATGAGATGCTGGCTGCGAAGTTTCTGCGGCCGGTGAATGTCAAGGAGCTCGGGCAGAAGCTCGGATCCATTGTAAAGATGGAGGAAGAGAAGCTGGCGAAGAAAAGGATCCTTGTGGTGGATGATGACGGGATGATGCTGCGGACGATCAAGACTTGGCTGTCCGAGAAATATCAGGTCTATATGGTGAATTCCGGCATGAACGCCATTACGTTTCTGGCGAAAAATACAGTGGATCTGATTCTTCTGGATTATGAGATGCCTGTCACCACAGGCCCGCAGGTGCTGGAGATGCTGCGGTCGGAACCGGCCACAAGCCAGATTCCGGTGATGTTTCTGACTGTGAAAGATGACAAGGAAAGCGTCATGAAGGTGCTCTCCCTGAAGCCGGAGAAATACTTGCTGAAAACCATGCCGCCGGCGGAACTGATTGCAAACATTGATGCGTTTTTTGAGGAACAGAGAAGAGAAAAGCATTTCTAGGAAAAGGAGATTCTGATGTCGGAGATCAAAGCAAAAATTCATGAAATGAAGCTGGATGCGCCGAAAATGATGACGACATCGGCCAAGATCAGGAACAAAGCGCTTCTTGCCATCAGGGATGCGCTGCTTGCCGGGAAGGAGCAGATTTTTGCGGAAAATGAAAAGGATCTTTCCGCAGCGGAGGAGAACGGGATCGCGGACGCGGTCAAAAAACGTCTGCGTTTTCACGAGGGGAAGCTTTCCGATGTGGTGAAAGGGCTGGAAGGGCTGGCAGAGCTCCCGGATCCTGTGGGGCGTGTGACATTGCACCGGCAGCTGGATGAGGGTCTGATCTTAAAGCGGATTACCTGTCCGATCGGCGTGATCGGCGTGATCTTCGAGGCCAGGCCGGATGCCCTGGTGCAGATTTCCGCACTGTGTATCAAAAGCGGAAATTGCGCGGTGCTGAAGGGCGGAAAAGAAACAACCCATACGAACCGGATCCTGTTTCGCCTGATCAGGGATGCCGCCGTGGGGGCGGGGCTGCCGGAAAACTGCCTCATGCAGGCGGAGCAGCACAGTGAGATCGATGAGCTGCTGGAGTGTGATACGGAAGTGGATCTTCTGATCCCCCGCGGTTCGAATACGTTCGTGCGTTACATCATGGATCATACCAGGATTCCGGTCATGGGCCATGCGGATGGCGTCTGTCATATCTATGTGGGGAAAACGGCGGATCAGGAGAATGCGATCCGTATCCTTTTGGATGCCAAGACCCAGTACACGGCGGCCTGCAACGCGGTGGAGTCGATTCTTGTTCATCGGGAGATTGCAAAGGAGTTTCTGCCGAAGCTGGAGGGCGCCTGCAAAGCGCAGGGGATCAAGCTCCGCGGCACTAAAGAGGTGTGCCAGGTAATCTCCGGCGAAAGCATGGATGACGCAGAATTTTCCACGGAGTATCTGTCGCTGACCGCGTCGGTCAAGCTGGTCTCCGGTGTGGAAGAGGCGGTGGATCATATCAACCGGTACGGCTCCCATCATACGGATGCGATCCTGACGGAGGATGATGAGGAAGCGGCATATTTTATGCAGATGGTGGATTCCGCCGGTGTTTACCGGAATTGTTCCACCCGTTTTTCGGACGGCTACCGGTACGGATTCGGCGCAGAGGTCGGTATCAGCACGGGAAAATTGCACGCCAGAGGGCCTGTGGGACTGGACGGGTTGATGACCTATAAATATGAGCTTACCGGAAGCGGACAGATCGTGGGGGATTACGCGGAAGGGAAGTCGTCGTTTCATTTCCGTGATTTGGAATAAAAAAACAAGGGGATCGTCCTATTTTTTGGCTAGTATTTTTCTGGCTTTTTTACAACAGATGCTATATAATGTGAGATGGCTTGAAAACCGTTGATTTTTTTAAGGAGGAAAAGAAAGTATGAAAAAGAGAGTATTAGCACTCATGCTTGCCGGTGTGATGGGCCTTTCTCTGACCGCTTGCGGCGAGAACGTAACGCCGGAGCAGCAGGCTCAGATCGAGCAGGCAATCAACGAAGCTGCTACTGAGATCGCAAATGCGGTTGACGAGGCGCAGGCTGGTGAGGCGGCAGCTGCCACAGATGCAGGCACGGGCGCAACGACGGACGTTGCTTTTGTAACGGACGTAGGAAACATTGACGACCATTCGTTCAATCAGTATTCCTGGGCAGGTGTGCAGGAGTTTGCTTCCGCAAACGGTCTGTCCGCAAACTACTATCAGCCGTCCGAGGACTCTGACGCAGCGCGTCTGGAGCAGATGGACAATGCGGTAAATGACGGCGCAAAGGCGATCGTTATGGCAGGTTACCTGTTTGGTTCCTCTCTTGCAGAGGCACAGGACAAGTATCCGGACATCCAGTTCGTAGCATTGGATGTATCCACCGGTGACCTTGAGAACCCGGGCAGCAACACCGCTCTGATCACTTATCAGGAAGAGCAGGCCGGCTATCTTGCTGGTTATGCAGCAGTGACCGACGGTTACAAAGAGATCGGTTTCCTTGGCGGTATGGCAGTTCCGGCCGTGATCCGTTACGGCTATGGTTTCGTACAGGGTGCGGAGCAGGCTGCAAAGGACAACAAGGTTGACGGTGTCAATGTGAAGTATTGGTATTGCGGCGGATTCGCTCCGACAGATGATATCAAGGCAAAGATGGACAGCTGGTACAGCGAGGGCACGGAAGTCGTGTTCGCATGCGGCGGCGGCATCTATCTTTCCGCACTTGCAGCAGCAGAGGCAAACAACGGTAAAGTTATCGGTGTTGACGTTGACCAGTCCGCAGAAAGTGATCTGATCATCACTTCTGCAATGAAGGGTCTTGCAAACTCCGTTGTGCTTGCGCTGACCGACTGCTATGACAATGGCTGGAAGTTCTCTGATGCTTACGCAGGGAAAGAGACCAAGCTTGGCGCTGCTGAGGATTCCGTTGGTCTTCCGATGGAAACCTCCCAGTTCAAGGTGTTCAGCCAGGATCAGTACGATGACCTGTTTGCATCCCTTGCAGACGGATCCCTTGTGGTAGACAACAACATCGATGCTGACATCGCAGCATCCGTCTCCACGATCAAGGTAGACGTTCAGGAGTAATCATTGCATACTGACGGGACCGGTCGTTGACGGGACCTGAAAAAAAGACCGAAAAAAGAGTGCTTGTGGATAGCCACGGGCACTCTTTTATGTTACTATAAAAGGTGAGTGATGATCTCATTCATTAAGGGGTTTAGGACCGGAAAGGGGTGCAAAAGGATTGGGTGAGGATTATGTGATTGAGATGCTCCATATCACAAAAGAATTTCCCGGTATCAAAGCAAATGACGACATCACCTTGCAGCTGAAAAGGGGAGAAATCCACGCGTTGCTCGGAGAAAACGGCGCGGGGAAAAGCACGCTGATGTCAGTGTTGTTTGGTTTATACCAGGCGGAGCAGGGAGAAATCAGAAAGGACGGCAAGCCCGTTCACATCAAGGATCCGAATGAGGCGAACCGTCTCGGGATCGGTATGGTTCATCAGCATTTCAAACTGGTGGAGTGTTTTACGGTACTGGATAACATCATACTCGGCGTGGAGGATACCAGACACGGATTCCTGCAATATGATTCCGCGCGCAAGAAGGTCATGGAGCTGTCGGAAAAGTACGGATTGCGTGTGGATCCGGATGCGCTGATTTCGGATATCTCTGTCGGGATGCAGCAGAGAGTGGAGATCTTAAAGATGCTTTATCGGGACAATGAGATCCTGATCTTTGACGAGCCGACCGCCGTGTTGACGCCTCAGGAGATCCAGGAGCTCATGGATATCATGCGCGGCTTCAAGGAGGAGGGCAAGAGCATTCTCTTTATCACGCACAAGCTGGCGGAGATCATGGCGGTTGCGGATCGCTGCACGGTACTGAGAAAGGGCCAATATGTCGGTACGGTAAATGTCGCCGACACCACCCGGGAAGAATTGTCCCGCATGATGGTGGGCCGCGAGGTGTCCTTTGATCTTGATAAAAAAGCCAAAAATGTCGGAGATGTGATCCTTTCCGTCAAAGATATGGTTGTGGCCAGCAAGGCGCACAATAACAATGCGGTCAAGGGTGTCAGTTTTGATGTCCATGCCGGTGAGATCGTCTGTATCGCCGGGATCGAGGGGAACGGCCAGACAGAGCTGATTTACGGACTGACCGGTCTGGAGCCCCTGAAGAACGGCACCATTACGCTGTGCGGGAAAGATATTACCCATGCTTCCATCCGGGACCGGAGCAAGGCGGGAATGAGCCATATTCCGGAAGACCGTCATAAACACGGACTGGTTCTGGACTATACCTTGGAACAAAACATGGTGCTGCAGCGTTACTGGGAGCCGGAATTTCAGAATCATGGCGTGATCCGCAGCCAGGAGGTGCGCAAATACGCGGAAAAGCTCATCGAACGGTTTGATGTCCGCTCCGGCCAGGGTCCGGTGACCATCGCCCGTTCCATGTCCGGCGGCAATCAGCAAAAGGCGATCATCGCCAGAGAGATCGATAAGGATCCACAGCTTTTGATCGCTGTGCAGCCCACCAGAGGTCTGGATGTGGGTGCCATCGAATACATTCATCAGCAGCTTCTTGCGGAGCGGGATGCCGGACGGGCGGTGCTCCTGATCTCGTTGGAGCTGGATGAAGTCAGATCCCTTTCTGACCGGATCCTCGTTATTTTCGAGGGTGAGATCGTCGGTGATTTTGAGAAGGCGGAGATGGAAGAGCTTGGTCTCTATATGGCCGGCGCCAAAAGAAAAGGAAAGGGGGCAGCGAAATGACAAAGAAAAAACCTCTGGCAGAAAACCAGATGCTTGTCAGCATCCTTGCCTCTGTCATCTCGATTGCAGTAGGACTGTTATTCGGCTTTATCCTGCTTTTGATCCTGAATCCCTCCAAGGCAGGGGTCGGTATGAGCGCTATGCTGACCACCGGCTTCGGAAGTCTGGACAAATTCGGAAAGGTGCTCTATCAGGCAGCGCCGTTGATGCTCTGCGGTCTGTCTGTCGGTTTTGCCTTCAAGACCGGACTCTTCAACATCGGTGCTTCCGGTCAGTATACCATGGGCGCGTTTTTCGCCCTGATCGGCGCCATCGTGCTGCAGCTTCCCTGGTGGGCATGCCTCTTGCTCTCCTGTATCGGCGGCGGTATCTGGGGTATTTTCCCGGGACTGTTCAAGGCGTTGTTTAATGTGAATGAGGTTATCACGTCGATCATGTTCAACTGGATCGGCATGTTCCTTGTGAATCTGCTGCTGGCAAATATGCCGACGATGCTGGCTTCCGCATGGGGCGCGAGTAATTCGGATCGTACGGCGGACCTCAACGCGGCCAATCCTTCCGCCATCATTCCGAAGGCCGGATTGGACAAGCTTTTCGGTAATTCCCCGTGGATCAACATCAGCGTGTTTATTGCGATCGGCGTTGCGATCCTGATGTGGTTCATCCTGCAGAAGACCACCTTTGGTTACGAGTTAAAGGCCTGCGGGCTGAATAAGGAAGCATCCCGCTATGCCGGGATCAACGCGAACCGGAACATCGTTCTTTCCATGATTATCGCCGGCGCGCTTTCCGGACTGGGCGGCGGTCTTTACTATCTGGCCGGGACGATCCAGTACGTGTTGGAAAAATCCGTGCTCGGCATGGGCTTTGACGGTATCCCGGTTGCATTGCTTGCAAATTCGCATCCCATCGGCACGATCTTCTCCTCGCTTTTCATCAGTTATATCAAGGTGGGCGGATCGGCCATGCAGCCGAACTTCTCTTCTGAGACCATCAACATCATTATTGCCGTGATCATTTACCTGGCGGCGTTTGCGCTTTTGATGCGCGGCTTGATCGTGAAGCTTCTGAAGAAGCTGACCAGAAAATCCGAAAAGGAGGTGAGCGCATGACAGTTCTTGCGAATATTATCAGTCTGACCGTCATTTTTGCGGTTCCACTCCTGTTGGTTGCGCTCGGTGGCATGTATTCCGAGCATTCCGGTGTCATCAACCTGGCGCTGGAGGGTATCATGGTGATCGGCGCCCTGTGCGGATGCTTTTTGCTGCGGACGTTTGATATGAACGGCTTTGGAAAGGCGCATCCCCAGGTTGCGATGCTGCTTGCGATCCTCATTGCTGCGGCTGCCGGGACGGCATTTTCGCTACTTCTTGCCTTTGCCGCGATTAATCTGAAAGCAGACCAGACCATCGGCGGTACGGCGCTCAATATTTTCGCTCCCGCGTTTGCGGTCGTTGTGACCTGGGCGATCCAGGGACAGGGTCAGACGACGATTCAGATTCCGACCTGGATCAAGATCACACAGGAGACATTCGGGTTTGAACGGACGGACGGCTTCTTTGCCACGCTGTTTTTCAAATACCAGTATCTGACGACGCCGATTGCCATCCTGCTCTTTATTGTGGCGTGGCTGCTGATGTACAAGACCAAATTCGGTCTGCGTCTGCGGTCCTGCGGTGAGCATCCGCAAGCGGCAGATTCGGTTGGCATTAACGTCTACCGGATGCGTTATGCAGGTGTCATGATCTCCGGATTTTTGGCCGGGATCGGCGGCCTGGCCTATGTCATTGCGGTGGGATCCGGCTTTTCCAGCAGCGTAGGCGGTTACGGTTTCCTGGCTTTGGCCGTGATGATCTTCGGTAACTGGAAACCTTTTACGATCCTCGGCTCAGCGCTCATCTTTGCATTGTTCAAGGTGATTGCGGCCTATAATTCCTCGATCCCGTTCCTGCCGAAGTTTGAAGGGCTGAAGGACAAGTCCTCCCTGTATCAGATGCTGCCCTACATTGTGACGATGGTGGTGCTGATCTTTACTTCCAAGAAATCCAAGGCGCCGAAAGCAGAGGGTATCCCTTATGATAAGGGAACCAGATAAGCGGGTTTCGCACAGATCGTTTCAGAAAAGGATCAACGTTTTTAAAAGGAGACACAAATGGTAGATTATACGGAAGGCTCCGGTAAACAATATCATATCGGCATCGGGCCGGGAGATGTGGGAAGGTATGTGATCCTGCCGGGAGATCCGAAGCGCTGTGAAAAGATTGCGGCATATTTCGATGACGCGAAGCTGGTGGGCGACAGCCGGGAATATGTGACCTATACGGGGACGCTTCTCGGCGAGAAGGTTTCTGTGACTTCCACCGGGATCGGCGGGCCTTCGGCTTCCATCGCGATCAATGAGCTCAGCAAGATCGGCGCCGACACGTTCCTCAGAGTCGGGACCTGCGGCGGGATGCAAAAGGAGATCTGCGGTGGTGACATCGTGATCGCCAGCGGCGCGATCCGGATGGAAGGCACCAGCCGCGAATATGCCCCCATCGAGTATCCGGCTGTTCCGGATTATCATGTGATGAACGCCATGATCGAAGCGGCGGAGGCCGCCGGCACAAACTATCATGTCGGCGTGGTGCAATGCAAGGATTCTTTCTACGGACAGCATGAGCCGGAGATCATGCCGGTCAGTTACGAGCTGCAGAATAAATGGGAAGCATGGCTTCGGATGGGATGCCTCGCTTCCGAGATGGAGTCGGCTGCGCTCTTTATCGCGGGGAGCTTTCTTCGCGTCCGCGTTGGTTCCTGCTTCCTTGTGGTGGCCAATCAGGAACGCGCCAAAGCAGGATTGCCGAATGCGCAGGTGCATGATACGTCTCTTGCCATCGTGACGGCAGTGGATGCGATCCGTCTTCTGATTCAAAAAGACAAAGAGGGAACGAAATGACAAACGGAGAACTGGTGGCGCTTGCACTGGAAGCCAGAAAGCTGGCCTACGCGCCGTATTCCCATCACCTGGTCGGCGCAGCGCTTCTTACGAAGAGTGGAAAGGTTTATACCGGCTGTAACGTGGAAAACGCGGGATACACGCCCACCAACTGCGCGGAACGGACAGCGGTCTTTAAAGCAGTCAGCGAAGGCGATAGAGAATTTGTGTCGATCGCCATTGTGGGCGGGAAGGAAGATGCAGCCCATCTGCCGATCTGTGCGCCCTGTGGCGTCTGCCGGCAGGTATTGCGCGAGTTTTGCGATCCTGCCACATTTACCGTGATCCTCGGCACCGACCGCCCGGAGGATACGAAGGTCATGCTCTTATCGGAATTGTTACCGCTGGGTTTTGGTCCGGAGTCGCTTTTGCAGTAGTTTGTAGTGTTAAACGACTTACAGTATCAATCGGTTCAGCAGAAGAACCATCTGGAAATGGGAAGGAGAAATTGATATGGATGTGAAAAAAATACTGGGCATGTGTGACCATACCCTGCTCCTGCAGACAAGCACCTGGGAGGAGATCAAAGAGATCTGTGATGACGCGATCAAGTACGAGACAGCGTCGATCTGCATCCCGCCCTGCTATGTGAAGCAAGCCAGGGACTACATGGGTGATAAGATGAAGATCACCACCGTGATCGGCTTCCCGAACGGCAACTGCTCCACGGCGACCAAGGTGTTTGAAACAAAAGATGCGATCAAAGACGGCGCGGATGAGATCGACATGGTAATCAATGTGGGGAGACTGAAGGCAAAGGAATATGATGCCGTCAGAAGCGAGATCGAAGAGATCAAGGCAGCCTGCGACGGGCATATTCTGAAGGTGATTATTGAGACCTGCCTGCTGACCGATGAAGAAAAGATCAAGATGTGCGAGATCGTGACGGAGGCAAAGGCTGATTTTATCAAGACGTCGACGGGTTTTTCCACAGCAGGCGCGACTTTTGATGACGTGGCGCTTTTTGCCAAACATGTGGGACCGGAGGTACAGATCAAAGCAGCCGGCGGCATCGGAAGCCTTGAGGATGCGGAGAAGTTTATCAGTCTCGGAGCGACAAGGCTCGGCACCAGCCGGATTGTGAAGATCGTAAAAGCACAATAAGCGCAGTCTCAATAAGGTAGGTGAACATATGAAAAAGTACAACAGAGTGTTTGTGGTCGTCATGGATTCCCTGGGGATCGGCGCCATGCCGGATGCCGACAAGTTCGGTGATGCAGGGACGGATACGCTGGGACATATTTCGGAGACGGTGGCGCATTTCAACATTCCGTCACTCCAACGACTTGGGCTTGCCAATCTGAAAGCCCTGAAACAGGTGGAACCGGTGGAAAAGCCTTTGGGCTATTACGCTGTCCTGCGGGAAAAGAGCAACGGCAAGGATACCATGACCGGCCATTGGGAAATGATGGGGATCCATACGACGAAACCGTTCATTACCTTTACGGAAACCGGATTTCCGAAGGAGCTGACCGATGAACTGGAAAAGCGGACCGGGAGACAGATCATCGGAAACAAGGCAGCCAGCGGAACCGAGATTCTGGAGGAGCTTGCGGAGCAGGAGATCAACGAAGGGAAGCTGATCGTCTATACCTCTGCGGATTCGGTTTTGCAGATCTGCGGAAATGAAGAGACGATGGGACTTGAGACCCTGTATCATTATTGTGAGATCGCCAGAGAGCTTACCATGAAGGATGAATGGCGCGTCGGGCGCGTGATCGCGCGGCCTTATACCGGCAAGCAGAAGGGATC
This sequence comes from Lachnospiraceae bacterium, assembly GCA_017431515.1. Taxonomy (GTDB): domain Bacteria; phylum Bacillota; class Clostridia; order Lachnospirales; family Lachnospiraceae; genus RUG12461. The sequence continues at coordinate 48,073 of JAFRKV010000009.1, forward strand.
CTTCAAGAGAACGAGCAACCGTCATGACTATGCATTGAAGCCGACGGGACCCACCGTGCTTAATGCGTTAAAGGATGCCGGGATTGACGTGATTTCCGTCGGCAAGATCAATGACATCTTTGTGGGAGAAGGGATCACGGAAGCACTGCATTCCGATTCTTCGGTTCATGGGATGGAGCAGACGATCGATATCGCAAAAAGAGAGGATTGGAGCGGCCTTTGCTTTGTGAATCTGGTGGACTTCGATGCGCTTTGGGGACATCGGAGAGATCCCATCGGATACGGCGCTGAGATCGAGCGGTTCGATGAGAAACTGACGGTTCTGCTTCCGCTTTTAAAGCAGGATGATCTTCTGATCATTACGGCGGATCACGGGAATGATCCCACGTATACCGGGACGGATCATACGAGAGAAAAGGTGCCGTTTTTGGCATATTCACCGTCGATGCAGGGCGCGGGGGCGCTGCCGGAAGAAGATACCTTTGCCGTGATCGGCGCGACCATAGCGGATAATTTCGGCGTTTCGATGCCGGCAGATACCATCGGCGCCTCGATTTTGGAAAAACTGGTATAATAGGGAAATAACCAACATCTGGGGGGTGGGGAATACAACAGATGGAGGTACTGCCTGAAGATGGTGGACGAGAAAGAACAGCTGACAGCACAGTCGGAAGAAAACAACACGGAAAACCAGAACGAAGAGACAGAAAAGAAGCCGAAACTCTTTGCGTATGCATTTACAAAAAAGCAGCTTCGCGCGGCATTGATCGCCTTTGCGGTCATGCTCGGGTTTTGTATTTATGGCCACACGAATATCCTGCTTGCAGTGGTTTGCGGAGGGGTGTACTATCTCATTAAAGGAATGACGATCCATCTCCCGGAAAAGTTGAACTATCTGTGGCTTGGGATTGAGTTTTTCCTGTGTTCGCTGTTCACTGTGTATCTGGTGCAGTACATGCTGCTGGATGATGAGCTGCGGGCCAAAACCACGCCGGAAAAGCTTCGCTTGAATGTGCTGTGCGCGCTGACGGTTTATCTGATCGTGATGGCGATCATTGCGCGGGTCAGCAAGTGTGTGATGATCTCACATATCACGCTGCTTTCCCTGGCCGGGATCAATTACTTTGTGTATCGCTTCCGTGGAAACGAGATCATCTTCAGTGACTGGAAGTCTTTTCGCACCGGGCTTTCCGTTGCGACGGAATACCAGTTTTCCATCGAAAGCCACGCGGTGTTTGCGATTGTGGTCTCCATCGTTTTCGTGGCATTGATCCGCAAATTTCAGCTGCAGTTTAAAAGGAAATGGCTCCTTCGCCTGATCTGCGCCGGCGGTGCGGCGGTTTTGATCGCGGTCGTATCGGCGAATTCCGGTGAGATCAATACGGAAAGCTGGCAGCAGAAGGGCACTTACCGCAACGGGTTCATCCTGAATTATGCGCTTTCCATCAGAGATTCGGTAGTGGAGATCCCGTCCGGATATTCCACCGCCGCGGTACAGGATCTGGAGAAACGATATCCGGCTGATGCAGCTGCGGATGCAGCGAGCGTGCCGGAGGATGCACCGGTGATCATCGGGATCATGGACGAGTCGTTTGCGGATCTGTCCGTGATCGGGGATCTGGAATTGAACCAGGAGTTCATGCCCTTTATTAACTCCATGGACAAAAATGTGACAAAGGGCTATGCACTGGCTTCTGTTTTTGGCGCGAAGACGCCGAATTCCGAGTGGGAGTTTTTAACCGGCAATACCATGGCGTTTCTCCCGAACGGGTCTGTGGTATACCAGCAGTATCTGGACGGAGAGCCCTATTCCATCGTGGATGTGCTGACCAAATACGGTTATACCTGCAAAGCGATGCATCCCTATTTTAAGAGCGGATGGAGCAGAGAGAGAAATTATCCCATGATCGGCTTTACGGAGAGCCTGTTTTTGGAGGATTTCGCCCAGAAAAACATGATCCGGAATTACGTTTCGGATCAGGAAATGTTTGAAAAACTGATTGAACTGTATGAGGCGAAAGGGGAAGACGAGAAGCTGTTTCTGTTTGGCGTGACGATGCAGAATCACGGCGGTTACAAGGATACCTATGAGGACTTTGAGACCGATACCGTGATGACAAACGGCAATTATCCCGATGTGAACCAGTATCTTTCGGTTGCCCATCAGACGGATGTGGCCGTGGAAAAGCTGATCGAATACTTTGAAAAGGTGGACGACAAGGTCGTGATCTGCTTCTTCGGAGATCATCAGCCGAGCCTTCAGGAGGCGTTTTACCGCCAGTTGAACGGATACGGACTTGGCGGGATGGAGCTCAATGAAATGCAGAACCTGTTTAAGGTGCCGTTCTTCATTTGGACGAATTATGACAGCGCTGCCGAAACAGTGGACTGCACGTCCCTCAACTTCCTGTCTTCCATGACATTGCAAAAGGCGGGGCTTCCGCTCCCGCCATACAGTCAGTTTTTGCTTGATCTGGAAAAAGAGATTCCTGCATTGAACAGCAGGGGCTATTACTCCAGGACGGAGGGCGGCTTTCTCAATTTTGCGAGTGCCGCCGGAGAAGAGGCACAGTGGTTATCTGATTACCGGATCCTTCAGTATAACAGCATGTTTGACCGGTTCAACCGGAGTGAGACCTTTTTCGGGCAATACATGAGAGAACCGTAAGGACTCGGCTTTCGGGGGGTTACGCCTCCACATCCAGGATGCTTCCGGATGCACTGCTGCGGCTCTCCAGTTTTTTGGCATACTGATTCAGCTTTTTCATGAATTCGCTGTCTTTGGAGAAGATTTTTTTCACACGCTCCGGATTGGATTTGGCAAGCTTATTCTCGTCCACCGAGAGTTTGCCGCTTTCCTTGATGGTGATGCCGATCATCTCCAGTTCCTGCTGCTGTTTTCTGGACAATCCTTTGATGGATTTGCGGAGCGACGCGATCTCGTGAACTTCGGTGGCGCTGCTGGAGTCCAGGACGTTGTTATAAGTAGAAGAAAAGGCTTTGATGGCGTGAAAAATCTCTTTGCCGGAAACATTGCCGTTTTCAAAGATGCCGCTGAAGGTGTCGATGGCCCGGTGCAGCGCGTTGCTGTCAGAGGAGATCAGCAGGCTTTTCGGAATGCTGGATCGGTTTTCCGAGATCCTGGCGGATTCGTTTCCTTTATAAAAGAAGCGATAGAACTGCGCTTCACTGTAATTGTTGATAGAAGAGCTGATTTTCATAAAAAATTACCTCCGGACTGTACGAAAGTACTAAACATTTCAAAATCATTTCCGATATATATATCGGCAGGGAAAAACAAAAAACAAATGCTTCTGAGTCTATTTTCTGTTTTTCCGAAATTTTTTTCAAGTACGGTGTAAAGAATTCTTTTTTTCGTCCGATATAAGAGATAGAACATATCAGACGGAAAGGATGCCGTCGGGAAGGAGTCACTGTTATGCGTATTGAAACACTCAATCAGGTCGCCGGACTTTACAAATTAAACAAACCGGCAAAGACCGCCAACACCAACGGGGTTGCAGCGGGCCGTGATCAGGTTCAGATCTCCCGCGTTGGAAAGGATTATCAGATCGCAAAGCAGGCAGTCGCAAATGCTTCGGATGTCAGGGAAGACAAAGTCGCGGATCTCAAAGCGAAAATTGCAGCAGGCACCTACAACGTGAGCACAGATGACTTTGCCAGCAAGCTGATGGAAAAGTACAACGCTCTGCAGTTTTAATTAGGGGGTTCTCGTGGCCAGTTTAATGGATAATCTCCTCGATGTTCTGAATGAGGAAGAAAGTCAGTATCGTGAGCTGATCAATCTGTCCAATGAAAAGAAAGACGTTCTGATCAAAGCAGATATCGAACGTCTCCAGCAGATCACGGAGGCTGAACAGAACATCACGGACGATCTGCACAACCTGGAAGCCAAAAGACGAAGCATCATCTCGGACATGGCGGTTGTGTTGCGGCGTGACGAAGGAGAGCTGACGGTTGAGAAAATGATCGAGATTCTCGATAAGCAGCCGGAGGAGAAAGAAAAACTGGCAGAGGTGCGGAAGCGCCTGAGAGAAACCCTGGATGAGATGATCCGGGTCAATACCCAGAATCAGATTTTGATCAAGCAGGCCATGGAAATGGTTGAGTTTGACCTTACTCTGTTCCGGAGCATGCGACAGGCACCGGAAACCGCTAATTACGGAAGAGATGCGGAAAGCACCGGAGATCTTCTGGGGAGAAGCGGGTTTGATGCCAAGCAGTAGCACCCCAGACAACTTGCCGGGTGCATTCGAATAGGAGTAAAAAACCATGGCAAACAGTATGGGCAGCCTCTATATCGGGGCAGAAGGCGTCAGACATCATCAGAATGCAATCAATACAACCGCAAACAACCTGTCCAACTTAGGTTCGGCAGGTTATGTGCGGCAGTCGGTTCTCTTTACGGATCGGAATTATGTCACGTTTGGACATGCATCGATCAGCGACCAGCAAGCAGGACTTGGTGTGTCGATTGGCGATGTGGTGCACGCACGTGATATTTTTTTGGATAAATCCTACCGTCAGGAGGGCGGCCGGGAGGCTTTTTACGACAGCTACCATGAGGCCATCGACGAGATCCAGACCTTTTTCCAGGAGATGGAAGGGACGCAGTATCAGGAAGCGATCAACAACTTCTGGACTGCGATCCAGACGCTTTCCAATTCTCCGGCGGATACCGTCAATCAGAACCTGGTGCTGCAGAAAGCCAATCTCTTTCTGAGCAGAAACAAAGCCGTGATGAGCGGTCTGGAAAGCTATCAGAATAATATCAATGTGCAGATCGGAAATCAGATCGACCGGGTCAATGAGATCGGAAAGCGTCTGGTGGAATTAAATCTGGCGATTCAGAAGATCGAGGCAGGCGGCGTGGAGACCGCCATGACCATGCGGGATGAGCGGGATCTTCTGCTGGATGAGCTTTCTTCTCTCGGACGAATCGATTATAAAGAAATGCCTGACAATTATGTGAAGGTCAGCTTTGAGGGCATTCCCTTTGTGGGGATGACCGATTATCATGAGATGGGAAAGCGCGTGGACAAGACCACAGGCTTTGTGACGCCGTTCTGGCCCTATCTTTCTTCCGGATATGACAAAGAAACCGATACCTATCAGGGATATAAGGAGGTCTTCAATTATGATGTGGAGATTTCCTCTGCCCTGAATTCCGATATCGGCTCCTTAAAATCCCTGGTTCTTGCAAGAGGAGGATTCAAGGCCAATTACAGCGATCTTGACTATGTCAAGCGGGATGAGAAGGGACAGATACTGGAGCAGGATCTCTGGAAAGAGATCGCGCTTTCTGAAAGCGATACGACGAGCGAGCAGGAGGAGAAAAAACGCATCTACTCCCACGGCATCGGCGCCAGCTGCATGATGAATACCGAAGCGGAGATCGACCGGTTTTTCCATGAAGTGGTGACGAGGATCAATGATGCCTTCTGCCCCAATACGGATGCAAACTCCATGGGGATCGCCGAAGGAACGGTTCTTTACGATGCGAACGGGAGACAGGTGGCTGTGGTGGATTCCGGTACGCACTTTCTGGATCAGGGCAACTGCTATGTGGGCTCCGACGGGAAGCTTCCACCTCAGGAGATTTTCGTCCGGAAGGGATGCGAACGGTATACGGAAGTGAATGACGGCGCGGGACATACGTATTGGCTTTATAATGAGGAAGATCTGACCGATGAGGCCAAAATGTACACCACCAACAGCGTCTCCATCAATGAGAAGTTGACGATGCAGCCGTCTCTGCTCCCCGGATATCTCCAGAACGGAGAGGTGGCGCAGCCTCTGCGGGACAAACTGGCGGAGATCTGGTCAAGTGATACCATGACGCTCAACCAGCTGGATACGGAGGATTGCACCTTCAAGGAGTTTTATAACAAACTGATCAGCGATCTGGCCTCCACGGGTTCTGTCTATCAGACCATGGCGACGAGTCTGGCGGGAACGACCCAGTCCATTGATAATCAGCGGCAGCAGGTGATCGGTGTTTCCTCGGATGAGGAACTGCAGAGCCTGATCAAGTACCAGAATGCTTATAACGCATCCAGTCGTTTTATGAATGTCATCAGCGAGATGATGGAAACTATCATCAACCGGCTGTAATTTCAGGAGGAGCTTATGCCATCTCAATTTTTCGGTCTGACAATCGCGGGAAGCGGCATTAATGCCTATCAGACTTCCATCAATACCACGGCAAACAATATCGCAAACGTGCAGACGGACGGCTATTCCAGACAGGTGACCAATATGGAGGCCAATAATCCGATGCGCGTCTATGCCAGGTACGGCTCCGCCGGCACCGGTGTCGTCACCACCTCCATCAAGCAGGTGCGGAATGAGTATTACGACACGAAATACTGGGAAAATCAGAACAGTCTCGGGTTTTATGACAACAAGCTTTACTATATGACCCAGATTGAGGATTATTTCACGGATGATGACATGACCACAGGCTTTGTGAGCCTGTTGAACGAGTATCAGAGCAATCTGGACAATGTGAAGGATGCGGATGGAAGCGAGACCTCCCGGCAGGCTTTCATCAGCAGCGCTCAGAGCCTCGGCACCTTCTTCCACAATGTCAATCAGCAGCTTTCTTCGCTTCAGTCCAGTATCAATGACCAGATCAAGACGACGGTGGAAAGCATCAATTCCATTGCGGAAAAGATGGCTCTTCTCACGAAACAGATCAATGTCATCGAGATCCAGGGAGGATATGCCAATGAATTGAGAGATCAGAGGAATCTTCTGGCGGATCAGCTGAATGAGATCATTCCGGTGGAGATTCAGGAAGCCCCCATAAAAAATACGAATGATGAAGAGATCTATCTCGGGGGCACAAGCTATAGAGTAAAGTTCATGGGGATCAATCTGGTGGACAGTTATGATTACCGCACCATCGAATGTGTGGCGCGGGAGTATCCCAAGAACCAGAGCGATACCAACGGTCTCTATGACCTCCGCTGGAAGGATACGGGTGTCACCATCAATGCAGCCGGCGAAGGCATGAGCGGATCGCTGCGGGCGCTGTTTGATATGCGTGACGGCAATAACAACACCAACTTCACGGGGTATCTGACGGAAGCGGTAAAGGGTACGGACGGTCATGCGGAGGCGGTGTTCGCTGCCGGTGATTTTAATCACGAGATGACTTCTGTCTACAACATGAATATGCCCCAGCACGGCTATATCAACATCAACAACGTGGAATATGAATACGACGGCTTCAGCTATGATACCGAGATCGTGGAAAAGTCTCAGGCCGACGGTTCTGTGGTATACGAAGAAGTGGTGACCGGCTATCGCTTCCATATGGTGGATGCGACCAAGGAAACATTGGATAAGGGAATCGGCAAATACAGCCATATTGGCGAGACCATTGACAACATGGGCGTTCCGTATTACATGAACCAGATGAACTCCTTCTTACGCTCCTTTACGCAGAAGTTTAACACGATCCAGGAGTCCGGCGTGGATATGGACGGCAATCAGATGGGCGCGTTCTTTGTGGCGAACAGCAAGGTTGATGGTGTGGAGTATGATTTTAACGCGTATTCCACGGCGTTGAAGGATTACCTCGACAACGGGACGGTTTCCCATTCCTATACGATCGGCGGAGGAGATTCTACCTATTATAATCTGACTGCGGAGAATTTTGACATCGCATATGAAAGCGCGCACAATCCGCGGCGCTTCGCAACGGCGACCAGCATCATCGACGGCGTGGAGAAGGGCGATCTGGTAGACCGGATGAAGAGGCTGTACGGGGATGTGGAGATCTATCGCGGCTGCAAGGCAAAGGATTTCCTGCAGTGCATGTATGATGATGTGGCGGTGGATAAGGAAGAGACCAAGACGTTTCTTGACAACTACACCAGTATCCGCGGATCCATTCAGACCCAGCGGGACAGTGTATCCGGCGTGGATCAGGATGAAGAGGCGCTGTCGCTCATCAAATTCCAAAATGCATACAATCTCAACTCTAAGGTTATTCAGGTTTTGACCGAAATATATGATAGATTGATACTGGAAACCGGAGTGTGATGGTTTGCAGGAGTCAAAAGTCACATGTCACGAAGTGACATTGTGACCTTTGTGTGGAGAGGCGTTCTGACACGCTAGCGTGTCGAGACGCCTTCTCACACAAAGTGCACATGCGTGTTCCACGCATGGCACTTTTGACTCCCAACCCCGGAAACATTACGCAAACCCGAACGGAGGGCTTTTCATGAGAATTACAAATAACGTGATCATGCGCAATACCAAGACGAATATCAATGGCAACAAGATCAACGTGAATGAAAAGAATAACCAAATGTCCAGCCAGAAAAAGATTGACCGTCCGTCCGACGATCCGGTAATCGCGGTACGGGCGCTTCGTTTGCGCAGCAACCTGAGCGAGCTGAAGCAGTACTTAAAGACCAACATCGAGGAGGCGGAGTCCTGGATGAACATCACCGACACCGCTCTTTACAACATGCGCGGGATTATGAATGATATGCACACGCTTTGCGATCATGCCGCCAACGACACGTTGAATCAGGATGACCGCAACCAGATCCTGGCGCAGCTCCGCCAGAATCAGGAGCAGATTTTTGCGGAGGGCAATGCGGATTACGCGGGACGTACCGTATTTACTGGGTGGAAGACCGATACGACCCTGACATTCTCCATGGACAAGGCGAATGAGCATTACACGATTACACAGCCTCTTTCCTATGCCGATCTGGAGGAGGAGGCCTACAATTACAACACCGTCAGCAATGAGGATATCATGAATTTCCGGACGAAGGCAGCGACGATTTCCCAGTTGACGGAACAGCCTGCCAGCGCCACCTTAAACCGGATTAGACTGGCGTATGACAATCTGAGTCTGGCGGCGGATACCACGACAGATCCCACGGGGCAGACCCCGATCACGACGCTGGAGATCAAATATGCCCAGGCGGACGGCACGGCTGGGAGCCTGTCCCCCATTGCCTATACGACCACCACCACGGCGGCGATGGAAGCCGCCGGCTACACCATCGGCGCGAATGACTGCGTATTCAATACAGACACGGGAGAGCTGTATTTCGGGGAAACGCTTTCGGACACACTGAAGCAGGAGCAGGCGCAGTTTACCTTTACCTACGACAAGACCGGATTTGAAAAAGGCGATCTGACGCCGGAGAATTACTTCAACTGCACAAACTGGTCCAAGGGGGATGCTTCCGACTGGGATCGTTACACCTACACCCATTATGAGGGCGGAACCTGGGACGGCACCACCTATACCACCCCCGAATGGATCCATGAGGACATCAACTACACGGTAGCCACCAACCAGGAGATGGCGATCAATCTCGAAGCAAAAGATGTGCTGGATCAGAACCTTGACCGCGATATTTCCGCACTGGCGGATATCGTACAGGCATCAATTGATGCGCACAACAAGCTGGACAGACTGACCGCGATGCAGAAACAGGATGCCTATTCATCACCGGAGGATCAGACAAGGCTGGCGGCCATGATCGAAGCCGTAAGCAAAGAGGTGGATTACGCGGATGACAAGATGCGCGATGTCTTTACCCATTACGTCGGGAAGATGCAGGGCTATCTGACCACGATGGATCTCGCGCGGACGGATCTCGGCTCTCTCGGACAGCGGCTGGATCTTACCAAGAACCGTGTGGAAAGCCAGTACACGACCGTGGATAAGCTGAAAGCGGAAAACGAGGACGAGGATCTGTCGGATATCGTGATCGATTATCAGGCAGCGTACCTTGCTTATCAGGCCTCCCTGCAGGCAGCGGCGAAGGTGCAGCAGCAGACGCTGTTGGATTACATCTAAGCCCATTGCAAACGCAGGTGAAAATGATTATCATAAAAGAGTAACCAAAAACTTTTAATACAAAGGGAAGGAGAGCAGGACATGAAGTTCTGCGGAAAATTGCTATGAAAGCAGCACATACCAGACTCTTCGGTTATATGGAGATCGAAGACGAGAAGATCGTTCACTTTGACAACGGGATCATCGGGTTTCCGAATCTGAAGGATTTCACCCTGATCCAGGATGCAGAGGACGAAAAGAACGAGTCCAGCATCAACTGGCTGCAGTCTATGGACGAGCCGGATCTGGCGCTTCCGGTGATGGATCCGCTGGTGATCGAGCCGAACTACGACCCGGTGGTGGAGGATGAATTCCTGGAGCCACTCGGAGAGATGACACCGGAGTCCACATTTGTACTGGTCACCGTCACCGTGCCGGCGGATATCAAAGAGATCGCGGTCAATCTGAAAGCGCCGATCATCATCAATCTCGCCACCAACCGCGCAGGACAGCTCATTGTGGAAAATGATTATCCGGTTCGTCATAAGATCTATGACCTGCTGAAAGAGAATGACGAAAGGGCGGGTGAGTAGAGATGTTGGCTTTAACGAGAAAGAAAGGCGAAGCCCTGGTCATTAACAATAATATCGAAGTAACGGTGCTTGAGATCCGCGGTGATCAGATCAAGCTCGGCATTGCGGCGCCGAAGGAGGTGCCGGTGTATCGGAAGGAGGTTTACCTCCAGATCCAGAAAGAAAATGAAGCAGCGTTGAATGTAGGCGGTTTGGATGCATTGAAGGGACTGCTCAAGTAAACAGATTTTCCCCGGAGAGACAGCGGTTTTTCCGGGGATTTTCTTTTTGGAAAAAATTTTGTGAAAATGAGAAATATTTTTGTGGAAAACTATAAATTTTTTTGATAAGGTGACGATATAGAGATTAGAAAAACTGTCAATGTCACTTTTTGTACCAAAATTCAAATCACATGGAGGTGAATCAAAATGGCTATGGAAGGAATTCAGGCGGCAGCAGTCAGCTATCAGTCCACGCCCGCAGTCCAAAAACCCGTAGAGGTTCCGAAAACAGCTCCGACGCAATCGGCGGAGAATTTTTCGACTGCAGATACAGCGACCACGGTAGCAATGGGTACTTCCGCGACGGCTGAGCTGAGCCGTCAGTATGAAGGCGATAGTCAGCAGGGAAGCGAAGAACAGCAGAACAGACAGAACGAAAAGATCAAAAAGGCAGTTGAGGAGATCAACAAGAAAGCCAAGAATACTGAGGCTGTTTATGGCTTCCATGAGAAGACGAATCGCGTGACCATCAAGATCGTCGACAAAGAGACCAAAGACACGATCAAAGAATTCCCGGCGGAGGAAACGCTGGATATGATCGCAAAGGCCTGGGAGCTTGCCGGTCTGATGGTAGACGAGAAGCGGTAAGCGAAGGAGGATAAACTATGGCAATCAGAATTTCCGGACTGGTTTCCGGACTGGATACCGAGTCCCTTGTTTCAGAACTGGTATCTGCCTACTCCGTCAAGAAAGATAACTATGTCAAGGCACAGACAAAGCTTTCCTGGAAACAGGATGCATGGAAGACGCTGAATAAAAAGGTTTACAGCCTTTACAGCAGCGTCAGCAATCTGCGTTACTCTTCCGCGTACAGCCTGAAGAAAACCACGGTTTCCGATACCACGAAAGCGACCGTGAAGGCTTCCAACAATGCGGTGAACGGAACACAGAAGCTGGTGGTCAAGCAGTTGGCGGCGACGGGTTATCTGACCGGCGGGACGCTGAAGACGAAGGACGGCAAAAAGGCAGAGAGCACCACAACCCTCAGCAATCTGACCGATAACAATACTAAAGGATACGGTCTTTCGGAGGGTGAAACCGGAACCATCAATGTAAACGGCACAGAGATCAGCCTTTCTTCTTCGAATACGATCGCGGATGTGATCAACAAGATGAAGGATGCAGGTGTCAATGCGTCTTTTGATGCCACCAATCAGCGGCTCTTTGTCAGCGGCAAAGAAAGCGGCACGGAAAATGAGTTCACGCTGACCGCTTCCAACGAAGGCGGCGCCAAGATTCTGCAGTCCCTCGGATTGATGACAAATATGTCAAAGGACTCATCCGCGTACAAAGAGTATGAATCCATCATTAACGCGTACTCGACGGGCGGCTCTGTGGATCCGGGCAAGATCAAAGACGCGATCGCGAACGGGACGCTCACCGTTTCTTCCTATGGAGATGCAGCGTACCAGACAGCGATCAAGACCTATGAGTATGCGAAGGCTGCTTCGGAAGGCAAGGATGGGACTCTCAGAACGGATTATGAGACGTATCTCACGAATCAGGCGAAGCTGGATGCGCTGGATACGGCTGGTTTCAAGAAAAACATCTATGACGGCCTCTCCGGTGCGACGGAGACGCAGCTTGAGAATCAGTTCCTGGATGCCAACGGCAATCAGATTTCCGTAGAGCGTGATGAAGACGGCAATATCACCAAGATCAACGGAAAAGAAGTGGACGGCGAAGGAAAGACAGAAGACGGGTATTCGATTTCCGGCAATACGATTACCTATCAGGATCCGTCCGATCCGGAAGCGGAAACTGTGACCTATACCAAGGCCGGCGATGTCCTGAACAACATGAAAGATGCGCTGACCGCGGCTTATCCGGGAGCAGCGGATGCGGAAGCGGCTTATGCGGAATATGAAGCGACGCTCAATGCAGCGAACACCTTTAAGGCCTCTTATGGGAACGATCTTTCGATCCTGGCGCAGGTATACGGCGATGGCGCGGATCTGGATACGCTGATGAACGATAACCTCATTGTCGCGGCAGACAGCTTTTCCACGAAGGTGCAGGCGGCGTTGACGGCAGTGAACGGCGACGGCATCTATACGACGAACAGCGGCGCGGTAAGGATCGATGCGAAAGATGCCAAGATCGAGTTGAACGGCGCGGAGTTTACGGGAAGCACCAATAACTTCTCTATCAATGGTCTTTCCATCGATGTGACAGGCGTGACGGATGACAATGGGATCACGCTTACCACGACGACGGATACCCAGGCGATCTATGACAAGGTCAAGGATTTCCTGACCCAGTACAATGAAGTCATGAACGAGATGTGCTCGCTCTATAATGCAGCTTCCGCGAAAGGCTATGAGCCGTTGACAGCGGACGAGCGGAAAGCCATGAGTGACACCCAGGTGGAGGAATGGGAAGCGAAGATCAAGAGCGCGCTACTGCGACGCGATACCACGCTGGACTCCCTGATCACGACCATGAGTTCCTCCATGCAGAAGTCCTATATTATGGGAAAGGATGCCCACGGTAACAACATCACTTTTACCCTGAACAAGGACGGCACCTACGGCGGGAGCAACGGCAAGACCTACACACTTGACGAGCGCAGCGGCGGGAAATACACGATGCGGGATGAGGATGGCAATACCCTTGCGGCATCCAGTTATTCCTGGTCCAGCTTCGGTGTGGCGACCCTTGGTTATATGAATGCAGCGGCCAATGAGTACAATGCATATCATATTGACGGCGATCCGGATGATGAGAACTCCTCCGGCAAGACCGATAAGCTTTTGGCAGCGATCGCAGGAGATCCCGATACGGTCATTGATTTCCTGAAGCATGCGACGAGCAGCCTCTATGATTCCATCAATAAGAAGATGGCTTCCACTTCCCTTCGTTCTGCATACACGGTGTATAATGATAAGGAAATGAGCAAAGAATACAGCGATTACACCGATACGATCAAGAAGTGGGAAGACAAGGTTTCTTCCATCGAGGACAGCTATTACAAGAAATTCGCAGCGATGGAGTCAGCGCTTGCCACGATCCAAGGTCAGTCCTCGGCACTCGGCGGCTTGTTCTAAAAAGGATTTTTATCATAAACACAGGGAGGGACACGAAACATGCCATTGCAAAACGGATATGCGGCATATCAGAACAACCGGATTCAGACCGCTTCACCGGCGGAGCTTACGTTAATGCTTTATGAGGGAGCGATCAAGTTCTGTAATATCGCGATCATGGCAGTCGAGAACAAGGAAATCGAAAAAGCGCATATCAACATCCACAAGGTGGAGGATATCATTTCCGAGTTTCAGGCGACCTTGAACTACAAGTATCCTGTCGCAAAAGACTTTAATAACGTCTATGTTTATCTGAAGGACCGGCTGCAGGAGGCCAACTTCAAAAAGGATAAAGAGATCCTGGAGGAAGTTCTGGAGCACCTGCGGACGTTGCGGGATACCTGGAAGGAAGTCATGAGGATCACCAAGAACGGTACCGACACCAAAGCAAGAGGACCGGTAGCCGCGGGGGTATGAGTGCGTGAAACAAACATTGAGCCTCCTGGAGCAGAGCCTCGAAAAGAAGCTTCTGCTCCTGGACGGCATCCTGGAAAAGAGCCGGGATCAGGAAGTCCTGTTAAAGGATGAGGAGCTGGATCCGGATCAGTTTGAACAAAATGTGGAAGAAAAAGCGGCGTTGGTGGAGCAGCTTATAGAACTGGATGCAGGGTTCGAGCAGGTCTACGCCCGGATCAAAGAGGATCTTCCGAAGCAGAAAGAGCAGTACCAGGAAGAGATCAAAAAGATCCAGAAGCTGATCTCCGAGATCACAGCCCGCAGCACCTCCATTCAGGCGGAGGAAGCAAGAAACAAGGACCTTGCCCAGAAGAAGTTTGCAACCGTGAAGAAGCAGATCAAGGAAGCAAAAACCAGCCGGCAGGTCGTGAATCAGTATTATCAAAACATGATGAAACTGAACTTTGTCGATCCGCAGTTTATGGATGATAAGCAGTAAAATTGTTGTCAAAAGTGCCATGCGATGAAATCGCATGCGCACTTTGCACGAAGATGTGCCTTGGCGTGCTAGCACGCCAGAGCACATCCTTGTGCAAAGGCCACATGTCACTTCGTGACAAGTGCCTTTTGACAACAATCTGCATCAAAAATATCTGTAAAAACAACGCAAATCTCTTGAATTTTCAGATAACCGTGCTATAATGATAATACTACAAAAGACACGGATGGATTGCTTTTCTAACCTGTTCAGACTTATCACAAAACTTTTTTCAAAAGTTTTGTTTTAGGTATAATGTATCGGAGAAATGATCCGATATATGAGGTAAGTAAACAAGTTATTGTTACTTGGCGATGGAATCAGGATGGAGCGTACGGCCGGAATGACGAAGTCGCAAACAAAAGCAAACTGTAGCAAGGACGCTACATTAATTTCAAGGAGGAAAAAACTATGGTAGTACAACACAACATGCAGGCGGCAAACGCAAACAGACAGTTAGGTATCACGACAAGCGCACAGGCGAAGTCAACTGAGAAGCTTTCTTCCGGTTATCGCGTAAACCGTGCAGGCGACGACGCAGCAGGTCTTGCGATTTCTGAAAAGATGCGCAACCAGATTCGTGGTCTTGACAAGGCATCGACGAACGCACAGGACGGCATCTCTCTGATCCAGGTAGCAGAGGGCGCTCTGAATGAGACCCACAGCATCCTTCAGCGTATGAACGAGCTGGCTACTCAGGCAGCAAACGATACGAACACCTCTACGGACCGTACCGCGATCCAGAACGAGATGGATCAGCTGACCAGCGAGATCAACCGTATCCAGTCCACGACTCAGTTCAACACGATGAACCTGATCGATGGTTCCTTCTCTAGCAAGAACCTTCAGGTAGGTTCTCTGTCTGGACAGAAGATCGAGATCAGCATCTCCAACATGAATGCATCTGCGATCGGTGTCAGCGGACTGAAAGTCAGCAGCTTCTCGGCAGCAGGCGCAGCAATGAAGAGCGTACAGAGCGCTATCGACATCGTTTCTGCTCAGAGAGCAAAACTCGGTGCATTGCAGAACCGTCTGGAGCATACGATTGCAAACTTGGATACCGCATCCGAGAACACCCAGGCAGCAGAAAGCCGGATCCGCGATACGGATATGGCGAAAGAGATGGTCACCTACAGCAAGAACAACATTCTTGCACAGGCAG
>JAFRKV010000010.1 GCA_017431515.1 Lachnospiraceae bacterium
TGCAGGTTTTCTATCCAAATGATTGTACGTCTTCTGCTTGGGAAGCCGTTCATCGCCGCATCCCCGCAAAACATCACGCGCTCCGTCAGTAGTGAAATGTGATCTGCCGTGTGTCCCGGTGTCTCCAGCACCTCACAGGGAAAGTTCAAAGTTCTGAACTGCTCGGAATCGATGGGGAGAAGCCTGTCCAGGTATTCATCCCGGATGACCGGATACCGATGATCGCCATGGCCGAACAACGCCAGCATCTGGCAAAACAGCCACGCCAAACGGGATGAGCATCCGCCCTCAAAGGAATTCTGTCCGCGCTTCAGACCCTTGATAGCTTCAGGATGCAGAATCACTTTCGCGTCCGTCGCTGCCAGCACTTCGTTCAGGAAACCTGCGTGATCATCATGGGCGTGGGTCAGGAACACATATTTGATCTCATCTGGCTGGATATGGTTCTTTTTCAGCATCTTCACGAAATGCGGAAAACCGCCTGCATATCCGGTGTCGATCAGAATCCATCCGGCCTCGGAGGAAATCAGGTAATTGTTGACGATGAGCGTGCCGAGATTGATGATAGTCATATCTGCTCCTTGTCTCCAAGATACCAATAATCGCAGTACGGACTGCCGGTCGCAACAGTGTGTTCCCGAAAAAGATGAGCATGAATCAGCGACGCGGTCAAGTAATCAAAATCACACAAGACGGGCATGATCTCTGTATAGCCGTGTTTTCTTGCAAAATCCGCCAGCGGACAGCTTACGAGATCGAAGGCAATACCCTTCTCACGTCCACGAGGATTCATCTCGATCCGCCAGCTGTTGCCCCATTCGCCCCGATCCAGCTTTTCGTCCGACGTTGCCTTGTATTTTTCGTACCGGGCTCGAAGCTTTCGCTGATTTCGCGGCTTGTTGAAATCCACCAGCGCGCTGAACAGCGGAATGTGCTTCGGCATGCGCTCCGTCATGAGTGCCCTCAGCTTTTCGGGTGTCAATTTTCGACCATCGGCTTCGTAGAACGCGAATACTGCGAGCGCCATATACAGATTGCTGCTCATCCTGTTCGCCTTGCCGCCGATATCGGGAGCTTCATCCACAAAGCGCCGGTAGTACTCAAGCGTCTCCATCCAGATACGCTTGGCTTCGCTTCCGCCGTATTCCTTTTTGAGGTATTTCCATACCGCCCCTCGGATGAAGAACGGATAGGGCCTGATCTCCGCCATCTCGATCACCTCGCCGTTTTTGCTTGCAGCAGCCGAATCCATTTCCGCTGCCGGTGCGCATAGAAAGCCTTTGCCCAGAGCCATACGAACACTGTCTTCCAGCCCGCATGAATATCTACTTCATCCGTGTATTTCGTTTGGCTTCCCAAATCTTCCATTGTAATCAGATGATCCCAAACAGGAACGTGCTTGTTGTGTTCTCTGCTCTGTATTCCGCTTTGATCGAGCTTTTCAATCCGGATGGTGTGAATACCGAATGGAATGAACCCAAAAAGTCTGAAACGATAAGAAGAAA
>JAFRKV010000003.1 GCA_017431515.1 Lachnospiraceae bacterium
CAGAATATAAACACAGAGATAGCGGCGTGGCTCACCTTTCTTAGCAAGAACGATCCGAAAAGCGTCCTTTCTCTGGTTGCGCGTTACCCGCAGTTTCTATCCTGTTATCAGGATATTGCTGCTTTTCGACAAAAGCCTGAGGAGTTGATTTATATGTTTTCGGAAGCCCTTTACATCCTGGACAAAAACACAGAGAGACTGATGGTGGACGAGTTGCGCACAGAGAAAGAAACGCTGGAAGCCACGGTAAATTCTTTAAAAGAGGAGAAATTGGCTGCGGAGACCAAGGCTCAGTCTGCGGAGGCCAAGGCTCAGTCTCTGGAAGCTGAAAATCAGACTATGGCTGAGGAGCTCTCTGCCTACAAGGCACGATTCGGATCTATTTAATATGTCCCTCCGTTTTTCCGGAACTCCTTGTTTTTGATCCGTTCCATCTCCCTCATCCGGATCTGAAGCGCTCCCTCATAGATCCGAACCGGAACGTCATCTTCAAAACTGTAAATATAGACCATCATCGGCTCTCCTGCGATATAGGTAGTCACACGTTCTGCGGCAGGATCAACAATCCAATATTCACGTGTGCCGGAGCACATGTATTTATGCATCTTTTCATTATAGTCGCGATGTCTGGTGCTTTCCGAAACCACTTCAATAATCCAGTCCGGCGCCCCCATAATACCGCCTTCAAAAAGCTTGGTATCATCACAAAGAACCACTATATCCGGAACCAGCAGCGTCTCTTCCTCTTCGTCAGGATATACATTCACACCTACGTTGAACATATGGCATTTCCCATGATTCTCTTCGATAAACCCGTCAATCTTTTTCCCCAGTTTTTGAACGAGCAGCTGATGCGACAAAGACGGTGCTTCATGAAAGATCAAATGCCCGTCCAGAAGTTCTATCATTTTGTCCTCGCCGATTTCGTGCAGAACACCGGTCGTGACTCTTTCATGATCCCAGAGTGCCAGGTTCCCGAAGGTCTCTTTTTTCTCTTCCGGTACAGCAAAGGGAAGCGGTGCATTGGTCAGGTGATTCTCTCTGCGATATTTTTTTTCAAACTGTCTCTGATCCACCGGATGCTCCGGATGCTCCTTCATATATGCAAAAAGCGCCTCGCGATAGGCCCTTAACCGACTCATCATCTCCTCATGTGACAGTGCTCTGTCCAGCTTTTCCACCGTAACATAGGACGGATTCTTCGTCTCACCGGTCATTATCTTGCTGACCGTACTGACAGGAAGCCCTGCAAGGTCCGCAAGACAGGCTGATGTCAGTTTCAATCTTTTTTTTCTCTCTTTCAAATTTGTCACATCCATAGCATCACAGCCCTTTCGCCCGTACCCGCTGTTTCCCTATGATCATCATAACAACCCCCATGGAATCCGTCAACAGAAATTACCCGCATACGGGTAATTTGATCAAATTCCACTCCACCCCGTTTGCATGTAGCATGAACTCCATCAGATTGTTTTCACATCTAAAAATGTCGATTTAGAATCGTGCAGTTTAGAAAAATTTTAGAATTTCTTTAGATTTTTTTAATTGCATTCGCGCCTTTCTCTATGCTATAGAACCTCTTGTCTCACCGCCGCTCGGCGGGGCGATTCTTACTTTCATTTCTATATTCAGGAGGTTTTATCATGTCTACAAATCATTATTCTCTCTCAGACATTCTGGGGTCGCACCAAGAGCATTCTACATCCTTGCAGTTGCTTCAAGAGGATCCGGAAATGCATCCGGAACGATTGGAGAGCATGCTGTCTTCCATACTGGGAGAAGAAATCCAAATCACGGAAATACTACCCAACGAAGGAATCCGTCTGACAGACAAAGGCTCTTTTGTTGTCATGGATGTGGCTGCCACTCTGGCGAACGGATCTTACATCAACGTGGGAATGCAAAAAATCGGCTATCAATTTCCCGCGCAGCGCACGGAATGCTATCTGTCCGATATGACAATGCGTCAGTATAACCGTCTGCGCAGCCAGCGAAAAGAGCAATTTTCCTATCACGATATGAAGAAAACCTATCTCTTCATCATCATGGCAAAGAGTCCGTCTGCTTTTCAAAAATCCAACGCTTATATCCACACACGGCAGACTTCCTACTCAAGCGGAATCACGCTACCCGACACGGAACACATCTCCTACATCACACTTGACACCTTCAAAAAATGCGTTCAAAACGTAGACAACCTAGGAGAAGCATGGCTCTCCTTCTTGTCGTTTGATGATGCGGACAGTGTCATCCGGCTGGTTAACCAGTTCCCGCAATTTCTTCCTTTGTATCAAGAGATTGCGGAGTTTCGAAAGTCACCGGAGGAGGTGGTCGGAATGTTTTCGGAAGCCCTTTATATCATGGACAAAAATGCAGAGCGTCTGATGGTAGATGAACTTCAGGAGCAGCTTACCGAAGAGCATGAGAAAAACGAAGCACTCCAAAAACAAGTAAATACCACCAACGCCAAGTTAAAAACCACATCCGTAAAGCTTGACAAGGCCACCGCCGAGCGAGATGCCGCATTGGCACGCGTCGCAGAACTTGAACAACAGCTTGCAGCAAAATAAGAAAAGAGCTCTCACCTCAAAAGTGAGAGCTCTTTCCTTTTCGCCCAAAATAGTATATGATAGAACACATGAGCAAGGACGATATCGTTTTCGGAACCATCAAGGAAATCACAAATAAAGTTAACGAAGCCATACAGTCCCAGCAGTTTCAGAATCTCGGCGAACAGATCCGCCAGTCGGTGGAAAGCGCAACGTCGCAGATCAAATCCGCGTCCAATACCGCGACGGAGAATGCCAAAAAGGCCAACGGCAAAGCAAAGAGCAACCTGGAGCCAAACTCCACCGAATATGAGATGCCGCGGCACTACACCAATATCCAAAACGCCCCGGCGGCGAAGGACACGCCGTTCTTCGGAAAGCGTATCAAGCGCACCCTTGGACTCGGATCGATGATCGGCGGCACGGTCGGTTTGATTTTTACCGGCATCCCGGCGCTCGTGTTTCTGTTCCTGTGGCTGTTATCCAGAATGAACCCGTTCTTTCTCGGGGGGCTCATTGTATTCGGCATTCTGGCTACGCTTCTCGGGATTCTTTCTGCCCGCGGAGGACGTCTGCACCATCTGGCGGAGCTGTATTTTCAATACGGAGCGATCGCGGATGACGAGCCGATCCTGTCGGTGGAAAAGATCATGCAAGCAACCGGACGATCCCGCAGCAAGGTGCTTTCCGACCTGAAAAAAATGAAGAACAAGGAGTTCTTCTCCTTTGCCGAATTCGACAAGGATCAGACCACGCTGATGCTGACGCCGGAATCTTATCAGCAGTATCTGGATCTCGAGGCGCAACGCATCGCGCTGGAAACGGAAAAGATCGAAAGCGCCCGGGCGGCAAAGAAAGCCCAGAGCGAGATCGCGGACTCCGATCTGCCGGAAGATGTCAAAGCGCTTCTCGCAGAGGGGCACGCTTATCTTCTCAAGGTGCGTAATTACAACGACGAGATCCCGGATACAGAGCTCATGTCGCAGAAGCTCTATCAGCTGGAAAATATCATGAAACGGATCTTTGAACAGGTGAAGCGCAATCCCTCCAGCGCCAAAGAGCTGCGCAAGTTCATGACCTATTATCTGCCGACGACGGATAAACTGCTTGCTTCTTATTGCGAGGTCTGTGCGCCCGGCGCGACGGGGGACAATATTCTTTCCACGAAGCGTGAGATTGAGGATGCAATGGACGTGATCAACGAGGCATTCGAGAACCTTCTGGATAAACTCTTTGAAGACACGGCTTGGGATGTTTCCTCGGATATTTCCGTCATGAAAACCATGATGGCCCAGGACGGACTCACCGGCTCCGACCTGCAGACAGAGAAAGAAAAAGAAAAAGTTCCAGTATAATAAAGGAGAAGAGAAAACCATGGAAAACGAATTCAAGGACTTTGAAACCACTGCCCCGACCCTTACCTTCGGCGCCAGCGATACGCCGCAGCTCAAGCAGGAGCTTGCGGAGGTAAAAACAGAGGAGCTTTCCGAAGAAGTGCGTCTTACCCCGGAGGAGCAGGCACAGGTGGATGCATTCGTTTCGCAGATTGATCTGTCCGACTCCAATGCGGTGTTGAACTACGGCGCGGGCACGCAGAAAAAGCTTTCCGAGTTTTCGGAAAAAGCCCTTTCGTCCGTGCGCACCAAGGACATGGGTGAGACCGGCGAGATGCTGACCGGGCTGATCGCGGAGCTCAGGAATTTCGAAGTGGACGAAAACGAGAAGGGGATCAAAGCCTTCTTTAAAAAGAGCGCCAACAAGGCCATGGGGCTGAAGGCAAAATATGACAAGGTGGAGACGAATGTCAATGTCATCTGCACCGAGCTGGAAAAGCATCAGGTCACGCTGATGAAGGACATCGAGCTTTTGGATCGGATGTATGACGCGAACCTTTCTTACTTCAAAGAGCTTTCCATGTACATCGTGGCAGGCAAGCAGAAACTGCAGGAGGCCCGCAGCGGGAAGCTGGTGGAACTGCAGCAGAAAGCAGAGCAGAGCGGACTGCAGGAGGATGTGCAGGCGGCAAAGGATTATGCGTCCATGTGCGATCGCTTCGAAAAAAAGATCTACGATCTGGAACTGACACGCACCATTTCTCTGCAGACGGCGCCCCAGATCCGCATGATCCAGAGCTCTGATACCATGATGGCGGAAAAGATCCAGTCCACCATCGTGAATACGATCCCACTCTGGAAAAACCAGATGGTCATCGCCCTTGGCGTGCAGCATGCGGGCGAAGCAGCAAAAGCGCAGCGTGAGGTTTCCGACACCACGAACGAGCTGCTTCGTAAGAACGCGGACGCACTGCAGATGGCAACGATCGAAGCCGCCAAAGAATCCGAGCGCGGCATCGTCGAGATCGAGACGCTGCGTCACACCAACGAGACGCTCATCAATACGCTGGATGAGGTCGTCCGCATCCAGGCAGAAGGGAAGGTCAAACGCGCCGAAGCCGAGAAAGAACTCGTCGAGATCGAGAACCAGCTGAAGCAGAAGATGCTGGAAGCAAGCAAGAACTGAGCAGGAAAGCCAAGCAAGACGGCAGGGCACACCACGCGCCCTGCCGTTTTTTTGATAAATCAAGTTCGAAATGCGAAGAAACCCAACTCACTTCCCCAGTGCAAATTTTAACGGGGTCTTGCGGAGGGCAAAGTTGAAGAGCGTCAGCAGACCGACGCTGCATGCCACCTCGACGATGACGCGAACCCAGAACATCGCGCCGGTGTCAGACTGCAGGATATGAAGTCTGAAGAAGATCCGCTCCATGAGCGGATAACAGATCCCCTGATGCAACAGGAAATAGACCAGCGAATATTTGCCGAGATACTTGACCGGGCGGATGGGATAGATCCCGCCGAGGACGATGGTTGCGAAGATCCCGGCAAACGCGGCAGCAAACATAAACGGCAGGAAGCCGTATTGATTGTAGTACATCTCCAGCCCCTGTCCCGCAACGACCCAATTCAGGAAGCAGAACAGCCCATTGCAAAGGAACGCCAGCGTAAACATGAGCACGCCCCATTTGCGCACACGGTAGCTCTTGTCCTGAAAGAGCCATTTGTCCAGGAGGCCGTAGGTTTTCAAAAGCCATCCCACGTAGAAAAACGGCAGTGCCGTCAACGCTGCATCCACATTCCACGGCAGCGCTTTTCCCCCGAAGGCATAGTAGAGAAAGCCCGCCGCCGCGATGACGGATACCACGATCGCGCGGACCCATTCTTTTTTCAAAAACCGCACGATCACATAAAACAGAAAACTCAGTGCAAACAGGCACGCCAGAAACCAGAACGTCCACATCCGCTTCTGGATCAAAAGCCCCAGCACGTCTCTGCAGAGCACTGATACCGGCGGCTGCGCCCCCATACGGCTCCAGTCGAAGGTGCCGCCGTAGCTGTCGATACTGACCAGCTTTGTCCCCTGAAACATCGGGGCGTACATCCAACTGAGTCCGCCCTTTTCCACAAAAATATCCCAGAGGATCATGGGAATTGCCAGACACAAATAGGGCACCAGCATGCCCGTGACCTTTCTCTTCGCAAATGCCGCAAAGGACTCCCTCGGCGAAAAAAGATAGCCGGAGAGCAAAAAGAAAAGCGGCAGATGAAAGGAATAGATCAGGGATCCCACCGGTGTCCACTCGCAAAGATGTGCGATCATGACGAGGAGAATGCCGTATCCCCTCGCCATATCGATCCAATCCGTTCGCTTCATTTCATTCATGCGATCCGCACATTCATCCAGGAAAGGATGTCCTTTTGCACCTTTTCTTTGTCCGTTTCGTTCAGGATCTCATGCCGGTCGTTCTCATAGAGCTGCCAGGTCACGTCTTCGATGCCGGCCTCCTGATACAAATCATAAACCTTCTTCACACCGACCCCCAGATCTCCCACCGGATCGTCCTGTCCGGATACGATGAAGAGCGGAAGGCGTTTCGGGATCGATGCGATCCCCTGTGCGCTGCAGGAAGAAAGCACTGCTTCAAACAGCCCCATATAGGCATTATCCGTAAACAGGAAGGTGCATTTCGGATCCGCATAATACTTCTTCACGATCTCCGCGTCCTTCGTCAGCCAGCTGTTATTCACATCCGAGCCGTCCAGGCTGTACCGCTTGTAAGGCTTGCTGTAGGAAAGCTGCTGCAGGAGCTTGCTCCTGTGATGCCAGCCCAGAAACGCCGCCTGAAACTTCGCCACGCCCATGGCGACCTTGACCGTCCCCTCCGGCATATAGCCCGTGCCCATAATAATGGCGCCGGTCAGGCCATCACCGTATTTCGCCAGGTATTGCCGCAGAAGGTAGGAGCCCATGGAATGCCCCAGCATGAAATAAGGCTTCCCTTCTTCCTGGCAGGTCGTTCGGAGGGTATGCATATCCGTCACCCAGATATTGCTGGGCCCCTCGCCGACATAGCCCCAGTCCTCCTTGCTGACGATGGACTCTCCGTGTCCCACATGATCATGGCCGACGACGAGGAATCCTTCCCCGGTCAGATACTCCGCAAAGCCCTCGTAACGCTCGATGTACTCCACCATGCCGTGGGTGATCTGCAGGATCGCGCGGTAACTGCCGTCCTCCGGCGCCCACTTCACGGCGTGGATCGGCGTGCGTCCGTCCTTGGACGGAAATGTAAAAACCTCTTTCACTGCTCCCATTGTTTCTCCCCCTCTGTTCGGCATGAGGTGCCGCCAACGCTGTTGGTGACGGAGTCCTGATGCCTTTTGCTTTACACTACCTTGATGTATTTATTGTGATTGTTCCGTGTCCCGGATGGTCGATTCTGCCCCATCAGCTTGAGTCTGACTACAGGCTGAAAACGAGATCCGGCCCAATGTCTCCGTAAACTCGCCCTCCGCCCGTTCAGATGCCTTCTGCTCATCCATGAAGTTCTCCCCGAGAGATTCCATCTCATCCAGGATCGCGTTTTGTTTGTCAAAAATCCGCCGCAGTTTTTTCTTCAGCGAGGCGGCCATCTCTTTCAGCGACGGCAGCTCCTCCGAAACGGATTTCTTGGCGGCGGCCGACTGAGACTTCCTGATCCGCTCCTCGTGATTGGTCAGCGTCCGGTAACATGCCTTATTGACATCGGTCTGGAGCGCGTTCATCTTTTCCACGGAAGCATCCAGCGCATCCATCCGGGCATGCAGGCTCTGCAGCTTCCCGATCAATTTCTGCAGCACGCGCTCCTCTTTTTCGGATTCGATCCGGATATCCTCCGCGGTCTGCACAAACTTTGAAGCCGACTCCCCCATGCGCCCCGCGTCGATGGCGGCGGTCAAAGACATCACGCTCACGCTTCGAAAATAAGCGGAGAGGGCTTTGGTCTCCTCCTGCACGGCCAGCAGCTCCTCCCGGATATCTTTGGCGCCTGCGGCGACTTCCTTCGCCGGAGCGGAAAAATGCTTGTTCTGCTCCACCAGGTCGATAAGATCCTGCCTGGTCTCATTCATCGCCCCGGACAAGTCCGTCTCTTGTGCGCCGGAAGATGCTGCCTCCCCGCTCAGGGCTGAGAGCCTGCTCTCCAGCTCTGTGGCTTCCTTCGTGCCGTCGTTCGCCAGTTCTCCGCCTTCATGGACAAAATCAACCACCTTTGTCAGGGATTGATCCATGCCGTTCCGGTCATCAGAGAGCTTTCCAAAATAGGCCTTGCCGTTCTCCTTCAGCTTCGCCAGATCCGAAAAAAGCCTCTCGTACTCGGCGATCTGCTCTGTCTTTTCCTGAATCTCCTCGGCCATCCCTTTGACAGAGCCGAGGTTCAGATTTCCCACATTGACGCCAAACATCTTTTCCTCCGCGTTTCAGTTCAAATTCTTCTCTTATTGTATCACTTTTTTCACGGATTCAAAGTGTTTCATATCCGAACTTGCCGGGAACCTTTCCGGGAACTTCCCGGGCAAACTTTCCGGGAGCCTTCCGGTTTCAGATCACATGCACCTGCACGCGGTTTAAAAAGGGCCTCCCCAGCTGGTCCAGCGCGCGCCGCGCCTTGCTGTACTGACTGCGGTGAGTCCGCACCGTGCAGACCTCGGCTTTGGTGTGACGAAACGTCCTCTGGAAAAAAGATCGTCTCTCCCAGGTCTGCGTAAACGGAATCCCCCGTTCCACAAACGTTTCCATCAGAATGCGTCCGGTGCGCTTGTCCGTCAGCGTGCACAGCACGACATCCCGGTCATTGACCTCCCGTATGGATTTTGCTGCCATTTTTACCCCCGCTGTGATCCCTACTTTACCAACAACGATACTGTCTTCCCCAGGCACTCAAAGATCCGGATCAGAAAATCAAGGCTCGGGTTATATCTTCCGCTCTCCAGACGGGAGATATTGGACTTCTGCGTCCCCATCAGCTCTGCAAGCTCCTGCTGCGTCATCTCCTTCTGCTGACGGATCCGCTTTAATTCCCGCACCACTTCCTGACGGCTCTTTAACCCCTTTTCACTTGGTACCTGCTGCTTTCCCTTTCCCATTTTCACTCTCCGTTTTTGATGTTATCATATATGATAACTATGGTCAAGAAAAAACGCGGGAGACGCGTCTTGTTTTTCGCGCACTCCCGCATGTGATCGTGAAAGAGTTTTTTTACCGGAAAGGATTCAGGCTCTTCAATCCGTTGGTGAACTCGCCAAGCTGCTTCACAGCATCCGAGATCCCCTGGGTGGCATCGGAAATGGCCGTGGTGGCTTTCGCGATATCCCCGGTGATGGTGTCCAGATTGGCCAGCATATTGTTAAAGGAATCCAGATCCAGCGCGTCGATCTCGTGGCTGATCTGATGGATCAGGTCTTCGATGGAGCCGACCATACCCATGGCCACATCCAGCTGCTCCAGAACATGCGCGCCATACTTCAGGAGAATGTTTCCGGCGTAAACCCCGAAGATAACCGCGATGGCGATAAAGACCGCGATCACGACGATGGCGATTGTACGGACAAATCCCTGCTTCACCTGTTTTTTCAGGAGATCCCGCGTCTCCTGCAAAACGGAAAGTGCCGTCTCCTGCTCTTCCAACGGCGCATCCGGCGCAATGGCTCCTGCGTACTGCTGCCCCTGATACTGCGTTTTCGTCGACACCTCTGTCGCCGTGGTGTCAATCACCTCGGCTTTTTTCTCATTCCTCACGTCCGCGTAATCATCCGCCTCCGTGCGGGTGGTCTGCTCTGCCGCAGCAGACGCAGTTTCCGCTTCCTTTGTCTGTACTGTTTCTTCCTGCTTGGTTTCTTGATTTTCCTGTTCCATTTTTTTCCTTTCCGTTTCCTCTCCGCGCGCATTTTTGCGGTTGAAACATACTGTCTGCCGTGTTAAAATAAATTATGACATCAAACGAGTCGAACTGCAAGACCAGATTTCAGATGTGACTCTGGTCTTTTTTGTACGGATTCACTTTTTTGCGCATCCACACGGCGGCATGCGCACAGGTAGTCAGGATGAATGAAGAGCGGCTGATCCAGCGAGAGTACGATCCGGTGACAGGGCTCCATACATTGACGGGGTTCTTTTCTTTCCTGCGCAACATTCCCGCAGCCCAAGATAAATCCGGCACGGTCATTTTTCTGGATATTCTCAATTTCAAAGATTTCAACCAGCGTTACGGCTACGCCAACGGCGATGTTCTCCTGCGCGGCGTCGCCCATGAGATCATCCGGCTTTTTCCGGAATGCATCGCCTGCCGTTCCAGCGCCGATCTTTTCATCGTCATTCTCCCGCTTATCACAGAGGAGGCCGTCCGGGATCTCCTGCAGCAGCTTCAGGACGCCATCCACCAATACGAAAGAGGCATCCGCCTTACCCTAAAAGCCGGCGTCTATTTCAGCGACGGGACCGAACCGGATCCCGCCTTTGCCACGGATTATTCCAAGATCGCCTGCAACCATGCGAAGCAGTCCTTCGATCAGGATATCTTTATCTACGACCAGGAACTGGCGAAAAAAGAAGCCTTCCACCAATACGTCATGGCCGGCTTTCCCGAAGCGCTGAAAAAAGGATACATCAAGACCTATTATCAGCGCGAAGTGCGCGCGCTCACCGGGCAGAACTGCGGTTATGAAGCCCTCGCCCGTTGGGAGGATCCGGAATACGGCATGATCTCCCCCGCCGTGTTTGTCACGGTGCTGGAGGATGCCCATCAGATCCACAAGCTGGACCTCTATATGGTCGAGAATGTCTGTAAGGACATCCGACTGGTGATGGATGTGGGGATGGAGGCGCAGCCCGTTTCCGTGAACCTCTCCCGGCTGGATTTCACCCTTTGCGACATTTTCGAGGAAGTGCAGCGGATCCGTCAGAAATATGACCTTTTGCCTTCCATGCTGAATATCGAGATCACCGAGAGCGCCTTTGTGGATGACACAGAGGCATTGGACCGCGCGATCGAGCTGTTCCGCGAAGCCGGTTACAAGATCTGGATGGAT
The DNA here is from genome assembly GCA_017431515.1 of Lachnospiraceae bacterium. Taxonomy (GTDB): domain Bacteria; phylum Bacillota; class Clostridia; order Lachnospirales; family Lachnospiraceae; genus RUG12461. Next base: position 10,952 of record JAFRKV010000003.1, read on the forward strand.
GATTTCGGCGCCGGCTACAGTTCATTGAACAACCTCAAATCCTACCAGTTTGATGTCCTGAAGATCGACATGAACTTCCTCCGCGAATTTGAGACGAATCCCAGATCCCATGTCATCCTGGCGTCCATCGTCAACATGGCAAAGGAATTGGGGATGCATACGCTGGCAGAAGGCGTGGAGACGCAGGAGCAGTACGATTTCCTGCGAAGCATCGGCTGTGAAAAGCTGCAGGGCTTTTTGATCGGAAAGCCCGTGCCTTTCCAGGTGGAATACAAGAACAACAGTCTGGTCAATCAGGGCGCAGAGATCTCCCCCCATGCAAAGAATCATCCGGAGCCGCATGAGATGCAGATCTATTATGACCGGATCGGCGAAGTCAACGTCCTCGGCAACATGCCGCTCAAGAGGCGGAAAGGCTCGGTGGAAAGCCTGCTTCCCATCTCCATCGTCGAGGTGGTGGATGCGCAGATCATCTTTATTTACGGCAACAATGCCTATCTCCGTTTTTTAAACGACCTTGGCATTCCCAGTCTGGAAGCATTAAACGCCAGGACGAAGGTGGAAGGGCTGCCGGAAAACGAAGCCTTCCGGAAACTGGCCGCGAAAGCCGAGGAATCTCAGGTGAACGAAATCGCGGATGTCGTCATCAACGGCAACGTCTGCTCCATGGAGCTGGAATTCTTATCCCGCGCCGGCAATCGCAGTTCGTTTGTCATGCTCTCCCATAACTTAAGCAAGAACGCCGAAGCAAAACAGGCCACGGATCTGGAGGCTGTCTTCCGTTACATGCTCCATCTGTTTTTCCGGGTGGATCTTTTCGACGAGGACGGCACTGTGGAGAATATTTACCTCAGCGTCGACCAGGACCGGATCACCGACCAGGAGACTGACTCCCACCTGGCCGTCGATATGTACGCAGAGCGCTATATCCGCCGTGAGGATCGGCAGCGCTTCATCCGCTTCTATGATATGTCCACCCTGCGGGAGCGTGTCAAGGCCGGCGGCAAAGACTATGTCACCGAGATGTTCCACGCCAACGGCATCGATTATCATTCCGTCATACAGATGTACTCCATCGTCCCCTTCCAGTACGAAGGCCGCTGGAAAGCCCTTTCCTGCTGCCGTCAGCTGGACGAGATGTGGTGATCACTTTTTTTCATAATAGCGGTCGATGGCCGCCGCGAGCTGATCGGGGTCATAAAGCGAATCGTCGATGACTTCGTCTCCGGAGAGCTGCAGCATCTGCTCATCCGGTGCGATGCCGCCATCGATGCTCTGATATGCCGCATCCGTCATCAGCCATTTCGTGGAAATCCTGTAGGGCATGCATTCCCCCGGCAACGTAAACATGAATACATTGCACCCTCCTCCGCCGGTGGTCGCACCAAAAAGCGGGATCCCTTCCTCATGCGCCAGATTCGGCATCGTATTGCCGCAGGAATAGGTATAATTCGAAATCATGATCGCATACCGGAAATCATACCGGATCTCTTCATCCTTTTCGTCGATTGCGCCATCCAGATTTTTATCCGCGATAAAGATATTTTCCTTCTGATATCCCGTTTCCGCATCGCGCTGGTAATAGGGAGCATCATGTCCGTAGAGCATGCTCAGGATATATCCCATGGCCTGATCGCTTCCCCCTCCGTTGGTGGAAAGGTCCACCACAAAGGTCTTGCAGTTGTTTTCCGCGGCAATCTCAAGAGCCTCGCTAAAGGGTTTTACACCGTCGTTTGTGCGGATGACGTCATTTAAAAACCCGTCAAACCGGAAAACGGCCATATCCCCGAACAGGAACAGTTCCGCCACAGCGCCTCCCATGCTCCCTTCCCAGACTTTTTGTGACTGATCAAACCCCTCGCAGCGAAGCTCCACCAGTCGGTTTACCAAACGGTCCATATCACGATACCAGCATCCCAAATTCGTCAAGGCGACATTCGTTTCCGGATCCGCGCCGAACCGCTCCCGGTATTCCCGGGCGAATGCGGTTTGATCCCATGTGGGATCGTCATATAACAGTTGATAATAAGAAGTGCTGATACGGGTATGTCCGCCGTCATACAGGAGATTATCCAGCATAAAGAGTCCCTGGGCATATTCCGCTTTGTTCGTGGAAGTCAGGTATGTTTTCATCAGTTTCAGATCCATGTCGTTGATGGTTTGCCCCTGTTCCAGGGTTGCATCCAATCCGATGGACGAAATGCTTTTGACGAACTCCTGTGACGCGGCCTTCTCCGGGCTGCCGTAAAGGTTTTCCAGGACGAAGCAGAGCTCCTGATACGCATAGTCTGCCACATCCTTCTCTCTGGTCACGATCTCAAAGGTGGCGTTCTCCAGCTCCTGCACATATTCGGTGGGTTTCGAGGAAAAAGGCCCCTCCCGGTTCAGAAGGATCCTCCCGTCGATATAATCGGCATAGGTCATGCTCCTGCTCAGGATATCGGAAAGCGTGGAAAGAGGCAGATAGACATGCCCCTCCTCCGCATGGAGATCGATGCCATACCGGGACAAATCGTAGGTCAATGACGGATCTTCCATAACGGATTCCTCCTTCATCTCCACATAATCCACCATGGTCCCGTCCTGTTTTCCCACCACGAATTCATCGTATTTCTCAAACGTCATGGTATCTTTTTCCGTATCGATGAGGAGGCTGCTGCCGGTCTTGCCCGTGCTTTTGTTCCGGCCGGTGACCGTATATGAATCCCCGTCTCCTGTCAGGGTATAGTCAGAGTCCTCGCCGTACACCAGATCCAGATACTGTTCCACATCCACATAAGGGATATCCGGCATATCCGCCCGGTATAGGCAGGTCAGCTCCGTCTGCTTCGTGTCGTCCATGTCACAGGCCGCCACCTGTTTTTTCGTAAACGGTTGGTCTGCTTTCCCGCCGGCGCCGCAGCCGGACAATGCCACTCCTCCTGCCAGAACTCCCGCCAGAACCAAAATCATTCGTTTTTGATGCATTTTTTGCTCTCCCCATCCGCATGAGTCTATTCGCTTTTCACGCATTGTCCCTTCAAGGGTAATCTTGCTTCCCTGAAATGTCAAACCGGCAGAGAAAAATCTCTGCCGGTTTCTTCGCATCTTGTTCGATATGTCCTTTATCAATCAGGCAAATTCAATAACCCAACTTTACCACCCTGTCCTTTCCCGCTGGTATTGCTGCCATTCATACCGTTCATGCCGTTGCTGCCGTTCTTGCCATTCATGCCGTTCATGCCATTCATGCCGTTGCCGCCATTCATGCCATTCATGCCAAGGCTGCCGTTGCTGCCATTCATACCATTCATTCCGTTCATGCCATTCATTCCGTTCATGCCATTCATGCCAAGGCTGCCGTATGCGCCGCCGGATGCCTGCTCCAGATCCGCATCATCCAGAATGACGCCTGCGCTTTCAGCGCCTTTTTTGGTTTCGGCAATGATGCCGTTGACCTCTTCTTTGGAAGTAGCACGCTCCAGTCTGTTTTTCATTTCCTTTGTAAATTTCATAAGTCCTTCCTCCTTGATGATTGTTGGTTCTCACCGGTGACAACCACATGACCATATCGGTTTCTATTATTATATACGAACCACTTTCTGTTGTGGCACACTTTTTTGAAAAAAATTTCACGGCGATGCTCTTTCCGGCAGTTTGACAATCTGGAAACCCCTCTTGTTTTCGCCCTCTTCTGTGTTGTAAAATAATATAATAAATCATTTGTCAAACGACACATGCGATTGCGGGCGGTCTACAGCCGCTCGCAATCAATGTAAAGGAGGAACTCAAATGTCAACAGAAACAGCGTCAAAACCGCAGGAAAAGGTCAAATTCTCCCGGCTGGCCGCGGAGTCAGTCCCGGAGATCTGGACGGTGCAGTTTGTGACTGCCCTCATCCTGGCGGTTCTGGTCTTCATTTTCACGCGGATCAGCAATGCCATCATCGGAACGAAAGTGGCTGCGCTGACCACCGCCAATCTGAAGGAAATCTTTTCAAGCTGGCAGGGACCGGTACTCATTATCCTCGGCATTGTATTTGTGCTGATCTATGCGGCCCTTGATCTTTTTATCCGGGTGCTTGTCACCGGAAGGCTTCTCCGGGGAGAAAAGGCCGGGATCTTTCAGAGCATTAAGGATTCCATGAAGGACATCCGCCGGTTTATCAATCCCGACGGCATCTCCATTCTGGTGTATATCCTGTTTGCGGTGCCTCTGGTAGGGATCGGTTTCTCCGTGGGGGTCACGAAGAACTTCGCCATTCCGAACTTTATCATGGACGTGGTCTATAAAAGGCCTGCCTTTCTGGCGCTCTATGTGATCGCTATCCTGGTGCTGCTGGTGGTGGGTTTCTTTTTCCTCTTTTCTCTCCATGCGGTACTGCTGTCCGGCATGAAGCCAAAAGACGCAAAAAAATACTCTTTCCGGCTGATGAAGAAAAACTGGAAAAAGTTTCTCCTTACCATGCTGCTGGTGGTGGTTGTGGCCGTACTGGTAAGGGTCGGTGTCAGTTTGGGGCTCAATCTGCTGCTCCAGGCAGGGCTGGATCCTGTTGCGGGATCCCTTCCCGCGGACTATTCCCTCAGAGACTTTTCCGATCTCTCCGCCTGGGGTTCCCTCACGGACCAGGATTGGAGCATTCTGGGCTTCCGCATGGGATGTACCTTTGCGGTGCTGGAAGGCGGCTATCTGGATCTGTTCTTATGCCTGCTGGCTTCCGCTTTCATCATGCTGTATTTCACCAAGCTGTATCTGGAGTTTGATGCGGCGGAGCAGGGAGGAGCAGCACCCGAATGGCTCTCCCGTCCCAAGGGACCCGCCTATGCCGGAAAGATCATCCTGATGATCGGCATTGCGGCTGCTGTGGCCGCCCTCTGCTTCATCTTATCCATTGATGCCAACTCCTATATCGGCAGGCGAGAGCCGGGGATCTTTGCCCACCGTTCCTGCGGTGTCCTCGGGCAGGAGAACTCCGTGGAAGGGCTTGCCATCGCTTTGGAGCACGGCTGCATCGGCGGCGAGATCGATATCCAACGGACCAAAGACGGTTACTATATCATCAACCACGACAATGATTTTGCCCGTCTCACCGGCGTTGCGAAAAAGCCCTCCGAGATGACGCTGGCGGAGATCGAAGAACTGGATGTCAAGGATACCACCGGGGGCAACAAGACGTATAAAGTTCCGAAGCTGGAGGAGTTCCTGGAGGAGGCGAAACGCATCCATGCTGTTCTCCTGCTGGAGCTGAAGGGCGAGACCGCCGATGAACAGATGGCGGATGATGTGGTGGCCATGGTGAAAGAGTATGGCGTGGAAGATCAGGTTCTCTATATTTCCCTGAAAGAGGATGTGATGAACTACCTGAAGGAGAAATATCCGGAAGCCAAGGTATCCTCTGTGTTCTTCGCGGGCATGGGTAATTTCGAAAAACTCCCCTGCGATATCCTGGGTCTGGAAGAAGGAATGGGATCTCCGCTCATTTATGCCAATGCGCATTCCGCAGGAAAGGAAGTGGCCATCTGGACACCCAATACGGAACAGGCGCTGCGGATGTTCATGGATGCCGACCTGGATTATATCACCACCGATGAGATCGGCATGGCAGAACAGATCCGGAAGGATCTGGACGCAAGAACCGAACGGGAGCTGATCATAGACCGGCTTCAGGATTTCTGGACGTTATAAACTTGTTTTTCTGCTCTTTTTGTAACTGAGTTCCAGCATTTCGTTGATGGTCCCGATATGGGTGAAGGCGATGGAAAGCCCGACCCCTACGGGACCAAAACTTGCTGACCCGGGGATGGCAAAAGTGAACACAGAGCCGCATACGATCGGCAATGCATACAGCCATACCGGGATCACCGCTCTGCCGGAATGTTTGCTTCTGTAGCGGACGAGATGCGCAAAGCCTGCCACCACATACACCGCCATGACAAGATAGACCAGCAGATAAAGCACACCTCTGTGATAGAACACGTTCTCATCGTAGCTGAAGATCCAGCCGGTAAAAATGTTAATCACGATCAGCGCAAGCATCACAGCCCCCGGCAGATACTCCGGTCTCAGAAAATTCCCTGCCGATATCCCTCTGTCCTTGAAACGAATCCTGCAATAATGGGCCCATACAATGCCGATCAGGATAAAACACAGGAAATACACTGTCATGCCGCAGGTGCAGAGTACTCTGCTGCCGGGCACGCTCTTTTCCTCAAACAGATACCCGAGGGCATCTCTTGCCGCCAGGATGCAGGTCAGCACCAGGAGCCCGAAAAAGCACCTGTCATCCCCGCGTCCTCTTTTTCTTGCTTCCGAGGACATGAGCATGATGCTGATCATGGAAACAATGGTGGCACCATCCAAAAACAACGTCGCATAATCTCTGGGTATGAAAAATGTCACGGTCTCACCCTCCCTGCTTTCTGAGTCTGATATGGTCGATAAAGAAATCCGCCGGGATTTCTTTTTTATTTCTTGTCACGCTCTCCACCGAAACCTCCAGTCCCGCTTCCTCGGACATCGCCGCCACATCCTCACTCAGCATGAAAATATAGCCCCGATCCGCGGACTCTGAGACGGTAATGAACCTGTCCGCATCGGTACGGATGGTATCACACTCATCCGGCAGAACAGAACGGATGGCATCGGCAAATTTCCCGACTTCTCCTTCCTCCGCGATCTGATAAGTGATGATGCTGGACAGCTGATATTTGCCGTTATCCACCAGTTTGTATAAATGCGACAGGTAGTAGGGATTATAAAAGCCGCTTTCGTGATCCCTGTATCCCATCTCATTGGCGATCAGCATATACAGGTTGGTATAACCGATGGCTGCTCCGAGGATAAACGCGCCATACCCCGTGAAGGCTTCTGCCAGGGTGCCGAGGAACATGGGGATCACAAGGAGCCACATGTTGAAACGCTGTGCGTTTTTCTCCCGCGACTTGAACCTGATGTACAGGATGACTGCCGCCACCAGAAACAGATACCGGAAAATGTTGTACGCCAGATATACAAAGGTGTACTGTACCGCGCCGTCCGCATCCACATACCAGAAGAAGCTCGTAAAGAGATTGACCACAGGCAGGCAGACCAGGATCACTATGGGAATGAGAAACTTCGAAAACTTCCTCCTGACATAATCCTCGCTTTTATAAACCTCATACATCACATAAAAGAAGACGCAGCAAAGCTGAAGATTCAGGGCAATCTCCAGCACCATGTCAATGAGTGAAGAAATGATGGTAATGTCCGGATGCGCCGTCCAGTCCACCAGTGACAGAATGAGACCGCATACTGCCTCCAAGATCGCCATGACGATCAGATTGATCAGGAGTTTGCTCCTCATATCCTGCATGGAAACGGTACGTAAAGCCATGACCAGAACGCCAACCATGAACAAAAGCGCCGCCGCGTTTAAATCAATATTGATGATCATCTCCGCGCTGAATTCCATCTGATTACCCCTCCGTATCCTGTCCTTTTCGTTTTACTCATTTCTGGTTCCCGTGATCACGTCCTCGCCCTTATGTCCGGTCAAAAGCTTGTGAGTCAGCTCCAGCACCTTTTTATTATGCCGGTAGATCACGATCCTGGTTTCCGGCGGATAGTTGTCAAGAGCATAGTTTACCGTTCTGGTCAGCATAAACCCAAGGCTTTTCGCAAAATCCGGGCCGAAAGCCGTATAAAGCAGCGGGTGAAGCTCGCCGGAGGGCGTCTTCCTGATCAGCATGACACCATCGATCTTATCATCAGAGATGGAGCAGGAGGATGCCTCCCGTTCAAACCAGTTTAAAGGGAGATAGGCCAGATCCTCCACCGCTCCCTTATTCCCCCTGATGAGGGTCTTTTTGACAAAATTGCGATACTGGATCACGGAGACGTCCGTCAGGCCTTGGATATAATCCGGCAATTTCGCGTTTCGTTTGACCGGTAATTTGGCCAGATCCGCCACGGTGATGCTCAACTCTTTGCTTTCGCCGGTCGCGTTGGAAAAACCGATCTTTTCAAAAAAAGATGCCATATCCTTCTCGGAGGTCTCAAAAAAGCTGGTTTCCACATCTGATTCCGAGACAGCCTTTCTGTATTCATCCTGCAGACCGGCCTTGATCTCTTCGCTGTCTCCTTTCAGCAGGCGGATCCTGCTTTTGGTATCCTCCTCACTGTCCACTTCCAGAAGCTCATAGACCAAAACGCCGTGACACTTGTCCCCGTCATCCGTTGCAGCCAGACCCTTAAAAAAGTTTCTGGACATATCCGATACGAGATCCTCGCCCAGAAGCTCCTGAAAATCCGCCGCGTTTTCCTTTGTGATTTCTATCATATTCATCTTAGTTCGCCCTCTTACCGCAACATACTCCCATTTTGCAGTATTGCATGATATGTTGTTAAGGTCAAAAGTGCCATGTGACTTTTGACCTCAGGATCTGTTACAGAATAACTCCTTAACATACTCATAGGAATGTTGATTCGAAATCCGAGTCATTTTTGCTTAAAGACGGTCCGTTATTATCAGTATTGACACCATACTGAAATCTCAATCGTTTTAACGTATCCTCCATGACATCGGACTTTACCACATCTTTTGCAAAAATCCTGGTAAAGAAACGCTTCACAGAACTCATATCATTGAGCCGTTTCTCTACTTCTTCTTCCACTTCAACGAGAATTTTCTCTTCTTCTGTTAAATATCTGTTCTTGAAATTCGTGTTCGAAAGCTGCATGCCGTTTTTATCATACTCATCACGCGCAGTTTCCTGTGCCCGTTTGGCATCAAAATGGTATTTCTCTTGGATCTCCTTTGCCCGGTCACGGATCATCTTTTCCTCCGCAGCTTTGCTCAGTTCCTCCGGATAATCCACATTACTATCATAGATATACTCTGCAATCCTCGGGGCGAAAACACTGTCGTCTGTCTTCGGCTCTTCGGTTTTTCTTTCCTTCTCTTTTTGCTTCAGATCCGCAAGAGCCTTTTCGGCATCTGCACGAAGTTTCTTGACCTCCTTTAGTTTGACCTTTGATTTTCCAAAGCTGAATAAAGAAAATTTCCCCCAGGTAAAGCTGTTGCAGGCTTTGATCACAGCTTGAAGGGCTGCTGCCTCCTCTTCATCACCTTTCATATCCTGATAATATTGTACGGCCCGTTTGATTGCCTGCATCTTTTTGTCATCGGCCGTCGTGATGGATATCCCGGAATAATTCAAGCTGATAAACTCGGGAGCCGGTTCCTGTGGATCGTCGCTGTCTTCCTTAATCTTTTCCTTTTTTTCCATTTTGAAGCTGTTGACAAGAAGCTCTTCCTGTGCATCTTTGGTGGTCTGCGTCTGTGCAGTCTGAAACTGCTGCTGCTCTTCAAACTGCTGCCGGAACGCATTCTGTTGTTGAAACGTCTCCTCGTTCAGTTCTTCCGTCCTGAACAGCGGCTGCATTTCCTCCGCTTTTTTTAATAATTCTCCGGTCTTACACATTGTCATTTGCCTCTTTCTCTTTCGGACAGAATCCGTATCGCTTCTTCCACACTTGTATCACTGTTTCCGTAAGGCTTTTGCAGTGATGCCAGGATCACCGATGTCCGAAGATGTTTTGCATAATACGTATCGAAATAATCATTCATCTCTTCGGATTCCGCAAAAAGCTCCACCATCGCATCATCTCCAAAGAGTTCCTTTGCACTTACGATCATGTAGGAAAACAGATTCTCTCCATACTTCTGATCCCCCTCCATCCGTTCCATCCGGATCGTTCCGGAGGGAAGGCGATGCACCAAAAGCGCCCCTAAAACAGCATCTCCTTTGGAAAGAAAACAACTGCATTCTCCGTCAAAATAATCCTCGGAAAACTTACCGGATAAAGCCTTTCGTTTCTCCGCAGGAAGCTTCTTCCATGGCTTCACATCGGCCGCCAGATCCAATAGTTCATCAAGCATCTCCACATCTGACATCTGAAGATAGAGCTGCGGCGCCAGTCCTGCCTCAAAGTCAAAATGCCAGTCGGATAGCAGCTTATAATACGCCTGATTCCATTCGCGCTTTATCGGCACCTCGCATAAAATGTTTTCAATTCCAAGGGATGCGCTTTTCAAAAGCAGTCCTCCCAGCAGCATCGTGGCAACGCCTCTGTCTCTGAAGGATTCTTTTACAAACAGCCATTTGATCCGAAGGATCTTTTCGTCGCCCAAACGGTCCGTTTCCATCGTATATACCAGGGCACCGACGCCGTACACGCCGTCCCCGTCATATCGGAGTGCCCCTATGGCGCGGTATTTTCCCGAACAGATATCATCGATCAGGTCATTTGTGAGGGAGCCCTTGAACCTTTCCACATTTTCTTTTGTGATCCCGGTGGTTAGTAAGCCGATCTCGCTTTCGTATTCATCCGTGATTTCCTGTGCTTTTTCAAGGCAGAGCTTTCCGAATTCCGAAAAGGGATGAAAGGTTCTCGCGGCTACATACTGGAGATACAGCCGTCTCTCATAGAGCTTTTCCAATGCTTTTCTGCTTTCTTTTTCGAGATCATAACCGCTCTTTACATGAGCATTTTCCCTTTGAAGCTCCCTGGCCTCCTCGATGGCTTCATCCAGCTTCTCCATCTCGGCTTCGCCGTCTAATACCTTCTGATAATACATCTCGTTGTAACTCATGATCACTCCTTACTGTATCACGCTGCTCCTACAAAAGCTCCGCCTCGTAGATATGCGATACGTTCGCGTTTTCAAAAAACTTCCTTGCCATGACTTCGGAGTCCGGAAAAGGCGTATCAAACACGATCTCCGATTCGCCGTACTTATCGTCTTCCTCCTGCATGATCATCGCCACGGTCTGTAAGAGATAGTATACTGCTTTCGGATCGCTGCTGTACAGGAAGGAAAGTTCCAGAACCCTGCCTCCCTGTTTCTGTACGATCAGAAATGCTTTCGGAGCACCCTTTTTCACCGCCACGACGCAAAGGGGCTTCTCGCAGGCCGCTTCCCACTCCTCCAGGTCCGCGATCACGTACCGGTCGGAGACCAGCCTCAGCAGCTCCTTCTGAATCTCTTTGGAAAGGGAGAAAAACTCCTTCAGGTCAAACTCCAGACTGTATTCTTCTTCCAGACGGGGCGAGTTCATAAAATCCTTTGCCGGTACTTTGTACCGGTTATGGGAAAAGGTGATCTCAAAGGAAAGCCCCGGTCTGTCGAACGAATGAAAGAAAGCGAACAGCGCCCCCTCCTCATCCGCTGCAAAGGTGCACCGCAGCGGCTTGATCCCGACGGTATCTATCATTTTATCAAGCTCCGCCATCAGGTGCGCGCCGATGCCCTGCCGCCTGGCTTTCGGATCCACATAGATCCACTCTATGCTGTACTGCTCCGGATCCTCGGAGACCGCCAGGGCTCCTGCGGCACGGCCTTCTTCATCCACTGCTCCAAGCAGGATGCACTGGCTTCCGAACGTCATCTCCTTTGGAAGCACGCAGCCAAAATCCGCTCTTCTTTCCTCATCGATATAGACTGTTTTCATAATACCTCCGGTGATGTCGTCCTGTCACTTTCGGGACTGTGCTTCCTTTTCCTCAGCCTCCTTAATCGCGGGATAGCTTTCGGCGACCATATCCGTCAGCATCTTCTTCTCGTCCTTCCATTTTTCTTTCTCTTTCTCCTGCTGTTCCTTGCTAGATAGTCTCGTAAAATTACTCCCCGAGATGTCCCAGGTCATGCCAGCCTGATCCGCAAGATTTTCTTCGCCCAATTCCCGCAGCAGCAGCGAGCTGAATCGAGCCCAGGTATCCATCTTGGCCACAAACGCGGGATGCGCCTTCTCATATTTGTCTACAAAAGGCTCTTTTTTCCTCATATTGTCTATGGACAGGGAAAACATGCAGATACTGTAAATCCCCACCGGGTCTTTTAAATAGATGCCCTTAGCGCCTTTCTTTCTCACTTCGCTCAGATCCGGCACTTCCATCTTGGCAAACCTGTCATAAGCCTGCTGCAAAAGGGCATTGCGCTCAGCGCTTTTGGATTTGTCGCTGACGGCGTCAAACCATTTTTGATTCCAGTCCGCCTTCTTTTGTTCCGTCTTGTTGATGGGCGTCCCGTTTTTATCCCTGCGCACGTAATAGCAGGGATGCATCATGACGCGATGCATGTCTTGCGATCTCAGATCCTTGTATACCTTGTTCTCCTTGGTTTTTTCAAAGGCCTCCGCCACTTCTTTCCGTGCAAATTCACCGCCGATGATCGTCGCAGGCAGCATCACCTTCAGATCCTCCATCGTAACGGTTTCATTGGTCTTTTTATATTCCTGGAGTTTTTCTTCCAAAAATGCCGGATCATTCAGGCCATTCCCGGCGCGCCATTTTTCATCCGCCTGCTTTTTCGCGTATTTCGCTGCCTCCTTTTGCGCCGCATTGAGTTCTTTTAAAAGCTTTTTCTCAGTCTTGATAAAATCCTCTTCCTGCTCCTTGATCCGCAAATGCTGTAACTGGTCATGCAGGATGGTCAGGCATTTCAGTTTTGCCTTTGCGATGCGGTATTTTTCATCCTCTGCGCTGGTCGCCTTCACCCTCGCAGCATCGATCATGCCTGCCATCCGGGCCCGCATGATCTGATCCCTTTTCTGGTAGGTGTCGAAAGGAGACTGATCCTCTCCGCGGGATGCAGCCTCCAGTTCTCTGGCCTTTTTAAAATTCTGTGCAGCGCTTTTCGCGCTTTTTTTCCTTTTTCTGGCGCTCCTGTTTTGATGCTCCTCCGCAAACTGTTCAAGTTTCGGGTCATGACCATCGGAAATCCTCTGGTATCTCTCCTCTTTGCCGGAAAGCAGGCCTTCCTCCTCAAAGTAATACGCTGTCCGCTCCTCAAAGGTGGTTTCCTCCATCACAAAATCCATGGAGTCCACGCCAAATCCGTCTTCCCCCGCTGAATTGATCCCGCGGGTTTTCTGCTCATTCTCCATGATCGAGAGATGCATCCGGTGCAGGTTCTGCTGTCTCTTCTCCTGCTGCTCTTCGCTCATTCCCTGCGGTGCAGGGTGGTTTTGTATTTCTCTATTCCGCTCAACATAATTCTGTAATCCCATGAATGATACCCCCCTTCTTCGGCATGAGGTGTCACCAACGCAGTTGGTGACGGAGTCCTGATGTCTTTCCCATACATTGCTTCACACTATGCCATCAACAGTTTTAAGTATGCTCTTCCTTTTTTGCTGATGTTTTCGATGCAGAGCATATCCAAACTTCTGTCGTCATTTATCGCCACCGTCATCATGCCCTTTACCACGATGGGCGGATCCGTGAGAAAGCTTTTGTCCTCACTGACCCATCGTTTGATGTGCACGTCGTTTTCTTCATAGGTACAGAGCACCACGGTGCTGATGGAATCGGCCCTTCCGATCACAACGCCGCTGTAATCCTCGTCATAGTCGGGAAGGTCTCCTTCGAACCGCGCGATCTCCTCTGCTTCCGCCCTCTGTGCCGGGTAGAGATCCCGCATGCTGACCCAAACTTCTTGATCATACTCAGCGTGATAGCAGGCCAGTGCCTCCTCCGATGCCATGAGATCCTGACTATTTACCCTGACGGTTTTATCTTCCATACGATCAGTCCTCATTCCGCCATAAAAGCGCTTTCTCTTATCTTAGAACCTCCCATATCATCATACAACATTGCTCTTCGCCACTGCAAGAATGTGTTCCAGAATGTCAAATCGGAACTGACCCGCTCCCCTTGTATTTTTCACTATGCCGTCTTATCATAATAATGACGGCAAAATGACGTTCCGCTTTTGCGCTGCACCCTTGCATAAAAAACACGGAAGGAATCCTGTCCCATGAATCAAAAGTATCAAAAACCCCTGCTCCTGTTCGGATTGCTCTTCACCATTGTATCCGCCCTGCTTTGTATCGTGCTCACCTATGCAGCTTTCGGCGATCTGGATACTTACACAAGGATGCTGCCGTATCTTTACGATTGCGGCATGGATACCATGGGTGCCATGGTCTGCGCGGCACTGTTTTTCGGATGCATAAAGCAGGACGGAGAGGGAACCAGTTCCTTCCGGGCTCTGACCGTGATGATCAGCGCCTGTTTCCTGATGAATTTCTTCCTGTATTACATTGCATTCATGCCGCAGCACCGCACACTCACCTTCGCCATTGTACTTCTCAGCAAGCTGATCGACCTTGTGATGATCTTTTTCTTCTACCGGTATGTCAAAATCACCCTCAGTTTCAAAGGGAGGCTTGCAAGTGTGACGAACATACTGGTTCCTGTGCTGATGGTATGCGAGGTGCTGATCCTCCTGTCCAACCTGTTCTACCCGGTCACCTTTCAGATCAATGCGGACGGCTTATATCTGTCTTCAGAGGTCGCCCTGATAGAGGACATCTTCCTGCTTACGACAACGGTTCTGACCGTCATTCTGATCATCCGAAGCGACAATCCGCGCGGTCAGAAAGCGGCTGCTCTGACATTTCTCTTTATGCCGATCCTGATCTATCTATTGGTCATGGGGGAATTCGGCAATGCCTCCCAATACGGTTTTTGCCTGATGTCTCTGATCATCATGTACTGCGTCATCTTCAATGCCAAGACCACCAAGCTGGCCTCCACACAGACGGAGCTCAACATGGCCACGGAGATCCAGGCCAGCATGCTCCCCTCCATCTTCCCCGCCTTTCCGCAGAAAGAAGAGTTTGATCTCTATGCCAGCATGGATCCTGCCAAGGAAGTGGGCGGCGATTTCTACGACTTTTTCATGATCGATGATAACCACCTCGGCATTGTGATCGCGGACGTCAGCGGCAAAGGCGTGCCGGCGGCACTCTTTATGATGATCTCCAAGACGGTGCTCCAAAACTTCGCCAAGCTCGGCCTCAGCGCGGCAGAGGTTCTCAGCAAAGCGAACGACGCGATCTGCGCCCAGAACAAGATGCAGATGTTTGTAACTGCGTGGATTGGAATTCTGGAACTGTCCACCGGCCGGATGAAATGCTCCAGCGCGGGACATGAATATCCTGCCATCTGTCATGAGGGGAGATATGAACTGTTTGAGGATGAGCACGGTCTGGTGCTCGGCGCCATGGACGGCGTGCCCTACGAAGACTATGAGGTGACGCTGCATGCGGGAGACAAGATCTTTGTCTATACCGACGGCGTGCCTGAGGCAATGAACGCCAACTCAGAACTGTATGGAATGGAAAGGATGGTCGATGCGCTCAACACCAATCCGCTCGCAGATCCGAAAGAGGCGCTCCGGATTGTCCGCGCCTCCGTAGATGAGTTTGTGGGAACTGCCGAGCAGTTTGACGACTTGACCATGTGCTGCCTGGAATACAAGGGAAAATGACGATCTGCAGTCGACACTCACCGCGTGGAATGGCCTGTTTTGAGTGCATAGAAAAACCGGCCTGAGCGCAGGTAGTGACTGGATTTCCAAGCATCTGTGATGTTCAAAATCCCCCACTTTTCAATAAATCTCATCAAAGAAGCACCTGCCCAGCAAGGCAGGTGCTTCTTAGATTTGCCCCAAATCGATCAGCGCGCTGTAAATATAATGCGCGATCATCGTGTTCCCTTTGACGTTGGGATGCGCCAAATCATAGAACCAGTCCTGATGCGCCTTTGACAGACGGTAGATGTCTATGACGGGGCAATCCGTTTCTTTTCCGACCTCTGCAACGATCTCATGCAATTCGTTTCCCACCAGATCCACTTGCATCTGATACGGTTCGTTCCCATTCCGGTCTCTCCAGACGATGGTGGGCTGCATCAGGATCACGGTGGGCTGCTGCGGGAGCGCGCAGTACGTCCGGGTGAAGTCCGTCAGTTCCCGGCGGTAGTTTTCCTCATTCCAATTGAATACCTTTGCATCATTGGAACCCAGCATGAGAAGAAAGATCTCTGCGCCGCTTCCCAGACTTTGTTGATAGAAGCGGTCCGCCCGATAGGGAAGATCTCCCGTATTCTGAAGCGTGCGCCAGGAGAGGCCGTAGTTCAGCACCTGCCATTTCTCTCCAAGCAGACCCTGCAATCTGGCAGGATAAGAGTCCTGCTTTCTCGTCAGCCGCACGCCCGCCCCATAGGTCAGACTGTCCCCCACACAGGCAATGATCTTTTTCGTGTGATCCGGTTTCGGTGTCCTAGGATGGATCACCACATTCACAAAATACCCAAGATAATCCTTCGCTGATTTATTCACGGAATTCTCCTCCTTAAACGGAAGTTTAACAGCATCGACCCCCGGACGGTCGTCCTTCCGGATATCGCAAGCACAACGGTCTGCAAATGCTCGCTCGATGTGCTTCTAACCAGATTTGCCAATGTACTGGCCTCGCCGCAACCGCTCGCAATACG
>JAFRKV010000011.1 GCA_017431515.1 Lachnospiraceae bacterium
TCTTTTCAAAGATCTCCTTGTCTTTCCAGAACTGCTCGATCTTCTTTTCCCTCTCGGTGAAATTCAGATCCGTAAATACTTTCTCGTACAATTTGTCCTCCTCTCCCCATGGCTTTCTCGTCACCATGGAGTGATACTTGTCTTAAGACGGCTTCTGCTGCATCGCCTCCGCCTTTCTGTGATTTCCAACACGTGCATGCTATTTTAGCAAAGATGCCGTATTTCCGCAATATGACATTGTATTTTCCGGAAAAGATCCGCAGGTTTTCTCACGTTTTTCCATGGCTGTGCGCCTGCTCTTGCACAACAGTAGGCCAGATGCTAAAATGTATACACTATGTTCAGATTAATATTATTCGGCATCGGCGCACTGATCATCGCCCTTGCTACGATCATTTGCTATCCGTTATATCGGATCATCAGAAAGATCAACCGGAAAAAGGGGGACTGGTTCGCCCTTCATTTTGTGCAGACAGGGTTTGCCCTGTTTGTTTTCATGTGCGGAGTCAAGGTCACCTATAAGGGACTGGAGAATCTTCCGAAGGACGGTGAGGCCGTCCTCTTCGCCTCCAACCACAGAAGCCTCTTTGACGCCATCCTGACGTACCGCGCATTTAAAGGGCTCACCGGCAACCTGTCCAAGAAGGAACTGAAGTCCTACCCCATCATCGGCTGGTGGATCGGCTCCATCTACGGCGTGCTCCTCGACCGGCATGATAGACGTCAGGGTATGGAATGTATCCTGAAATGCATCGACTATATCAACAACGGTATCTCGATCCTGGCTTATCCCGAGGGCACCAGAAGCCATGTGGAAGGAGAGCTTCTGATGTTCCATAAAGGAACGTTCAAGATCGCCAAACAGCCGCTGTGCCCTGTCGTGCCTGTTGCCGTCAGCGGCACCGGTGACATATTTGACGATCACCGCCCCTACATCAAGGCGCGCAAAGCCATCGTGGAATTCTGCCCGCCCATCGATACGGCATCCCTTACGCAGGAGGAGCTCGGCGAGCTGCACAACACCGTACGCAATACGATCCAGGAACGACTGAACGTCAATACCCCGGAGGTCATGTGACATGGAAAGAAACCATCTTCCCATCGGTGTATTTGATTCCGGCGTGGGCGGCCTGACGGTAGCCCGGGAGATCTTCCGGAATCTCCCCAATGAAAAGATCATCTATTACGGCGACACCGCCCGTGTGCCCTACGGCAATAAATCCGCTGACACGATCAAGCGCTATTCCAGGCAGATCACCCGGTTTCTCCTCTCCAAAGATGTAAAAGCCATTGTGATCGCCTGCAACACGGCGTCCGCCCTTGCTCTTGACGCAGTCAGGGAGATGACCGATATCCCCGTGATCGGCGTGGTGGAACCCGGTGCCCGGGCCGCTGTCAGCGCGACTTCTTCCGGCCGCATCGGCATCATCGGCACTTCCGCGACCATCACCAGCGGTCTGTACGACCGGTATATCAAGGAAATGATGCCCTCAGCACAGGTTTTCGGCAAAGCCTGCCCGCTCTTCGTCCATCTGGTGGAGGAAGGCATGCTTGATGACAGCGTAACCGTGGAAATGATCCACCGCTATCTGGATGATCTGATCAAAAACGACAATATCGACACCCTGATCCTGGGATGTACCCACTATCCGCTGCTCCGGAGCGTGATTGCGCGGGAGATCGGCGGGGTCTTTTCCGGGTACACGAAGGAGCTCCCGGATGCCGGCGGCGCTTCCAATGCTGCTGTCAGCGGCGAAGGGAAGATCACCCTGGTAAATCCCGCCTATACCACTGCAATGGAACTTTCCCAGGTGCTGAAGGAATGTGGCCTCGCCTCAGAAGCGCCGGTTTCTTTCAGTGACCACCAGTTCTACGTCTCTGACGGCCCGGACAATTTCCGTGCCTTCGCCTCCGAGATCCTGGAGCTCACCATCGACAACGTCAGCCTGATGCTCACCGACCAGCTGTAGCCTGTTTTGTGTTATCGCTGCAAAACTGCCTCTATCGGTATACGAAGAGGCAGTTTTTTTATGTTTCGTATCACAGAAATATCGAAGAGAACAA
>JAFRKV010000012.1 GCA_017431515.1 Lachnospiraceae bacterium
GTTTCCGCTGCGAGGTCTTTGTTTGTAGCGCCTGATGGCGCGCAGGTCATAAGTAATCCTCCCACTTCGTGGGTCCCTCCTTATGACGAATACCAGCCCATCCAGGACTCGAACCTGGAAATGACGGAGTCAGAGTCCGCTGCCTTACCATTTGGCGAATGGGCTTTAAGCACAAATGCTATTATACTGATGAACCCCTGAGTTGTCAAGGTGAAAACCACAGGTTTTTTCGACAGGCAGGCTTCCGTCAGAACCGCAGAATGTTTCCATCCACTTCGGCGTAGGATTCCGGATCTCCAAGGGAAAGTTTTGCTCTGCCCTCGGTCAGATCTGTCAGTTCCGCAAGCACCGTCTGACAGGCCGCTTCCGGCAGCATCAGTTTCAAGGTCACGTTTTCTGTGTAGGTGCTGTCATGGATCGTAAATGCCTGCTTTGCGGCATAACGCTGCAGACGATCCAAATCCGTATATGCTGCTTCGATGGATAATTCCCGTCCGTTCCGGCGTTCCGCGATGCGGCTGGCTGCAAGGCCTGCCTGTACTGCTGCCTGATAAGCCCTCACAAGTCCGCCGGTGCCAAGCAGTGTCCCGCCGAAGTACCTGGTCACCACCACGATCGTATCACGCAGCTGCTCATGCAGGAGGATTTCCAGCATGGGTCTGCCGGCGGTTCCGGATGGTTCCCCGTCATCGGAGCAGCGTTGGATCTGATTGCTTTCCCCGATCACAAACGCGTGGCAGTTATGGCGCGCATCGTAGTATTCCTTTTTTTTCGCGGACAGAAAGGCCAGCGCCTCTTCTTCAGTATGAACCGGCTGCACAGCAGCAATGAAACGCGACTTTTTTTCTTCGATTTCTCCGATCCCGCCTTCGTAGACGAACCGCGTCATCTTCTGTTCCATAAGATCTCTTTATCATGATTGCACGGAAAACACCATCCGACACCGATCGACTGGTTTACACTTCAAAGATCAGATCGCCGTAGGACGGCATCGGCCACAGATCCTTGTCCACAATCATTTCAAGCCGGTCTACCGGCGAGCGAAGCGCTTTCATCGCCGCAAACACTTTTTCATAATAGTAAACCGCCTGCTCCTTGCCCTCTTTCATGGCAGATGCTTTTTCATCTTCGTCGATCAGCTTCGCCAGTGCCATCTTGGTATCGGAAAGAAGATCTAAGGCCTCTGCCAAAAGCTCGGTCTGTACGGAGACATCCGCATCCTCCAATGCCTGCCGCACCTGATTGATGGAGTCCGCCAGTCTCGTCGTATAGCGGATGATCGCCGGTATGATGTGTTTACTGGCGATGTCAATCATGGATTTCGCTTCGATATTAATGGTCTTGGCATAGATCTCGTACTGGATCTCCATCCGTGATTCCAGTTCCGCCTTTGTAAAGACATGAAATCTTTCAAATGCCTTGACGTTATTCTTCGCAGTATAGGCCGGGATTGCCTCCACCATGGAGCACAGGTTCGGAAGCCCTCGTTTTTTTGCCTCCTCCACCCATTCTTCGGAATAGCCGTCGCCGTTGAAAATGATCCGCTGGTGCTCCTCCAGAAGCTGCTTTGTCAGATCCCGTACCGCCGCGTCAAAGTCCTTCGCCTTTTCCAGCTTGTCGCAGACATCGGCAAATGCTTCCGCAACGATGGTATTCAGAACGATATTGGGCTGGGCGATGGAATCCTTGGAGCCCACCATACGAAATTCAAATTTGTTTCCGGTAAAAGCAAAGGGAGACGTGCGGTTTCGATCCGTCGCATCCTTCATAAAATCAGGCAATGTCTTCACGCCTGTTTCCAGCTTCTCCCGATGGATCGAATGGGTCGCGGAGCCGGTGCTGATAAGCTGGGTCACCACATCGGTCAGCTGCTCGCCCAAAAAGACTGACAGGATCGCCGGCGGCGCCTCGTTAGCGCCCAGACGATGATCATTTCCCACATCTGCGGCAGAAGCCCGCAAAAGATCCGCATGCTCATCCACCGCTTTCAAAACACAGGCAAGGATCAGGAGGAATTGTGCGTTTTCGTGGGGACGCTTCCCCGGATCCAGCAGATTTAACCCATCGTCCGTAGACAATGACCAGTTATTATGTTTCCCGGAACCGTTCACCCCTGCAAACGGCTTTTCATGCAGAAGACAATGCAGATCATGGCGATAGGCCACGCGTTTCAGGGTCTCCATCACGATCTGGTTATGATCCACCGCCACATTTGCCTCGGAATAGATCTCCGCCAGTTCGTGCTGTGCCGGTGCCACTTCGTTATGCTGGGTCTTTGCCGTCACGCCCAGCTTCCAAAGTTCCTTATTCACGTCGCGCATAAAGGAGGCCACGCGTTCCCTGATGGCGCCGTAATAATGGTCGTCCATCTCCTGTCCCTTCGGCGGCATGGCGCCAAATAGCGTTCTTCCGGTAAAGATCAGATCCTTGCGTTTTAAGTACTTCTGGCGATCCACAAGAAAATACTCCTGCTCCGCGCCGACGGAAGGCGTCACGCGTTTTGAAGTGGTGTTGCCAAAAAGCCGGATCAGCCGCAGGCTCTGTTCATTGATGGCTTCCATGGAACGCAGGAGCGGTGTCTTCTGATCAAGCGCCTCCCCGGTATAAGAACAGAACGCCGTGGGGATGCAGAGCGTCGCACCTGCCGCATCCTGCCGGACAAATGCAGGGGAAGTGCAATCCCAAGCCGTATACCCTCTTGCTTCAAAGGTTGCTCGAAGGCCCCCGGACGGAAAAGAAGAAGCATCCGGCTCTCCCTTGATCAGCTCCTTTCCGGAAAAGCTCATCAGAATCTTTCCGCTGGGAAGGGGCGCGGAAATAAAGGAATCATGCTTTTCCGCCGTGACTCCGGTCATCGGCTGAAACCAATGCGTATAATGCGTCGCGCCTTTCTCGATCGCCCATTCCTTCATCTCATGGGCGATCACGTCTGCGGTTTCCAGATCCAGCTCCTGTCCCTCTTCTATGACTTCCCGCAGCTTTTTATAAACCTTTTTCGGGAGGCGCTCCTGCATCACCGCATCATTGAACACATTCTCTCCGAAAATGTCCGCCACATTAAAGTACACTGCTTCACTCATGATTCTTTTCCCCTCTCAAATCGAATAGGGAAGATTTCCCTTCCCTACTCGTCGCGTAGGCTGTGTCCGGCTTTCGCCGGAATCATTCCTCACGCAGCCCTGTGTAGCAAAGACAAGGGTACTCCGCTGCCGGAGTACCCTTGAATGATTCTGTATGATCTGTGTTTCAAGCCTTTCCGACGGAGCCGAAGAGTTCCATCTTGTCCTTCACCGTCGCTTTGATCGCCTCGAAGCCCGGCGCAAGAAGCTTTCTCGGGTCAAATCCCTTGCCCTCGAGATCCTTGCCTGCCTCCACATACTTGCGGGTCGCGTCCGCGAAAGCAAGCTGGCATTCTGTATTGACATTTACCTTGGAAACGCCGAGGGTGATGGCCTTCTTTACCATCTCCTCCGGGATACCGGAACCACCGTGCAGTACCAGCGGCATCGTGCCGGTCTTTTTCTGGATCGCATCCAGTGTCTCAAAGGAAAGTCCTTCCCAGTCAGCCGGATATTTGCCGTGAATGTTGCCGATGCCGGCTGCCAGCATATCCACGCCGAGATCCGCGATCGCCTTGCACTCGTCCGGATCTGCGCATTCGCCCTTGCCGATCACGCCATCTTCTTCGCCGCCGATGGCGCCGACCTCTGCCTCAATGGAAAGCCCCAGCGCATGCGCCACATTGACAAGTTCTGTCGTCTTCGCCACATTCTCCTCGATGGAGTAGTGGGAACCGTCAAACATAATGGAAGTAAAGCCGGCTTTGATGCACTTATAGCAGCCTTCGTAAGTACCGTGATCCAGATGCGTCGCAACCGGAACCGTAATCTTGAACTCCTTGTCCATCGCCTCAACCATGGCCTGCACCGTACGGAAACCGCCCATATACTTGCCTGCGCCCTCGGATACGCCAAGGATCACCGGGGAATTCAGCTCCTGCGCGGTCTGAAGAATCGCCTTCGTCCATTCCAGATTGTTGATGTTAAACTGTCCTACCGCATAGTGGCCTGCTTTTGCCTTTTGCAGCATCTCTGTCGCTGATACTAACATTTCTTTCCCTCCATAATGATTAATATTTGCGCTGAACGCGCCTGTGCATCTATTCTAGCATGATTACTGCCGGAATTCAATTATTAGTTCTTCTTTCGGACGCGAAAGTCCACCGCCTGTTTTTCACAGAAAATCTCCACATCCTGGAAGGTGCCGCCATACTCCCCGTCGATGGTCCAGGACAACGGCTCCTTTGATCTCAGAGTCAGATGATCCGCCTTTACCGCATACACAAACTTGGATTCCGGGATCAGATTCGCAAGGCGGGTCAGGATCTCATTTAATTCCAGAGGATTCTTCGGTTCTCTCACCAAGGTAACTTCCAAAAGTCCGTCGGAAAGATCCACATTTTTTCCTGTCAGATCCTTGATCCCCCCTACAGAGGAGGAGTTCGTAATCATCCCGTAAGAAAACCGATCCTCCAGTACTTCCCCGTTGACCTCCACCTGCATCTCATAACCGGGGATCGGCTTCCCGAACTGCTTCGCCAGTTCAAAGAGATATGCCGCATGGCCGAAAGCATTTTTCATCTGCTGGCTGGTGGCATAGGAAATATCCGTAAAAAGACCGAATGCCGCGATATAGACAAAACTATCATCATTAATCGCGCCGATATCACAGGCATAATCCTCGCCGTTTGCGGCAATTTCCGCAGCCTTGATGATGTTTTTCGGAATTTTTAAGGTCGCACCAAAATCATTCGTGCTCCCGGTGGGGATATAGCCGATCGGCACCCGATGCCCGCTGCGGATCATGCCGGTCACAGTCTCATCCAAAGTTCCGTCACCGCCGCTGCAGACCACCAGTTGATACTCCCCGGCCTTTTCCTCCACAAGCCGCATTGCATCGCCGCCCTCCTGCGTGGGATGGGCGGTGACCTCGTATCCCGCTTTCACGAGCGTATCCAGGACATCCGCGATCTTGCTTTTGATCATGCCTTTCCCGGATCGCATATTAAACACGAACAATGCTCTTTTCAAAATTTATTCTCCATTTAATTTTAATATTTTTGCTTTCTATTCCGGCGTTTTCTCGGTGTGATCTCTCAATTTCTCCGCAATCGCCGCAATCTTTCGGAGGCGATGATTGACGCCGCTCTTTCCCACCGGAGGCTGAAAATATCCCCCCAGCTCCGCAAGGGTGGCATCCGGATATCGGGTTCTGATCTCCGCCATTTCGCGGAGTGGTTCCGGTAATTCTGAGAAACCGATGGTCTCTTCGATCAGGCGGATATCCTCCAGCTGGCGCACCGCGGCGCCGACGGTTTTGTGGATATTCGCAGTCTCACAGTTCACCTTCCGGTTCACGGAATTACGCATATCTTTCAAAATCCGCGCATTTTCAAACTCCATGCAGCAACGGTAAGCGCCCATCAACTTCAGCGCATCCGAGATCTCATCACTTTCCTTCAGATAGACGACGTACTGCCCTTTCCGTTCCATGATCTTTCCGGAAAGAGAAAGATGCTCCATCACAGTCAGCATCTCCTCTGCATTCCCGCATTCACGAAACGACAATTCAAAATGATAGGACTTTTCCGGATCACTCATGGTGCCGGAAGAAAGGAACGCATCCCGCAGCGCCTGACGGTCTTTGTCCTTTTCTCTCCGTTTTTTCCCGGAAAGCTCTTCCTTTACTTTTCCCGCAAAAGACATTTCCTTACCGTCCTGCATTGCGTGTGATGTCACGATGTTCGATCTTCAACGCATACCCCTCGTTGTTGATCAGCCTCCCGTAGAGCTCTTTTGCCAACGTCACGGAGCGATGCTTGCCGCCGGTGCAGCCGATGCTGATTACAAGCCGGCTCTTTCCCTCCGATACATAATTCGGCAGGAGAAACTCGATCAGATCCGTCAGTTTGTCCAGAAAGGCATGCGCTTCCGGAAACTGCATGACATAGTCACGCACCTCGCTGTCTTCACCGGTTTTGCTGCGAAGACCCTCCACATAAAAGGGATTCGGCAAAAACCTCACGTCAAACACGAGATCCGAATCCGTCGGAATTCCAAATTTATAACCAAAGGAAAGGATGGTGACAAAGAGATTCTTATAGCTTTGATTGTCCAGAAAAATACGGTTGATCTCTTCTTTCAACTCCCGGGTCAGGAGATGGGAGGTATCAATGATATGATCCGCCTGCTTCCGCAGCTTCTGCAGATGCTCCCGTTCCAGTCCGATCCCGGTCTCCAGACGGTTGCTTTCCGCCAGGGGATGGCTGCGGCGGGTTTCCTTGTACCGCTTCAGGAGCACCTCATCATCCGCCTCCATAAACAATACTTCAAAGTTCCATCCGTCCTTTTTGGCATGCGCAAGCGCTTCCTCCAGTTCTTCAAAGGGCCGCCCGCTGCGTACATCAATCCCTACCGCTACCTTCTGCAACTCCCCGCTTTGAGCGGAAAGCTCCATAAAAGGCTCCAAAAGCGAGATCGGGAGATTGTCCACACAATAATACCCGATATCTTCCATCATTTTCATCGCGGTGCTCTTGCCCGCGCCTGACATTCCGGTAAGGATCACAAATCTCATGAATGATTTCCTCCATCAAACCCCAACAGCTTCACTTCCGGCTCCAACAGGATCCCGCTGGACTCCCGGACTTTTTCCCGTACCAGCATCATCAGCCGGTAGATCTCATCCGCTGTCGCGTCTCCGGTATTAATGACAAACCCACAATGTTTCTCGGAAACCATTGCACCTCCGACAGCGAACCCGCGCAGTCCGGCTTCTTCTATGAGTTTCCCCGCAAAATGCCCTTCCGGCCGTTTGAACGTGCTCCCGGCGCTGGCGTATTCCAACGGCTGTTTCTCTTTCCGGCGCACAGCCAGTTCTTCCATCCTGCTCCGGATCTTCTCCGGGTCGTCTTTTTCCAGAGAAAAAACGGCAGAAAGCACAATCCACTCCCGTTCCGGGATGATACTCTTCCGGTAGGAGAGGCGAAGCTCCTCTGCCGGCACTTCCTGCAGGTCTCCCTCTTTGGTGCAGACCGTCACCTTCGTCAGCACATCCCTGATCTCCTGTCCGTAAGCCCCGGCATTCATTACCACACCGCCGCCTACGGTTCCCGGTATCCCGGAAGCGAACTCCAGCCCCTTCAGTCCGTACTGCTGCGCAACGCGGGAAACCGCCGCGAGGGTTATCCCGGCGGAAACCATGATCTCCTGTCCTTCCACGGAAATGCCCTCCAGGTCGTTCTCCAATGTCAGCACGACCCCATGCAGGCCTCGGTCAGAGACCAGGAGATTGCTCCCTCGCCCGACCACAAGAAAGGGCACATCCTTCTTTACGCAGTATTGACGGATCTTTGCCGCAGCAGAAGGCGTCGCGGTCACGAAAAGGTCTGCCGGACCGCCCACACGGAAGGTGGTATGAAGCCGCATCGGCTCCTTCAGAAGGATTTGCGCCGTACACGCGCCGCCCTCTTCCTCTTTCAGGAGCGCTTCCAGTTCATCCTTTATGCTGTTGCACAGATTTTCGCTGTTATTCATATTTATTTAAGCTTCTTTTAAGAAAGCAACATATCCTTTATAGGCTTCATAAAGATCCGCCTTGCTGATGATCTCCCAAGGCGCATGCATATTCAGCACCGCGACGCCGCTGTCGATCACCTGCATCCCGTAATTGCCGAAAATATACGCAATGGTGCCGCCGCCGCCCTGATCCACTTTTCCGAGCTCTGCTGTCTGGAAAAAGACCCTATGCTTGTCAAAAATCCGGCGCATCTCCCCCATGTACTCCGCATTCGCATCGTTGGATCCGGATTTGCCTCTGGCGCCTGTATATTTGTTGAATACCATGCCCCGTCCGAAATAGGCGCAGTTCTTTTTCTCCATCACAGACGGATAATTCGGGTCAAACGCCGCCGAGACGTCGGAAGAAAGGGCTTTGGATGCCGTGATCGCGCGCCGCAGGGACAGATCCTGATATTGCCCGGCACAGCTCATCACTTCCGCAAGCGTATTCTCAAAGAAGCGGGACTCCATCCCCGTCGCGCCCACCGATCCGATCTCTTCTTTGTCTACCAGCAGACAGCACGCGGTGCGTTTCGGCCGGGATGCCGCAAGCAGCGCCTCAAAGGACGGATAGGCGCAGCACCGGTCATCATGTCCGTAGCCCATGATCATGCTGCGGTCAAATCCGTAGTCTCTGGCCGGTCCTGCCGGCACCACCTCAATCTCCGCGGAAAGAAAATCCTCTTCCTCGATCTTATATTCCTTCTTGAGCAGCGAAAGGATCTTTTTCTTCACCAGCTCCTTGGCATCCTCGCCCTTGGCATCCTTCGGCGCCTTTTCCGGCATGCTGCCGACCAGAAGATTTAAATCCTCTCCTTCTACCACTTTATTGCCCTTTTTCTCAAGCTGTGTCGCGGAAAGATGGATCAAAAGGTCGCTGATTCCAAACACAGGATCCTCCGGCTTTTCTCCGATGCTGACCAAAACCTTCTTCCCGTCCTTCTTTACGATCACACCGTGCAGCGCCAGCGGGAGCGTTACCCACTGATATTTTTTCACACCGCCGTAGTAATGGGTATCGAGCAGCACCAGTTCCTGATCCTCATAGAGCGGATTCTGTTTCAGGTCGAGACGCGGGGAATCAATATGCGCCCCCAGAATGTTGATGCCCTTCTCCATAGGCTCCGTCCCGATCACAAAGAGCGCCATCGCCTTTCCGTAATTCTCCGCATAGACCTTGTCACCGGCCTTCAACTTCTTCCCGGAAGCGATTACCTCCTTCAGATTTTTGAAGCCTGCTTTCTCCGCCTCTTTCGCAAAAAATGCCACGCATTCCCGCTCGGTCTTGCAGGTGCTCAAAAAGGAGCGATATTGCTCCGAAAAATCAAATACCCTTTTAATTTCTGCTGCTGTGTACGATTTCCACGCATTTTTCCGTTCCATTTGATGGCTCTCCTTCTTTCTTCAGATTGATTTTTATATTTATTCTTGATTTAAGTTTGCCTGTACCCGCCGATACAGTTCTTTTGCCGCATTGTATCCCATCTTTTTCTGGCGATGGTTGACGGCTGCGGTCTCACAGATGACGGCAAGATTCCGGCCCGGACGGATCGGCAGGGAATGGCAGACGACCTTGTTCCCCAGAAACTCCGTATATTCCTCCTCCATTCCGAGGCGGTCGTAGTCGTTTTCCTTCTTCCAATCCTCCAGCTGGATCACCAGATCGATGTTCTGCTTCTCCTTCACACATTCCACGCCGTACAGCGCCTTCACATCAATGATGCCGATGCCTCGCAGCTCGATAAAATGCTTCGTAATATCCGGAGAGGAACCCACAAGGGTGTGTTCATTGATCTTACGGATCTCCACCACATCATCTGTCACGAGCCGGTGGCCTCTTCTGATGAGCTCGAGCGCCGCCTCGCTTTTTCCGATCCCGCTCTCTCCGGTGATCAGCAGTCCCTCGCCGTATACATCCACGAGAACGCCGTGGATCGTGATCATGGGCGCCAATTCTTCCTTCAGCGTATAGATCAGCTCCGCGGTAAATTCCGAAGTGGAACGGCTCGTCTGCAGGAGCGGCACATTGTTTTCAATGGCGATCTGCTTGATTTCCTCATCCGGCACCAGATCCCGGCAATAGATCACGCAGGGGATATCAAACCCGAAAAACTGCTTCGCGATATCCAGCCGCTGCTTCAGCACCTGCTGGCGTACGTAATTGTACTCCACGTTTCCGATGATCTGGACACGTTTCTGCTCAAAATATTCAAAGTATCCGGAAAGCTGCAATGCGGGACGATTGACATCCGACAGCATGATCATCCGTTTGCTGAGGTCCAGCTCCTCTGTCAGATTTTTGAGATCCAGCATTTTCGCGATTTTCTCGACTGTTACCTCTTTTCCGTTTGAAGTCATATCCCAACCCCCTTTCAATCAACCCAATCTTATCATACGACACATCAAGCGTCAAAAGACGTTTTTTCGGAATGAAAGTACTGATATACCGCCTCTGCCGCGCGTTCATTCATGGAATCCGTCGAGGCCAGTTCCTCGAGAGTCGCGTTGCCGATGGCTTCCAACGACTTAAAACGCCGCATCAGCGCCTTTCTCCTTGCTTCACCGATCCCCGGCACCTCGTCCAGCACGGAATGAACCTGTTCCTTCCCGCGCAGAGACCTGTGATAAGTGATCGCAAACCGGTGTGCCTCGTCCTGTACGCGCGTGATCAGTTTGAATCCTTCGCTGTGACTGTCGATCGGCAGCTCCACATCTTTAAAATACAGCCCTCTGGTATGGTGGTTGTCGTCCTTGACCATCCCACAGACCGGAATGGAAAGACCAAGCTCCTCCAACACCTGCAGCGCCACATGCACCTGGCCTTTGCCGCCGTCCATCATGATCAGATCCGGAAACCGTGTGAAACTCCCGTATTCCTCCGTCTCTCCGGCTTCCTTCCGCTTCTCCAGTTCTTTCAGTCCATGCAGAAACCGGCGCGTCAGCACCTCGTGCATGGAGGCATAATCATCCGGTCCTGTCACGGTACGCAGCCGGAATTTCCGGTAATCGCTTTTCACGGGTTTTCCTTTTTCAAAAACCACCATCGAACCAACGGACTGGAATCCGCTGATATTGGAAATATCAAAGGCCTCCACGCGGCTCAACTCCTGCATTCCGAGGAGCTCTGCCAATTCCTTCATCGCACCGATGGTGCGCCCTTCTTCTTTCTTGATCCGCTCCCGATCCTTGCTCAGCACGAGTTCGGCGTTTTTCTCCGCCAGTTCCACCATGCGTTCCTTCAGGCCTTTCTGCGGTATCAGAATCCGTACCTTGTTTCCCCGGCGCTCTGTCAGCCATTCCGCGATGGTGTCCAGATCCTCTATTTCCTCCTGGAGGTGGATTTCCTTCGGAATGAGCGGCGTCCCGGAATAATACTGCCGGAGAAAAGCGGACAGGATCTGTCCCCTCGTATCATCGCTCCGCACACGCATGTAGAAATGATCTCTGCCGATCAGTTTGCCGCTGCGGATAAAAAAGACCTGCACCACCGCATCATCTCCGTCACTGGCCAGCGCAACGATATCCTTGTCTTCATTGTCAAAGGTCGTGATCTTCTGTTTCTGCGCGATCTGCCTCACGCTTCCCAGAAGATCGCGGTATTCCGCGGCCTTTTCATATTCCATGCGCTCCGCAAAGCCGTTCATCTTCTCTTCCAGCATGGAAAGGATCGGCACGTAGTCCCCGTTCAGAAACTGCAGCGCCGATTCCACGGATTTGCGATACTCCTCCGGGCTCACTGCGCCTGCGCAGGGCGCATCACATTGCCCGATATGGTAATTGAGGCAGGGGCGTTCCCTGCCGATGTCCTTTGGCAGCCTGCGGCTGCAGGTACGCAGATGATACAGCTTTCCGATCAGTTCGATGGTATTCTTCACGGCAAAAGCGGAAGTATAGGGTCCGAAATACCTGGAACCGTCTTTTTTGATCTGTCTGGAAAAGAGCACCCTGGGAAAGGCCTCCTGCAGCGTCACGCGGATATAGGGATACGTCTTGTCATCCCGCAGCATCGTATTGTATTTGGGGGTATGCTCCTTGATCAGATTGCATTCGAGCACCAGCGCCTCGAGTTCGGAGTCCGTCACGATGTATTCAAATCGCGCGATCTGCCGTACCATCTGATCCTTTTTCAGCCCTTCGGAATGACTCGCCTGAAAATACTGCCGGACTCTGTGCCGGAGGCTTCTGGCCTTGCCGATATAGATGATGTCATCCGCTTTATCGTGCATAAGATAAACTCCCGGTTTATCCGGGAGTTTTTTCAGTTCTTCTTCTATCTCAAATTGACTCATCATCCGCCACCAGATCGATGGTCCCGCCGACCACGGGCAGGTCGTCTTCCTCAAACATTTCCTCGGAGAGCTCCGATTGCGGATCGGGCGGTGTCTCTCCTGCTTCCTTTTTCTCTTTCTCTTCCGGATCGTCCTCATCCGTATCAGGCCGGCCCTTTAATTTCCGGAAGATCTTCATAAACTCTTTTCCTGTGATGGTCTCGTTTTCATAAAGATATTTCGCGATTTCATCCAAGATCTCCCGGTTTTCGATCAGAAGATTCATGGCTTTATCGTAAGCCTCCTGGATCATCCGCTGCACTTCCTGATCGATCTCCGCCGCTGTGGCGTCGCCGCCGTCAAAATGCGCCCGTCCGTCCAGATAGGCCGCATCAATCGTGGCGAGACTCACCATTCCGAACTTCTTGCTCATGCCGTACTGCATGACCATTGCCCGGGCAATCTTGGTAGCCTGTTCAATATCATTGGCCGCACCGCTGGTCGCCGAGGAGAAAACCAGTTCCTCCGCCGCGCGGCCGCCCATAAACGTCACGATCTTGGCTTCCAGCTCATCTCTGGTCTGCAGGAACTTCTCTTCCTCCGGAGTCTGCAGGGTATAACCCAGCGCTCCCATGGTACGGGGCACGATCGTGATCTTCTGCACCGGCTCCGTATTCTTCTGAAGGGCGGATACCATGGCGTGTCCGACCTCGTGGTATGATACGATGCGACGCTCCTTTTCGCTCATGGCGCGGTCTTTCTTTTCCTTACCGCCCACTGCCACAAGCTCGAAGGCATCGAACAGATCCTTCTGGTTCACGAACTTGCGTCCGCTCTTTACCGCATTGATGGCAGCCTCGTTGATGATATTCGCCAGATCCGATCCCACCAGACCCGCAGAAGCAAGGGCTATGGCATCCAGATCCACGCTTTCATCCATGTGGACGTCCTTGGAATGTACCTTCAGGGTCTCCAGACGTCCCTTCATATCCGGACGGTCCACAATGATCCGTCGGTCAAAACGTCCGGGACGCAGCAGCGCCTTGTCGAGAACCTCCGGACGGTTCGTGGCAGCAAGCACCAAAAGGCCTTTGCTGGTATCAAATCCGTCCATTTCCGCTAGGAGTTGATTCAGAGTCTGCTCCCGCTCGTCATTTCCACCGCCGAAGCGGGTGTCGCGGCTTTTTCCGATGGCATCGATCTCATCAATAAAGATAATGCAGGGAGAGTTTTTCTCCGCATCCTTAAACAGGTCACGCACTCTCGAAGCGCCGACGCCGACAAACATCTCCACAAAATCCGATCCGGCAAGGGAGAAAAACGGCACGCCCGCCTCTCCTGCCACGGCCTTGGCCAGCAGCGTCTTTCCAGTACCGGGCGGTCCCACAAGGAGGGCGCCCTTCGGCAGTTTCGCGCCGATCTCCTGATATTTCTTCGGATTATGCAGAAAATCCACAACCTCCTGCAGAGATTCCTTTGCCTCGTCCTGCCCCGCCACATCCTTAAATGTCACGCCCGTGGACTTCTCCACATAGACCTTTGCGGTGTTCTTGCCGACGCCGAACACGCCGCCACCGCCCATGCGGCGCATCAAAAATCCCAGCAGGATCCACACCAGCACCAGCGGGATCACAAAGCTCAGGATATTGTAAATCCAGGACGACGTATTATCCGGAATCGTTCCGCTCACCTCGACGCCATGGTCAAGCAGCAGCGAAAGAAGATCGTCATTTCGCACCACACCGGTGAAATAGGTGATCGGGATCATCATATTTCCGTTGTCCTTCGGTGTGATATTGATCTGATACGTTCCGATCTCTACGCTCTTGACACTGTCGTCTTCCACCATGCTGAGGAATTCGGAATAGCTGATCTCTTTTTTTGTCGCGCCGGACTGCATACGGCTGATCAGACTCATGGCAAAAAGCGCGATCAACGTCGTGACGATGAACACGAGGATCATCTGTCCGTTGTTGCGCTTATTGTTGTTTCCGCCGTTATTACCGCCGTTGTCGTAATCGTTCATATTGCTCTCCATCCGTAAAACAAAAACACCGGTATCAGCACGAAGCTGCTACCGATGCTGAATTCTTCCCTCACGGATCCATTCTTTAATCTTCTGCTTCGGAAGATTGAAATACTCCGCCACTTCCATTTCCGTCACATCATTGTCGCGAATGTATTCCCGCACCTGAATGAACAGTTCTTCTTCCTCGCATTTCTTGCAAAATTGCTTTTCATAACTCTCCGGCAGGATTTTCCCGCACCGCGGGCAGCTTTTCCTTTGATGTGAAATTGAATCCCTGTGCTGCAGTACAGCCATCACTGATCCCTCCGAAATAAGTTCTTCTACACTTTACTGATATTCTGTGAGAATGTCAAGCAGATGCCACGCTTTTGAACGTCTTCCCAAATTTTTTAGATTCTTTTTATTTTCTTTTTAGAATTAGGACACATTTTCGCCACAATTAGTCTTTATAGTATAGACCATAGATGAAACATTTTCATAACTAAACTCCTCGGGAAAGGGACGGTCCAAGCGGCCGTCCCTTTCTCAGTTGTATTCTGTCTCATCTTTACAGGCTGTCATCCATCCGGGCTCAGCCGGCCGCTGCGATATCCTTGGTGGCCACCATATCCACGCCGGTGCCGGCGACATCCGCGCATACCACGTCTCCGATCGCTACAGGCGCCTGCACACAGACTCCCTTCAACGCCCCTGCCACATCAAAGATCTTATCCTTCGGGATATCCTGTCTGGTTTTGCAGGAAACCGTCGGGGACACGCCGCCGCTGACCTGGACCGTGCTGGTCACGATCCTCGTGGGATTCGTCACTTCTTTTCTGGCATAATCATCTCCGCGCTTGCAGGTATTTCCGGTCACATCCAGAATTTCGCCGTTTTCCATGGATACCGTGATATTACATCCCAGTGGGCATCCGATACAGGTAAGCTCTCTTTTTTCCATCTATGCACCCTCCACCGTGATCGTAACCGTCTTCAATCCCGGACGCTCCAAAAGATCAGCCTTTTTCAGGATCACCTGCTCCATTTCACCGGGCGCCATCACCGGGCGCTTCCGCTCAGAGATCTTTTCCTCATCAAAATAGGTCACGATACTGCAATTCTTATATACATCACCAACACGGAAACGTACCGTCAGCGTCTCGTCCATCCGCTCCGGACGGATCGTGCACGGCACGGAGTAGCGGACACCGCCGGTGGGATTGATGGTGATGACGCGCTGATCGGTGCCTGCACCCTTTTGAATGTAGGCCGCCGCATTCTTTCCGGCATTCTTGGCCTCTTCCGAAACGTAATCCACGAGATCATGCACATGAAGCACATTGCCGCAGGCAAAGATCCCTTCGATATTGGTTTCCAGGCTCTCATTGACCACCGGACCGGAAGTGACACGTGACAGTTCCACGCCGGCGCCTCTCGAAAGCTCATTTTCCGGGATGAGACCGCAGGAGAGAAGCAGCGTATCACAGGTATAACGTTCTTCCGTTCCGGGAACCGGCCTTCTGTCCGAGCCGACCTCCGCGATCGTCACGGCTTCCACACGTTCCTTCCCCTCGATATCCACCACCGTATGGGAAAGTTTCAGCGGGATGCCAAAGTCATTCAGACACTGTACGATGTTTCGCTTCAAACCGCCCGAGTACGGCATCAGCTCCGCAACCACTTTCACTTTGGCACCCTCCAGCGTCATGCGGCGCGCCATAATGAGGCCGATATCCCCGGAGCCTAAGATCACCACTTCTTTACCGGGCATGAACCCCTCCATGTTGACCAGCCTCTGGGCAGTTCCGGCGGAATAGATCCCCGCCGGCCGGTAACCCGGAATGTTCAGCGCTCCTCTGGAACGTTCCCGGCATCCCATTGCAAGAATCACCGCCTTCGCCTGAATCTCAAACAATCCCTCTGTCCGGTTCATGGCTGTGATCTTCTTATCGGAGCCGATTTCCATCACCATGGTATTTAAAATATATTCTATATTTAATTTCTTAGCCTCTGCAATAAAACGCGCCGCATATTCCGGTCCCGTCAACTCCTCTTTAAACGTGTGGAGTCCGAAGCCGTTATGGATGCACTGGTTCAAAATGCCGCCCAGCTCCTTATCACGCTCGATGATCAGGATGCTGTCGATCCCGTTTTCTTTTGCGCTGATGGCTGCCGCAAGTCCTGCCGGACCGCCGCCGACGATGACAAGATCCACATTTTTCATGAGTCAGCCCTCCCGATCTCTTTATTCTTTCCCACCACAAATGTGGATTTTCCGCCGGATTTGCTGATGGCGTAAATATCCATCGGCACCTCCCGTTCCAGGATCTCCATCGTGCGCGGCGAGCAGAAACCCGATTGGCATCTGCCCATGCCGGCCCTGGTACGGCGCTTCACGCCATCCAGCGAACGGGCACCTAAGGGTCTGTGGATCGCATCCAGAATCTCACCCTCCGTGATCATTTCGCAGCGGCAGATGATATTGCCGTATGCCGGATTCTCTTTGATGAGACGGTTCTGCTCCTCTGGGGAAAGCTCGGAGGGACGGAGGATTCCCTTTCTCGTCTCGTGAAAATCGGCTTTTTCCTTCAGGGAAAGCTTATTCTTCAAGAGTTCCGCGACCGTAACGCCGATGGCCGGCGCGGAGGAAAGCCCCGGGGACTCAATCCCGGCTGCATTAAAAAAGCCCGGGACATCCTCTGCTTCCCCGATGATAAAGTCATCGCCGTCCTCATGTGCGCGCAATCCCGCAAAGGAAGTGATCACCTCGCGAAGGGGCAGATTCTTCACACTGAGGGCGGACTTTGCAGTAACCTGATCGAGTCCGTCCTGCGTCGTATTGACGCCTTCCTTATTTTCAATATCCGTGGCAGTGGGCCCCACCAGAAGGTTCCCATGTACCGTCGGCGTCACGAGCACGCCCTTCCCCATTTTCCCGGGAAGCTGAAAGATCGTGTGGTCCACATGGGCTCCCGCCGTCTTGTCAAGCAGCATGTATTCGCCTTTACGGGCGATGATATGCATTTTCTTTGCGCTGAGCTGATTGTTGACCCAGTCCGCATACACGCCGGCTGCATTGACGACAGTCTTTGCTTCGATGGACGTGTGCTCCTGATTTGCGGCTTCCAGAACAAAGCAGCCGTTAGCTGATTTGATAGAAATTAATTCTGTATTTAAGAAAAACTCCACCCCGTTTTCTGCCGCGTTCTCCGCATAGGCCATCGTTAAATGGAAGGGGCAGACAATCCCGCCTGTGGGTGCAAACAACGCTTCCACCACATCATCCGCGAGATTCGGCTCCAGTTTTTTTAACTCGTCCTCAGAAAGAAGCTTCAGGCCCGGTACTCCGTTCTTTTCTCCCTTTTCCATCAGCTTTTCCAACCCTGCGCGGTCCTGCTCCTTTGTCCGAACCACAAGGGATCCATTCCGGCGGAACGGGACATCCAGCTTTTCTGCAATGTCATCCATCATCGCATTGCCTTTTACGTTCATCTTTGCCTTGAGGCTCCCCGGCTCCGCGTCAAATCCCGCATGGACGATCGCGCTGTTTGCCTTTGATGTGCCGGTGCAAACGTCTTCGTCCCGCTCGATCACGCAGGCCTTCACATCATAACGCGAAAGCTCCCGCGCGATGGCGCAGCCGACGACACCCGCGCCGATGATCGCTACATCATACATACCTGCTCTCTCCTTTTCCATCAGTCAATAAAGGGTTCTTATATGATACACCGTTGTTTCCATTTTCCATGATGTCTTTCGGTCATATTTCAGGGTTGTCATTTTTCAGGGAAAAGATTTATAATTATGAATATGGAAATGCGCTGGTGTTTTTTTATTATAACATGATTTCGGAGGATTATCTACATGAAACCGGAACGTCTGGCTTCCAGATTAGACGAAATGCACGCCCTGACAAAAAAAGACTCCCTCGACTGGGTGGTGAACTTTCAAACCACCGAGCTGATGGAGGATCAGTTAAAGGATCATGTCACCGACGAAAGCGGCGATACCTGGACCATTGATGAATGCTATACGGAGTTTACCTGCAAGTTTGCCGGTGAGCCTTTTCATCTCATCACCTATGAGCTGATCAAAACCTGCCGGGACAAGGTGCAGACCAACAATCTTCTGTTTCTGGCCCCGGACGGGATCCGACGGTTTGATCTGGATATCCTCGCCCCCTACAACGTCGAGAATTCCAAGATTCTCACCTATAAGATCCACGAGCTGTGGCTGTTGCTCCTTGCCAAGGCAAAAGAAAAGAGCCCCCACGTTCGTTTGGACGCTACCGAGCCCTCCCTTTCCGATATGCCGGGAGTGAACCGTTCCTCATAAAGTGAGCAGCTGCTCCGAGAGGCGGATTTTTTCGATCCCGCCGCTGTTTTCCAATACTACCTTTCCACGGTCTTCGGATGGATTCCGAAGGTCGTTTTCCGTGAGACGCCGTTTTAATTCCCTGGCAGTCCCTTCCGCTCCGTCAAACACCGGAACGGTTTCTCCCCAATAGCGTGAAATGGCAGCCCTTGCAAAAGGAAAATGCGTGCAGCCCAAAACGACCGCATCGATCCCCGCCTCCCGGTACGGCTGAAACAATCCGGCCAGATAGGCATCCATCTCCTTACTATCGTGCTTTCCGTCCTCAACAAGTGTCACGATCCGCGGTGCCGGAAGCGGGATCAGCTCCGCGCGATCCGAAAACCGCTTAGCCAGTTCGTGGTACTTTTCCTCGCGGATGGTCATTTCTGTTGCCAGCACCAATACCTTGCCCCCTTGTTTGAACAGTGCTGCGGGCTTCAGCGCCGGTTCAATCCCAATCATCGGGATCGTGGGATACCGTCTCCGAAGGGCTGTAATCGCTGCGCTGGTGGCGGTATTGCAGGCGATCACCACTGCTTTGACGTGATTCTCACGGATCATGGCCTCCACATGGGAAAGGGTCAGTTCCCGGACCTCCTCCAGCGTCCTGATCCCGTAAGGGGCATTTGCGGAATCTCCGAATACATACAGATCCTCGGACGGAAGGATGCGCACAATCTGCCGCACCACACTGATTCCGCCCACACCGGAGTCAAAAATACCGACCGGCTTCCGCTTTTCTTCTGTTTCTTTTTCGTTCTCCATATCATAAATGTATCGAATCCGCCGTGGAAATGCAAGGTGGTTTGTGGTAGTCTAACACTATGAAGATCCTGTTTTTCCAGCTCAAACCCACCAGTTATGAATCCTATCTCTATTTTTCCGGGGCGCTGGCTGCGGAATTTCAGAAAGCCGGACACGAAACCGTCTTTTTCCGCGCCGCGGAGGAGCCGCTGGAAGCCATGGAACGTTTCCGCGGGCAATCCTTCGATGCCATCATCGATTTCAATTCCATGCTGCCGAAAGTCACCACAGAGGACGACGGCTTTTTTCTGGATACCATCGATGCCCCCTTCTTCAACGTGATCCTGGACCACCCGCTTTATCATCACAACATATTAAAGCAAGAATTAAGAAATTATCATGTGCTCTGTCTGGACAAAAACCATGCCGCATATCTGCGCGGCTATTACCCGCATCTGAAAAGCGTCCATGTGTTTCCGATGACGGGGTCGCCTGCCGAACCACCGGTTCCCTTTGAAGAGAGAGAATACCCGCTGCTTTTCACAGGCAGTTATACAAGTCCGGCAGAGGTGGTCGACGCCATCACAAAGATTCCGGATTTTATGCAGGCGCAGGTACGCGCCCTCATTGACCGGATGACAGAGACCCCGTCTCTCACGATAGAAGCCGCCGCTCTGGAGCTTTTTTCCAACACCATTGTGACAGAACTGTTCCCGCTCCATCTGCAGTCTTTCTTCCTTGCCGACACTTATCTGCGCGCTGCTTCACGGGATCGCATCCTGCATGCGCTGGTCTCTTCCGGCCTTCCGGTCACGCTCTGCGGCAACGGCTATGAAAAAGCACCCTTCTACCGCGAGAAGAACGCCGTGTTTCTGCCGGAGGTCTCTTTTCCCGATACCTTCTCCCTGATGGCTCATGCGAAGATCACCCTCAATATCCTTCCGCTTTTCAAAAATGGCGTCCATGACCGCATTTTCAGCGCCATGCTGAACGGTTCCGCAGCACTGACAGACCGCAGCGCCTGGCTTGCCTCACATTTCAAGGCAGAGGAACAGCTCTTTTTCTATGACGATGCCATGGAGGCCGAAGACACCCTGCCGGAGCGCATCGCGTCGCTCCTTGCCTCGGAAGAAAAGATCCGCGCCGTGGCGGAAGCAGGCAAAAAAGAAGCGTTTCTTCACCATACCTGGAAGAAACGCTGTGAAGCGCTGACCAAGATCCTGACCACCCTGTCCTGATCACTCTTTTCTATTTGACCACCTTTCGCGGATTCCGGACGCTGATGAGATCCAGAATGTTCTCATCCGGCTCAAAAACAATCCGGTAGGTTCCTTTTTCATCCTTATAAACCGCACCGTACTTCTTGTTTTCCGGCAGTCTGGTGGAACAGTCTTTCACGGTGACGGAAGTGTCCCGCTCATAATTGGAAATTTCCCGGCTTCCTTCCGGCGCAATAATGATCAGATCCTCCATATCAATCTTTGCGACAGACTTGCGCCGGCTTTTTGCATAAATCCGGTCGATATCCAGCTGCCCCTCGATCCAGGTATATTCATACTCAATGTAATTGTATTTGTGGATGAAATAAAAGGCGATATACGCGAAAATCGTCGGCACCAAAAAGATGATCGGGGAAAGGATCCATAAGATCATGGCGATTGTCATGCAGATCGCCGCGAAAAGCACCGCTATCTCCACTGCCCATCGCATGGGCGTCTTCTTCTGTGCGATCATCGTGGTATTTTCAAAAACACTCATTGTCCTGTTCCCTCCGTTTCACTCTTCTGGCATTATACGCTTTTACAGCGGTTTTGTCACGTCTGAGAGCCACTCCCGCTCCTCCGGCGCAAGGAAGGGCGCGATTTCATCATACACGGTCTGATGATAACGGTTCAGAAGCTCCTTTTCCCGCTCTGTCAGCATGGACACGTCAATGGCATCCGGCTCATACGGTACCAGCGTTAAGGTGTCAAATCCCATAAACTGACCGTACTCGTTCTTCTCCAGTTTTTTGACCACCATCAGATTTTCGATCCGGATCCCGAACTGTCCCGGCAGGTAGATGCCCGGCTCATTGGAGATCACCATGCCTTCTTCCAGTGTCTGCTCCTTTGCGTTTCCCAACAGTTTGAAGCGAAATGCCTGCGGGCCCTCATGTACATTCAGGTAATAACCGACGCCATGCCCCGTGCCGTGGTTATAATCCATCCCCATTTCCCACAAG
Source organism: Lachnospiraceae bacterium (assembly GCA_017431515.1). GTDB lineage: Bacteria > Bacillota > Clostridia > Lachnospirales > Lachnospiraceae > RUG12461. Next base: position 21,220 of record JAFRKV010000012.1, read on the forward strand.
GGGGAACGCGCCAGATAGTCCAGATTCAAGCCGATGCAGCCGTATTTGAATTTGGCTGCGCCAAGGGCCAGGTTCCCACGGAGTACCGCGGTGTACAGCTTCTTTTGCTCCTCCGTCACCGCACCGAGGGCAATCGTGCGCGTGATATCGGTGGTGCCTTCCAGATATTGGCCGCCGGTATCCAGCAGCAAAAAGTTCTCCGGCGCCAGAGGAATGTCCGTATCCCCGGTTGCCTCATAGTGGATGATCGCCCCGTGCGCCCCATAGCCTGCGATGGGGGCAAAGCTCTGTCCCCGGTAATGTTCCCCTTCTCCGCGGAATTCCTCCAGTTTCTTTGACACGGAGATCTCCGTAAGCGGTTCTTTGCCCACATGATGTTTCAGCCAGTATAAAAAACGCGTCACCGCCACCCCGTCTTTACGGTGTGCTTCTTTGATATTTTCCACCTCCGTGGGGTTTTTCTTTGCCTTCGGCAGAAGGGTCAGATTGGATTCCTCCACGATCTCGGCAGATACCGGCATCTGATCGATGATGGCAGCGGTGACTCTTGCCGGGTCAATGAGAACCCGTTTTCCTTCTGTATGATCGGAAAGTGCCTGATAAAAATCCTCATAGGGAAGCAGCCGTACTCCGTCATTATTTAATCTCGATATAATTTCATTATCAAACGAGTGGCGATTCCCATATAACAGCGCTTCCTCCGGCAGCACGATCAAAAATGACAGAAACACCGGGTTATAGAGCACATCGCCGCCGCGGAGGTTTAAAAGCCACGCAATATCATCCAAAGAAGCGATCACGGTACAATCCAGATCCTTTTCCTTCATTCGCTCCCGGATCTCCGAAAGCTTCTCTTCCCGGGACTTTCCGGCATAAGAAAGAGGCAGTTCCATGACCGGCTGTGACGGTAATGCGGGCCGCCCGGTCCACAACTCACCGATCAGATCCAATCCCATGGCAATCCTCACATCATCCTTCAGTTTCTTCCGGAGCTTCCGGAACAGGCTGCTGCTGACCGTCCGCCCGTCAAATCCGAGGGTGGCCCCTCCCACAAGCTTTTCTGCCAGAAAGTCCTCCAGCTCCGGCACGCCCTCGTCCATCATGCGGTAAAGCGTGATCCCGGTTCCTTTCAGTTCCTCTTCCGCCTGCAGAAAATATCTGCCGTCTGTCCAAAGCCCGGCTTCCTCCTGAAGGATTACAACCGTGCCCGCCGATCCGTCAAATCCGCTGATATATTCCCGGCATTTGAAATAGTCGCAGACATACTCCGATGCATGAAAGTCATCGGTCACAACGAGATAAGCGTCGATCTTTTGTTCCTTCATTTTGCTGCGCAGAGCGGCGATCCGCTCCCTGACGATCCTGCTGTCAATGGGTTTCATCCGTTTTTCCTCTCATTTTCGCAAGCCTTTTTCCGGCTTGGTTTATCACAGATTCTCTGAAACGATCCTTTTTTTGCATTGTCCGTAAAAATCAGAAAAGGAGACTGGCTGTCTTGCAGTCTCCCTTCTTATCATGCGCTGTCCGATGCGTGTTACTTTCCTTCATAAGTCACGACCGAAGCCACATCATATTTTGCCAGCCGTTCTCTTCCCTTCAGCCCTGCAAGCTCCATCAGGAAAATGATCTTGACCACCGTGCCGCCCAGCTGCTCCACCAGCTTCGCAGCCGCTTCAATCGTGCCGCCGGTCGCGATCAGATCATCCACCAGCACCACCTTCTGTCCCGGCTTCACCGCATCCTTATGCATCTCGATCTTCGCCGTCCCGTACTCCAGCTCATATTCCGCGGAAATCGTCTCGCAGGGAAGCTTTCCGGCCTTACGCACCAGCACAAAAGGCTTTCCGAGTGTATATGCGAGGGGCATTCCGAAAATAAAACCTCTGGACTCCGCGCCCGCGATCACATCAAAGTCCACGCCATCCAAAAGCTTCAGCATGGAGTCGATCGCAAGCTTCAGCCCGTCCGCATCCTGCAGGATACTGGTCACATCACGGAACATAATCCCCGGCTCCGGATCGTCCGGAATGGTTCGAATATAATCTTCTACTTTTTTCATGGTTATTACCCCTCTATGGTTTCTTTTGCAACGCCCATTGTACTTTTTGACCGGGTTTCTGTCAAGACCCCCGCCGTTTTCCGGACGATCCGGGTCAAAAAAGTTTATAAAAATTTTATTTGTCTTCTCCGATCCACCTTGCTATAATCAGTTACGAGAGAAAGACCTTTTGATTTATGAAATCTGTTAAGCAGCGTCTGGCGGCGTTTATTCCGAGATTCATCGGGGCGGGCACGGTTGCCCGGTTCCTGTCTTTTGTCAGTGTGCGGATTCCTGTTTCGCAAAGAAACGCGCATCTGGCGCAAAACTCCATTGCATGGAATCAAATATGGGAAAAGGCCATGAAAGGCCGTTATATCGAGCATCAGCGGGAACTTTCCGGCATGCGGCTCGGAAAGATCACGGCGGATCGGAATGCCTGTGAGGTCATCGCAACCTATAATACCATGGCCTCCCTGTCCGCGGCAGAGGCCTCCTGGGCGAAAAAACCGGAGAAGAGCCTCCGCTACCCATGGTGGGACGTCACCAGAAAACGCACCTTTCCGGAAATGCTGTGGGAATTCGAGTCTCTCGGTCTGGCTCTGGCAGGGTATTTCGGTACCGCGCCGGGCAGGATCATAAAGTATCTGGAAAAACACGGATACGAAACCGGGACGCTTACCGGCAGAGCGATCACAGCGGAAAATGTCCTCTCTTTTGCGCGGCAGTATCGCGCGTTTATTCTGATGGCATATAATGACGGCGCAAATATCATGGCCCAGATACACACCCTCAGTATCACAAAGGAGGCCTATGGATTTCAGGTGCATAACGGAAACATGGAAGAAAAGACGTTTCCTGTATTATATGACGCCGTATGCGCAGTCAATCAAGGAAAAAGCAAGCCGATCGTTCTGATCGGCGCAGGAAGTTTCCCCGCATAATCCAACCATCATGAAACAAAAATCTGTCATAAAAACCGTCTGTGACGGGCGTTTTGTATGCCTTCGCATCCTGGGATGCGGCGGCGAAGGAACGGTTTATCTGGCGCAGGACACAGTGGAATTACGTCTTGCGGCGCTGAAAGAGTATCCTTTGCATGATGGCACTGCAAAACGAATCGAAAAGGAGGCCCTTCGTCTGAAGGGTCTGTCCCATAAAGGAATCCCCGCGTTTTATGCCTTATTCCGCGAGAACGGCTGCCAATATCTTGCCATGGAATACATCGACGGAAAAAGCGTCAAGCACCTTTTGGAAAAAAAAGGCCCGCCCGGAGAAAAAGAGGCGCTCCGCATCGCATCAGCCCTTTGCACTCTGCTCCATTACCTGCACAGCAGAACTCCTGCTGTGTATTATCCGGATTTAAAGCCTTCCAACATCCTGCTGGATCGAACCGGTGCCGTCTATCTGGTGGATTTCGGCGCAGAATGCGCACATACAAGGGGCTATGCCGCCCCGGAGCAGTATCTTGCCGACGCTTCGCCGGATGCACGAACGGATCTTTATGCGCTGGGGGTCACCATGCACTATCTTCTGACCGGCAAAAATCCCAACCATCCTCCCTTTGCCTTTGAAAAGGTCAATAAATTAAATCCAAAAATAACAAAAGAAACCGCCGCGGTTGTGGAAAGGCTTCTGCAGCCATCAACCAAAAAACGCTGGCAAAGCGCAAGAGAAGTGGAAAAGGCCATTGCAGGGATCCGTCACCGCAGAATGCGGCAGCTCGCATTCCGTGCGGCACTGGCAGCTGCCGCATGCGTGACGCTGTTTATAGGGACCGGACGATTGGAAAGCAATGCCCGCATCTCCATACAGAAGAATCCTGCAGAAGCGCACGTGAAATCCGTTTCCCACGGCGCGGATGTGACCGAATCCATTGTGTCCAAACCGATTTTTCAAAATGCGGAAAAGATGCACCTTTCGTTTTCTCTCCCCGATGGATCCTATGAAACCTATCAGTTTCTCACAATTTCCTATGATCCGTTGTACGGAAATCTATATTACACGACGGACGGGACCGAGCCTGGGAAGGACTCCCTTCCTTATCAGGATGGTATTGTATTATCCGCCCCTTCGCAGACCATCCGCGTCTGCCAGCTTGGTTTGGATGGGGAACGCGCAGAGATCACCGGGGATTACAAAATCACCGCAGCGGTCGAGGAGATTCCCATTTCTCCTGACAGTCCGCTGATGTGGGATATCTACTATACGCTGGGAAAATCCTGGACAGAGCCGGTTTTCAATTATGAACTGGCGAAAATCCGGACTCTTCCGTCAGACGAGATCAAGGAGGAAGATCAATGGTTACTCGACTACATGCCTTTTTTAAAAAACTGATGGTGACATTGCTGGTCGGAAGCCTTCTCATCATCGGCTGTAACGAAACAGTGCGGCGTTTTACAAAGATCGGGATGGAAAAGACCTCCAATGCCGTATGTTTTGCTCTGGATTGCAGCATCAGCATGATCGGCGACCCGCTGTCAGCAGCGTCAAATGCGGTGCAGCGCAGTCTCATGCAGTTTCCGGACGACATGGGGGCAGCCCTTGTGGTATTCCAGAAAGAGGCCAAAACACTCGTGCCGAATACGACGGATTACGGAGAGATCCTGAACGCCCTCCAGACGCTTACCGCCAGCGGCACCACGGGCATCTCCGAGGGAATTCTGGAAGCAGACAAAGCACTTTCCAAAGTGGATGGTGCACGTTCCGTCATTTTGTTCACAGACGGAAAGAACGGAGAGGAACGGATTTCGCCGGAAGTGGCAGCAAAACTGAAAGAGCATCATACCGCACTTTTCCTGATCGGCATTCTCGGTACGGAGGGAGATAACCTGAAGCAGATCGCGGAAGACTCCGGCGGCAGTTTTTTGTCTCTGGAGGATGGACTGCATTCCGCCGTTTCGGGCGTGGTGTATCGGGCGCAGGCAGGACGGAATCTGAAGTTTTTGCTTTTGACGATCATAGAACTTGCATTCTTCTTCGGGATCACCGTGCTTGTGTATCGCCGGAGACAAAACAAAGAACCGCAGAGCGGTTCTTTGCCAAATGCCGGTTATTTAAAACGGGAAGAAGTAAAACAGCTGATGAAAAACGGCCGGACCTCTTAAGCCAGGATCGCTTTGTCACTCGCAAAGGTCTCTCCGCTGACTTCTTCGAATTTCTGCAGCAGATCCTCCACAGTCAGCGTCTTCTTCTGCTCCCCTCCGATGTCCAGGATGATCCGTCCCTCATGCATCATGATCAGCCGATTTCCATGCATGATGGCATCCTTCATGTTATGGGTCACCATCAATGCCGTCAGATTGTGTTCTCTGATGATCCTGTCGGATAGATCCAGCACCGTTGCCGCGGTCTTCGGATCCAGCGCCGCCGTATGCTCATCCAGGAGCAGGAGCTTCGGCTTCTGCAGCGTCGCCATCAGAAGGGTCAGGGATTGGCGCTGTCCGCCGGAAAGAAGTCCCACCTTCACGGACATCCGGTCTTCCAGTCCCAGATTCAGTTCCTTCACCTGCTCACGAAACGCCACATGTTCCTTTTTTGTGATACCCCATCTGAGTCCGCGTTTTTTTCCGCGGCGCACGGCAAGCGCCAGATTTTCATCGATCTGCATCGTTGCGGCGGTGCCTGTCATGGGATCCTGAAAAACACGTCCGATATAAGCAGCGCGTTTATATTCGGGAAGCCCCGTCACGTCAACGCCATCAATTTTGATCGATCCGTTGTCCACAGGCCAAACCCCCGCGATTGCATTCAAAAGGGTGGATTTGCCTGCGCCGTTTCCGCCGATGACGGATACGAAATCTCCTTCATTTAAGGTAAGATCCACGCCATTCAGTGCGACCTTTTCATTGATGGTGCCGGGATCAAAGGTTTTGTGAATATTTTCCACGATTAACATTGAGGGCCTCCTTACACGTCGTTTTTGATGCCGAGCGCCCGCTTGGCTGCCAGTTTAAAGGAACTCCTCCGCTGCTTCCGAAGGTACGGCACCGCAAGGAATACCGCGACAATGACGGCTGTAAAAAGCTTCAGGTCATCTGTCGGCATCTTGAGCCAGAGGATCAGACCGATCACGAAATAATAGACAATGCCGCCAACCACGACAAAGGACAACCGCAGGGCAAAATTCATCTGCTTCTTGAAGATCGCCTCGCCGAGCACCTCGCCGATGATCACCGCAGCCAGACCAATCACGATGGCACCCCTTGCCATCTGTACATCCGCAAAGCCCTGATACTGCGCCAGAAGTCCGCCGGAAAGCGCAACGAGGGCATTGCTGATGGCAAGCCCGATCAGTTCCATATTGGCAGTATTAATGCCCTGCGCCTTGCTCATGGCGCGGTTGCATCCGGTGGCGCGCAGTGCGGATCCCTGCTCCGTACCGAAATACCAATACATGACAGCGATGATGATCGCCGCAAAGATCAAAGCAATGACGATGGATTGACTCACGTTCCTGAGGGAGAGGATCAGCGGATATTTGTCCACGCTGATCGCCTGATTGGCGCCGCCGAGGATATTCAGATTGATGGAATACAGTCCGATCTGGGAAAGGATTCCCGCGAGGATCGGCGGGATCCCGAGCTTTGTGTGCAGAAGCCCCGTGACAAGGCCTGCCAGCGCACCCACGATGACCGCAATCGTCAGGGAAAGCCCGACGGGAACGCCTGCAATGGTCAGCATGACCGTCACCGCGCCGCCGGTCGCCATGGAGCCGTCAACCGTGAGGTCTGCGATATCCAGAAGGCGAAATGTGATATAAACACCCAGGGCCATGATGCCCCAGAGAATCCCCTGTGCGATATTGCCGGGCAGCGCATTGACAAAGGCTGCCGGACTGAGGGATGAAAAATAAGCAGCTAGCATGTGGTTGATTCCTTTCTGAGTGTAGTTTGGTTTGGCGGTGGAGTCAGAGGTCACATGAGCGACATGCGGCTTCGCCGCATGTCGCTCAAGTGACCGTCGCTTCTCCCCGTTACTCTTCTGCGATCAGATCCGCGACATAGACACCGCTGGCGGAAGCATGAGACAGGGAATGCGTGACACCGCTGCCGTCTCCGATGCAGTACAATCCCGGATGGTTCGTCTCCAGGCGTTCATTCAATTTTACTTCCATGTTATAAAACTTGACTTCCACGCCATAAAGCAGGGTGTCGTCATTGGCTGTGCCGGGGGCTACTTTGTCAAGGGCATAGATCATCTCGATGATCCCGTCCATGATCCGCTTCGGAAGCACGAGGGACAAGTCTCCCGGCGTCGCCGCCAGGGTCGGATGCACGGTACATTCCGCAATGCGCTTTTCCGTGCTTCGTCTGCCGCGCTCCAGATCACCGAATCGCTGCAGGATCACGCCGCCGCCAAGCATATTGGAAAGACGCGCGATGCTCTCGCCGTATCCGTTGCTGTCACGAAACGGTTCGGAAAAATGCTTGGCCACAAGCAAAGCAAAATTCGTATTCTCCGTGCGTTTGCTCGGATCCTCAAAGCTGTGTCCGTTGACGGTGACGATGCCGTTGGTATTTTCATTGACAACGGAGCCGTAGGGATTCATACAAAAGGTGCGCACGCGATCCTCGAACTTTGCCGTCTGATATACGATCTTGCTTTCATACAGTTCATCCGTCAAATCGGAAAAAATGACTGCGGGGAGTTCCACTCTGACCCCGATATCCACACGGTTGCTTTTCGTATCGATCTGCAGATCCTGACAAACGGTCTCCATCCACTTGCTCCCGCTCCTGCCGACGGAAATGATGCACTTATCGCAGTCCGCGCTGCCGTCTTTATGCAGGATCCGATAACCGCCGCCCGGCAACGCCTCGATCTTCTGCACGGGAGTCTGGAAATAAAAGTCAATGCCGTCCTTTAATTCGTTGTACAGCTGCTCCAGAACGATATAGTTGATATCCGTGCCGAGATGCCGCACCGAAGCGTCCAGCAGAGAAAGCTTATTCTGCATGCAGAGCTTCTTGAGATGGGTGCCGGCTGTGGAATACATTTTGGTTTTTTCGCCGCCGTGGGAAACATTGATGTCATCCACATAGCGCATCAGATTCAGCGCCCGTTCACGGCCGATGTATTCATACAGTGTGCCGCCGAAATCATTCGTGATATTATATTTCCCGTCGGAAAACGCGCCGGCGCCGCCAAAACCGCTCATGATGGCGCAGGTCGGGCATTTGATGCAGCTCTTGACCTTCACGCCGTCAATGGGGCATTTGCGTTTCTCCAGAGAATAACCGGCTTCGAAAACAGCCACCTTCAGTTCCGGCTTTTTCTTGCGAAGCTCATAGGCGGAAAAGATGCCGCCCGGTCCGGCTCCGATGATAATGACGTCGTAGTTCATCTCAAATCCTCATTTCCACAACAAAAATGCTTTTTCATTATAGCACAAATTTCAAAAAATGGTAGAAAAACAGAAAGTGTCCCAAAAAAAGCCCGGGGGAAAACCCCCGGGCTGCGCTCTTGCGCTTGCCTCTGCAAGAGATCACACGTCCGATGATATTATGCAAACGGATTTTCAGTGATATACGGCAGGTTTGCGGGCTGATTGTAGTTCAGATCCTCAAGCGGCACGCCGATATACTTGAATACCTCAAACAGCGCTTTGCCGTAATGTCCGAATGCCACGGCGCCATGATGCGGATAATTCTTCTCGATCAGGACGTGGCGATAAAACCGGCCCATCTCCTTGATGGCAAAGACACCGATGCCGCCAAAGGACTTCGTCGCCACCGGAAGCACTTCACCTTCTGCTAGATAAGCGCGAAGCTTATTATCCGCAGTGGACTGCAGGCGGTAGAACGTGATCTCGCCGGGCGCGATATCGCCTTCCAGCGTGCCGTTGGTCACCTCCACCGGCAGGGATCTTGCCATGATCAGCTGATACTTCATCTCATGGAACGCAAGCTTGGTGCTGCAGGTATTGCCGCAGTGAAAGCCCATGAAGGTATCTGTATGCTTGTAATCGAATTTGCCCTCGATGGACTCGCGATACATATCCTTCGGTACGGAATTGTTGATATCCAGCAGCGTTACCACATCGTCGCTGACGCAGGTACCAATAAATTCGGAAAGGCAGCCGTAGATATCTACTTCGCAGGATACCGGAATCCCTTTTCCTGTGAGACGGCTGTTCACATAGCAGGGCACGAAGCCAAACTGCGTCTGGAATGCAGGCCAGCATTTTCCAGCGATCGCCACATATTTGCGATAGCCCTTATGCGCTTCCACCCAATCCAGAAGGGTCAGCTCATACTGCGCGAGCTTTGCGAGCACTTCCGGCTTTTTGTTGCCGGCGCCAAGCTCTGCTTCCATATCCTTGACGACATCCGGGATCCGCGGATCATCCTTATGTTTGTTGAAGGACTCAAACAGATCCAGCTCGGAGTTTTCCTCGATCTCCACACCCAGGTTATAAAGCTGCTTGATCGGCGCATTGCAGGCAAGGAAATTCAGTGGTCTCGGTCCGAAGGAAATGATCTTCAACTCCGAAAGTCCGATGATCGCCCGGGCAACCGGTACAAAGTCATGGATCATCTCCGCAAGATCCTCTGCATCGCCCACCGGGTACTCCGGAATATAAGCGCCCACATTGCGGAGTTTCAGGTTGTAGCTGGCATTCAGCATACCGCAGTAAGCATCGCCTCTGCCCTGAATCAGGTCGTTCTGGCTCTCCTCAGCCGCAGCGACAAACATCTTCGGTCCGTCAAAATGCTTTGCGAGGAGCGTTTCGGAAATCTCCGGCCCGAAGTTGCCGAGATAAACGCAAAGCGCGTTGCAGCCGGCCTTCTTGATGTCTTCCAGTGCCTGCACCATGTGGATCTCGCTCTCCACGATACAGATCGGACACTCATAAATGTCCGCTGCATCAAACTTCTTTGTGTAGGCATCGATCAACGCTTTTCTGCGGTTGACCGAAAGCGACTCCGGAAAGCAGTCGCGGCTGACCGCGACGATTCCGATCTTCACCTGTGGAATGTTCTGCATGTTCATGTAAAATCCCTCCTGTCTTTATTACATTAAAATTTAATTTTGCTATCTACCCCTGTTTTGTGTTAGTCTTTGACTCTTTTGGTTCTTCCTTCTCCTCTGTCTTTTCTTCTTCCTCTTCGATTTCTTCTTCCCTTTCCGGAATCAGAAGCCGCACCTCCGAGATGCTGCGTCCCTCCATCTTGTCCACGGAAAGCACATAGCCATTCTCCGTCGTCACTTCCTCGCCCTCTTCCGGCACATGCCCGAGAAGCTCCAGAAGATAACCGCCCACGGAATCCGAATCCTCACTCTTGAACGGAAGAGACAGCTCCTCGCAGACATCCTCCAAATTCGCCGCGCCGCGGATCAGGTATTCCCTTTCACCGACCTCGCTGATATCCGCCTCTTCGTTTTCATCATACTCGTCATGAATATCCCCGACAATCTCCTCCAAAAGATCCTCCAGAGAGATCATCCCGGCCGTGGCGCCATACTCATCCAGTACGATCGCAATGCTGATGGATGCTTCCCGCATCTGGGCAAGAAGTTCCGCCGTATTCTTGTTTTCGTAGGTATAAAAGGGCTCCCGCATCACTTCCCTTGCAGAAAAATGCCCTTTGTCCTCAAAAAAAACGAGATCCTTCAGATAAATGATCCCCACCACATCGTCGGTGTTTTCCTCGCAAACCGGAAGTCTGGAAAAGCCGGACTCACGGAACAATTCAAACAACTCATCATAGCCGACGGTCACATCGGTATAGGTCATGTGATTCCGCGGAACCATCACCTCCTGTACCTTCGCATCGGTGAAGTCAAAGAGCTTCTGAATGATGTCGCGTTCCTCATTCTCAATGATGCCGTTTTCCTGACTGACATCCACGATGGTGCGAAGCTCATCCTCTGTGATCGATTCGCCCTTTGCACCCTCCTTGATCCCGAACAGCCGTAGAAACGCACCGGCCAGAAAATTGATCGCGATGATCAGCGGCGTCAGCACGATCATGATCACGTATAAGAACGGCGCATATGCTTTGGAAAGCTTTTCTGCACGGGCCATGGCGATGGTCTTGGGTGATATTTCCCCGAAGATCAGGATCAGAAGCGTCAGAATACCGGTGGCGATCGCCGTTGCGATCCCTCCCTGCAGATGAATGGCAATCGTTGTCGTCAGCGCCGACGCCGACAGATTCACTACGTTATTGCCGATGAGAATGGCGCTGAGCATCTTATTTCCCTGATCCTTGATCTTCAGCACCTTGGCGGCCCGTCTGTCCCCATCCTCTGCCAGTGTCCGCATCCGTATGCGGCTGACCGTCGTGAATGCTGTCTCTGCGGAAGAAAAGAACGCAGAGAGCATGAGAAGAATCACCAGAATCAATATCTCAAGTATGATGCTCGTATCCAACCGCGCCACCTGTTACTCCCGTTTCGTTAGTATACCCATTCTATCATACTTCCTGCCTTGCTTCAATGTATTTCTCCAGCATCACAGCCGTTCCTTCGACCCCGAGTTTGGTGCTGTTAATGCAAAGATCGTATGCGGAAGAATCACCCCAGCGCTTTTTCCCGAAACGGTCATGATACATCTTTCTCATGCGGTCCACGCGCCTGATCTTACTGGCCGCATCGCTTTTCCCCAATTTCTGGATCGACATGATCCGATCCAGCCTGGCTTCACTGTCTCCGTTCACAAATACCGAGATCAATCCATCAAACTCCTGTAATGCCGTTTCAGAGCACCGTCCGACGACGACAAAGGATTCTCCCTCTTTCGCTTTCTTTTTAAGGTAATCAAATTGAAGCTCCAGCAGGTTTTCCTCCAGAGAATTGGAATATCCGCGCACCTTCCGGCTGCGCATCCAGATATGGGGCCGGTCATCCACCTTACGGAATTCATCGTTTTTGATCACTTTTTCATCCGCCATCTTTTCCAGGAGGTTCCGGTCATACAGCGGAAGACCCAGATCCTTGGCAATCTTCGCGGCAATCGCATGGCCGCCGCTCCCGTAAGTACGACTGATGGAAAGCAAAAGTTGTTTCTTCATCGCTTTTTCTCCTTATTAAATCCTGTTTTACTTTATCAAAACTGTGACGAGTTTTCTATAAATATCTTGCAAAAATCATCAGCATCGAGATCCCTACCACAATCACCGTCGCCGGCGCGGAAGTCTTCAAATAGTGTTTCCAGCTGATGGGATAACCGTTCTTTGCCGAAACCGAAGTGCCGACCACGTTTGCGGATGCGCCGATCGGAGTCGCGCTGCCGCCGATATCCGTCCCCATGGCAAGGGTCCATGCCAGCGTGTGGATATCCACCCCCATGGTGGTCGAAAGACTTCGGATCACCGGCACCATCGTCGCAGCGAAGGGGATATTGTCCACAAAAGCGCTGGCGACTGCGGAAACCCAAATGATGATCGCAACCATCGCATACGGATTGCCGCCGGACATCTTGCCGATCAGTCCCGCGATCACTTCCAGCACACCCGTCTGCTCCAGACCGCCCACCACAATAAACAGCCCGATAAAAAACAGCAACGTCTTGAAATCCACACGTTTGATGATCTCCGGAATATGTTTGCCACCTGCGATCAGCGTCACGATCGCAATAAACGTGCCGATAATGGCCACAGAAAGGCCGGTCTGCGCATGCGTGATCAGGAGAATCACCGCGCAGGCAAAGATCACGCAGCTGACAAAAAAGCCCTTTCGATCCACAATGGCTTCTTTGGGACTTGGCATGTTCGACACATCGACGGTCTCATGCTCTTCTGCCACCAGTTCCCTCCGGAATACAAAGAAATAATAAATCACCACAACCACAAGAGACACCAGCGCAATCAAGCCCGTATTGGTCACAAATTGTCCAAAGGAAAGCCCCAGCGCCGTTCCGATGATGATATTCGGCGGATCTCCGCACATCGTTGCCGAGCCGCCCAGATTCGCGCAAAAAATCTCTGACAGGATCATGGGCACCGGATCGATCTTTAAGAGCTGCGCCAGTTCCACAGTCACCGCGGCCAGGAATAAGATCACCGTGATGCTGTCAATGAACATCGCCAAACCCGCAGACATGATCATAAACGCGATAAACAGCGGAATCGGTTTATAGTTGACCGCCTTTGCAAACACCATGCAAAGCCACCGGAAAAAGCCGGTCCGTGCCATTCCTTCCACCATGATCATCATGCCCAGCAGAAAAATGATCGTCGCCCAGTTGACGCCTGCGCTTTCCGAGGCTTCACCTCCTGCGGCATACCAAAAGTTCAAAGTAAAGATGCTCTTCAGATTCACAGTGTCCCAGATCGCCGAAGGACTCTTCATCGCAACGCCGAATACGAAGATCAGCGTGAGAAGACCGCATCCCAACGTCACCCACTGACGCTCGATCTTATCCCAGACAATCAGGATAAACATGACCACAAAAATGATCACTGCCAACGCTTGTGCTGCTGACATTTTCTGTCACTTCCTTTTCTTTTTTCTTTCTCTTCGGGATGCAACCGATGCTCCCGAATCTTCTGTTATTTTAGCATTTTCGCAAAAAAAACACCACCGACATTTTTTCGGTGGTGTTTCGGCGCTCATACAATTCCAATGCTCTGTAGCGCTGAAAGATCGTCCTTATTCGAGACCGTCCAGCCCCGCGTAACGAAGCAGCTTTGCGAGGCTCTCTTCCAGCTCCTGCTCTGTCAGCGCGTAATGGGTCTCCTGCTCCTCCGGACTCTGAAACTCATCCGCTCTCGGAACGGCCGCCGTCACGGCGAGCTTTTCCTCCTCATCTGCCAGCATTGATCCGAATGAAAGGGTTGTCCTGCGCGGTGTCTGATAATAAAACGCTTCTCTTGGTGCTTCCTGTGAAGATGATGAATACGGGCTCACCGGTGTGACTTCCATGATCATACGCGTACCTCCTGTACTCCCTCTGCCTAAGCAGGCGATATCTTGTGTGTCCTCATTCACTCCCACTACATCTTGTGATTTTTTGTTATAGTTATTATCGGACAGGAGACCGCTTTTCTCAACCATGAAAAAAGTACTAGATGGGCACAAAAAACTTCCGGGGATATTTCCCCGGAAGTTGATCGTTTTGAGAAGATATTTTCGCTTCGAAATTATTCGATGATGGAAGCGATACGACCGGAACCAACCGTACGGCCACCCTCACGAATAGCGAAGGTAAGACCCTGCTCCATAGCGACCGGATGAATCAGCTCGATGGTCATCTCGATGTTATCGCCAGGCATGCACATCTCCGTGCCGCTGGGAAGGTTGCAGACACCGGTTACGTCCGTGGTGCGGAAATAGAACTGCGGACGATAGTTGTTGAAGAACGGTGTATGACGGCCACCCTCATCCTTGGTCAGGACATAAACCTGCGCCGTAAACTTCTTGTGGCAGGTAACGGTACCCGGCTTTGCAAGAACCTGTCCACGCTCGATCTTATCGCGGTCGATACCACGAAGCAGCGCACCGATGTTATCACCGGCCATTGCCTCGTCAAGCTGCTTTCTGAACATCTCGATACCGGTTACAACCGTCTTCTGAACATCTTCCTTCACACCGAGGATCTCAAGTTCCTCATTCAGGTGCAGCGTACCACGCTCCACACGACCGGTAGCAACAGTACCACGACCGGTGATGGTGAATACGTCCTCGACAGCCATCAGGAACGGCTTGTCGGTCTCACGCTGCGGATCCGGGATATATGAATCTACGGTATCCATCAGCTCCATGATCTTGTCACCCCATTCGCCGGACGGATCTTCCAGAGCCTTCAGAGCGGAACCCTTGATGATCGGGCAATCCTTGAAGCCATACTCCTCAAGCTGCTCGGTTACTTCCATCTCAACCAGCTCGATCAGCTCCGGATCGTCAACCATATCACACTTGTTCAGGAATACTACGATGTACGGAACACCTACCTGACGGGACAGAAGGATGTGCTCCTTGGTCTGTGCCATCACACCGTCGGTA
>JAFRKV010000004.1 GCA_017431515.1 Lachnospiraceae bacterium
AACAGCAGTTTAAACAACATAGATATCCGCTATACCACAGCGAATGGGGCTGAATGGAGTCCGCGGGGTGCTGGTACATGGAGCCCTTTTAGTAGTTTTCCTACATACATGGATGAATTATGCAATAGTGCAGTAATTGCAGATGGTTTTTATGTACCGCCCTATTTGAATGAATGTCCAATTTTCGCACCATCTGATACATATTTCTTTGCTATGTGCGGAACTATGACTAATAATGCTTTTTCTATACCAGACGGTGGAGTAATAGATAAGGAAGTTTACAATAGCGGTACTTACGGTGGGCGAGCCAGAGCAATGATTTGTCATTCAACATCAAACAGAATGAAGATATCTGGTGGAGGTGTTAATGGTTGGTTCGTGTACGCTCCTATAACAAAATCTTACATTCCATCAACGTTCAAAAATTTCGCAGAAGGAACAACCATATCGTCAACCTCCGGCAAACGGTATATTTGTGCGTATTTTAACTATGGAGGCGCATTGCCTACATTTACAGGAGCTAACGTCAAATCGCAATTCACAATCAATATATCAGGCAGTTCGTATGCGGGAGCCGCTGTTTTGCAAGCGACTTCAAACAGCATCGTATGTAGTATTGATGCTAATTGGATTGAACTTAATTAGTTGAATGGATTTGTCGTTCCAAGGTAAATATAAAATCCTGTATCGCCAGAGCTTATTTGTTGATTGTTTGCAAGATATACTGGCTGAGTAAGAGACAAACCACCAAGACTGCCTAGATAATATCCAGCTTTCTTACACTTCATGATACTAGCTGCTTGATATTGATAGGCATATCCGTAAAATTCCTCTGAAACATTATTGAATTTGCTGTAATCTGCTCCACTCCATGTGGGCACTTGCACAAAAGTGTCATCCTCTTTTATATAGGTCAAGAAATGTGTTCCATATGTGGAATTATCAAATGAAAGCCAGCATTTCATAATAGCACTATCAAAAGGGTGGAATGTACCAGCACCCCGTGCGGCATTCTCGTTATAGCCAAACTTGCCACTCTGATAATCAAAGTAAAAGTTCTTTCCGTTTGCATTTAAACTGCTGTTCTCCGAAGTTGTTTGAGAAATGGAAAAACATCAAGCAAAACATAAAGAGAACGAGTAATCCCGCCGGAAATGAGCTGGCGGGATATATTTTTTAAAAAAAGTGTTGACATACAACGCATAGCGTGGTATTATAATATCAGAAAGGAGGTAAGCACAGTGACGAAGAAAAAACGGAAGAAAATAAAAAAGATGCTCCGAAGATTCGCTTGGGACGTAACCGTCGGAGCAACAGCCGGAACAATCACCTACCTGATAGCAAAGTTACTAGGATAGAGATTGAACCAACCAAGGGGAGGGCGAAAGCCCTTCCCACTTCCAAAAAAATTATAGCACAATCGTCGCTGAAAAAGCAATGGATAAAGCAATCATTATCGCGATCATAGCGGCAGCAATTGCAGCAATTATCGCGGACAGGGTTTGGAAAAGGAAAAATGAAAAATGAATATCAGAGAAATAAGGAAAAGAACTGGACTATCACAAGCAAAATTTGGGGAGGCGTATCATATACCAAAAAGAACCATTGAAGATTGGGAAACGGGAAAAAGGATCCCGCCTGTATATGTGGTGGAAATGCTGGAGAGGATAACAAACGAGGATTTTCCTGAGAAGGAAGGAGATGAATAAAATGAGAGAAACATACAGGTGGTTTTTTAAAACAATGAAAGAAAGCTTCACAAGGTTTAAATGGGGGTATATCTTCAGCGGAGTTCTAATCGTTATAGCAATTATGATGGCGGTACTTCATTAACGATGGAGACAAAGAAGAAGGCGCGGCGTAAAAGCCGTGCCTTTTTTTGTTGTTTTCAAAAAGATCTAAGAACTTTTTGCTTCATCGCCTCTATGTCATCAACCAGATAATACTTGACGGTGGTATCAGTCTTGGCATGTCCGAGCATTTTTGAGACGGCAAGCACATCGTTTGTTTTGTTATAGAGAATGGATGCATACGTTTTTCGATATGTGTGCACAGTGGCGGTCACTTTACAGTTGGCGCGGATCGAAAGACCACGAGCGGTTCTTTCCAGAGCATAAGAACTCATGCGACAGTTTCGCCGGCCAACGAATAGAGGACCGCTTTTTCTGCTGCCGACATAGTTCATCAGATGCATTTTGCAACAAGGACTCATGAGGGCAATTCGCCACTGATTCGTTTTTTCTCCGTATACACGGATTTCTTGATGGTCAAAATCAAGATCCTCAACATTGAGGCTGACAATCTCTCCGACACGAAGGCCAGTGCTTAACATCAGTTCCAAAAAAGCACGCTCGAATAGATTAGCTGCAACTATTCGGCAACGTTCGATTTCATCATCGGACAAGCGTTGCTTTGTTTTTTGGGCGGCGCGTGTCTTTGGAATGTCGTCGCGAAGATCGTGATCGATATACTTGCGTTTATATAACCATCCGAAGAACACGCAGAAAGCCTTTTGCATAGACACCATATATGCATCACTGATTTTCTCTTTCCATTTCCGGGATGCAAGATATGCGGCGATATCTTGACCAGTAACAGATGACCAATGAAGATTTGTGTATCCGAAGAAAGCACGCATGGCATACAGGTAGCTTTTGACAGTGCTGGTCTCGCAGTTTTCTGCGAGCTTATCTGTGGCAAAAAGCTCCAGAATATGTTTGTTATCGCTGCAACTGGTTGCCGGAAGTGTAACAGCAGGTGTGAAATTGATATCCTTGAGCCGGAATGTCAGCGTTAGCTTGAGACGTTCCCGAATCTCAGCAGGAAGATCGAACATATCAGTGATAATTTGATTGATAATAGATTGTTTGTTTAAAACTTCGCCCATAATAGACCTCCTTTTGAGTGCAAACATATGTTCTGATTATATTATAATATATGGTAGACCATATAGCAAGAAAAAATGGGGTCAAAATATGAGAGAAAAAAATGTGAAGAATTGGAACAATAACAGTATCAGAAAATAAATCAGGAGGTGCGAAAGGATGAAATCATTAAAGCTTAAAAACGGCGAAGTAATTCAATTTTCAGATGCGTCGAGCATTCATAACCTTGTAGGAGTATACCAGACATACGGAGAGGTTGACGGAGTACGCGCACAGCTGACAGTTGAGAATTTGTCTTCTTGTGAACTGGACGAGGAAAAATTCACAAGGATCATCCCGGTAGGAGTGTCGGCATCATCGGACATGGAAGGAAACGTCACGGCATCATTTGCGACGAGAGACATGACGGATATCGAGAAGATCCAGGAACGCTTGGATGTACATGAGGATGAGATCACAGAGATCCAGGATGTTCTGGTAGAAGATTAAGGAGGGCAGAACAATGAGCAAAAGCAAAGCAAAAATTTGGGCGCGACTGATCTACAAAGGAGAGAAGACGATCGACGATGTTCCGGAGGAGTATCAGGACCTGGTAAGGGAGACTTACGAGGAACTATTCGGAGAGCCGATTCCGGAGGATGAATGATGAATCAACCGATCATGTGTACGCCGAAGGAGATCGTAGACACGCTTTTGGCGATATGTGGTGCAGTAATCACGATCTCGGCAGTTTTCACGATAGTCCTAAAGGCGATCCAAAAAGTGAAAGAGCCGGACAAAAAACAGAACGAGAGGATAGCAGCGCTTGAGGGCAGGGTTGACGAGCATGATGTGCGGTTCAATAAAGTTGAGGACAGGCTACGGCTGGGAAACAAGAGGTTCGAGGCGGATGCAGCGAGGCAAGACTCAATGGAGACGGGGCTTGCGATTTCAGTAAGCGTGATCATAAAAACGTTGCAGGCGCTAACAAAACACGCGCTGGATGGTTCGAATACGGAGGACCTGAAAGAAGCACAGAAAGAACTGGACGAGTACTTGACAGATAATCTGGTGAAAAGGAAAACGCCATGGAAGCAAAGCGGCGGAGTATAGGAATCCGGCTATGTGCAACCTGCACGCAGAAAAAAGAAAAGAAACCGACGGATGAAAAGAAATTCAAGTCGTGGGCTTACGGCTTCTCTGCGACAGTGCTAAAGGTGATCTTTGTGCTGTGGGCTTTTTCGATTATATTCGGGGCGGTCATGATTGCATATGCAATGATAACTACCGGACAGATCGCGGAGCCGGTCAACTTTATGCATGAGGTCAACTCGACATTCGGAGCATCCGTGATCGGCGTCCTGGTGACGAGAGTGGTCGGAAATGTCTTCGAGCATAACGACGGCGGTATTTTTGGTAAATCAATCAAGGAGGGAAATGAAAATGACAGTGCAAGTGGCTATGTTCTTGCTGACGATCACAGCAGCGATGACGTCTCTGATTGTGGAGGCAGTAAAGAAGATGCATACGGTTAAACGGCCGACTACAGTGGCTGCAATCGTATCAGTGGTGGTAGGCATCGCGATTCCGGTCGCTTATATGATCATGAATCACATGAGCTTCACGGCACAGGACATCGTTTATATCGTAGGAATGGTGGTACTGACATGGCTGTGCTCAACGCTTGGATATGATACGGTAATGACAGCCATAGCCCAGTTTAAGAAATAAGGACGGGAGCGCTTCGTGTTGGGGCGCTCTTTTTTGCGTTTATGGAAGGAGAAAAGTATGAAGACAAGTAAAGAAGGGATCGCCTTATTAAAGCAATTTGAAGGGTGCAGGCTGATAGCATACAGGCTGCCAGGGGAGAAATACAATACCATAGGATATGGGCACTACGGTCCGGATGTAAAGGATGGAGAAGTGATCTCAGAGCTGCAGGCCGAAGCCATGCTTCGGATGGATCTGGACAAATACGAGGAGCTCGTGGAGAAGTATGTCACGGAAATCAATCTCAACCAAAATCAGTTCGACGCGCTGGCATCATATACATACAACAGAGGAGAGGGCGGGATAAAGCAGCTGGCCGCGAATTGCCACACGGTAGAGGAGTATTCTGCAGGAATTGAGAAATACTGGGGATCCGCTGAAAGGTACAAAGATGCACTCCTGAAACGCAGGAAAAAGGAAAGAGCGCTTTTTGATACACCCGTGGCAGGATCCACGACGGCAGCAGTCCATAAGTCGCAAGGTTGCTCTCCGGATACGGTGATCGCCATCGCGGAAGCAGAGGAAGGATATCTGGAAAAGAGCGCGGCAGCTTACCGGGCGGATCCTTCCGTTCTGGATCGGAAAACGGCCGGCGCCGGTTCGGACAATTATACGAAATACGGGCGAGATATGCACGCGATCTATCCGCAGGTAATGGACTTCCCGGCCTACTGGTGCGACGCCTTTGTGGATTGGTGCTTCTATAAAGCGTACGGCGTAGCGACAGCAAAGAGCCTGCTCGCCGGGGATTTTGACGATTATACAGTCGCATCGGCCAGAATGTACGAGAAGAATGGAGCACTCGACACGACACCAGGCAGGGGGGCGCAGATCTTCTTTACAAAGAACGGCAGGGTGGACGGGTGTCATCATACCGGAATTGTGGTGAAGGTAGGAGCTGATTATATCGAGACGATGGAGGGCAACACATCAGGTACCGGTGGCGTGATCCGGAACGGTGGAGGCGTAGCGCGGAAGCAGTACAAGATCGCGGCACTGGCCGGAAAAGCATTATTCGGGCATCCGAAATATGATACCGTGGAGCCGGAAGAAAAAACAGAAACGCACACGCCGGTGGATTATCAGGTCGGCATAGGATACTGCCTTGAATCGGACATGAACGTAAGAAACCGCGCCGGAGCAACGGATAAGGCGTCGATCGTGGGCGTCCTGAAAAAAGGCACCTGGGTGCAATGCTGTGGACTGGTGACGATCGACGGAAAGATATGGATGCTCATTCCTCCGGATCCGAACGGCAAGAACACCACTCAATTTATATGCGCTGACAACGGGAAGGTGTCTTATATAAAATAGGCAAGGCTGGAAAAAGTGGTTTACATCTGAAGCAGAAGGTGGTAATATTCTCGTACGAGGAGTGATTGTTGCCAACGGGAAGGGGATACCACATGGCTACCAAAAGCCTCTTGAAGGACATTGATATAAGAGATCGCGATACGGCGAAATCGTTGATCAATGCACTGGAAAGAGCAGAAAAAAAGAAAAAGAATACTGTTGCTATATCCAAGACGTACGGAGATGCAACAAATAAAGATCTGATAAGGAGCATCGTCAAGAGAGCAAAATGACAGGTTATTTGGTTTTGAATCTAAGTCAGCTCATCGGTGACGAGGCGATTAGTGATGATGAGATCAAAGAATACCTCAATGCTTATTCGTGTCCAATGAATAAAGATATTGAGGTATTCTTGCATCAAAAAGCCGTTGAGTTCCAAAAACAAGGAATTTCTAGAACATACCTTGTGCTGGCATCTTATAAGAAGGAATATGTTCTATGCGGTTATTTTACACTGGCAAATAAGGTACTTTGCGTGGATAAATGGGAGAACCTAGATCTTTCAAAAAATTGGCGCAAACGAATGAATAAGTTTGCTTCTTTTGATAGAAAGGCGCAGAGATACACTCTTCCGATCCCGCTCATAGGACAACTCGGCAAAAACTACACAAACGGATACAATGCGTTAATATCCGGAGATGAACTGCTGATGCTGGCACTCGAAAAGATCGGGGTTATTCAAGATTTAATCGGAGGAAAAGTTGTGTTTGTAGAGTGCGAGCCAAAGGATAGACTGATAGAGTTTTATAGCAGGAATGGATTTGTCAGGTTCGCAGATAGGCATCTTGACAGAGACGAAACAGACATAGACGGCGAAATACTTGCTCAGATGATAAGATATATGTGAAAGAATATACGAAATAAACGAAACAAACAGAGCGTGGAACCCGGTGTGGAACCCAGCCCGCAAAGCACCATCATAGCGCGATTCGTGCATTGGCTACGGACCAAGGTGTCGGGAGTTCGAATCTTCTCACGCACGGGAAAAAGAAAACCCCTCAAAAGCCTGATATATAGGCGGTTGAGGGGTTTTGACAAATAAAAAAAGAACCGTGAAAGACAATCGCTGAGTTTTATGGTATAGTAAATAGCGGACGGCACATGAGAGAAAGGAATCAAACCATATGGATCAACAATTCCTGATAGAACTGATCGGCTATCTCGGCTCGTTTTTGGTGGTGGTTTCGATGCTGATGACTTCCATCAAGAAGCTCCGCATCGTGAATACCATCGGAAGCGTGATTTTTACCACCTACGCGCTGATCATCCATTCCTATCCGACGGCTTTTATGAATTTCTGTCTGGTCGCCATCAACGTGTATAAGCTTTACCGGATCAAGAAGGACAGCCCCCATTACCATGTGTATGAAAGCAACGGAAAGGACGCTTCCCTTCATTATCTGACGGACTACTATAAAGAAGATATCCTGCATTTTTTCCCGGACACGGATCTGGAAGCGGTGAAGGACTGCAATTTCATCTATATAGTGGTCTGTGATACCGCGCCGGCGGGATTTTTGATCGGGAACCGGATCCAGGCGGATACGATTGATGTCATCGTGGATTATTCCACGCCAAAATACAGGGACACTTCGGTGGGTTCCTATTTGTATCAGGAGCTTGCAAAAAACGGGATCCGGAAGCTTCAGTTTTGCGTCAGCTCCGTTGATCATGAGAACTATATGAAAAAAATGGGCTTCACCCAAACCGTTGACGGATTTGTAAAAGAACTGTAATGCAGAAAGCTTTGAGAGAACAGGGCGGACAAAAAGGAAAGTTATGATAGTTTCAAAGGATATTCGGAAAAACGAGCATTTTATCAAAAAGGATCACCGGTAAACAGCCTGTACTGGCTGATCAAGGGCCGGGCGGTGTTGCTGACGGAGGCATCGGAGGTCGTGCTTTCGGGCGGAAGCGTGATCGGTCTGTCGGACATCCTTTCTCCGACGTATCAGTGTGATTATGTGGCAGTGGAGGATTGCAAGCTCTATATGGTGACCATGGACAACGGCGCGGATCTTACCCAGATCTATCGCAGCCAGAAGGGATATGGCGCCGTGTTTCTGCTTGCCGTGGCCACGACGACGAACCTGATCCTGCGGGAATATTACATGATGTACCAGAAAGCCGCCATGTTTCAGCGCACGGCAGAGGAGATCAGGCATATCCTGGACACGATTGGCGCGGAATACGGTGCGCCGAGGGATTACGATGGGCTGCTCGCCAAGGCTCTGGAAGCGCATATCGGGCATGATCCCAAGTGGCAGAGCGCATTTTATCAGGAATTCGCGTCAAGGTCGCTGACAGCCCTTCAGGCATTTTTTGGCGGGAAGGAGTCATTGATCGACGGCGAGATCTTCCGCGCATCTAATTATATCTCCGAGGTGCAGAATGACCTCGATGTGGTAAAGCAATATCTGGAGACTTACAAATCCCTCTTTCTGGCGGAGAACCAAAAGGATCTGACGCAGGTGCTGCTTGCGCTGGCACGGCGGATCCCCGTCGACCGCAGGCAGGAGATTTTGGATACGCTTTCTAACGTGCTGGCGTTTGCGGAAGTATCCGATCTGTATAACGACGAGCAGAAGGAGATGCTGTCGGATCTTCTTGACGAGTATGCGGAAAAACAGGAAGCGCAGGATGCGGCGCAGGAAGAGGAAGAGCAAAAGGATCCCCTTACGGAGATTCTGGCCTATACGGGATGCGATATGACCCGTGAAGAGGAAATCCGCAAGACGATAGAGGATTACCGCAATCTGCCGGATCAGGGCGCGACGGATGATGATACCAGAAAGCTCCGCCGCAAGCTTGCCAATCTGTTTTATGAACTCTATCTGGCGGTGCTGGAAAAGGCCATTACAGAAAAGACGCATTCCGCCAACATTACCATGTTTTTGAACTTCGGCCTGCTGGATGAGGCGCTTGCAGGAGAGGAAAACACCAGGGCTCTGCGTTCTCTTGTGCCGAAGCTTCCGCTGTGCAGGGCGGAGAATGTTTATACGATTGAGGAATGGCTTCGCAGCATTTACCGCGGAGAAAACGAGCCTTCCAAAAACGAGTTCGACATGGACTATGACGCCTTTCTCCGGGATGAGAAGAAAAACGGCAATATCCGTCCGGAGGAAATGGAGAGGCGCCGGAAGGATCAATGGGGCAAAGTAAAATTCGAAGTGGAAAACATGATGAAGTCCAACAGCCGTACGACCTACGGCCGGGTGTTGACCTTCTGCCCCGCGCTTACCGAAGCGGATCTGGTCCAGAATCCGGAGAACGCACTCGTGACGGCGGAGAAGCTGAAGAGCGCCATAGACGAGATCGAAGAGACGGACTACTCCATTTTTTACCACGATGTGCTGTTTTCGGATCCGGAGCACGGGATCAATTCGGAGACTGTGAAGGAAAAGATCTATCCGAATATCATCCTGATGCCGAATACCGGCATTAAGGCCATGATGTGGCAGGAGGCGGCCGGCATCCGCAGCAACACCCCGGCGCGGTTCATGTTCCCGATCTTTTTGATGGCGGAGATGAGTGACCAGATGCTGCTTACCGCCGGGCGTTACCGCTGGGAATACTGCCGCAAGATTCAGGGCGTGCGCTGGAATGATGTCACGGAGAAATCCTTGACCGGTCAGTACTGCGACTATCTGCAGTTTTACAAAAAGAACCGCGAGCTGACGCCGGAGGCGAAAGAAAAGCTGGGGCAGGAGCTGGTGCGCGTGAAAAATAATTACCGTGAGGTTTTCGTCAGGGACTATGTCAGCTGGATGAAGTATGAGTCCAAGGGAAGCTTCCGGTTGAATAAGATCACGCGTGATATCCTGATTGAGACCTGTCCGCTGCCGAAGAAGAGCAGAGAGGCGCTGATCCAGAATCCGACCTTCGGCAAGAAGATGGAGCGGCTGGTGAATCTGCAGGCAAAGGACAAAAAACGCCTGACGACGCTGATCGACCGGTATAAAGAAGCCGGCGGAGAAAACCTTGCGCCTCTGGAGAGGATGATGGCATTTTATGACCTTTGAAATGCTGGCGCCATGCCATTTCGGGCTGGAAGCGGTTCTGAAAAAAGAAATCTATGAGCTGGGCTATGAGCCGTCGGAGGTGACGGACGGCAGAGTCTTTTTTACGGGCGATGCAGAGGCGGTCTGCCGCGCCAATATTCATCTGCGGACAGCGGAGCGGGTACTGATTTGCGTGGGGCGTTTTACCGCAAAGACATTTGACGAACTGTTTGAACAGGTCAAGGCATTGCCGTGGGAGCAATATCTGCCGAAGGATGCGCGTTTCTGGGTGAAAAAAGCATCCTCCATCAAAAGCAAACTGTTCAGCCCCTCCGACATCCAGTCCATTGTCAAAAAGGCGGTGGTGGAGCGGCTGAAGGGCGTTTATCACATCACGTGGTTTGAAGAAAGCGGAGCGGATTATCCGATCCGTGTTTTTCTCTATAAGGATGAAGTGACGGTGGCACTGGACACTTCCGGGGATTCCCTGCATAAGCGGGGTTATCGCCCTGCTGTCGGAAAGGCCCCAATCTCCGAGACGCTGGCGGCAGCGCTTTTGATGCTGACGCCCTGGAAACCGGACCGGATTCTGCTGGATCCGTTTTGCGGAAGCGGCACCTTCCCCATCGAGGCGGCGATGATGGCGGCGCGGATCGCGCCGGGCACCGGCAGGGCTTTTACGGCGGAGCACTGGACGAACCTGATCCCCAAAAAACAGTGGTACGAAGCCGTGAGCGAAGCGGAAGAGGAAAAAGATCTCTCCGTAAAGACGGATATCCAGGGGTATGACATTGATGGCGCGGTGGTTTCCCTTGCCAGAGAAAATGCCGCCCGCGCAGGGGTGGAGAAGCTGATCCATTTTCAACAGCGGGATGTGGCCGATCTTCGCCATCCGAAAAGCTATGGATTTTTGATCACGAATCCCCCCTACGGAGAACGGATCGCGGAGCAGGAGGAGCTGCCTCAGCTTTACCGGACGTTGGGAGAAGTGTATCAGAAGCTGGACCGGTGGTCCATGTATGTGATCACAAGCTTCGAAGATGCCGAGCGCTATATCGGGCGGAAAGCCGACAAAAACCGTAAGATCTACAATGGGATGATCCGGACGTATTTTTATCAGTTTATGGGACCGAAACCGTTGAAACGGCAGGAGAAAGATGCATCTAATTAGGCGTTATGCCATTATGTGCGGCGTGATCCTGATCGCGCTGCTTTTGAAGTTTCAGAATTTCACAACCTCAATGAAAGAGGTTCATCTTTTTCGCGGCGCAGAGCTGGCGGATGAGGTGTTTTATCCCATGATGGCGGATTCCGTTAACGATCAGGAGATCAAGCTTTTGATCGGCGGAAACACGTTCTCTTCTCTTGCCATGCCCCTTTTTATGGATGAAAAACTGGAGCTCATGATCCCGGTGGAGTCGCTGCGGGACAGTTTTCGCTGCAGCGCGCGGGTCTATGACGAGAATCTCCTGCGATTGATGAAATACAGCAGGGAGGCGGATTTTCCGCTGGATGAAGACGGTTATTTTTTAAATGAAGAGTTTATCGACGATACCGGGGGACTGGTACGGAGCGGCGAGAGGCTTTATGTTCCCGTGCGTGAGGTGACGGAGAGCCTGGGCGGTGAGTACCGGTTTGACATGGAGACCAACACGGCGGAAGTGACCGGCAATGATGAGGGGATTCCCTTCCTGCCGACGAAGTTCAGCCTTTATGAGCAGGAATGCGGACCTGAAGTGCGCAAGCAGGGCAATCAGGACACCTGCTGGGCTTTTGCCTCGGTGTCCGGTCTGGAGAGCTCGCTGAAACCGGAGGAAGATATTGTTTTTTCCGCGAACCACATGGTGCAGCAGAATTCCTATGCTGCGGGGCCTGAGGATGGCGGTGATTATACGATGTCGATGGCATATCTTCTGGGCTATCAGGGGCCGGTAACGGAGGCCCAGGATCCGTACGGGTCCGTGAGCAGCGCGTCTCTTTCCCCTGTAAAGCACGTGCAGGAGATCCAGATTATTGACAGCAAAAATCTGGACGGGATCAAGGAAGCCGTCTTTTTGTACGGCGGAGTGCAGTCCTCCATTTACAACGATCTGCGAAACAAGGACAGTGAATCGCCCTATTATAACAGGGACACCAATTCCTATTGCTACATCGGAACGGCAAAACCGAATCACGATATCCTGATCGTGGGATGGGATGACGATTATCCGAAGGAAAATTTCACGGAGGAACTGGAAGGAAACGGCGCCTTCCTTTGTCTGAACAGCTGGGGAGAGGAATTCGGAGAAGACGGGTTGTTTTATATTTCGTATTACGATACGAATATCGGCATCCATAATGTGGTTTATACCGGCATCGAGGATATCGATAATTATGACCACCTCTATCAGACGGATAAGTGCGGCTTTGTGGCGCAGATCGGCTACGGACAGGATACTGCCTACGGCGCCAATGTCTATCAGGCTGGCGAGAAGGAGGACCTTTCCGCCATCGGGTTTTACGCCACCGGCCACGGGACGGCTTATGAGCTTTTCCTGGTTCGCAATTTTCAGTCCAAAGAGGATCTGCAGCACATGGAGTCCCTGGGGACGGGAACCCTGGGGAATGCCGGGTATTACACGATCCGGCTTGACAAACCTGTGGAACTTGACGACAATGAATTCTATGCGGTTGCAGTTGCACTGACCACGCCGGGATCGGACCGGCCTCTTGCGGTGGAGTATCAGGTGGACCGGATGACGGAGAACGTGGTTCTTTCCGACGGGCAGGGATATGTCAGCATGAACGGCGTTTTCTGGGATGATATCGAGGATATGCATGCCTGCAACCTCTGCCTGAAGGCTTATACCAATGACAGATGACGGGGGACGCGCTGAACGCGTTTCCGGTTTTTACGGGTTTTTGAAATGGAAGAAAGAGTAGTTAAAATATGCGCCAGCGTGTCCATGATCCTGATGCTGCTGGTGTGCAGCGCGTTTTTCTATCTGCCGAAGCTACATGTGTATGAGGAGCAGGTGCGGGAGGAATACCGTAAGGAAGCGGCGCTGCGCGATCAGCTGGTGGATATGACAGGCCTGGAGATCCTCCAGTATAATACGATCGTTTCCGAACAGTCCGACGGCGAGCAGCAGTTCCGGGAGCAGCTTCGGATGCAGCTGCCGGAGGGGATCGACGAAAAGTCCGTTGCGATCGGGGATGATTATCTGAACCAGACGATCACGGTATCGATTCCCGGGGCGGATTCCGATTATATGCTCCGTTACCCGATGGTGGGGGATCCTGACCACATCGTCAGCCTGACCTATGAAAGCGTCAACGGAAACGGATACGTGGATATTCAGACGGATCAGGTGTTTGAATATGAGAGCCGGATCGAGGAGGGGTATCTTTATCTGGATTTTGTGGATCCGCACAAGCTCTATGACAAGGTGGTTGTGATCGATGCGGGACACGGCGGCAGCATGCCCGGCGCCACCCGCGGCAGCATTTATGAAAAAAACATCGATCTTGCCATCACAGAGGAGCTTTTCCGCCTGTTTGCGGAGCCGGGAAATGAGAAGATCCGTGTATACTATACGCGTCTCGATGACAGCAATCCCTCCTTCGAGCAGCGGGTGGGACTTGCCAACAAAGCCAATGCGGATGTATTTATCAGCATCCATAACAACACCTCTTCCTCCCGGTCATCCACCACGGGAACCACGGTGCTTTATGATGAAAAGAAACAGGAGGATCCGCTTGGCTCCAAACGCCTGGCGGAGATCTGCGAGCAGGAAGTGACGGCAGCCCTCGGCAGCAAGGATCAGGGGCTGACGGAAGGAAATGAGATCTATATCCTCAGGAATGCCACTGTGCCGGCGGCGCTGGTGGAGGTGGGATTTATGTCAAACAAGGAAGAACTGCAGAAGCTGACGACGCCGGAATACCAGCATGCAGCAGCAGTCGGGATTTATAATGCCATCCACCAAGCCTTTGAAGAAGGGTTTTGATGGGATCGGAACGGAGTCTTTACGATGAGAATTGTATTTGCAACCGGAAATGAAGGAAAGATGCGGGAGGTCCGCGCGATTTTAAGCGATCTGAACATGCCGATCGTTTCCATGAAGGAAGCGGGGATCGAGGCTGATATCGTGGAAGACGGCAAAACCTTTGAAGAAAATGCCGTGATCAAGGCGCAGGCTGTCGCAGCCTATACCGATGATCTCGTGCTGGCGGATGACTCAGGCCTTGAGATCGATGCGCTGGATAAGGCGCCGGGCATCTATTCCGCGCGGTTTCTGGGGGAGGATACGCCCTATACGGAAAAGAACCGGATTTTGATCGAAAAACTCAAGGATGTGCCGCCGGAGAAGCGGACGGCGCGTTTTGTCTGCGCGATCGCGGCGGTGCTGCCAGACAAGACGGTGAAAGTGGCGCGGGAAACCTTTGAAGGTACCATCGGTTACGCCCCGGAGGGGGAAAACGGTTTCGGCTACGATCCGATCTTTCAGGTGCCGGAATGCGGCTGTTCCTCGGCGACCCTCTCTCCGGAGCAGAAGAATGCCCTCAGTCACCGCGGGAAAGCCCTGCGGGCGATGAAGGAGATCCTGGCCGCCAGTCTTCGAAAGGAAGGGTGAGATGGGGACGGAGCGCGTTGAAAGTGCTGCGCGCAAGTTGACAAGACATCGGGCGTCCTGTACAATCGGTGGAGATTCAAAAAGTAAAAAACGGGGTGTGGCCCAGTTTGGCTAAGGCGCGTGGTTTGGGACCACGAGATCGCAGGTTCGAATCCTGTCACCCCGAGTGATGACAAAAAGCCCTCTTGGGGGCTTTTTTTTGCGTGTGAAAAACGGAAGAGCGACCTTTACATCCACTGGAAATTGTGCGACAATAATGAGCAGTAAAGGTATTTTTAGCGGGGGTAAAATGGAATGAAAAATCTGAAAATCGGCGCGAAAATTATGCTTGCCATTTCGATCGTTGTCATTCTGGGGTTGGGATCTTTGATCGGAGTCTCCATCATGCGGATGCGGGCGACGATGATGGAAACCACAGAAGCCAGGCTGAGCGAGCTTGTGGATGCCAGAGCGATTCTTGTGGATGAGTACTTTGACAAATATCTGGCGTATTTCAAGGGCTTCCGGAATCTGCCGGAGGTGAAGGCGCTGGCGGCGGATCCGGAGAATGAAGAGCTTCTGGAGACCGTGCAGAATATGGCAGATCAGTATATTCAGGCCCGGAACGGGATGGAAGGCTTGTTTGTCACGACACCTGACTCGATGGTGATCGTCCATACGAATCGGGAATCGATCGGCAGTCTTGCAAATTCCGACCCGGCGGCCGTGGCGGCGATTCCGCCCGCTTTGGAAGCGCACAACGGGGACTGGCTGAAAGGCCTTGTGCCCTCCACCAGTACCGGCCAGGTGGTGGCGGTGGATTACTCCGGGATCTATGACGACGACGGTAATCTCCTCGGTTTTGTCGGTGGCGGTTCTTTCATTGACGAACTGCAGAACGCCGTGTATAACATGACCTTAAACGGCATGGACAACGCGCAGGTTTATCTGCTTTCCTCTTCCAGGAATAATTATATCTTTGCGCCGGACAGCGAGATGCTGGGCGCGGAGATTACGGACGCCGCTCATGAGCAGGCGGTGACGGAAGCGGTTGCCAACGGAAGCGGTCATTTTTCCGCAAAAGGCGCGGATGGCAAGAAGATATGGGTGGCATACAAAAACATTCCGGACTATGACGCCGTGCTGATGATCACGCTGCCGGAATCCGACGTGATGGGTACCATCAACCAGCTGTCCATGTTTATGCTGATCCTCGGACTCATTACTCTGGGTCTGACGCTGCTTGTGACCTTCCTTGTCACGAAAGCGATCAGCAAGAACATTCAGAAGGTCAGCGGCATTATCAAGGATATCGGGACGCTGGATCTCACCAATGCGAAACGGCTGGAGGAGTTCCACGGCAGAAAGGACGAGGTGGGAGAAATTGCGGATGCCGCAGCCTCCCTGACCCATGCGGTAGAGGAGTCCGTCCGGTCGCTGCGCGTGCGTTCCGAGAATCTGCATAACGGTGCGAAACAGCTTTCCGAGAATTCGAAGGCGACGCTGGAGTCCATCGGACAGGTGGATGCAGCAGTCCAGGAGATCGCGCAGGGCGCTACCGCGCAGTCTTCCGAGACGCAGAATGCCAACGATTCCGTAAGAGAGATCGGCGAAATGGTTTCCGCGACGAAGGAGCAGACCGAACGGCTGAAGGTTTCCTCCGAAGCGATGCGCAAGTCCTCCTACGAGGCGAGGGAGATCCTTGCCCGTCTGGGTGAAGTCAACGAACAGACCAAGAATGCAGTGGAAGCAATGTATGAGCAGACCAGCCATACCAGCGCTTCGGCGGATGATATCTCCAAGGCGTCCGACCTGATTTCCTCCATTGCGTCACAGACGAACCTGCTGTCGCTGAACGCTTCCATCGAGGCAGCCCGCGCGGGTGAGGCCGGAAAGGGCTTTGCGGTTGTGGCAAACGAGATCGGCAGTCTGGCGACTCAGACCTCCGATTCCACCAAGCAGATCGAGGGGATCATTCAGGAACTGATCGAAAATTCGCAGAAGTCCATTGAGACCATGAATGAAGTGAAGGCGATCATTGACCAGCAGACCGAATATGTACAGCAGACACAGGAAATCTTCGGCGCTGTGGAACAGGAGATTGATCAGTCCCTCTTCGGCATCGATGAGATCGCCGGCACGGTGGACCGTCTGGATCATGTACGGGAAACGGTGGTGGGAGTTGTGGAGAATCTTTCCAGCATTGCGGAGAACAATGCAGCCGGAACCGAAGAGACTTCCGCATCCACTTCCATGGTGAATTCCATGATGGAAGAGGTTTCCGGGATCGCATCCACGATTTCCAACATCGCGGTGGACGTGCAGAATGATGTGGACGTGTTCGTGGTTCCTGAAAACGAAGATGCCTCCAACGGCTGAGCCGAGCAGAGGCATCTTGGAACATCTTACATTGAAATGTGCACGATTACGACTGAGCTTCCTTCTTGGGGAGCTCAGCCTTTTTTTTGGATCTGTTCCGCGCGAAAAGAATCAAAAACGCTACTGTAACGCCAGGCAGCATCAGCGCCTGCAATATTTTCACAAATACATCTTTTACCATTTTTTTGCCCTCTTGAGGAGATTATACTCGGTGCATGGTTTCTATGCAAGCAAAATCATGGTATAGTGTGGGGAAAGGGGTATAAAAAGATGACAGAGAAGATCAGAGTTTTCACACATAACAGCATCGGAATCGAAAGCGAGCAGGGGATGATTTATGTGGATCCTTTTCAAATGAAGGATTCTCCGAAGGATGCGTCCTTTATTCTGATCACCCATGACCATTACGATCATTTTTCGCCGGAGGACATCGAAAAAACGGCCTGCGCAGACACAATTCTGATCGTGCCGGAAAAAATGAAAGGGAAAGCCGGAGAGGTCGCCGGACTGGTGCGAAAAACGGTGACCGTAAAGCCGGATGAGGCATATGAGATCGAGGGATTGCAGTTCGAAACGGTTGCCGCTTATAATCTGCTGAAACCGTTTCATCCCAAGAGCGCCGGATGGGTCGGCTACATCCTGCAGATCGGCGGCAAACGGATCTATATCGCAGGCGATACCGATGCCACGAAAGAGGCAAAGGCCGTAAAGTGCGATATTGCGCTTGTTCCCATCGGCGGAACCTATACCATGGATGTAAAAAAAGCGGCAGAGCTGGTGAATGAGCTGCGTCCGGAGATCGCGATCCCGGTGCATTACGGTACCGTTGCCGGAAAACCCGCAGACGGCGATGTTTTCGCGGCGCTGGTGAAGGCGCCGGTGAAGGTGGAATTCAAGATCCGCTTCTGAAGCCCTTGACAAACCCGTGAAACGCTAGTAGAATAGGCGAAGTGACATGCGGGTGTAGTTCAATGGTAGAACACCAGCCTTCCAAGCTGGACACGTGGGTTCGATTCCCATCACCCGCTTACAAAAAGCCCCTCGGATAAAACCGAGGGGTTTTTGTAAGCCGGCGAGACCTCGAACCCAAGGGTTCGGATCTCGCCGCGCGAGGAGCGCGGCTCGGTCGGCGCTGAACCGAGGTCCACTGGACCTCGAGCGCCCCATCACCCGCTCTCTGAAAGGGACTGTCGCTTTAGATGATTAAATCATCTGGGCGAGGCTCCTTTTTCAATTCAAACAGGTGTGTTCCTGTTCGCTCAGCAGCAATCTTATGATGTAGCT